>NZ_JAHLYT010000036.1 GCF_025128095.1 Synechococcus sp. CS-1328 | reverse complement strand
TGCCCTTGTCTCCCAAAGATGCTGCTTCCACACCCTGATCAGAACCGACCCACCTGGACCCCAGAACTGAGAGACAGCGTGCGAATCTTCACGGATCGTGCTGCTCATTGCTCAGCAGCAGAACCTGGTAGATGGCCACATTGGCCTGGCTCAGCGATCTCACGATCTCCGGCACCATCTGCATCGGTGTGGAGAGGGGCAGGGAGCGGCGGGTGCCAGCAGCCAGCTCCTCGAGATGCTGGGGATCGATGCTGGTGTGAGGCAGTGGCGCCAGGCGGCGAAAGACCTCGGCGCCAGCCCGATCGCCGGAGCCGAGAACGAACAGAATGCGGCGCGGAGTTTCGCTGTAGTCGCGGCTGAGGGCTTCCAGCCGTGGAATGGCGGCTTCATCCATGGCGCTCGCCTTTGGACTCTGTGTTGGCCAAGGGGGTGGCAGCCGGGGCGGAGAGTTCCCGCCGCTTCTCTGGGTTCGGCAGCTGATAGCCCTGTTGCCAGAACAGCCGCAGGCAGGCGTCCACGACGGCTGGGTCGTAGAGGCTGCCCTTGCCGGCCTCGATCGTGGCCAGGGCCGCCTCGATGCCCTTGGAGAAGCGGTAGGGCCGATGGGTGGCCATCGCTTCGACGGTATCGGCAACGCCCAGCATCTGCCCCTCCAGGCCAATCTCCTCCCTCTTCAAACCATTCGGATCGTCACTGCCGCCAAGGCTCTCATGGCGGTGAGGCACGGACTCGGCCACCAGCCAGGGGAAGTGAATCGGCTGTGGTTCTGGCCGAGCAGGCTGAAGGCCAGCTCATCGCTCACTGTCTTGCCGACACAGCGGGCACCGAGCTGCAGCAGCTGCTCGACGCAGACGGCATGGACGGCAGCAGGGGGATGGGAGTTCCTCCAGCTGGGGTTGCCGCAGCTGGTCGTCCAGCCCGCCACATCGATCAGATCCTTCACCGCGAAGCTCAGGCCGTCCAACGGGCCGGAGCCGCTTGGCGGCAGCTCGAAGCGGGCCACGAAGGCTCCGCTCCGGGTGAGGTCGGCGTGGTGTGCCAATGGTGCTCCCAAGGCAGACCCGATCAACACTGCCAATCCGCACCAGCACCGCCGACAGCCTGGCAAAAGCTGCCGGGCTCCACCATCACAGAATGGTTGTCAAGATGGGTTCCGCCGCTCAAGAAGACTCTGGTCTCGATCCTGATGGGCGGACATCCAGGAAGAAAAGATCTCGGCTGGGTTCCACAGGCCAAGTCGCCCCCCGGTGAGCACGTGCTGGCCTCTTCTCATCAAGCGGGGCGTCCACAGTGAGCCCCTGTCTCCATGATCGACCCACCTAGCCTGCTCGACCAGGAGCAGCAATCATCTTCCCCCTTCCGCTCACCCCGTGGGAACTCTGGGGCGAGTGCATCCGTGACAGCGATCTGCCCACCGCTCTCATCACGGGTGGAGTGCTGACGTTGGCCATCCCGCTTGGAGCCCACGGCAGCAAGGCTGGCGGTTGTTGGGCAGTGAGCTGGGGTCTCTCGATGCCCAGGGCAGGGCCTGCCCAGATCAGTCGAGTCCAAGGCGCTGCATGGATTCACTCCTGCGCGATCAGGAGACCTACGCCAGTGATCGGCTGGGGCCACAGCCAGTGATTCAGGCCTTCATGACCTTCACGCAGCAATCGGCGCGAAGGGAAGAACGGTGCCGAGACCGGCCAGGTGCAGGATGAAGGCTGAGCCCATCCCACAGGACAGTTTCGGTCTTGCTCACCAGTCCAGACGGCGACCGCCCGATCAGGCGGGAATGGGTCCATTGGGCCCCCACCGCCGTGCAGATCGGGGGCGACGATCTCCCCTTCGTGGACATCGGTGGCGGCAACCTCCTGCGAATGCTGCAGGTGTTCCCCTGCGACAACATCTGGATCACCGATAACGTGTCCCAGGCCGGTTTCGAGAGCCCGATGCAGATACACACTGGCAGCGTCTGGGGCAACACCTTCTCGGAGTCTTGGATGGACCTGGAGTCAGAATTCATGAACTGGGCGGGATCGTTCCGGTTCGAACCGGCCTCATCGGTCCACACCCTCCAGATCCTGGAGAACGACACCCGGGTGCGCTGGCACATCCACGGCTCCAACCTCAACCTCGACGCAGAGGGCGGCATCGCCAGCATCGTCTTCGCCAAGGCTCGTCTCGACACCAACTGGCAGCTCTGCGAGGAGCAGGGCCACGGGCGGCCGCCGGTGATGGTGCTGTGAACGGCCCGGCGGCCACCGCCCTGGCGGCAACCGCCCGCCTGGCGCTGCAGATTGGGTTGCTGGTGGGGCTCGACCAGCTCGCCCGGGTGTTATCGCCACACCTGCCGCTGGCCCTGCCCTCGAATCTGGTGGGCATGTTGCTGTTGAGCCTGCTGCTGAGCACGGGGCTGGTGCGGGAGGCGTGGATCGGCACCGGCGCGGGACTGTTCAACCGGCACCTGGCCTTCTTCTTCGTGCCGATCGCCGTGGGGCTGCTCGCCTATGCGGCTTTGCTGCGGGAGCACGGACTGGCCCTGCTGCTGGTGATCGGACTGAGCACGGCGGCGGGTATCGCCGCGGCGGGCTGGATCGGTTCCTGGCGCTCGTCGCCGGCCAAGCCGATGGCCTCGCCGTGATGCGTCTGCTGGTCGGGGTAGGGGTGACGCTGGCGGCCTACGGACTCAGCCGCTGGATCGGCCACCGCCATCCCTCCCCGCTCACGGTGCCTGTGCTGCTGAGCACGCCGCTGGTGATGCTGGCCATCACGCTGGGCGGCCTCGGGCTGGAGGGCTACCGCGAAGCCAGCGCCGCGATCACCTGGTGGCTGGGGCCCGCCACCGTGGCGCTTGCGGTTCCCCTGCACCGCCACCGGCAGGTGCTGATCGACCATGGCGCCAGAGTGGTTGGAGCGGTGCTGGGCGGCACGCTGGTGGCGATGCTTACCGGGGTAGGGCTGGCCCGGCTGCTGGGGCTGGCAGCACCGCTGCAGGGGGCGCTCGGGCTCAAGAGCGCCACGGCTCCGGTGGCCATCGCCCTGGCGAACGACGTGGGAGCCGATCCGCCGGTGGTGGCCGGCATCGTGGTGGCTTCCGCACTGCTGGGCACGGTGGTGGGACCGGCCCTGCTCAGCCGGCTGGGGATCCGCAGCCCGCTGGCCAGGGGGCTGGCCCTGGGAACAATTTCCAGTGGCCAGGGAACCGCCCAGGCTCTGCGAGAGGGAGAACTCACCGGCGCGGCGGCTTCGGTGGGGATGGCCCTGGCGGCCCTGGCGGTGGCGCTATTAGCGATGCCGCTCGGCTTCCTGCTGCGGCGCTGACTGGTTCAGACGAAGCTGCCGGGGAGCTTCGTGAGGAAGCTGGGGCATATATTCGTACCCGGTTCTGCCGCTGGACCAGCTCGGTGAGGGCCGGTGGCAGTAGGAACTGCTGCGGCAGCCGCTCGAGATCGAGGGACGTGGGCGGGGCAGCGGATCCAGCAACGAGGGAATCCTTCGGCTGAGCCCAGTGTCTCAGGTGCGACGAGCACCCTGGTGGACCGTGTTCTGGTCAGTCGGAGGTCGGGATCAGCAGGGCGAGCAGGACCAGGCTGGCGGCGAAGACCGCGTTCCCATGCCATTGCCAGCTGGCCCAGGCATGGGCCACGAGCTGCGAACAGAGGGCGGCGCCGAGGTAGGCGGTGAAGAACAGCCAGGTCCCCAGACGGGTGCGGGCGGATGCGTCCAGGGAGAGCACGGTGGTCTGGTGGGCCACATAGGCGCCCTGCACCCCCAGATCGAGGCAGGCCATGCCGATCACCAGGACCGGCAGAGAGGAGGCTCCGAAAGCCAGCAGCAGAAGGCCCACGAGAGCGAACACACAGCCCGCCCGCACGATCCGCTTAGTGCCGTGCCTGTCCACAAGCCGGCCGATCGGCCGGGCCGCGGAGATGCTCACCAGGCCCACCAGCCCGAAGCAGCCGATGGCTGCCGGTCCGAGTCGCCACGGAGGCGCTGCCAGGTGCAGGGCCAGCGCACTCCATGTGGCCATGAAGGCCCCGAACAGAAGCGCCTGCCGCAGACAGGCCTGCCGCAGGGCTGGGTAGCGAAGCCAGAGCTGAAGTTGCGAACGCTGCAGGGCCAGGTAGCCCGGAGGAGAGGCTGGGCGCTGGCGGGGCAAGCGGGTGCGGAACAGGGCCGCCACGGCCACCATCAGAACGGCAGACACGGCATAGATGGTCTTCCAGCCCGCCAGCTCGGCCAGAACCCCGCTGAAGGTGCGCGCCAGCAGGAGCCCGCTGAACTGTCCGCTGAGCAGGGTGCCGAGCACCTGCCCGCGCTGGGATTCCGGGGTGAGCTGGGCGACGAACGGTGGCAGGAGGTAAGGCACCAGGGCAAAGAGGCCCACCAAAAAGAAGGCAGGCAGCAGCTGAGCGAAGTCCGGGGCGATCACGATCGCCAGGCAGGCCACCGCCATGCCGAGGGAGGCCCCCACCAGCAGCCGGCGCCGTTCCAGCCGGTCGCCCAGGGGCAGCAGTAGCAGCAGGCTCGCGGACAGCCCCCACTGGGTGACAGCCGGTACCAGAACCGCGGTGCCGGCGGTCAGGCCCAGAGCGGCGGCGATCGGCGGCAGCAGCGACTGGCTGTAGAAGGGATTGGCCACGCTCACTCCCACCGCCAGAGCCAGCAGGGCAATCGGCGGCAGGGATGCGGGCTGGGAGGGATTCCGGTTCAGGAGCTCACTCCACCTCGAGGATCAGCCGATCGAAGCCGCGGAAGCGATCACCCACGAAGCGATGGGAGGCCGCCTCCTGCCAGTGGATGGCGCTGAAACGCTGCCGGAAGGCCTCGAGCACGGCACGGCCCTGAAGGCGCGCCAGCTGGCGTCCGAGGCACTGGTGCAGGCCCGGAGCAAAGCTCACATGGGGGTTGGGATCCCGCTCGATCCGGAACACCTGCGGATCAGGGAACACCCGCGGATCACGGTTGGCCGCTCCCACCAGGGCCGTGAGCGAGTCGCCGGCGGGGATGGTGTGACCGGCCAGTTCGATCGGCTCGGTGGCCACACTGGCATTGAGGGCCTGGGCGGGTGGATCCCAGCACACAACCTCCTCCAGTGCCGTGTCGAGCAGGGAGCTGTCGTTGCGAAGCCGCTGGAAGGCGGCGGGATGGCTGGCCATCGCCCAGGCGATGGTGCCCACCAGCAGGCGCAGGGTGAAGACGCTGGCGCTGTAGAAGTTGCTCGAAATGAACAGCAGCAGCTGCTCATCGCTGATGGGCCGGCCATGGTGGGGATCGACCATCAGGCGGCTGAGCAGATCGTCCTGGGGACTGGCGCGGCGCTCATGAATGAGGGGCAGGAAGAAACGGCGGTAGATATCGATGGCGCCATCCCCTGCCGCTGTGGTCTGCTCCGTCTGGGTGAGACCCCGAGCTCGCACGAAGGAAGGCACATGCATGAGCACCTCCTGCTGCAGATCGGGTGGAACACCGATCAGCTCGCTGGTGACGGCCACCGGCAGTGGATCGGCCAGCAGGGGCACCAGATCGAAGGCCCTCCCCGGCGAGATCCGATCGAGGCGCTCGGCGATGAAGCGGCGCGTGAAGGCCTCCAGCCCAGGGATGTCGATGCCGCGGAAGGTTTCCATCACGTGGTGTCGAACCTGTGCGTGGGGTTCCCCGTCCATGTAAGGGATGTCGAGCTTCTGGTCATGGAAGAGGTGGCCGCTACCGAGGCGATCGATCAGTTTGTCGAGGTGGCGCTGGCGGCTGCAGCGTGGATCGTGCATGTGTGCCACAGCCTCGGGGTGGCCGAGGATGATCCACATCTGCGGACCTTCACACCAGTGCACCGGGCTTTCTGCAGCCAGGGCGGCATAGATGGGGTAGGGGTCGTGGTGACCCGGCAGGCAGGGATCCTGATGAAAGGCAGAGCGTTCAGCCAGGGTCAACGACATCACAGAAAGCGATAGTGCACAGACCAGAGCCCATCATCACGTCCCTGAGCGCGATTGATCTGCTCCTGACGCACCCAGAGGGCCAGGCTGTTGGAAAGAAGGCCGAGCCGCTCAGCGACGGCACTGCAAGAAGTCCTCGTGCAGGCACAGGTCAATGGCCTCCTGTTTCTGCGGCACCGTGAACCGCCTTGGCCAGCTCATGAAAAACCTGGAGCCCAAGCCTCCGGTGCGGGGGTACCTGTAGGAGCGCCCCGGGGACATGATCCATGTCGACACCAAGCCGCAGGCTTCTCCGAAGGAGTAACAGCTGGCCTGCTTCGAGCCTGTCGGCCATCGGATCACCGGCGACACCACCCGCCTGGCCGTCGCACCGATAGGTGCGCTCTGGCAAAAACGTCGAGGTGCTCGCAGACGATTAGAAAGCCATGCCTGTCGGGTTTCTGGCCCGTGCAGTCGGATGGTTCGAAGAACAGGGGATCACCTGCCAGCGGGTACTCTCGGACAGCGGATCCGCCCACCGCTCCGGTGACCGGCGAAAAGCCTGTCAGGCACTGAAATCTAAAACGCATCCACACCAAGCCCCACACGCCGCAGACCAACGGCAAGGCGGAACGGTTGATCAAGGCACTTCTGGCGCAGTGGGCCTACGTCACCACCTACCAGACCTCAAAGAAACGCAATCATTGGCCGCCTCGCTGCCTGGGGATCTAAAACCGCCGAACATGCCACATCGCTCTCGGTGGCCTCAGCGATCAGCAGCACCTCCAGCAGCTGTTGATCGCTGAATGACCTGGTGAGAAAGCAAACCTTCGCAGCCGTTCTAGATCCTTGCTCCGCTGGGGCCACTGCTGAGGGCCCAGGCCAACCCGCGCGTTGCATGTTCTCGTCTCAGTTCAGTGAACGACTCGTGAACTGAATCAGGGTTCCTGTGAACCCTCTCGGTCAGGAGCCCCTCCAGCTCGTCGCTGAGGGCCATGACGGAGGCATGGATCGGCGCCCACTCAGTCAGTACAGCAAACATCACTAGCGACCTCACACAGCGTGAATCTCGATGGTCACAAGATTGATTGCCAGAAAGGTCCGGGTTGGTGATCCCGTCAGAGAGATGGACGTTTCTGATCAGCTGCAGAGAAGCGGCAAGGTATTCAGTAACCGACGCCGTTCTTCCCATTCTGGTAGATGGTTATCCAACAATGCAATAAATTCTTCGCCATGGCTCGGTACGCGTAGATGGGCGAGTTCGTGGAGTACCACGTAGTCAAGGCATTCTTTTGGCTTCTGAGCCAGTTGGGTATTTAAGCGGATGTTTCCAGATGCCGGATTGCAGCTCCCCCATTGACGTGTCATTGCCTGGATGAAGAGTTTGTTGGCCTGCACATTGAGTCGTTGTTGCCACTTGTCAATCAGGATCGTGGCTTCCTTTCGAAGTTCGCTCCGATACCAGCCAGCGAGAATGGTCTGCCGTTTCTCGGCTGTCGATCCGGGCCGAACGAATAAGACCAGTTTCCTGGGGTGAACTGCAACTTTGGGAGCCGCCTTGACGTTCCGGATTTCCAGCAACAGGCGACTGCCCCAGAGGTGGTGGGATTCCCGCTCAACGACCAGCCTTGGACTTTCTCTCTGTTGCTTCTGAAACCTTGCTTGCTGCCGACGAATCCATGCGAGCTTGCCGATGGCATAAGCCCGCACATGGTCAGCGCTCATCCCCTCAGGGGCCGAGATACGCACGGCGCCGCAGGGAGGAACAACTGAAAGGTGAAGGTGCTTGATCGGCTTGGCGGTGACCTCTACGGACAGGGCTCCGATCAATAGCTGATGACTGGGATAAACCTGGGCCATCAGTACTCGCTCTGGGCCACGAGGATAGGGAATAGCCGCTCCACTTCTTCCGCGTTCTGGAGCAAACCAAAAAGGGCGGCCTTGATCAACTGTTCCTTGGACTGTACGCCGCGCCAGTCATCCGGTCGTATCTGACGCACGGTGCTATCGATGCGTAGTGTCAGTTCGAGATTGCCATTTAGATTATTCCAGAGCGCACGTTTCCCATCGGTATCCAAGGCGGCCGGGCAGTCGTTTGTTGCCTTCTTGACCAGCTGGCGAGCCAGGTCAGCTACACGCCGGAGATACTCCTCATAGGCCTCAGCCTGCTGCTTGCGAAAGCGGATAATGTCATCAAGCAGCTTCGACATCCTGTCGTAGAAGGCCGGGTTGTTGGCATGCTCGTTGTTGATGGTGCGCCGGGCATTGCCCTCGATCGTTTCGGCCACGACCTAGCGATTGACAGCCCCCTTTCCGAACTGCTGCTGAATGGCCTCGGCCACTCCCGTCTTGACGATTAACTCCAGGAGGCCGATATCGTCGAACGCAGAGATCTTGCGAGACAGGTCAGCTTCAATGTAGATATCAATGAGGTAGCGCATGTCGGCTTCATAGGCCTTGAGGTCAAGGTTTTCGCCAGCTCCCAGCCGTATCACCTGCCTCCAGTCCAGGGCCTTGTCGCGCTGGCGCGTGATGCGGGAGGCCTGCTCCGCTGAGTAACGCGCCTCCACCAACTCATTGGCAATGGCGGCATGGGCTCGTGTGAGATCAGCCACCGCCTTGTAATAGGCCATCCGCAGAAGTTCTCGCTCTTGCAGGGATTCGGCGCATTCGGAATTGCCGCAGAAGTGATGCAAGACAGCCAGCTCGTCCATCGGCGGTGCTACAGGCAAAGCAAGAAGTGCCTCCTGCTCCATCGCCTCCTCCAGCCGCTCCCTTGCCTTGGTGAGGCGGTCCTGGAGGAGAACATCGGGATCAGCACCGCCTGCGGAGTGGTCGAGGGCATCGCTGGAATACACCGCAATGGCGTTTTCCACCTTCTTGAAGAGATCCTTGTAATCCACGATGCATCCGTAGGGCTTGTCGTCGCCATCAAGGCGATTCGTGCGACAGATAGCCTGAAAGAGACCGTGGTCTTGCATCGCCTTGTCGATGTAGAGCACGCTGCAGGAGGGGGCGTCGAATCCCGTCAACAGCTTGTCCACCACGATCAGCAGCTTCATCTGGGCAGGCTGGTTGATGAACAGCTGCTTGGCTTGTTCCTCGAAGGTTTCCGTACGGGTCCTTCCCGGCTGGGCTGCGATGCCATCAAGCAACTTGGTGTAGGTGTTGTAGATGAACTGCTTGTCGGTTTCGGTGTTTGTGCCCACCTCTTCCTTGGTAATGTCTTTCGCTTGGGGGTCGTAGGAGGTGATCACGGCACATTTGCCCTTGAGCTCAGTCTGATTGAACAGATCGAAGTAACGGCAGGCCTCGTGGATGCTGGAGGCTACCAGGATGGCATTGCCGCGTTGGCTTGCCAGCCGTGGTTGCACGGAGAAATCAAAGAGGATGTCGGCCACGATCCGGTTCGTCCGTGCTTTGGAACTCAGCACCGACTGCAAGGTGCCCCACTGGCGCTTGAGTTCGCGCTGCTGCCAGGGATTGAGCCGGGCAGTTTTGGCATCAAACCACTGATCCACCTTCTCCTGTGAACTGAGCCTTTGATCGATGTCGCGGGCTTCGTAGACCAGGTCGAGCACGACCTGATCTTCCACGCCTTCGCTGAACTTGTAGGTGTGGATGTAGCCGCCGAAGACTTCCAGGCTGGTGGCCTTGTCTTTCTTGAGCAGGGGAGTGCCGGTGAAGCCGATGAACACCGCCTCCGGCAGCAACGCCTTCATCACACGGTTCAGCTTGCCGCTCTGGGTGCGGTGACACTCATCCACAAAGATGAACAGCTCACCTACTGCTCGACTGGGTTGGGCCTGGAGCTGCTGAAGGAAGGTCTCGAAGTCATCGACTCCACGAACACCGTACTTGTGGACCAGGGAGCAGAGCAGGCGAGGCGTGGGCTTGCCCAAGGCCTGCATCAGATCCCTGCCGCTGCTGGTGCGATGGATGGTTTCGCCCGCGCCACCGAACACGCCTGCGATCTGCGTATCGAGTTCGTCGCGGTCGGTGATGACCACCACGCGGGCATGGGGGTTGGTGGCCAGGATCCAGCGGGCCAACAGCACCATCACAATGCTCTTGCCGCTGCCCTGGGTGTGCCAGATGATGCCGCCTTGGTGGTTGAGCACATGTTGCTGGGCCGCCTTGATGCCGACGTACTGATGCACCCGTGGCAGCTTCTTGATGCCGGCATCGAAGAGCACGAAATCGCGCATCAGCTCAATCAATCAATCTTTTCGGCAGATCTTGAGCAGGTATTTATCGATCTTCAGGCGGCTGTTATCGGCTTCGTCTTCCTTCCAGCTGAGGAAGAACTTCTCCGGTGTGAGGATGGCGCCATAGCGCAGGCCCTCGGTGTCGTTGCCGGCAAAGACCAGCTGGTTGGTGGCGAAGAACCAGGCGTTGAACTGCGGCTGCTGGTTGGAGAGGTTCTGGCGAATGCCATCACCGATGCTCACCCTGCTGCGCTTGAGCTCGATCACGCCGACGGCGATACCGTTCACGTAGAGCACCAGATCGGGGCGCCGCTCTTGATGGCCCTTCAGAGTGACTTCCTCAGCAATGGCGAAGTCGTTGGCCTCAGGTGTCTGCCAGTCGATCAGGGCCACGGTGCTGGTGGGTTGATCGGCGGCGGCCTTGACCTGCACCCCATAGCGCAGCAGGGAGTAGACCCTGCGATTGGCCTCATACAGGCCCACCTGGCTGATGTCGGCGGCAATCCGGAGCTGATAAAGAGCACCGCTGATCTCTGCCGGGCTGTAGCCGCGACGTTGGAGGTAGCCGGTCAGGAGCTCCTCCTCGATGTTGCTGTTGCCAACGCGGTCCTTCCAGTCCCCCAGATAGCGATAGTTCAGTTCCTCACGGAACAGCTTGACGATGCGGTTCTGGGTGACCCGTTCCGGCGTGCTCATGCAGCGGCTAGAGGCTGCGGGGCATCAGGCCCCTGCACCATGGCCTTGCCGTCCTGCCAGGTCACCACGTACTGGCCAAGGCGGCGCTTGCGCTCCAGCTCGGCGGCCACGGCCTGCTGGAGAGCCGTGAGGATCTGCTGATCGCTGGGGGAGAGGGCGGGCTTCATCGGACCAGCGCCAGGAGTTGGGCGTAGAGCCTCAAATGGAGGCTACGGGGAAACCTGTCTTGCGGCACAGCCGCCGCACCACCGATGCCAGATGGAACAAGCCGATGGATGAGGACCATCGGAGTGACCCGGCAGACAGGAATTCCGCCAGGCAGCCTGCTGATTTCCCCACAGCAAGACTAGAATTGATGCAGATGCATCAGATCGATGCCGCTTGTTGATCGCGCGCCTCCAGTGGAGGCTCCAGCGGACCCGCTTACGGATGGCCAGCTCTTGCTCCAGGCGGTACTGCGGGCATCGGACGAGCTCGAGCTGAGCCGCACGGCCCTGGCGCGGGTGCTGGGTCGCGACCGGTCTCTCTTTGCCCGTGGCAAAAGCATCAACCCAGCCTCCAAGACCGGTGAGCTGGCCCTGCTGGTGGTGCGGCTCTACCGCAGCCTGGCGGGACTGGTGGGCAACGACCCTACGCAGATGCGCCACTGGTTTCACACCACCAACAGCCACACCGGAGGTGTGCCGGCCGAGCAGGTGCAGCGTGCTGAGGCACTGGTGGAGATCGTGCACTACCTCGACGCCATGCGCGCCCGGATCTGACCGCAATGGATCTGATCCTTCTCGTTCAGGATGCCCCGGAGGTGTTGCTGACGGGAACGGTGCTGCGGCTGGTGCAACAGCAGGGCATCGATACGCTTGGCCCCCTGGTGGATGACCTGGATCAGCTGGCGCGGCTGGAGGCCCTGGTGGAAACCAGCAAGCCCCCATTGCACTCCTTCCCAACGTCGGCGTCCAGCCATCCGCTGCTCACTACCCCGTTCCGCTATCCGCCCCTGCGGCATGGCTCACGCTTCGGCGGGCGGGAAAGCAGAGGGATGTTCTATGGCTCCCGCAGCCGCGCCGGATCGTTAGTGGAGGGGGCCTACTACGCCCTGCTGTTCTGGGAAGGCATGCAACAACCCCCTCCTACTTCGATCCGTCGCCGGCAGACGCTGTTCTCGGTGTTGATCGACACCAGCCATGGACTTCAGTTGCAGACTCTCGCGGATGACACTGCCCAGTCCACCCTGCAAGACCCACGCCAGTACGGGCCAAGCCAGCGGCTGGGCCAATGGATGCGGGAAGCGGGCATCGAGGCCTTTGAGTACCTGAGCGCCCGTTCCAGGGAGCCTCTGTTGCAGGTGGGCCTCTTCACACCGTCGGCCATGACCTCCACTCCCTTCGATCAGGTGGAGATCACCTGTGAGATCAACAGTGATCACGCCTCTTTCCTGAGTCACGACGATGGGATGGTGCATCGCTTCTCCCGGGAGCTGTTCCTGGTGGATGGGGAGTTGCCGCAGGCTGCGGCCTGAGGGGAGTCCACTCAGCCGGGCATGGGCACACTCAGGATCTCCCGCACCACGTACGTCTTGAAGGCGGCAGGGGTGGTGAAGCAGCGATAGCCAGCAGCACTGGCAATGCCCAATGTTTCTTCCCCTTCGTTGAGCAACACCGCCACCGGTTGGCTGAGCTCCTCCTGGATGCCGTTGGGCCAGGCCAGATCGAAGACGGCCCGCTGCTCACCGGTGTCTGGATCAGCGAAGTCGTAGGCGAGGGTGCCGGGCTGAGACTCCGTGGCCCACACCAGAAGGCCATCGACGAGGTGTCGCTTGTACAGCGAATCGAACAGCCCCCGCAGCTGATCACGGTTCCAGACATAGCCCCGCTGGAACTCGGGCAGGGCTATGTGGCCGTTGTCGATGTGGTCGAGGATAGTGGAGATCTTCATTTCAGCCGCGTCCTGCCGGTAAGCAGCTCTTGCATCATCCCCTGCTTGAGCACGCGGGCATTTTTCGCAGCGGGCTTCCAAGTCTAATAGCTCGGAGTCCATGTCAGAGAGGACGGTGGCGATGGCGGTTTGCTCATCCTGGGATGGGAGTTCTACCTCAACGAGGTTGAGGGATTCCTTATTGAGCGTGTATCCTTTTACAGCCTGCTTGCCGTAAAGTGAGAAGTCTGTCCGGCCAAGTGCATAGTAGAGATAGTCAGGATTGGCAGTCAGCCGGTTGAAGCTGCAAATTGCTTCATTAGTAAACAGGTCACAGCCAGCAAAGCAAAGACGACCAATTGAGAGCTTGAAGCTCATGAGTAGTGTGCCCTTGCGCACGATTGACATGAGAGCAGCAGCAATCTCTGTAATTTGCTCCTTAGACTCAGACACCACTTTCTTTTGCAAGTCTGCGATAGATAGCCAAGGGTGACCCGAGCCCCACATTCTTTCGTCAAGGCGTGAGGGCGTTCGTCCCATGCCAATCTCACAGATCTCCCCCAGCCTTTTCACCTCCCACTCCCCCTCAAACCCCGGCAGCCGCCGCTTGCCGGTGAGCAGCTCCTGCATGGCGGCCTGTTTGATTTTCGTTTTCTTGTCGATTAGCTCGCCAAACATCAAGATTTGATCTTCAATGTCTTGGAGGGCTTCACCTGCGGCCTCTTGCTCTCTAAGAGGTGGCAGGGGAATGGGGAACTCACGCACATCTCTGCCAGTAATATTGGGATCCTTTCGGCTGCTGCTTGCAACCGATTTCCAGTATTCAACTCTAAAGTTGAGATAGTTCAGTAGAAGCCTCGACGATAGCCTGCTTTGGTCTGGGCGAATAGCCGTTAGGGCTTGGTTAATTGTCGCATCCTTTGTGAGCATGCCCGTACGCCCGATCTGGTTAAATCCCCCATACATCGCAACGAGCACGGATCCACTTGGATACAGCCGTAGCGAAGTTTGCTGAAGAGCACTTGGTGTTACGCACTCATCTGTTTCGAGTATCGAAGAGTTGTTGAGGTCTAGCGTCTTCACCCATAGAGTGGTCCCCCGGTCGAAGTATTCCTGCTGTTTGGCTCTTGGGGGTGTTGCTCCAGAGGACGTTTCAGCCACGTCACCTATATGCACGCAATCCCACCCCTCCGGGATCACCCCCACTTCCGTCTGCTTGTAGCCCGGTTTCAGTTCCATGCGAACCCCATCCGCTCCAGATGCCCGGCCACCCGCGCCTCCAGTTCATCCACGAGCTGGCTGATCGCCGGTAGCGCCTCGCCGTAGCGTTCGACCAGCTCCTTGAGGCGGCTGGTGAGGGCCTGGCTCACCCGTTCCACTTCTGCGGCCACCGCCTGCTCCAGGCTGGCCAGCCACTTGCCCTCCACCACCAGCTCTCGCACGTCGAGCTCGCTGAGGCCGTCGTAGAGGCTATAGGCAAGGTCGTCGAGCTCGGCCTCGGCGGCCTTGAGGGCACGCTTGGTCTTGAGTTCGTCCTCCGACAACAGCAGCCAATCCCGCAGGGCAGCCAGCTCATCCGCTGCTTCCGGATCACGGTGCATCTCCTTGATGCGGGCGCTCACGTTTGCCTTGTTGAGTTTGTCCAACTCGGCATAGAAGCCCCCGTCGCCGCCGTGTTCCTCCTCCAGCTCCGCCAGGCGGCTGCTGGTTCCCTCCAGTTCGCTGCGGAGCCCCTCGACCATCTCCAGCTCGTCGGCAAGCAGCTGCCGCACCAGCAGCTCCTTGGGCACCAGATCGCAGGCCCAGCCCTTGTCTTTGCTTCTGCCATTTTTGCCTTTCTCCAGCAGCCGGTAGGGCGTGGCTCGCCAACCGTCGGCGCTGATCGCATACACATCGTCTTGCATCGATTGGGCCCACTGGTCGAGCAGCAGCTGGTACACCGCATAGGCATCGATCAGCGGCTGGTCCTGGTAGTCGATCAGCAGGTCTTCGCACAACTCGCGGATCACCGCCTTGGGGTGGCAGCCCGGCTTCAACCTCAGCAGCAGGCCTGCCGCTGCCTGATACCGCCAGGCCGCAAAGTGCTGGGCCATGTCCGCCAGGAAGCCGGCGAACTGGGGATGGGCCGTGATCGTGGCCTTGAGCTCCGAGGGCGCCACCGCCAGCTCCAGATAGCCAGGCCGTAACGGGCGGAACAGGGCCTCGCGCAGCTGCGGGCACACCTGCCAGTAAGCCTCCAGAGCGTCGATGTCGCGCTCGGGGATGCCGCCGTGCAGGTGGGCCTCGATGTCCTGCAGGTCTTCCGGTTCAGAACTGTCGATATAGCGGGGCAGATTGAGGTTGTAATCGTGTCCGGCGATCTCCTCGTTGGGCACGAAGCGTGCGTAGCCCGGCACCTCCAGCTGACGGGTGAACACATCCACGATCTTGTGGATATCGCGCTCACGCAGGCGGTTCTTGGGGCCATCCTTGATGAAGCCCTTGCTGGCATCCAACAGGAAGATCCCCTCCCGGCTGCCCGCCTCCCGCTTATCGATCACCACAATGCAGGCGGGGATGCCAGTGCCATAAAAGAGGTTGGCCGGCAGTCCGATGATCCCCTTGATCAGTCCGCGCTGCACCAGGTTCTTGCGGATCTCCGCTTCGGCATTGCCGCGGAACAACACCCCGTGGGGAAGGATGCAGCTGCCTCGGCCTGTGCTCTTGAGCGTGCGCACGATGTGGAGCAGGTAGGCGTAGTCGCCCTGTTTCGCCGGAGGAATCCCGAAGCCAGCAAACCGACCGTAGGGATCCTTCGCTGCATCGAGGCCGGTGCTCCAACGTTTGTCGGAGAAGGGCGGATTGGCAACCACGAAGTCGAACTGCTTGAGCTGCTCCCCCTCGGTGAGCTTCGGGTCGGCGATCGTGTTCCCCTGCCAGATGGTGGCAGTGGGATTGCCGTGCAGGATCATGTTCATCCGCGCCAGACCGCTGGTGGCTGCGTCTTTCTCCTGGCCGTAGAGCGTCACCGGTGTGCGGGCCTGAGCGGCCACCTTGAGAAGAAGCGACCCCGATCCGCAGGTGGGATCACACACTGTGGTGTCGGCCGAGGTGGCCTCTTTCTCGATCTCCAGCACCTAGGCCTTGATGCGGCTCACCTCGGCAGGCGTATAGAACTGCCCTTTGCTCTTGCCGCTCTCGCTGGCGAAGTGGCGCATCAGGTACTCATAGGCGTCGCCGAGGATATCGTCGTCATCCGCCCGGTTGCTTGAGAAGTTGAGCTCTGGCTTCTCGAAGATCGCGATCAGGTTGGTGAGCCTCTCCACCAACTCCTTGCCGCTCCCGAGCTTCGCCTGGTCGTTGAAATCGGGAAAGTCGCTCTGGCTGAGCTGCTGGTTGGCAGCCACCAGCGGGGCGATGATCTCCTTGTTGATGCGGTCGCCGATTTCCACCTTGCCCTTGAGGGCCACCATGGCGTCAAAACACGCACCCTCCGGGATCACCAGAGGCGCATAGGGCTGGCCGGCGTACTTGTCGCTGATGTACTTGATGAACAGCAGCACCAGCACATAGTCCTTGTACTGGCTGGCATCCATGCCGCCACGCAGCTCATCGCAGCTGGCCCAGAGGCTGGAATAGAGCTCGGATTTACGGATGGCCATGGTTCAGGCCGCCTCCCCTTGGGCGCTGGCCAGCATGGCTGGGGGGATGTCGTCCAGCCAGCCTTGCCGCGAGAGGCGTTGCAGCCGGCGGCTGGGTTCCTGCACCTTCTCAAGACAGCGCATCACAGCAGGCAGAAGCGCAGGGGAAGGCATCGCCAGGGAGAAGGGCATCACGATCGCCCCCACCGTATCGGCGGAGCTTTCGCCAGGGGAACGATGCTGGCCAGCGGGCCTCTCTGAGGCTGGAATCTGTTTTTTGACTGCCTGGGCCACTTCAGCCGGCCCCACTGGCGCCGGGGCCACAGGCAGATCGTGCTGCATGGCGAGAAGCGCCAGATGCGGCGGATGCAGTGGTTTCAGCCGGTGGACGTAGGCCTTGGCTAAGCCGCTCTGACAGATCGGAGTGTCATCGCGATCCTGGTGTGGGTTCTTCTGTGTCCATGCCCTCTCAGCTCAGGCCTCCTCCGGTAGTCGTTGCAGCCCTGCAGTTGCAGGTGACCCTCGACGGCATCGAGCCCCCCATCTGGCGCCGTCTCTGGGTGGAGGACACGATCACCCTGGGGCGGCTGCATGAGGTGCTGCAGATCGTGATGGGCTGGCAGGACTACCACCTGCATCAGTTCATCACCGGTCAACGCTTCGACGACCAGATCTTTTACACCCCGCCCTGGGATGACGGTTTCGGCGATGACGCGTTCATCGCCCGGCAGCGCGACGAAACCCGCGTCAAGGCCCGCACCATCCTTCCCCTGGTGGGCGATTCCGTCACCTATGCCTACGACCTGGGCGACAGCTGGGAGCACACCCTGCTGCTGGAGAAGGTGGTACTGGTCAATCCGATGGAGCAGTGGTTGCCGTGGTGCATCGACGGTTGCCGCGCCTGCCCGCCTGAGGACGTGGGCGGCAGCGGCGGCTACGGCAGGTTCCTTGAGGCGACTGCTGATCCCAGTCACGAGGATCACGCCAGCCAGGTCGAATGGGGCGGCGACTTCGATCCGGAGCGTTTTGACCGCAAGGCTGTGAACACTGCCCTGTGGTGGTGGGCCAAGGCCCGCGGCCGGCACCGCAAGCTCCGCCCAGACCTCAGTGATCGCTGATCAGCCTGTCGCAACTGCGGATCAGGTCCAGCGTCTGGCGTGCTTCCCAGTTGTCTGGCTCGCGCTTGAGCAGTTGCTCCAGCTGCGGCACTGGCTCCTCCCGTAAGGAGATCGCCATTGCCGGCAGTGGATTGCTCTCAGGTTCAGGCATCAAAAGATCCACCAGGATCTGATGGTTCCAACGATGGCTGTTGCCGCCTCTCCACATACCCAATTGCCCACACCGCCGGGGCGATACCGGGAGGCACCAGCCGCCGGTAGGCCTCGCTGGCCAGGATCTCCTTCACCGCTTCCCCGAGCAGCTCGTTGGAGCGGCTGCCGGGCAGGCGGTGACTCAGGGTCTGGTGGATCCGCAGCAGATACCAGGCACTGCCATCGAGGCCGGCATTGAAGCGTTCCCAGCTGTGGGGATCGTGGCGGGCATCGAGCACCATGTCGCGGGCGTTGTGGGCCTTGTCGGCCGCCGTCACCCGCAGGGAGCCGTCGCTCTTGTGCTCCAGGCCCGCCACATAGCGGGTCTTGCGCAAGAGCCAGGGTTCCTTTGGGGCACCTGGCGCCACTGGCCCCTGGGTGTCGGTGCAGTCGCGCACGATCCCGGCTACCTCCTCGCCAAAGCGCTCGGCGATCGCGCCGTGGCTCTGACCCGCGTCTTCGATCGCGTCGTGCAGCAGGCCGGCGATCGCCTCGTTTTCGCTGCCGCCGTCTTCCCAGACCATGCCGCTCACGGCGATCAGGTGGGAGATGTAGGGCACACCCTTGCCCTTGCGGGTCTGGTAGCGGTGCAGCTGGGCGGCCCAGAGCAGGGCCTCGCTGTAGCGCTCACTGTGGGCTGGGGGTTGATGTGTCATGGGTGAATCCGGATGGGTGAATCCGGTACTGATGGGCTGAAGCAGCGGCGTCAATGGGCTTCTGGGCTGATGCGCTCCAGCAGCTCAGTCAGGAACGCGTGGCTGCAGTCCACCGACGTGGCCCAGTTCTCCGCCTCGCTGAGTCCGGAGCTGCGTGTGGGCTTGAAACTGTGGTCGCCGCAGGGGATCCACTGCAGCCGCACCTGGGGCGAGAGGCTGTAGGTCGCCACCTCTTCCGGACGGCCAAATGTGTCGCGCTCCCCCTGCAGGATCAGGGTGGGGGTCTGCAATGCAGCCAGGTGCTCGGTGCGCTGCTGCTGCGGCTTGCCCGGCGGATGGAAGGGATACCCCAGGCAGAGGCAGCCATGCACCCCGCCGCTGGCGGCCTGTTCGTCCACGAGCAGGCTGGCCACCCGACCGCCCATCGACTTGCCGCCGATGAACACCGGCCGGCCCGGTTGCTCCGTCTTCTCGAGCCGCACCTGCTGGCGGAACGCCTCCAGCAGCAACGGCATCCGATCGGGTCCCTGACGGCGGCCTGTCTCGCGTCTGCGGGCCATATACGGAAATTCAAAGCGCACCACGCGCCAGCCCCATTGCGCCAGACCACTGGCCATCGCCTCCATGAACGGGCTGTCCATCGGCGCACCGGCTCCATGGGCCAGAAGCACGGTGGCTGCCGCCGCATCGGGACCATCAATCAACCGCGGTGCGTTGGCAGGGGCCTCGTTGTTCATGGCCCCATCCTGGCGGCGCCTCTGTCATTGCCCAGAGACCAGATTCCGCAGATCAAAGACCTTCTGGCTGAGTCGAGCTGGACGGACCCATCGCCCGCTGAGGCATAAACCCCTATTGCCCTGAACCTCCACCCGTCCGATTCTGACTCCATCGACACCCGGGAGGCTCCAGCGCATGGAAGACACCCCACCTGAGCAACCGTCAGGAGTGAGCTGACGATCCGGCCCCTGCTCCAACACTCTCGACGGATCACTGACGTTCCTGGCGTGTAGCCAAGTCGCCGTCCATTGCACCGCCTCAGGTGCCCCGGACCTAACGGAACGTCCCGATAGACACCTGGCCCCAGGTGCCAGCGTCAGCAGCTCCGCCCACAACTGAAAACACCCTGATCTGACAACGATCAACCGACCGCGCAGCTGCGCCCGACCCCCTTGGGACGGCACCACAGCTGAGCAGACAAAGCCCGGGGCCAGCGTCCGGGCTTTGTTGTGGGCTGAGCTGTCCCTAGGAGTTTGTCGCCCAAAACCAGCAGCGCCAGCGAGCCAAGCACGTGCTGAACCAATGGTCTTGGTTATCGGCATCTCAATGCCGGTGTTTCCGGCCAATCGTCGGCTGCAGCAGGCACCGGCAGCCAGAGGGGCTGT
>NZ_JAHLYT010000035.1 GCF_025128095.1 Synechococcus sp. CS-1328 | reverse complement strand
CTCTCGCCGGGTGCGCTTTTTGGCCGTGGACTGCTCGTAATCACCAAAACCAAACTGCTTGGGGGCCATGAAGCCTGTCCACGCCTGCGATCACACGGCTATTCTCGCGCAGGGTGGCGGGGTTTTCCAGAGTCTCCCTAGCTGATCCGCCTGGGCAGCCTGCTCAAGCCTGAGCTGAAGGCGGCATGATCAGCCAGTTGCCCAGAGGTGTGCCAAAAAGGAGAACCAAGCAGGAGCTCAATTCACGAAATAAGTGCCGAAATTGAGCCTTTTCCAGACGGTAAAAAGCCACAGATCAGCCGATATCAGCAAATAATCAGTTGTACCTGTGGAAAAATCAGCGCTGCGAGATGGTTTGTCAGCAAACTCTTCGAGGCTGCCATTACTCCCTTGCCGACATGGACGCCACCCTGGCGGCCTTCCGCGACGTCTTCGCGGCCATCGCCTGACCGCCACCGAGGCGGCTGCGATAGCCTCCCCGTGTCTATTGCTTAACGGACTCCGGTGCATCACAGCCTTCTGGGGCGTGGATGGTTAGTCGCCTCGCTATACGCCCTGCTTTGCGGCTGCACATCGACAGACAAGGAATCCGCGGCACTGAACAGCAAGGACGGACTTCCGATCGGCGCGGTGATCGCCCTGACAGGTAATTCCAGCGTGGTCGGGCAGGATCAGCGGATCGGGCTGGAGCTCGCCCGGGATCAGTTCAAGGACGAGGAGCCTAAGGTGCGGCTTCTGCTCGAGGACGGCGGCAGCGACGAGCAGACCGCCACCAATGCCTTTCGCGCCCTGATCCACGGCGGCGCCGTGGCACTGATCGGCCCTTCCCTTTCCCAGCAGGCCTTCGCGGTCAATCCCCTGGCGGATCGTGCTGGCGTTCCGGTGGTCGGGCCCTCCAACACCGCCGTGGGCATCCCCGAGATCGGCGATTTCGTGGCCCGCGTCTCGGCGCCGGTGTCACTGGTGGCACCGCTCTCAATCCAGGCGGCCCTGAAGCAGAACCCCGCCATCAAGCGGGCGGCTGTGTTCTTCTCCCACGATGACGCCTATAGCACCTCGGAATCGAAGATCTTCCAGCAGGCCCTGGTGGCCCGGGGTCTCCAGCCGATCACGGTGCAGCGCACCAACGTGAGCGACACCGATTTCCAGAACCAGGTCACCGCCACCCTGCGCCTCAAGCCCGACCTGATTGTGATCTCCGCCCTGCCGAACGACGGCGGCAATCTTGTGCGTCAGATCCGCGAACTCGGCTACGGCGGACTGATCGTGGTGGGCAATGGCATGAACACTCCCAATATCTACCCCATCTGTCAGAAGTACTGCGACGGGCTGCTGATCGCCCAGGCCTACAGCGCGGAAGCGCGCAGCGCCAGCAATGAGGCCTTCCTGGCCGCCTATCGCAAGGCCCGCGGCGGCGCCATTCCGCCCCAGTTCACGGCCCAGTCCTACACCGCTTACCAGGTGGTGGTGGAGGCGCTGCGGAAGCTGCACGCAGACCTGCCGGCCGGTCAGATCTTGTCCGCCCTCCCCACTCGGGAGTTGCGCCAGCGGCTCAATGCCGCCATCCTCGGCGGCAGCTACGACACTCCCCTCGGGCCGATCCGCTTCACCCCCGAAGGGGAGGTGATCCAGAACAACTTCTACGTGGCCCAGGTGCGCATGAATCCCGACGGTCGAAGCGGTCGCTTCCAGCTCCTGCCATGACGGGCCGCTGACCCCGCCGCCACACCGCCGCCATGGACACCCTGCTGCAGATCCTCTTCAACGGCCTCTCGGTGGGGGCGGTGTACGCCCTGTTCGCTCTCGGCTACACCTTGGTGTTCTCGGTGCTGGGAGTGATCAACTTCGCCCAGGGGGCCGTGTTCACCCTCGGGGCCTACTTCACCTACCTCCTGATCGGGGGTGCGGTGGGGGCGAACGGGCTGCTGGCGGGCCTGGCTCTTCCTTTCGCCCTGCCCTTCTGGCTGGCCCTGCCCCTGGCCGGCCTAGCGGCGGCCCTGGTGAGCCTGCTGGTGGAGGCGGTGGCCTTCCGTCCCCTGCGCCGCCGCAGGGCCGAGCCGCTCCTCTACCTGATTACCAGCCTGGGGGCCGGAGTGATCCTGGTGAATCTGATCCAGCTGCTGATGGGCGCCGAGGGCTATTCCCTGCCCGCCGACTCCCTGGGCGCCCTGCCGGTGGCCCTGAACCTGGGCGGGGCCCAGGTGCGCACCGTGCAGCTGGTGCTGCTGGGGGTTTCAGCCCTGGTGCTGATCGGGCTCACCCTGTGGCTGGAGGGCAGCCGGGGCGGCAAGGCCCTGCAGGCCGTTTCCGAAGACGCCACCACCGCCCGCCTGCTGGGTATCGACAGCGACGGCATGATCCTCCTCTCGTTCGCGGTGAGCGGCTTCCTGGCCGGCATCTCCGGGGGGCTCGTGGGTCTGAGCATCAGCATCACTGGGCCCTACTTCGGCATCGGCTTTGGCCTCAAGGCCCTCGGCGTGCTGGTGCTCGGCGGCCTGGGAAGCGTGCCGGGGGCCGTGCTCGCCGGGCTGATCATCGGTCTGGCCGAGGCGTTGGTGCCCAGCGAACTCTCCGGCTACAAGGATGCGGTGGCCTTTGCCTTCCTCTTCGCCGTGCTGCTGCTACGTCCCCAGGGGCTGCTCGGCCGTCCCCAGGTCACGAAGGTGTGAATGGCCATGGGGGAGTCCTGAGGTGATCGATCCCACCCTGCTCGTGCAGATGGTGCTGGGGGCCCTGCTGGGCCTCTCGGTGTACCTTCCCCTGTCAGGGGGCCAGCTTTCGCTGGCCACACCGGGCTTCTATGCAATCGGCGGCTACATGGCCGCCCTGCTCTCCACCGGCTGGCCGGCCCTGGGCGGCGCCGCGCCGCTCTACCCCCTGCCCTCCCTGCTGTTGGAGTTGGGGCTGGCCGGTGCGCTGGCCGCCGCCGTGGCCCTGGCGATCGGCGGGCCTGTGCTGAAGCTGCGGGGCATCTACCTGGCGATCGCCACCATCTCCCTGGTGGAGATCCTGCGGGTGCTCAACCTCAACCTGCCCTTCACCGGCGGCGCCGTGGGCATCTTCGCCATCCCCCAGCCCTTCAGTGATCCGGCCGGGTACCTAGGGGCCGCCCTGCTGCTGCTCCTGCTGGTGGGCCTGCTGTGTCAGCGCCTGGAGGGCATGCGCTTCGGCCGCGCCCAGGCCGCCATCCGCGACGACGAACTCGCGGCCAGCTGCATGGGCATCGACACCGCCCGGGTGAAGCTCACCGCCTTCGTGATCAGTGCCGTGATCGCCGCCCTCACCGGGGTGCTCAGTGCCCATTTCCTTAACACCTGGAACGCCAGGCAGGGCAGCTTTGACGCCAGTATCACCACCCTGGCCTTCGTGGTGTTCGGCGGCTCCCGCAGCTGGCTCGGCCCTATCGCCGGGGGGCTGGCGCTCACCGCCGTTCCGGAGCTGCTGCGTCCGATCGGTGATCTGCGCCTGATCGTCTACGGCCTGGTGATCGTGGTGGGGCCGGTGTTCTTTCCCCAAGGCCTGATCACCCCGGAGCTGCTGAAGGGCCTGGCCCGGTGGTGGCCCTGGCGGCAGCGGGAGGCGGCGCCATGAGGACCCCCGTTATGCAGCAGCGCCCCCCGGCGGAGCCGCTGCTGGCGATCGAGGCGGTGAGCTGCCGCTTCGGCGGACTGCTCGCTCTCGATGCTGTGAGCCTGCAGGTGCAGGAAGGGGAGATCTTCGGTCTGATCGGCCCCAACGGCGCCGGCAAGACCACCCTCTTCAATGTCATTTCCGGCCTCACGCCCCCCAGCGGCGGTCGGGTGCTCTGGCGGGGCACACCGATGAGCCGACCTTCCCCCGAGCGGGTCAACCGCCTCGGCATCGCCCGCACCTTCCAGAACCTGCGTCTGTTCGACAGCTTGCCGGTGATCGAGAACGTGCTGGTGGGGCTGCACCATGCCGCCCGCCAGCCCCTGGCCGGTGCCCTGCTGGCCAGCCCAGCCTTCCGGCGTCGCCAGGCCGTCCTGCGGAGCCAGGCCATCGAGCTACTTGCCCTGGTGGACCTGGCGGAACTGGCCGACCAGACCGCCGCCAGCCTCTCCTATGGCGATCGCCGTCGCCTGGAAATCGCCCGGGCCCTGGCCACCGCCCCCGCCCTGCTGCTGCTCGATGAACCGGCCGCCGGCATGAACCCCGTCGAGAAGGACGATCTCTGCGCCCTGATTGATCGGATCCGAGCCCATTTCGCCCTCACGGTGCTGATCATCGAGCACCACGTGCCGCTGATGATGCGGCTGTGCGACAGGCTGGCCGTGCTCAACTTCGGTGAACGGATCGCCCTCGGCACACCGGAGCAGGTGCGCCACGACCCGGCGGTGATCGAGGCCTATCTCGGAGGGCAGCCATGAACGGCGCGGCCAACGCCCTTGAAGCCCTCCCCCTGCTGGAACTGCGCCGCCTCACCGTGCGCTACGGCGCCGTAACTGCTCTGCGCGGCATCGAGATGCAGGTGCAACAGGGCGAACTGGTGACCCTGCTGGGCAGCAACGGTGCGGGCAAGAGCACCACCCTTCGGGCCATCTCGCGGCTGATTTCCCCCGCGGCCGGCAGCGTGTTCTGGCGCGGCGCCGATCTGGCCGGCGTGGCCACGGAAACCACCGTGCGGTTGGGAATCGGCCATTGCCCCGAGGGCCGGCGGGTGCTGGGCCGCCAGAGCGTGGCCGCCAACCTGGAGCTGGGTGCCTGGATTCGGCGCGATCGGGAGGGCATCGCCGCCGACCTGGAGCGCTGCTACGGCCTGTTCCCGCGGCTGGCCGAGCGGCGGCGCCAGCTGGCCGGCAGTCTCTCTGGGGGGGAGCAGCAGATGCTTGCCATCGCCCGTGCCCTGATGGCTCGCCCCACCCTGCTGCTGCTGGATGAGCCAAGCCTGGGCCTGGCGCCGAAGCTGGTGGCCGAGGTGATGGCCACCCTGGCGGAACTGCACCGCGGCGGCCTCACCATGCTGCTGGTGGAGCAGAACGCCACCGCAGCCCTGGAAATCGCCGACCGGGGCATCGTGCTTGAAAGCGGCGCCATCCGCCTTAGCGGCCCGGCCGCCGAGGTGCTCGCCGATCCGGCCCTGCGTGCCTCTTACCTGGGCAGCGGCTGAGGTCCTCCGGACGCTCCCCATCTGAGCCCTCCTGCTGATCCCCCTGGTGCTGCCGGTCCCGACTGGCTGCGTCGCACCATCCTCGAAGCCCAAACCCCCTCCGGCAAAGCCTTCCATACGGCATTGCTGGTGGGGGTTCTGATCAACGTGGTGGCGGTGATCCTGGAGAGCGATCCTGTGCTGCAGCGATGGAGCGGCAGCTTCCAGGCGCTGGAATGGGTCTTCACCCTGCTGTTCAGCCTCGAATGCCTGCTGCGCCTGCTGTGCGTCGACAACCGACTGGTCCAGGCCCGCAGCTTCTTCGGCCTGGTGGATCTGCTTTCCATCGTGCCCACCTTCCACAGCTTGCTGGTGAGCGGTGCCCAGGTACTCCTGGCGGTGCGGGCCCTGCGGCGGCTGCGGTTGTAGGGATGAGAGGGGTGACATCTTTCCTTAACCCGGGGGTCCACGACCACGGCGCAATCCATTCCCACATCTGGTTCGATCCTCTCCGTGTCGTCTAGCTGCTAGCACTTCCAACGAGGTGATCGCTGAGTTGGTGATGCCTGGCTCAGCGGGAGGGTAGAGCTTTGAGGGCTTCGCCAGATCCCATCACAACAAGCAATTCGCCCTCTTTGAGGACATGGGACGCCGGGGGGTTCACAGTCAGTTGGTTCTCAGGGCCGACAGCCAGGACAGTGACGTTGTGGTTCTTGCGCAAGTTCAGTTCACGCAGAGACTGATCCACGAAGGCGTTTGGTACACGAATCTCTTCGATGCTGTTGCGATCATCAAGCCGCAGCCGTTCCAACATGTTCGGACGCACCAGCTCAAGTCCGAGGCGGTGGCCCTGCATTTTTGAGGGATAGACCACCCGATCGGCTCCGACCAGCTGGAGCATCTTGAGGTGAAGATCACTGGTGGCACGGGAAATGACCTGCTTCACCTTCGTCCCATTGCTGTGCTTCACGATCAAGGTGGCAGTGATGCTCGCCTCGATGGGTTCGCTGATCGCTACCACGACAGTGTCGACTTCGAGAGCCCCTGCTTCGCGGAGTGCTTCCTCATCGGTGCAGTCCACCACCCTGGCTTCGATCGAGGGATCGATCAGGCGCATGGCATCAATGGCTCGCTGACTGGCATCAATGGCCAACACAGTCGCACCGTTCTGAATCAGTTCGTCGCAGACAGCTGAGCCGAACCGTCCAACCCCGATCACTGCAAAGGTTCCGCACGACGTCGATCCATCGGCCCCCCATTGCCACCACGTATTGCTTGATGCCATCGGTTCACACCTCAGATGAAGACCTCTTCGCGGGGGTAGCCGACCCTGGACGGGGGGTTACTGCCGTAGAGGGCTGAAAGCAACAACATGATGCCCAGCCGTCCCACGAACATCCCCACCATCAGCACCAACTGACCCCAGCGATTCAGGTTAGCGGTCACTCCCACATCCAGTCCGACGGTGCCGAAGGCCGACATGCAGGTGAACAGCTTCTCAAGGAAGCTGTAGCCCTCGGCAGTGGGTTCTCCTCCCGCCGTTGGTCCAAGGCCAAGCAGCAGGGTCATCAGGATCACGAAGAGGCCTGAGGCCAGGGCGACGCCCACGGCTTTGAGCACGATGTCCCCGGGAATCTGGTGTCTGCGGATGATCACCTCCTTGCGCCCTTCGAGGGTGGAGCGGGTGGCACCCATCAGCACCGCGAAGGTGGTGGTCTTGATGCCCCCGCCGGTGCCACCGGGGCTTGCACCGATGAACATCAGCACGATCATCAGCAGCAGACCCGCCTCGGAGAGCGTCTCGATCGAGAGGGGCACGGTGTTGAAGCCTGCCGTGCGGGTGGTGATCGATTGAAAAATGGTGACCTGCAGCTTTTCCCAGAGGGTGAGGGTCGACATGACCCCGTCGGGAGCGAACTGTTCGGTGAACAGCAGGCCCAAGGCCCCGATCACGATCAGAAGCAGGGTGCTGCGTAGCACCAGCCGCGTATGCAGACTCAGGCTGCGGATTCGTTGGAGCCGGAAACGTTTCTCCCAGAGGTCGTTGGTGACGCGCCAACCAATGCCGCCAGTGACAATCAGGCTGCCAATCACGCCATTGACGACAGGATTACCTTTGTAGCCAACCAGGTTATCGCTCCAGAGGCCGAAGCCAGCGTTGTTGTAGGCGCTGATACAGTGAAACATCGCTGCCCACAGCCTCTCGCCTTGGTTGCTGATGTCCGTGAAGCCGAAGCTATACAGAATCACGGTACCCACCCCCATCACACAGCCGGCGGTGATCAGGATCTGATGGAAGGTGGGGCCGATGCCTCCCACACCGAACTCATCGAGGGCCCGGCCCTTGTCAAGACGTAGACGCAGGCCGGAGCGACCCTGCACGAAGCCCTGAAGAAAGGTGGTGATCGCCATCAGGCCGAGCCCGCCGGTGATGATCAGTCCGGCCAGTGTCACCTGACCAAAGAATGTGAGGTCCTTGCCCACATCGATGATCGACAGACCCGTGACCGTGATGGCCGAGGTCACGGTGAACAAAGCCTGCCAGAGCCCCACATCATCGCTGGAGCAAAGCGGCGAAGCCAGCAGCAGGGTACCCGAGACAATCACCAGCCCGCCAGTCACAACGGTGAACTGCGGCACCGTGAGACGATGGCGCCAGCGCATCAAGTGGCTTCCCAGTTGATCCAGCGACGAAGAGGTCTTCAAGGCGGGGAATCACACCTGAGAGCGGTCAACCTACCTGAGTGATCAATCCCCGGGCCCTAACATTGCTGCTTGAACCCCCTTGGCTCGAGTCAGTCCTGCCAGACGTTGTTCCAGCAGCAGCAGCCCCAGCACGGTGGTGACCGTCACCATGATCACCAGGGCGGAGAATTGGCTGTCATTGATCAGACCCGCCCCCAGGGCCGTGGTGGCGAACACCAGCCCCGGCAGACCCCGGGGGATCAGGCCGAACACCACCAGCCAGCGATCCACCCCGGCGGCCCTGTCCTGCGCGGAGATCCCCAGGCCGCAGGCCAGCTTGCTGACGATGCCCAGAACCACGAGCACCGAGGCCAGTGCCCAGGCTTCAGGCTGCAGCAGCGTGTCCGCCTGGATGCGCATCCCCACCCCGATGAAGTAAAGCGGCAGGAACACGTCCGAGAGCACCGAGAGGGTGCGGTTCACGTCCTCCTCCGGGGGGGCCAGCCGGCTGAGCAGCACCCCGCCCCAGAGCGCCCCCAGGAGCGAGGTAAGCCCGCTGGCTTCTCCGAGCCAGGCCGCCCCGATCAGGATCATCAGGATCGAGAGCGGACCCTTGGGTCGCTCCGTCCGGTGACGCACCCACCAGAGCGCGATCCCATAACTGAGAACCGCTGCCAGCAAGCCCAGGACCAGCGGGAGCCCGCCCTGGCCCGTACGGCCAAGAGACACTCCTCCCATGGCTGTGGCCAGGCTGAGCAGACCGATCGCGGGCAGGTCGTCGAGCACCGACACCCCCACGAGCAGTCGCCCGGAGGGTACGTGCAGGGCTCTGCGCTGGGCCAGGACCCTCAGGGTGACGCCTGTTCCGGTGGCGGCCAGGGCGGCCAGACAGAGCAGCACCTGCGGGGTCGTCATGCCAAACCAGGCGCTGAGGGGCCAGTAGGCGAGCAGGGGCGTGAAGAAGCTCAGGGCCACGGTGCGCAGGATGCTGCCACGTCGGGTGGTGAGTAGATCCCCGCGCACCTCCAGTCCCACCTGGAAGAAGAGCGTGAGCACGCCCAGCTCGGCGAGACCGCTGAGTGGGGCGATGGAGGAGAACGGCAGCACCGTGTTGCCCAGGACGAAGCCCATCCCAAGCTCCAGCACGATCGAGGGCACAGCCCAGCGGGCCAGCGGCCCCGCCGAGAGACGGGCGATGAGCACCCCCGTCAGGAGAATCACCAGAGTGGTGAGCAGTGTTGGAGCAACCACTGTGATTCCCGCCGGGGTTGGCATCAGATCCCGATGTATCGGCAGATCAGCCAGGGCATCACAGCCGCCCGAGCGATGGCGAGCAGTGCGTTATCACCGGTCATGTCGAAAAATACAATAGAAACCTGGACTGAACACCATCAGCTTGGTCAGATGCGCGATCGGAGTTAGAAAACTCTGGCTGGCGGGTCAAGAGGATCGCAACAATGAAGGCAATCTATGGAAGCTCAGCCCCCTTCGCCAGTTCCGTTGAGATCGGCATCTGCAGCATCCTGTAGGCCTGCAAAAGTCTCGGCTCTGGAAACAGATCATAGGCCAACATCGCGGCCAGGTTGATCTTCTGCATGGCCACAGTTTATGGAGGCAGAGCCGATTATGGAGGCGTAGCCGATTATGGAGGAGGAGCCGTTGCCGGACAGGACTACGACCCTCGCATAGGATTTTAACTGGTTAGGACGTCGTTTCCTCTTGATCCGCTCAGAATCAACCGCCTGGCACAGCCTTGACCCACAGGCCTGCCTGCGAGAGCTTGATGCCAGCGCCGAGGGTCTGAGCACTGCCCAGACCGCCGAGCGGCTGGCCCGCCTCGGCCTCAACCGGCTGGAGCTGGCGGCGGGCCGCAGCAACCTGCGCATCCTCTGGGACCAGCTCAGCAATGTGATGCTGATCATGCTGCTGGCCGTGGCCGCCGTGTCGGCCGCCATCGCCTTCCAGGCCCAGAAGTTCCCGAAGGATGCGATCGCCATCGTGCTGATCGTGGGCCTCAACGCCCTGCTGGGCTACATCCAGGAAAGCCGCGCCCAGAATGCCCTGCTGGCCCTGCGCGAGATGGCCCAGCCCCTGGTCACGGTGCGGCGCGATGGCCATTGGGATCGGATCTCGAGCGAGCAGCTGGTGCCCGGGGATCTGATCCGCCTGGAAGCAGGCGATCGGGTGCCCGCCGATGCCCGCCTGCTGGAGGTGGCCGAGCTGGGCCTGCGCGAGGCGGCCCTCACCGGCGAGGCCGAGGCCGTGTTCAAGAAGGCGGATCTGGTGTTGGAGGCCTCCATCCCTGTGCTGGAGAGGCAGAACTGTGTCTTCCAGGGCACCGAGGTGGTGCGGGGGCGGGGCACGGCGGTGGTGACCGCCACCGGCATGGGCACGGAGCTGGGCCAGATCGCCGAGTTGATCAACACCGCTGGGGGTGAAACCACCCCATTGCAGGAACGGCTCGATGGCCTGGCCAACGTGCTGGTGGTCTCGGCGCTGGTGCTGGTGGCCCTGGTGGTGCTGGGCGGCTGGCTGCTGGGGCAGCCGTTGCTGGGCCTGCTGGAAGTGGCGCTGAGCATGGCCGTGGCGATCGTGCCGGAGGGCCTGCCCGCCGTGATCACTGTGACCCTGGCGATAGGGACCCAGCGCATGGTGCAGCGGGCCGCCCTGATCCGCCGGCTGCCGGCGGTGGAGGCCCTCGGCTCGGTCACGGTGATCTGCACCGACAAGACCGGCACCCTCACCTTGAACCGCCAGGTGGTGGAGGAACTGCGCTGCGGCAGCCAATCGATCGCCGTCAGCGGCCAGGGCTACGACCCCCACGGTTCCTTCACCGCAGCCGAACTCGCGCCTCCCCAGGGAGCCGTGGCGGGCATCACCGCTGGAGCCAGGGATCTGCTGCTCTCAGCCGGTTTGCTCTGCAGTGACGCCGAACTCAAAAAGGAGGAGGACGGCAGCTGGGATGTGCTGGGCGATCCCACCGAAGGCGCCCTGGTGGTGGCCGCCGGCAAGGCCCAGCTGGATGGCTTTGCCCTGCGCAGCCGCTACGAGCGCACGGCGGAGATTCCCTTCAGCTCCGAGCGCCAGCTGATGGCGGTGTGGGTGCAAGACAACGAAGGCACCCTCCAACAACCGCTCGGGGAGGTGGCATGCGGCTCCCACACCCTGCTGATCACCAAGGGGGCACCGGAGGTGATCCTCGGCAGCTGCGACCGCTGGATCGGGGGCGCCGGAGTCGAGGCACTCACCGAGTCCCAGCGGCTGTGGTGGGTGGAGCAGGGGCGGAACCTCGCCGCCTCCGGCCTGCGGGTGCTCGCCTTCGCCTGCGCGCCCCACCATGCCAGCCCTGAACAGTCGCTGGATCATCAGGTGCTGCTTGGCCTGATGGCCCAGCTCGATCCGGCCCGCCCGGAGGTGGCCGTGGCCGTGGCCCGCTGCCGTGAGGCCGGCATCCGGCCGGTGATGATCACCGGCGACCATCCCCTCACCGCCCGCGCCATCGGCCAGAACATCGGCCTGGTGGACGCGGACGCGGAGGTGGTGCTGGGCCGGGAGCTGGAGCAGTCCGATGACGCCAAACTCCAGCAGGTGGTCAGCCGCTGCAGCGTCTATGCCCGGGTGCCACCCGAGCAGAAGCTGAGGATCGTCAAGGCCCTGCAGGCCAATGGCCAGGTGGTGGCGATGACCGGCGACGGTGTCAACGACGCCCCGGCCCTCAAGCAGGCCCACATCGGCGTGGCCATGGGCATCACCGGCACGGAGGTGAGCAAGGAAGCCTCCGACATGGTGCTGCTCGATGACAACTTCGCCACGATCGTCAACGCGGTGGAGGAGGGGCGGCTGGTGTACGCCAACATTCGCCGCTTCGTGAAATACATCCTCGGCAGCAACGTCGGTGAGCTGATCACGATCGCCTCGGCGCCGCTGCTCGGCCTGGTGGGCTCTCCGCTCTCGCCCCTCCAGATCCTCTGGATGAACCTGGTGACCGATGGCGTGCCGGCCCTGGCCCTGGCCCTGGAGCCCGGCGAGGAAGGTCTGATGCAACGGCCCCCGGCCGAACCGGGCGAGTCGATCTTCGCGCGCGGGATTGGAAGTTACATCCTCCGCGTCGGTGTGGTGTTCGCGGTGATCACGATCGTGCTGATGGTCTATGCCTTCCGGGCCGGGGCCCCGTGGAAGACCATGGTGTTCACCACGCTCTGCCTGGCCCAGATGGGCCACGCCCTGGCGGCCCGCAGCGATCTGCCCCTGGTGCAGGTGAATCCCTTCTCCAACCCCTGGCTGATTGGGGCCGTTGTGCTCACCTCCGCCCTGCAGATGGCCCTGCTCTACGTACCCGCCCTCTCGAACTTCTTTGAGACAACGCCACTTTCCTTGCAGGATCTTGGCATTTGCGTGGGGTTCAGCCTGCTCTTCTTCCTCTACCTGGAACTTGAGAAGGTGTGGCGGCTGTGGCGCCGCCGCGCCCATGCCGATGCCTGAGCCGCTGGTTGGCTCCCTTGTCCAGGCGGGAAGGTTGCAGAAGTGGGCCAAAGCGTTTCTCACGCTGATCGCTGACACGGTCGAAACCAATCCCGTGCAGGGCTATGTGCTGATCGGCCTGGCCCTGCTTCTGGTACTGGATCGGTCGCCATGGCCGTTGCTTCGGCCTCAAGGCTGCTGATCTGGCTGTCAGCCGGCGCTGGTTGTCTCGCCATGGAGCGGTGGCGGTGTTCTGGGGTGGAATGGTTCCTTGTATCAGGCCATTCGCTTCGATACCAGCCGTCACCTACGAGCGGCCTGCATCGACGCCCCAGAGACGGGCCAAGGCAAGCCTGGCGAGGCCGCCACGGAAAGCCGTCGGTCCCTCCTGAGTGCAGCGTCGTTGCAGATCAAGGTCCAGACCAAGGACCGCTATGGCCGCACCGTTGCGGCGATGCCTTCGTCGATCCCCAGTACCTCTCCGGCTGCGATGCGAACGCCTACATCAAGGCGGAGGAGCAGGCGCAGCGGTTCCGACTGGGGGTATGGCGCTGGGGGAACGTCCAGCGGCCATGGGAGTTCCGCCAGAACAGGCGAGGAGAGGCTTGAGGTTCGTCTCCCACGGCAGTGCTCCTGCTCGCAGGGGAGGTCGGATGCCGGGCAGCACGTCTTCCTGCAGATAGCCAAGCCTTCCTCCAGTTGTAGAGGGTCATCACGTGGATGCCCAGCTCCTCGGAAATCCAGTCCACCCTCTGCAGGTGCGGCGGGCTGATCCGGCTCCTCACGTCAGCATTGACGGCCGCGACCCCGCGACCCCAGACGCCGATAGAGGCGATAACTCCTGCGCACCATGTCAAGCACAGGTCCTGGTGTCTTCAGTCCCAGGGGGGCGATCAGGGGGCGATACAGACGGTGGTAGGCCCAGCGCAGGTCCTGCCATGCCCGACAGGGCTCCGGGTTGAGGAAGTCCGAGATGTCAACGATCAGGCCCCGCCCCTGATGGACCATCACATTGCGGCCGTGCACATCGTGGCCATGCAGTCCGCGGCTGACGGCATAGGCGAGGGCCTCATCAATGTCCTGTATTGCCTGAAGTGGGATGGGAATACCAGTGCGGATGCAGTCGTACAACGTGATCCCTTGCAGATGCCGGAGCACCAGATAGCCATCGCCCACGTGAAAGCACTGGGAGTAGGCGGCATGGCAGCCGATGCGGCGGTACACCTCCGCTTCCTGCTCAATCCCTGGTCGACCCGGTGCGTAGATCTTCACCACCTGCTCGGGATGCTCAGGATGAACGAGCACCGCGGCGTAGTTGCCGCAACCAAGCGTGCGCCAGGGCTGGGGGATCCTGTCCACGCGGACGGGGTCATGGGGATCGACGCTTCGAATCAGTAGCCCGGGGCGCAGCTGGTCTTCAACCCGCTCCAGCAGTTTCGACAAGCGGTAGTCGGCCGTGCGTTCGTCCACTGATGGGCCTGGAGAGCGAGATTGCTTCTCGAGCTGGAAGAGTTGATCTTATGGACAGATGAGACTCGGCGACGCCACCGGCAAGCTTTGAGGCCTGTTCAACAGCCTCGATCCAACCCAGGGCGCCGGGACTGTTGAACGATGCCGTGGCGTCGACAGCGAAAATAAGGTGGCAGCGCCGATGTCTCATGGACGACGGACTATGCCGCGCCGCTCAGGCCCCTGCTGGACCTGCCGGCTGTGGATCTCAAGGTGCTTCGGGCCCTGGTGGAAAGCAAGGAGATGGGTACCCGTAGCCGCCGTAGAGCATCGATCGCAGCCGTTGCGGTCGCAAGGGCGATCGAGCTGGGTCCAGAATCTGTGCAATTGCTCAAGGACTTGGGCAAGGTCTACAGCCGCCGTAAGGACGCAGCACCACGGGATCTGCCCAGCGACGCACTGATCCTGGAGGTGATCCGATGGGCTGCTCTCGGACTGGCAGTGGGTGGCGGGGCTATGCGCCACCTTCGGGGCCCGTCCCCATGAAGCGCTGCTGATGG
>NZ_JAHLYT010000034.1 GCF_025128095.1 Synechococcus sp. CS-1328 | reverse complement strand
GCGGGCGGGGGCCAGACCCACCACCGCCACGCGAGGTCCGAGCGGCAACGCCTCACGGAGGCTGGCCAGGACCGGCAGATCCCGTGGAATGCCGGTCAGCTCGGGGACGCGGCGACCGGCGTTCTCCGGGTCAATCACCGCCACGATCGGCCCATGGCGATAGCGCAGCATCGCCAGGCCGGTCTTGCCGCCCAGATCCGTGAGCCCGCCGTGCTGCAGCAGCACGATCGGTGCGTCGTCCGTCAGCACGGCAGGTCTCCCATCGGCGTTTCGGCAAGCCCGCCGTCCACCCCCAGCCCCGGGCGATCAGACGGCCGCAGCTGGTCTCCCTCGAGCTCTGGTCCACGGAAGGGATCGTCGACCAGGTTGAGGTGGCTGTCCAGATCGGGCCAGCGCACCAGCGGCAGCAGCTGGGACGCGGCGCCGTTCAGCAGGGCGGCATCGGAATAGCAGCCGAGCATCACCCCCAGTCCAAGCCGCTCAGCCGTGCGGGCCATCAGCAGGGCCTCACTGAGGCCACCGCTCTTGAGCAGCTTGATGTTGATGCCGTCCACATAGGGGGCCAACCGCAGCAGATCGTCCAGATCCCAGCAGCTCTCATCGGCCACCAGGGCCATCGGACAGTCGAGTTCCAGGGCGGCGAAGCCAGCCGTGTCCGCCTCCGGATCGCTGAGCGGCGCCAGGGGCTGCTCCACCAGCACCACGCCCTGGTGCTCCAGCCAGGTCAGCATCGCCTGGGCCGTCTCCAGGCTCCAACCACCGTTGGCGTCCACCTGCAGCTCACAGGGCTGCCCGGTGGCCTGGCGGCGGCGCTCCAGGGCCACCGCCACCGCCTCCACCAGCCGCCGGTCGTGCTCCGGCCCATCGGGGCTGCCGAGCTTGAGCTTGATGCGGCTGGCCGGCATCGCCTCCCACCAGCGCTCCAGCCGTGCCAGCACCGCCGCCACCGCTCCCAGGCCAAGGGTCACGCTGGTGGGCTCGCCGGCCTGGCGGTCCAGACCCCAGAGGCGCCAGAGGGGCTGGCCAAGCCGCTGCCCCCACCAATCCCACAGGGCCAGGTCGACGGCGCAGCGGGCCGGCGCCGAGAGGTCTGCCAGCAGGGGCTGCAGGCTCTGCATCGGCTGGGGGGCCAGGGGTTCGATCCGGGGCAGGAACTTTTCGAGTTCCGCCGCCAGCTCCTCGGTCTCGTAACAGCGGTGGCCGGTGTCGAACCCGCCGGTCTCCCCACGACCGATCACGCCCTCGTGCTCGATCTCCAGCAGCAGGTGCTGCACCGCCGCCGTGGTGCCGCGGCTGATCGCCAGTGGCACCGCCTTGGTGAGGGTGAAGCGATGCAACAGGCAGCGCATGCCAGTCAACAGCCCGTCAGGACAGGCAGATTGGGGTAACGCTGACACAGCCTCCGACCAGGCACCACATCGGTAACAGAAGGCACAGATTCGAGGGACACGTCGGGATTGGGATCACGGCGATTCAGACCCCAGCCATCCGCACCGTTGCGGTCCCATTCCCTCAATGCCCCCTAGCGATGCGACCGCCTCGGCGATCCAGCTGATCCTGGAGGAGGTGCACGCCCGCTTCCTGAGCCTGCGCGACGGCGCTCCAGCCGACTACATCCCGGAGCTGGCCAAGGCTGATCCAGACGACTTCGGCATTGTGATCGCCACCACCGATGGCCGTGTCTACGAGGTGGGACAGACCCGCAAACCGTTCACGATCCAGTCGATCTCCAAACCGTTTGCCTATGGCCTGGCCCTGAAACTGCCCTCGGCCGATCACATGCAGTCCAAGGTTGGCGTGGAGCCCTCCGGCGACGCGTTCAACGCCATCAGCCTCCATCCGGTCACCGGGATTCCCCGCAACCCGATGATCAATGCCGGTGCCATTGCCACCACGGCCCAGATCTGGGCCCACGATCCGGAACGGGCCGAATCGAAGCTGCTCGATTTCCTTTCGGACATGGCCGGCCACCGCCTGGAGGTGGATGAGGCGGTGTTCCGTTCCGAGCGGGACACGGGGCACCGCAACCGGGCCATCGGCCATCTGCTGCGCAACTTCGATGTGATCAATGCCTCGCCGGAGCCCGGCCTGCAGCTCTATTTCCGCCAGTGCGCGGTGAAGGTCACCTGCCAGGACCTGGCGGTGATGGCGGCCACCCTGGCCTGCCAGGGCCGCAATCCACGCACCGGCGTGGTGACCCTGGATCCGGCGATCACCACCAATGTGCTGGCGGTGATGGGCAGCTGCGGCATGTACGACTACACCGGTCAGTGGCTCTACAACGTGGGCATGCCGGCCAAAAGTGGTGTGGGCGGCGGTGTGATGGCGGTGGTGCCGGGACGGGTGGGCCTGGCCGTCTACTCGCCGCCCCTCGATTCCTTCGGCAACTCCAGCCGCGGCATCGCCGTGTGTGAGGAGCTCTCCCATCGGTTGGAACTCCATCTGTTCGACCAACCCGCCCGCATCGGCACCACGATCCGCTCCTCGGCCACCGGCAAGAACCGCTACTCCCGCCGTTGGCGGAGCGCCGCCGAATTCGGCCATCTCGATCGTCATGGTGAGCGCATCCGGGTGCTGCAGGTGCAGGGGGTGCTCGATTTCGCGGCGGTGGAGGAGCTGCTGTCTCACCTGGAGGCCAGTGTCATCTCCGAGTCGTTCGTGGTGATGGATCTGGCCCAGGTGGTGGGCCTGCCGCCGATCAGCGCCGGCCTGGTGCTGAACCAACTGGAGCTGCTGGCCCAGCGCGGCATCCGCTGCCTGCTCTGCCGGGGTGAGCATCTCGAGGACTTCTGGCCAGGGGAGGTAGCCACCCTTCCACTCGACTGGTTCACGAGCCTTGACAAGGCCCTGGAAACAGCGGAGAACCTGCTCCTGGACAAGTTGCGGCTGGAAGCCGAGCCGAATGCCCTGGAGCCCAACACGATCCACCTGCTCGAGGCTTTGCCGGAGGCCAATCGGGCGGTCCTCGAACCGCTGCTGGAACGGCGGGCCTTCACCAAGGGGGATGTGGTGTTCCGCCGCGGCGATGCCGGTCAGGAGCTGTTCCTGATCGAGGCGGGTTGCTTCAGTGCCGGAGACGAACTCCAGCCCGGCAAACGCATCCGCTTTGCCACCTTCAGCACGGGCGTGAGTGTGGGGGAGATTGCCTTTCTGAATGGCACACCCCGAACCGCAGACATGGTGGCCGAGGAGGATGGCACCTGCCTGGTGCTCCAGCGCGAGGCCTTTGACCGGTTGCAGCAGGAGCGGCCGGATCTGGTGATCGAGATCCTGCTGGCCCTGCACCGTGATCTGGCCCTGAAGGTTCAACGCGCCAACCAGCAGCTCACCCTGTTGGAGCAGCGCTGAGGCTTGCAGGGCCCCGCTGGCGGTTGATGTCCGAAACTGACGTCATGCAGGCCCCTTCTCGCCCCCAGAACGCCACCGCGCAGCAGACCGGCTCTGCGGGACCGATGGCGATTGCCACCAAGACCAGTGCCTCAGGCCAGACGGCTCCAGGCAGCGACCCGGCGGCGCCGCAGCAACGCGGCAGCTACTGGATCACCACGTTCGGCTGCCAGATGAACAAGGCGGATTCCGAGCGGATGGCGGGGATCCTCGAAGCGATGGGCTATGCCCCCGGCCTTGATGAACACACGGCCGATCTGGTGCTCTACAACACCTGCACGATTCGCGACAACGCCGAGCAGAAGGTTTACAGCTATCTGGGCCGTCAGGCCCAGCGCAAACGCACCAACCCCCATCTCACCCTGGTGGTGGCGGGCTGCGTCGCCCAGCAGGAGGGAGAAGCGCTGCTGCGCCGGGTGCCGGAGCTGGATCTGGTGATGGGTCCGCAGCACGCCAACCGGCTCGACACCCTGCTGAGCCAGGTGGAGAGCGGCCAGCAGGTGGTGGCCACCGGCGAACACCACATCCTCGAAGACATCACCACGGCCCGGCGGGACAGTGCGGTCTGCGCCTGGGTGAACGTGATCTACGGCTGCAACGAGCGCTGCACTTACTGCGTGGTGCCCTCGGTGCGGGGCGTTGAGCAGTCGCGCCGGCCCGAGGCGATCCGGCTGGAGATGGAAGGGCTGGCGGAGCGGGGTTACCGGGAAGTGACCCTGCTGGGCCAGAACATCGATGCCTATGGCCGCGATCTGCCCGGCATCACCCCTGAGGGGCGCCGTCAGCACACCCTCACGGATCTGCTCCGCTTCGTGCACGACGTGCGCGGCCTTGAGCGGATCCGCTTCGCCACCAGCCATCCTCGCTATTTCACCGATCGCCTGATCGACACCTGCGCCGACCTGGAGAAGGTGTGCGAGCACTTCCACATCCCCTTTCAGAGCGGCGACAACGACGTGCTGCGGGCCATGGCCCGTGGCTACACGGTGGAGCGCTACCGGCGCATCCTCGACCGGATCCGGGAGCGCATGCCCGATGCCGCGATCAGCGCCGATGTGATCGTGGGCTTCCCCGGTGAGACCGATGCCCAGTACCGGCACACCCTCGATCTGGTGGAGGCGGTGGGCTTCGATGCGGTCAACACCGCCGCCTATTCCCCCCGGCCCAACACCCCCGCCGCCGACTGGCCGGACCAGCTGAGCGAAGCGGTCAAGGTGGAGCGCCTGCAGGAGCTCAACGCCCTGGTCGAGACCCAGGCGAAACAGCGGAGTGCGCGCTACGCCGGCCGCTGCGAGGAGATCCTGGTGGAGGGCTCCAATCCCAGGGATCCGGGCCAGATGATGGGACGCACCCGCACCAACCGTCTCACGTTCTTCCCGTCCAGCCGGCCCGATGGCAGTGTGATCGCTCCAGGCGATCTGGTCTCGGTGCGGATCGATCAGGTGCGTGCCTTCTCGCTCAGCGGCGCCGTGCTCTGACGCGATCGCTGATACCTTTGGCCCCTCTTCTCTGGCTCCATGGTCGACGCGCCCACCCACCTCGGCCTGGTGTTCGGGGGGGCCTCCGGTGAGCACGCCGTGTCGATCCGATCGGCCAACACCGTGGTGGGGGCTCTGCGCCGCGGTGCCAACGCCGGGCGATACCGGCTGAGCTGTTTTTATATCGATCGCCAGGGCCGCTGGTGGCCGCCCGAGGTGGCCGAGGCCGTGCTGGCCAAGGGAACACCTGCGGAACCAGTCGACCTGCCCCCGTCGCCCTCCCGCCCCGGCTTCCAGGGCTTTCCAGCAGGTGCCCTGGAGGTGGAGGTGTGGATCCCCGTGTTGCATGGCCCGAATGGGGAGGACGGCACCATCCAGGGCCTGTTCACCCTGATGGGTGTGCCCTTCGTGGGGTCCGGCGTGCTGGGCTCCGCCGTGGGCATGGACAAACAGGCGATGAAGGCCGCCTTTGCCGCCGCCGCCCTGCCCCAGGTGCCCTACGCCTGCGTCAACGCCGCTGAACTGGTTGACGACCCAGAGGCCCTGTTGAACCGCCTGGAGCAGCAGCTCGGCTATCCCTGCTTCGTCAAGCCCGCCAACATGGGCTCCTCGGTGGGAATCAGCAAGGCGGTCGACAGGCCGAGCCTGATCGAGGGCCTGCGCCAGGCCGCCGCCCTGGATCGCCGGCTCGTGGTGGAGCAGGGCGTGGTGGCCCGAGAACTGGAATGTGCCGTGCTGGGCGGAGGGGCCAGGCCGTTGCAGGCATCGGTGGTGGGGGAGATCCGTTTTGATTCCGACTGGTACGACTACACCGCCAAATACAGCGAAGGCCTCAGCCACACCGTGATCCCAGCGGAGTTGGCACCCGAGGTGAGTGAGCGGATCCGCAACCTCGCCATCGCCGCCTGCCGCGCCGTTGGGGCCGCAGGCCTGGCCCGGGTGGATTTTTTCTACGTTGAGGCCGGTGGTGAGCTGCTGCTCAATGAGATCAACACCCTGCCGGGCTTCACCTCCCAGAGCATGTACCCGATGCTCTGGCAGGCCAGCGGCTTACCGCTTGAGGAGTTGTTGCATCAGCTGGTGCAGGGCGCGAGAGAATGGGCTATGGCTTCGGCAGCTGGAGAACCAACCCCATGACGCACGGCCTGCTCTGGCTTCCCCTGCTGCTGATCTTCATTCTCCTGCCGGCCCTGGGCTGGCTGGAGCGGAGGCGCCAGCACCTCTTCCGCACTTGGGCCGCCGGCTCGGAACTGGCCAAGCTGGATGGCTGTGGTGCCGCACGCCTCAAGGAGGGGGTGCTGAGCTGGAGCCGCTTTGAGGCCGGCACCCTCAAGCAGGCCGATGACTTCCCGATCAAACAGCTCGAACTGGTGGAGCTGCTGTCGCTCCATTCCGGTGAAGCGCCGCTCACCGATGAGAGCCATGGCAGTTGCCGGTTGCGGCTGGTGGGCGATGGCCGGCAGATGGATCTGCCCTTCTCCGATGCGGATCGGGCCCGCCGCTGGATGGACGAGCTGATGGCGCGCTCCCGTTGCGACCTGTGAAGGCAGGCTCCCTGCAACCGGGGGTTGAACGGCGGCGGGAGCTGCGGCGCCAGCGGCGCCAGGAACGGCTTCGCAATGCCTGGCGCCTGTTGGTGCTCAGTGGCCTCACCGCAGGTCTGGGCTACGTGCTCTTGCGCCAGGGCTGGACCCTCACCCGGCCTGATCAAGTGGAGGTGCTGGGCAGCCGTCAGGTGAGCCGCGAGCAGGCCATCCAGGCCGCCGGCCTGCGCTTCCCCCAGCCGTTGCTGGCGGTGCATCCCCACGCCCTGATGGAGAGGCTTGCCGAAGCCCTGCCGGTGGAGAAGGTGCAGGTGAGTCGTCTGATGCTGCCGCCACGCCTCCGCATCGACCTGGTGGATCGCCAGGCGGTAGCCCGGGCCGAGCGCCGCACGCCCAAGGGCCTGGAGCAGGGATACGTCGATCGGCTGGGCAACTGGATGAGCGCCCGCCAGCAGATCGGCGTCCCGTCGGCCGAGGTGATGGGCCTCAAGGTGGTGGGATGGAACGAACGCCACCGCGGTGCCCTGACGCAGCTGCTGGAGAATCGCCAGGCGATCGGGCCGGATCTACGCCAGATCCGTTTCGAGTCGGATGGCGCCCTCTGGCTGGATACCGCCAGTCTGGGCCTCATCCGCCTCGGCCCGATGGACGGCGAGCTGGAGCACCGCCTGGCGGTGCTGCGCCACCTGAAGGAGGAACTGCCAGCCCAGGTGAAGGGCCGCCGGGTGCAATCGATTGATCTGAGCGATCCGAACCAGCCGGAACTGGGCCTGCCGGCGCCGGCCCGTGGTTCGTCGTCCTCCAACGCTCCGGGAACGCCGACGCCGGTCCCGATCGGCGCCCAATGAGCTGCCCGGTGAGAGGCCCACTGAGGTTGTCTGGGGTGGTTTTGGCCAGCACACCCACACAGGCGCTTGTCAATTCAGGGATTCGACCGGATTCTGTTCACTTCGATCCGGTGCTGGGCGCCCTACGCCGACATAATGCAGCCGCAGACCAACGGCACATGCCCTCCGATGCAGCATGACCAGGACCGACAGTTGCACCTGCCGGCCCATTGCGGCCATGCTGGACTACAGGTCGACGCCGACTTGAGAAAGACACTCGTGAGCAGCAACGGCATCGTGCCCAGTCAGTCCGCCCGCATCGAAGTGATCGGTGTGGGTGGAGGCGGAAGCAATGCCGTCAACCGCATGATTGCCTCCGATCTCCAGGGGGTGGGCTATCGGGTCCTGAATACGGACGCCCAGGCTCTGCTGCAGTCCTCAGCGCAGCAGCGGGTGCAGCTTGGCCAGAAGCTCACGCGCGGCCTCGGCGCCGGCGGCAATCCCGTCATCGGCCAGAAGGCTGCCGAGGAGTCGCGCAATGAGCTGCTCGAATCGCTTCAGGGTTCGGATCTGATCTTCATCGCCGCGGGCATGGGGGGCGGCACCGGCACCGGTGCGGCTCCGATCCTGGCCGAGGTGGCCAAGGAGTGCGGCGCCCTCACGGTGGGCATCGTCACCAAGCCCTTCAGTTTCGAGGGGCGCAAACGCATGCGCCAGGCCGAGGAGGGCATCGCCCGCCTGGCCGAACATGTGGATACCCTGATCGTGATCCCCAACGACCGGCTGCGCGAAGCCATCGCCGGGGCACCGCTGCAGGAGGCCTTCCGCGCCGCTGACGACGTCCTGCGGATGGGCGTCAAGGGCATCAGCGACATCATCACCCGTCCTGGCCTGGTCAACGTTGACTTCGCCGATGTGCGCTCGGTCATGTCCGAAGCCGGCACCGCTCTGCTGGGCATTGGTGTGGGGTCGGGTCGCTCCCGCGCCATCGAAGCTGCCCAGGCCGCCATGAGCAGCCCCCTGCTGGAGGCGGCCCGCATCGATGGGGCCCGCGGCTGTGTGATCAACATCAGCGGTGGCCGGGACATGACCCTGGAAGACATGACCACCGCCTCAGAGGTGATCTACGACGTGGTCGACCCTGACGCCAACATCATCGTGGGCGCCGTTGTGGACGAAGCGATGGAGGGCGAGATTCACGTGACCGTGATCGCCACCGGCTTCGACAGTGGCGGTCACTACCGCGTGGAGCGACCTGCCGTGACCCAGTTCACCCCAGCCGATTCGCTCAATTCCGACAGTTCCGACCAAGGCGCCAATATTCCCGCTTTCCTGCTCAAACGCCAGACCCGCGGCGAGTGAGTATCGCTCAGGAGTCGACTGCTTTCCTAGTCGCTTCCTTCTGAACGAATCAAGATTGAGGGGCCTGATTCTGAGTGGGCAGGCTTTGTTCAGGATTCAGGCAGAACGGTCTCGCAACACCAACCGTCCCCAGCGTCTTCGATCCCGTTCTCCCCTCCGAAGACCCTTCTGGAGGACTGTTTCGATCGAATGGGTGACCCGGAGTCCACGCCTGCTCTGAGCATCCCGTGTGGCTGCTCCCTTCCGGTTCTGACCAGATTTAGGCGTCAGGGCCGCGTGGGTCCGAGTCGGGGCAATGCTAGCAATGGGCCCTCCGCTGCCGTTCCGCCGTGCCCCTGCGCCCCGGTGATCTGCTGAGCCGCAAGCAAGCCGGCCTGCCGATCGCCATCCTCACCGCCTGGGATGCCCTCTCCGCGGCCCTGGTTGAGGAGGCGGGGGCCGATGCCGTGCTGGTCGGCGACTCCCTGGCCATGGTGGTGCTGGGGCATCCCACCACCTTGCCGGTGACGCTGGAGGAGATGCTGCACCACTGCCGGGCGGTGGGCCGGGGTCTGCGGCGGCCGCCGGCCCATCAGCCGCTGCTGATCTGCGATCTGCCGTTTCTGAGCTATCAGTGCGGCCCCGATCAGGCGATGGCGGCGGCTGGGCGGGTGCTGAAGGACAGTCCGGCCGCCGCCGTGAAGCTGGAGGGGGCCGAACCCGAAACCCTGGCCGTGATGGACCGGCTGGTGCGTCATGGCATCCCGGTGATGGGGCATCTCGGGCTGACCCCCCAGGCGGTGCATCAGCTGGGGTACCGCCAGCAGGCAACCGATCCAGCCAGCCAGGAGCAGCTGAAGCGGCGCGCCCGACAGCTGCAGGAGGCAGGTTGCTTTGCCCTGGTGCTGGAACATGTGCCGGCGGCCCTGGCCACGGAGCTCAGCCGGGAGCTGCTGCTGCCGGTGATCGGCATCGGCGCCGGCGATGGCTGCGATGGCCAGGTGCGGGTCACCGCCGATCTGCTTGGCCTGACCCACCGTCAGCCACCCTTCAGCCCGCCGTTGATCGATGGCCGCGGCCTCAGTGTGGAGGCCCTGCGGGGCTGGGTCACCGGGCTCAACGCTCCGTCTGCCGCCCCTGCCACTCCTGGTACCAGTCCAGCAGCTCCCGCAGCACCGCATTGCTGAGGGCGAGCCCGTCGGGATCGCTCAGGCGCCAGCGAGGCCCTTCGACCAGCAGTAGCCCAGCCTCCAGGAACGGCTGCAGGCGCTGCTGCAGTGCCATCCGATCGACTGCCGCCAGCCCATGGGAGCGGGCCAGTGCGGCCAGGCTCACCCCCTCACGCCGTCGCAACCCCACCAGCAGGCGCTCATCCAGCGGCATCCCCCGGCCCTTCCCTGGTGGTGTCGCCTCTGCCTCTGTGGCCAGCCAGGTGGCATAGGCCTCGCGGGTGCGGGGGCGGGCCATTCGCTCGCCATCGGGAGCACTGGTGGCCCCCATGCCAAAGCCCCACCAGCCGCCGCCGCTCCAGTAGACGCGGTTGTGGCGCGAGGCATGGCCAGGCCTGGCGTAGTTGGAGATCTCGTAATGGCCGTAGCCGGCAGCCTGGAGGTGCTTCCAGGTGAGCTCCATCAGATCCGCACCCAGATCCCCATCCGGAAGATCCAGGTTCCCCTGCTCCAGGCGACGGGCGAACACCGTGCCCGGCTCCACGATCAGGTCGTAGACCGACAGGTGGGGAGGCTCCTGGGCCACCGCCGCCTCAAGCTGCGCCCGCCAGTGGCGCTGCACCGCTTCAGCCGCCGCCCCAGCGATCTCTGAGGGCGATGGGGCGGCCAGCGTCAGTGGCAGACCCTGGATCAGATCCAGACTCCAGCTGCGCAGCCGGCCGCGCTGCTGGGCGGCGGCGAGCCAGCCGCAGGCCTCGAGCAGATCGGCACGGCGGTGCCGCCGCCCCAGCCCCGCCAGCACGGCGTTGTCGAAGCTCTGGCCCCCCAGGCTGACCCGGTTGATGCCCGCGGCCAGGTAGCCCTCCAGCCGCGTCTCGTCGAAGCTGGCTGGATCCAGCTCCAGGCTGAGTTCGGCGCCATCCGCCAGTCCATAGCGTCGCTGCAGCGCCACCAGCAGCCCCTCCACCTGCTCCGGCGTCAGCAGCGACGGCGTGCCGCCGCCCAGGTACACGGTGGAGAGGGGCGGACCCGGTGGCGACGCGGCGATCTCCGCCTCCAGCAAGGCCAGATAGGCGGGAATCGACGGCGAGCGGCTGCCATCGGCCCGATCCCCCAGGGGCACCACCGGAAAGTCGCAGTAGAAGCAGCGGCGATGGCAGAAGGGAATGTGTAGGTAGGCACTGCGCGGTGGCCATGGCCATGGGGCCGTCATGGGCGGTTACCTGGCGCAGCCAAACAGGCGGGGATCCGGCATGCTGCCCGCACCTGCACATTGAGCCCCACCGGGCGGATGCTGGACACCCTCATCCTGGTCCTGTTCCTGATCTCCGGCGCCGCCACCGGCTGGCTGGGCGTTGATCTGCTGCCCGAACCGCTGCTGCTGCAGGTCACCAACCTCGAAGGTCTGCGCTGGGTGATGGGTGGCTTCGGCGCCTTCTTCGGGCTGATCGCCGGCATCTTCTTCGGCCAGCTGCGCCGCCGCCTGATGGCCCAGGTGCGCAGCATGCCCACCGATCTGCTGGTCAGCCGGGCGGTGGGGCTCATCCTCGGTCTGCTGGTGGCCAATCTGTTGCTGGCTCCGATTCTGCTGCTGCCCCTGCCGTGGGAAGTGGTGCTGGTGAAGCCATTGGCGGCGGTGCTCAGCAATGTCTTCTTCGGTGTGTCCGGCTACAACCTGGCCGAGGTGCATGGCCGCACCCTGATGCGCCTGTTCAATCCCTCCAGCACCGAAGCGATGCTGGTGGCCGATGGCGTGCTGCAGCCAGCCACGGCCAAGATCCTCGACACCAGTGTGATCATTGACGGCCGCATCCGCGGCCTGCTCGATTCGGGGCTGCTGGAAGGCCAGGTGATCGTGGCCCAGGCCGTGATCGATGAACTCCAGGCCCTGGCCGACTCCGGCAATGCCGAGAAGCGCGGCAAGGGGCGCCGCGGCCTCAAGCTGCTCACTGAGCTGCGGACTGACTACGGCCGGCGGCTGGTGGTGAACAGCACCCGCTACGAGGGTGCCGGCGCCGACGACAAGCTGCTCGCCCTTACCGCGGATACCGGCGGCACGCTGTTGACCGCCGACTACAACCTGGCCCAGGTGGCCCAGGTGAAGCAGCTGCGGGTGCTCAACCTCAGCGAGCTGGTGATTGCCCTGCGGCCCGAGGTGCAGCCCGGTGATGGCCTGCAGCTCAAGATCGTGCGCGAGGGCAAGGAGGCGGCCCAGGGGGTGGGCTACCTGGAAGACGGCACCATGGTGGTGGTGGAAGACGCCAGCGGTCGCATCGGCGAACGCCTGCCGGTGGTGGTGACCGGGGCTCTCCAGACTCCGTCCGGTCGCATGGTCTTTGCCCGCTGCGAACCGCAGCCGACGGGGGGCAAGACGGGCGGAAAGCCGACCCCCACAGCCCCTCGCGGCAGCCAGACCAACCCCCGCTAGGCTCCTGGCCAAGCCTCAGGTGCTCTGCGGATGTCGGTGTCGGCCCCCTACTACGGCGATTCAGCCGTCCTGCGCACGCCGCCGCCGGACCTGCCCAGCCTCCTGCTGAAGGAGCGGATCGTCTATCTCGGTCTGCCCCTGTTCTCGGACGACGATGCCAAGCGGCAGATGGGCATCGACGTGACCGAGCTGATCATTGCCCAGTTGCTCTACCTGGAGTTCGACAATCCGGAGAAGCCGATCTTCTTCTACATCAACTCCACCGGCACCAGCTGGTATTCGGGTGATGCCATCGGCTTCGAGACCGAAGCCTTCGCCATCGCCGACACGCTCCGCTATGTGAAGCCGCCAGTCCACACGATCTGCATCGGCCAGGCGATGGGCACGGCCGCCATGATCCTGTCGGCCGGCACCAAGGGCCATCGGGCCGCCCTGCGTCATGCCTCGATCGTGCTGCATCAGCCCCGTAGCGGCGCCCGAGGCCAGGCCACCGACATCCAGATCCGGGCCAAGGAAGTGCTGCACAACAAGCAGACGATGCTCGAGATGCTGTCCGCCAACACCGGCAGGAGCGTGGAGCAGCTCTCGCGCGACTCCGACCGCATGACCTACCTCACGGCCGAGGAAGCTGTGGAGTACGGCCTGATTGACCGGGTGCTCACCAGCCAGAAAGATCTGCCCGGCCCCGCCAAGGTGGCCGGCATCAGCTGAGCCGATCAGTTTCGTTCAAGCGGCCCCGGCCGCCATCCCCCAGTTCCCCTCCGCCACTAGCACGTCGTCATGCCCATCGGCACCCCCAGCGTTCCCTACCGCTTGCCCGGCAGCCAGTACGAGCGCTGGGTCGACATCTATACCCGCCTTGGGGTGGAGCGCATCCTTTTTCTCGGTTCGGAGGTGACCGATGCCGTGGCCAATGCCTTGGTGGCCCAGATGCTGTATCTGGATTCTGATGACAACTCCAAGCCGATTTATCTCTACATCAACTCTCCGGGTGGATCGGTGACTGCCGGCTTGGCGATCTTCGATACCATGCAGTATGTCAAAAGTGATGTGGTGACCATCTGTGTTGGCCTGGCGGCCAGCATGGGTGCGTTCTTGCTGGCCGCCGGCACCAAGGGCAAGCGGCTGGCGCTGCCCCACAGCCGGATCATGATCCACCAACCCCTCGGTGGCACCAGTCAGCGGCAGGCCTCCGACATTGAAATCGAAGCCAAGGAAATCCTGCGCATGAAGGACATGCTGAACAACAGCATGGCCGAGATGACCGGCCAATCCTTTGAGAAGATCGAGAAAGACACCGACCGCGATTATTTCCTCAGTGCCGCCGAGGCCAAGGATTATGGCCTGATTGATCGTGTGATTGCCCACCCCAGCGAAGCCTGAGCTTTGAAGGATGCCGTTGCATCCTCAGAACCCAATCAAGGGTTTCAGCCTCGATTGAGTCTCTCCTGCTGGTTCTGCCTCTGATTGCGTCACCACGTTCCCAGCGCTTCGCTCCAAAGGAGTGTTTCGGTTTTAAGCGAAGAGCAGCAGATGCTGCCTTTCATGCCTCGGCGGGGGTCAGGCCTTGATCTGGGTGGCCAAGCTGTTGCTCGGGAGGACGGCCGTCAGAGACTTGGGCCTGACGCGATCAAGTCGGGTCAGGCCCAGGCAGCGATGCGCCATTGACGCAGCCGTACACTCGCCGTTTGCCCTGCCTGCCGCCGGATGGCCCAGCTCTTCTACGACTCCGATGCTGATCTCAGCCTGCTGAACGGCAAGACGGTGGCGATCATCGGCTACGGCTCCCAGGGCCATGCCCATGCCCTGAACCTCAAGGACAGCGGCGTCAACGTGGTGGTGGGCCTGTACGAGGGCAGTCGCTCGGCCGACAAGGCCAGGGCCGATGGCCTGGAGGTGTTGAGTGTGGCCGATGCGGCCGCCAAGGCCGACTGGATCATGGTGCTGCTGCCCGATGAGGCCCAGAAAGCGGTGTACGAGGCGGAGATCGCGCCCCACCTGAGCGCCGGCAAGGTGTTGAGCTTCGCCCACGGTTTCAACATCCGCTTCGAGCTGATCAAGCCCCCCGCCGATGTGGATGTGGTGATGATCGCCCCCAAGGGCCCCGGCCACACGGTGCGCTGGGAATACCAGAACGGCATGGGCGTGCCTGCCCTGTTCGCCATCCAGCAGGACGCCTCCGGCAACGCCCGCGGCCTGGCGATGGCCTATGCCAAGGGCATTGGTGGGACCCGCGCCGGCATTCTCGAGACCAACTTCAAGGAAGAGACCGAGACCGATCTGTTCGGTGAGCAGGCCGTGCTCTGCGGTGGCCTCAGTGAGCTGGTCAAGGCTGGCTTCGAGACCCTGGTGGAGGCTGGGTACCAGCCCGAGCTGGCCTACTTCGAGTGCCTGCACGAAGTGAAGCTGATCGTCGATCTGATGGTGAAGGGCGGCCTCACCGCCATGCGTGACTCGATCTCCAACACCGCCGAGTACGGCGACTACGTGAGCGGGCCTCGCCTGATCACGGCCGACACCAAGGCTGAGATGAAGCGCATCCTGGCCGATATCCAGGACGGCACCTTCGCCCGCAACTTCGTGGCCGAATGCGAGGCCGGCAAGCCCGAGATGACCAAGGCCCGCAATCGCGACGCCGCCCATCCGATCGAGCAGGTGGGCAAGGGTCTGCGTTCGATGTTCAGCTGGCTCAAGGCCGCCTGATCCCGACCCGGCGCTTGTCGCCATTCTGGGTCTGTGCCCTGCCGGCACGGACCTTTGTCGTGACCGCCCCATGCGCCCGCTCCGCCTCTCCCTGCTCTGGGGCAGCGCCCAGGCCGGCACCAGTCTCACCCTGGCCTCCACCGCCTGGATGGTGAGCGGCCTCACCCCGTCGCCGCTGCTGAACAGCCTGCTGCCGGCCCTCGGCACCCTGCCGGTGCTGTTGCCGCTGCAGCGCCGACCCTCCGGCTATGGGCTGCAGCTGGCCAGCGTGGTGCTGTTGCTGGGCGTGAGTCTGGGCAAGCTCTCAGGCTGGCCGGCCAACGGGCTGCTGATCGCGTCCCTGCTGGCGGTGTTGCTGTTCGGCATCGGCGGGGAACTGAGCCAGCTGCCGCTACAGCGGCGCCTGCTGCGCAATCCGGGGCTCTCGATCGAACGCCTGCGGCAGGGCAGTGATCTCGGCTCCCTGGCGGGCAATCTGCTCACGGCCCTGTTGTTCCCGGCCGTGAAGCAGTTCGTACCGGCTCTGCTGTTGCTGCTTCCCCTGGGGGCCACTGCTCTGATGCCGCGTGAGCAGGCTCCCGTTGGCTCGGCTGATGGCGCTGCGGAAGCATCTGGCAACGCAGCGGCCCTGCCCTCGATGGCCCCGCCGCCTCTGGATCGCCACTGTGTGCTGCAGGGGCTTCTGTTCGGCAGCCTCTTCGCGCTGTTGCCCCTCTGGGTGAGGGCCGTGGGGGCAGGCAACTGCTTTGACTTCGCCATGGTGCTGGCTGCCTACGGCGTGGGCCGCAGCCTGCAGGGCCGTCTGCCCGCCCTGGCGGCCTGGGCCCGCTACGGCCTCATGGGCGGCCTGTTGCTGCTCACCCAGATTCAGGCCTTGCCGGGCTGGGGGGCGGTGCTGCTGTTCGTGCCGCTCGGAGCACTGGCCGCTGCCGCCGATGGTGCCCTGGTTGATCGCCTGGCCTTTCTGGGCGATGCTCCCCTGCGCTGGCAGACGTTGCAACGCTCCGGCGCCGTGGGCGGCCTGGCCGGCAGCCTGGCGATGGGCCTGCTCACCCAGTCCCTGGGGCTTGGCCGAGCGATTCCGCTGCAGGTGCTGGCCTTCGTGGTGATGGCGCTGCTGCTGGGCCGGCCGCCAAGGCCTGCGGTCTCCAGCTGAGCGATGGAGGCCACTGTTCTGCCGCCGCTGATGCGGCTGGTGCCCCTCGCCCCGATGCTCGCGGTTCTGGCGGGCGTGGCCCTGGATCGGCTGGTGGGCGATCCGCAGCCCTGGCTTCACCCGGTGCAGGTGATCGGCTGGGGCATCGGTCGGCTGCGACGGGTTGCCGAAGCCTGGGCGGGCGATCGACCAGGGTGCCTGCGCCTGGCTGGAGCCGGCCTCACGCTGCTGGTGGTGGGTCTGAGCGGCCTGGCCGGCTGGGTGGTGGAGCGGCTGACCCTGGTGCATCCGGTCGCCCTGCCACTGCTGGTGATCGCCCTGGCCAGTGCCCTGGCCGGCCGCAGCCTTGAACAGGCTGTGAAGGCTGTCGTCACTGCCCTGCCTCCTTGGGACTTAGAGCCGTCTGACGGCGCTCTCGAGCCGGCCCGCCAGCGGCTGGCCTGGGTCGTGGGCCGCGATGTGGAGGGGCTGGATCGCTCTGACATCCTGCGGGCTGCCGCGGAAACCGCCAGCGAGAACGCGGTGGATGGTGTGTTCGCGCCCCTGTTCTGGATGCTGCTGGGGGCGCTGCTCTGGTGCGCCTGGCCCGATCGTGCCCTGATCGCCCTGCCCGGCCCCCTCTGTCTGGCCTGGAGCTTCAAGGCGGCCAGCACCCTGGATTCGATGCTCGGATACCGCCAGGGCCGCCTGCGTTGGCTCGGCACCGCCGGCGCCCGCCTCGATGATCTGCTCACCTGGCTGCCCTGCCGGCTGGTGGCCTTGAGCCTGCCCTTGGCGGCGGGTCGGACAGCTTCCGCCCTGGGGTGTTTCCGCCAGGCCCTGGTGGAAGGGAGGCCGGATCCGTCCCCCAATGCGGGCGTCTCTCAAGCCGCCTATGCCCTGGCGGCGGATGTGCGCCTGGGGGGGGTGAACCATTACGGCGGCCTTGCGAAGCCCAAACCGCTGCTCCATCCCGCCGGACGGCCTGCGGATGCACTGGCAGTGAGCCGCATGCTTCGGCTCACCCGAAGACTCACAGGGCTGTGGTTGCTGTCGGCCTTCGCCGTTGCCCTGGCCTGGGCGGTGGCGTTGATGTGACACCGTTGTGGACTCAGTAGGCGCCGCGGTCGGTGGGATCGAGGATCACGCTGAAGGTGCGCAGGATGATGCGCAGGTCCATCCAGAAACTGCGGTGCCGCGCGTAGGACACATCCAGCTTCACCCGCTTGGCATAGGTGAGGTTGTTGCGGCCGGAGACTTGCCAGAGCCCGGTCAGACCGGGTCGCACCGCCAACACCTCATCCATGCGATCGGCGTAGCGGTCCAGCTCCTTGTCCACGATCGGCCGAGGACCCACCACGCTCATCTGACCGCGTAGCACGTTCACGAACTGGGGCAACTCATCGAGGCTGGAGCGACGCAGGAATTTGCCGAGGCGGGTGATGCGTGGATCCTTGCGCAGCTTGAAGTCGTTGCGGAATTCCTCCTCCAGATCGGGCGATTCCGCCAGCAGGGCCGAGAGCAACCGATCGGCATCGCGCCGCATTGTGCGGAACTTGATGCAGCCGAAGCTGCGATAGCCCCGTCCCACCCGCTGCTGCACATAGAACACCGGCCCGCGGGAGGTGAGCCTGACTAGCAGCGCCAGCAGCAGGAACACGGGCGCACCGAGGCCGAGCACCGCCAGCGAAAACACGATGTCGCCGCTGCGCTTGATCATCCGCGAGCGTCTTGACTGCAGGCGGATCAGCTGATGGGCGGAGGGTCGCTTCACCAGCGTCAGCGGCGGGGACAGAGGCGAAGACAGTCGCAACCGCCGCAGGCGTCCTGGTTGTGACGCCGATGCATCGACCAATGACCCACCACCAGAGAAAGCAGGAGACCGTGCGGTGGACACGGGGCCGAGGTTGGCAGGGCGGGAGGCAGGCGCAAGAAACGTGGCGGCAGACGGCAGCGAAGCCGCACGGCGGTGGCGGCAATCTAAAAATCGGAGTCAGGCTGCCCCATCAATCGGTGGCAGCTCCTCCAGAGGCACAGGGGCACTGGCACGGGCGAGGCGGCGGCAGTGGGATCGCCACAGCGTCTCCAACCTCTCCTGCATGCGGCGGCGGAAGCAGGCCGGGGAGAAACGCAGGGCCCAGTCGTGCTGGGCGTCAGCGGGGAACCGGCGCCAGAGCCGCTCCGTGTGGAAGTGATCCAGGGCCGCCGCCAGGCTCTCAACCGATTGAACGGGGAACAACAGCCCGGTGGGCTGGGTCGCGCCGCTTTCCAGACAGCGCACACTGTCCAGCAGGCCGCCCTGCCCCAGAGCGATCACAGGGGCGCCGGCCGCCATCGCCTCCACCGGCGCGATACCGAAATCCTCCAGGCCTGCGTAGACATAGGCACGGCAATGTTGCAACCAGGTGGTCACCTCGTCGGCGGGGCGGTGGCCGAGAAACTGCACGTTGGGGCCTGCCATGGCTTCCAGCCGTCGCCGCTCGGGTCCATCGCCGATCACCACCAGCGGCAATCCGAGGCGGTTGAAGGCTCGTACCACCAGATCGACCCGCTTGTAGGGCACCAACCTGCAGACGCTGAGATAGGTGTCGCTGCGCGGCTGGTCCCAGCGGAATCGATCCACCTCGACCGGTGGATGCACCACCGTGGCGCCGCGCCGCCAGCAGCGCTGGATCCGACGGGCGGTGAAGCGGGAATTGGCGATCAGATGGTCGACCCGGCTGCTGCTCACCACGTCCCACTGGCGCAGGCGATGCAGTTGGCCGCGGATCAGCGGTCCGAGCGGACTGCGCGCCAGGGCGGAGCGCGCCAGGTAGGCATGCATCTGATCCCAGGCGTATCGGACCGGCGTGTGCACATAGCTCACATGCAATTGATCCGGCCCGGTGATCACGCCCTTGGCCACGAGGTGGTTGCTGCTCAGCACCAGCGGGTAGCCGCCCAGGTCAAGCTGCTCGATTGCCAGGGGCAACAGGGGCAGGTACTGCTGCACATGGCTCACTCCCCAGGGCAGTTGCTGGATGAAGGAGGTCTGGATCCGGCGGCCATGCAGCCAGCTCCCCGGGCGCTGGCTCTCCCCATCCACCAGGGCAAAGAGCTGGGGATGGAGCAGGGCATCGAGCTGCTCGACCACGGCCTCCGACCCCCCCACCGCCCGCGGCGTGAACCACTCGTGCACCAGCGCGATCGAGGTGGGCAGGCCTGTCATGGCGGGAAGGCTAGGCGGCCTTCATCACGAAAACTCTCAGCACCTTGCCCCCTCTCGGTGAGCTGTCGAAGCTGGGGCCACCCATTGGGAGTTCCCGCTACGGGTCACCATGCCCATCCGCGAACTGCTCGAAGACGCCCTGCAGGAACCTGCCATCGGCACGACCCCCTGCTTCAGCTGGCATGCAACCCCGGTCGGTATCGCTGCGCTCTGGTGTGCCGGTGAGGCTCCATCGGCTCCTCCGTTCGATGACGCCCTCAAGGAAGGCCTCCAGGTGGGGCTGGACCTGAGCCGGGAGGAACGTGAATTCCATCAACTCAGCTCGGGGCTGGTGCTGTTGTTCCACTCCTGAGGGGGATCAGCGAGCTCGCCTGCTACCACGCACCATTCGTGCACAACCCAGCGCACGCAGCCCTGGCTCACCAGCGGATCGCCGGAGACCAGTCGTTCCGCCTCGTCGCGATCGCCGGCCAGGAACAACAACATCCCCCCAGCTCCACTGAGGCCCTGCCGATCCCGCCAGTAGCCGCTGCTGGGGCGGTGACCCGCAGCCTCCAGCTCAGCTAGCCAATCCCGATGGGCCGGCACCGCCGCATCGAAGAGTGCTTTGTCCACGATGCCCTCCTCGAGCTTCACGAACCAGCGCTGTCCTCTTGCCCGCTCCACTGTTCCCATGCCGCCGGCAACAAAAGTAGGAGGTGCCCTCGCGACCCAGGCAGACGGTGCCGTTGTGTCCCGTGGCGCCTGATGCTGAGGTTTAAAGTCTGCTTATCGGGGCGTGGCGCAGCTTGGTAGCTCGGGTGCTTTGGGAGCACAGCGTGAGACAAGCAAAGACGCAGTGATCGCAGTCGCTCTCGGGGGACAGGCAATGAATCTGAGAGCTGGTGAGAGCTGGTGACGTCAGTCCAGGGCGCCCACCATCCAGTTCTAGATCGGACCGGAGCGGACAACGGCCGGTCATCCAAGCAACCACCTGCGCCAAGGGAAAGCCCCTCGAGAGCGCGGAAGAAACGCAGCCACCGGGACAGCCCAGAAGCAGCCACAGGAACGCAATTGAGCCCACCTCACCGCTCTCGGGGGTGAGAGCACGGCTCGGCACCCTCGAGGGAGGACTGAAGCACCGAAAGCCACCGCCGCCAGAGAAACGGCGCAGCCAGCCCACCCGCCTAAACCTGTTTCCAGAGCGAGAATGGTTATCATTCCCTGAGATCCATTGCCCCATCTGGGGCCTGGTCCATGGCCATCCCCTGTTGCGGCTCAGGCGACCCTCGTGGGATAGAAGCATGACCCGCTGCGGCCACGGAAAGACCTTTCCCACGGTCATGGAGGCTGCCATCGCCGACCTCGGGGAGGGCCACGGCCTGCGGCTATGAAGCCCCTTCCTGGCTCACCCTGAAGCCTTTCTGCCAGCGGGTCGGGGTTCCTCGGCAAACCATGATCGGTCGACTGTCCTCGTGGCACGCCCACAACCGCAGCCGTGGCAGCCGCCCATGGGGCGACCCGTTGTCCTGCCCGATCTACCGCCAGGGCTCGCCTCCTGGCCTCCCCCGCAAGGGTCGGCGACCGGGGTGCTGGCTCCTGGATGCGAATCGGGAGGAGGAGATCTGGTTCGAACTCCGAAACTTCAGCAGCTGGAGCGACGCGGAGTGGAGGCGCAGGCGGCTGTCGATCTCGGGGGAGGCACCAAGGCCAGGAGTCTCGGAGCTGCAATGGAGCATCCAGGTCTTCAAAGACTTCCGGTCATTTCCCTCCGGCAGGCTGACGATCAGCAAGCCTTGTCTACTCGCCAGGATTTCCTGAATCCATTCGCCAGTAAGGCGATGACGGCAAAGCGCAGCGTCGAATAGATCAGCTTCAGACTGCTGCGAGCAGATCACAGAGCTCTGATGACGAAGACGACCCACCAGCTGTCACTCCTGAACCGCATCGCTCGAGTGCTTCTCTGCCTGGTGTTCTTGCATTCGCTGATCGGGAAGCTGACAGGCTTTGCCAGTCCCGCCGCTGCCATTGCTGCCAAAGGCTTGCCGCTGGCGCCAGTCCTCTTGTCGGCTGCGATCTTGCTGATGGCAGCGGGCTCCGCACTGGTAATCAGCGGCTGGAAGTCACGAATTGGGGCCGTTCTGTTGCTGGTGTTTCTGGTGCCCACCACCTTTCTGTTCCACGGCGACGTGGCCGACACGAGCGAGCGCATCCAACTGATCAAGAACCTGGCGATTGTGGGCGGCCTGCTGCTGGTGGTCGACCAGGACTCTCAGAACTGAACCGAGAGGGGTCGCGTCGGGAGGAAGGCCCCAAAAACAGGCGACAAACGCCGGCACTCGGATGCGCGCCCGCGAACCCCTCCATGGCGTGCGAGTTCCCTACCGGGAAATCGCGCACCCGCCGAAACAACCAGAGAGCGGGCACCGCAGGAATTGCCCTCGGGGTTCTCAGCAAGGGGCTCAACTGAGAATCAACAAGGCACACTCCCACGGCGGCACGCTTGGGCAATCCCGAGAACGTCTGCAAGCACTTGAGGGTTGTCGTATCGTGGAAAAGGACAACTTCCCGAGAGCGGCGATGCCCAAAACCTGCGGCTCAGGTCAGGCCAGGGTGCTCTCGCCTGAGCAACTGGATCAGCTCATGCAAGTGGCGCCCAACCCCGAGCACCGAGCTCTGTGGAGCGTGATGCGGTTCACGGGCAGTCGCACAACTGAGACACTGAGACTCCACTGGGGAGCGATCCACAGCGACCGGATCGTGTTTGCCGCCACCACCACCAAGACTCGCCGCACTCGGGAGCCCCTGATCGCTGCGCGCTTGCGGGAGGAGCTGGAACAGTTCCGGCTTCATTGGGAGTCGCGCCATGAACGGCCCGCTCGCAACGGGTCACTGCTCTTCCTCAGCCCTGGGAGCGAGAACCAACCGATGACCCGCCAAGCGGCCGACAAGGCCCTGCGACGGGCTGTGGCGGCCCTGGGGCCGGGCTTCCCCTCAGGGGTATCTCTGCACAGCTTCCGGCGCAGCCTGGCCACAACGATGGCCCAGCGTGGCGCGAGCTTGAGAACCGTTCAGAGATTCACGGGGCACGCCAGTCTTGGGCAGCTGCAGACCTACATCGACGTGGCAGAAGCAGACGAAGAGGCAGCTCTGCGGTTGCTTGATTGAAACGTCCTCGGGGGTAGTTGAACGCCTGTCCCCCGAGGACGCGGTTTCTACCTATTGGGCGAAGGGAGCGCTGCTGTTCGCATTCGCGATGCCTGTCAGGCCAGCTTGATGGCTTGGTCCGCCCTCCGGCCTTGCGTAGCTCGACCAGGGCTCGTCATCGTCGTCTTCTAGCCAAACCGGCAACCTGGCGCAGTTGTTCTTCGGTGTAAGGGTCCCCTTTACGAGGGGTCCAGTGTCCCTAACTCCCTCGGTGGTTTCCGAAACCCCTGTGCTGGAGAGGGTTTCGTCCTCGGAGGTTAGGGACACCTCCTTTTCAGCGCACGGAGTGTCCCTAACTCCCTCCCCCGAGGGCGTTTCTGGCACCTCGGCGGTTTCTGTCAAGCCTCCGTCCTCGGGTGAACCGCTGCGCTGCGTCTCACGATCTCCACGTGAGACAACGGTGTCGTTGTGGTCGGAGTTAGGAACACTGGGGGTTAGGAACTCTGGGGTATTCCTAACTTCGTCCTCGGGATCCACTGCAGTGGAATGACTCTCAAAGAAAGGAGGGGGGTTGGGAACAGTATTTGTCTCGTAATAGGGGGGTGGGGTGTTGAACACCATTTCCCCAGGCCCACCACGTTCTCCCGGCTGTCTCACACCCACCTCCTCCACGAGGCCGGCAGTGACCCAGTATTTGACCATCCGCCGAGCCACCTGGATAGCTATCGGCTTCGCCCCCTGCCTCCCCGAGAGCGTTGCATCGAGCTGGACCTTCACCTCCTTCACGGTCATCCCCTCCTCCGAGTCCTTCAGCATCCCCAGCACCAGCGTCCGAGGCGTTTCATCCCCGAGGCCGCGATTACTACGCTGCACCGTGGGTGTGAGGTCTTCGAGAGTCAAGACCTCCTCTAAATCCTCACGCAGCAGGAACCGGTCCCCTGACCGCCGGCCCCGGCTCTTCTCGATCGTCAGCACAGTGGCCTCACCGTGCTGCGCCCGCTCCTCGTCGCTCAGCTCTAGGAGTTTGTCGCCCAAAACCAGCAGCGCCAGCGAGCCAAGCACGTGCTGAACCAATGGTCTTGGTTATCGGCATCTCAATGCCGGTGTTTCCGGCCAATCGTCGGCTGCAGCAGGCACCGGCAGCCAGAGGTGCTGTC
>NZ_JAHLYT010000033.1 GCF_025128095.1 Synechococcus sp. CS-1328 | reverse complement strand
GTGGCGAAGGTGGTGCCGGTGAGCCAGCCGCCCAGCGCCAGGTAGGCGGTGGGGAACAGCAGCAGACCGGACCACCCCACGAAAACGAAGCGGTCGCGCTTGAGCCAGTCATCGAGGACGTCGAACCATCCCCGCTGCGGCAGACGCCCTGCAGCGATCGTCATAAAGGGCTTTACGAAGCTTTACAACGCCATCGTACGGGTCTTGCCTGCGAATCGCGCCTGCTTTGGCTTCCCTTAAGAACCTGATGAGTACAAGCACTCACTCTTCGATTGGTGCTGCCGATTCGCCAGAGTGGGCTCCCACCGATCCACGCGCGTGTACGTCGTCGAGCTGTCCCTGAAGCTGAGTCCCATGCCAGTCGCGGTGCAGCGCAAGGAGCTGGAGGCTGCCCAAGCCCTCTATGCCGAGGTGAAGCAGACCCTCGAGAGCGGCCAGCCGCGGCTGCTTGAGCTCCACTGCGAGAAGGAGGAGGGCAAGCGCATCAGCCTGCTGAGCAGCGAACTGGTGGCGGTGCAGATGTACGAGAAGTCGGCGACGGGCGGCGGTGCCCGGCGGCCGGGCTTCAGTTTTGACGGCTGAGGCCGCCCTCGTTCTCCTGTCGCCCCACCGTTGCTCACCCAAGCCGAGCCCCCCAGTGGGGCAGAACCGCCCCTGACCGTCGAGCGGCTGTGTTTCACCTGGCCGAACGGCCGCACCGCCTTGAAGAACTGCCAGCTGGCCATTCCCCGTCCGGGGCTCTGGATGTTGGTGGGCAGTAACGGCAGTGGCAAGAGCACACTGCTCCGCCTGATCATTGGCCTTCTCGAGCCTTCGGGGGGGCTGATCCGGCGTCCGGAACGCACGGCTCTGGTCTTCCAGAATCCCGATCATCAATTGCTGCTGCCCAGCTGTGGCAGTGATCTACAGCTGGGTCTGCCCTGGGATCTCTCGCCTGGCGAGCGCAGTGAGCGGGTGGAGCAAGCCCTGGAGCAGGTGGGGCTGGCCGGCATGGCCTCCCGGCCGATCCATACCCTCAGCGGCGGCCAGAAGCAACGACTGGCCATCGCTGGCGCCCTGGCCAGCGGCGCCCAGCTGTTGTTGCTGGACGAACCCACGGCCCTGCTGGATCCAGACAGCCAACGCGGTGTGCTGGAGCTGATCCACGGCCTCTGCACTGCCCCGGAGCCGAGGCTGACAGCCCTCTGGATCACCCATCGCCTTGAGGAACTGGCTGCCTGTGACGGCGCTGCCCTGGTGGAACAGGGTCACGCCGGCCCCTGGCAGAGCGGCGCAAGCCTGCGCCGGCGGCTCTCCCCCTTGCAAGGGGGCAAGGCTGGGGGGTAGTTTCTCGGGGTCCCATTCCTCGGTAGCTCAGCGGTAGAGCGGTCGGCTGTTAACCGATTGGTCGCAGGTTCGAATCCCGCCCGGGGAGTTTTTTTAGTCCTGATGCCGAAGCGAACGCTTCGGCTTTTTTCATGCTGTCAGCCTGTCGTGTCTGACCTTGCTCAGGCAAGCGCTGTTGGCCAGCGAGCGGCTTGGCCGCGCTTGCGGACGCTGGTTCTCTGGGAAGATGGCGCCGCTTCCACCCATCCACCACCGAATCCTCGACCGGCGGCCCCCTTCGCTGCCGGTCCGATCCAACGCCGCACCATCGCCTGCCGGCACCGAGCACTGACCGGATGGCTGTCGCCTCCGGACTCGTTGGACAGGCTCTCGGACCAGCGTCCTTCTGCACCCCCCCTCCGCCTCGCCCCAGCCATGAAGCCCTGCATCCTGCTGATCGAAGACGACAGCGACATGCGTGAGCTGGTGGCCGGCCATCTCGAGCACAGCGGCTTTGACGTCCATCGCGCCGAGGACGGCATCAAGGGCCAGGCTCTCGCCGTGCAGGTCACTCCCGATGTGATCCTGCTCGATCTGATGTTGCCCAAGGTGGATGGCGTCACCCTCTGCCAGCGGTTGCGACGCGACGAGCGCACCGCCCGGATCCCGATCCTGATGCTCACGGCCCTTGGCGGCATCAAGGACAAAGTAAGTGGCTTCAATTCCGGCGCCGACGATTACCTCACCAAGCCCTTTGATCTTGAGGAGCTGATGGTGCGGGTCAAGGCGCTGCTCCGCCGCACCGACCGTGCCCCTCTCTCGACCAAACACACCGAGATTCTCAGCTACGGCAGCCTCACTCTGGTGCCGGAGCGGTTTGAGGCGATCTGGTTCGATCAGCCGGTACGGCTCACCCATCTGGAGTTCGAACTGCTGCACTGCCTGCTGCAGCGCCATGGTCAGACCGTGTCCCCGGCGCTGATCCTCAAGGAGGTATGGGGCTACGAGCCCGACGACGACATCGAAACGATTCGGGTGCACGTGCGCCATCTGCGAACCAAGCTCGAGCCGGATCCCCGCAAGCCCCGCTTCATCAAGACCGTCTATGGCGCCGGCTACTGCCTGGAGCTGCCGATCGGTGACCAGCTGCTGCAGGTTCAGGCGCTGATCAATGAGGCGCGGGAGGTGCGCCGCCAGGAGCGGGCTTCGGCCTGATTGCCTCGTGGCTGACCCGCCCTGCTGACCCGTCAGCGCAGGCCCAGCTCCAGCAGCGCCACCTCCCAGGCCAGTCGAGGCTGCACGTAGGCCAGCAGCTGGCGGCGCAAGAGCTCAAGCCGTCGCAGGCTCTGGGGCTGGTGATGGCGATGCCACAGCTGCCACTGCCACCAGTCCAACAGCCAGAGTTGCTGCTCGCCATCCAGGGCCTCCGTCAGATCCCTGGCCAGGGCCAGGGCCTCGAGCGGATCGGGGCTGAGGTCGAGCAGCCGCTCGGCCACACCAGCGGGCAGCGCCTGCCACTGGCGACGATGCTCTAGCAGGGCTCCAGGAGAGCCGGCCGCCAGGTCGAGCAGTCCCGGGGGATCGGCAATCGGTGGATCGGCAATCGGTGGATCGGCGGGTGGCGTAGGTGGCAGGGCGGCCAGCACCTGGGCCAGCAGGGCCGGTGAGAGCCGCGCGAAGGGCACCTGCTGGCAACGGGAGCGGATCGTGCTGAGCAGTTGCTCCGGCGCCGCACTGATCAGCACCAGCAGGCTGTCGCCGGGCTCCTCCAGGGTCTTGAGCAGGGCATTGGCGGCTCCCTCCGCCATCGCTTCGGCCGTGTCCACCACCACCAGGCAGCGGTCCGCCTCCACCGGCCGGCGGGCCAGGAAACGGGTCAGCTCGCGCACCTGCTCGAGCCGCAACTGCGGCAAGGCCCGGCGGCTGAGGCCCTGTTCGAGTGCCTGGGCCGCCGTGTAGAGCTGGCCCTGGTGCTGGTAGGTGGGTTCCACCCAGAGCAGATCGGGATGGTTTCCCTGCGCCAGGCGCCGCCGCAGCGAGGCTGATCCCTCGGTCCCTGCCAAGACCCCTTCGAGAAACCGCAGCACCGCCAGCCTCCGACCCACTCCCTCCGGCCCGGCGAACAGATAGGCCGGTGCCAGGCGGCGCCGCTCCAGTGCCGCCTGCAACAGCACCACCGCCTGCGGTTGCCCGACCAGATCGGCGAACAGGTCAGCCATGCGGGCCGAACCTGCTTTCCAGCAGGGCCCGGCAGGCCGCCGTTACCTGGTCGGCGGAGCCAGCGGCATCCAGCCGGCACCAGCCCCGCTCCTGCGCCAGCTGGCTGAAACCGGCCTGCACCCTCGCCAGAAACGCTTCGCCGCTGGCCTCGATCCGGTCTGCAGGGCGATCCCCTCGTCGCCGCAGCGACGCCGCCAGGGGCAGATCCAACCAGAGCGTGAGATCGGGCTGCAGGCCACCGGTGGCGATGCGCTCCAGCGGCAGGATCTGATCCCAGGGCAAGCCACGCCCATAGCCCTGATAGGCGGCGGTGGAGCCGCTGAAGCGATCGCTGAGCACCCAGTCGCCGGCGGCCAGGGCCGGTTGCAGGCACTGCTGCACGTGCTGGGCTCGATCGGCCGCGTAGAGCAACAGCTCGGCCTCTCTGCAGGGCGTCTGATCCTCGGGTGGATGCAACAGCAGTTGGCGCAGGGCCAGGCCCAGGGCCGTGCCGCCCGGTTCGCGGGTCACTAGCAGCCGGGCCTTCGGATCCATCAGGCCGGAGCCAGGCAGCCACTGGCGCAGGGCCTCGAGCTGGGTGGTCTTGCCGCAACCATCGATGCCCTCGAGCACCAGGAACCGCCCACGCTCCATGGCCTATCCCTCCTCTCCCGTCCCAGCTGGTCGGGCGCTGCCGGTCAAGGCCGAATGTAGGGGGAGAGCAGCAGGGCGTTGACCACCACCGTGATCGAGCTGAGCGCCATCAGCAGGGCCGCCAGCGGCGGCGTCAGCACGATGCCGAAGCCAGGCAGCAGGGCGCCGGCGGCGATCGGCAGCACGACCAGGTTGTAGCCGAAGGCCCAGGCCAGGTTGGCCCGCACGGTCGCCATGGTCCGGTGCGCGATCGTCAGGGCCTCGACCACCCCGTTCAGCCGATCCCCCAGCACCACCAGATCGGCGGTGTCTTGCGCGATCTGGGTGCCGGTGCCCACGGCGATGCCCAGATCGGCGGCGGCCAGGGCCGGAGCGTCGTTGATGCCGTCTCCCACCATCGCCACCAGCCCCTGCTGGCGCGCCTCAAGAATGCGCTCCAGCTTCTGCTCCGGACGCAGCTCCCAGGCCAGTTCCTCGGCGGCCAGTCCGAGTCGTTCGCCCAGGCGACTGACCGCGGATCGCCGGTCTCCGCTGAGCAGACCCAGCCGCAGCCGCTGCTGCCGCAGCTGCTCCAGGGTCTCAAGGGCATCGCTGCGGGGCTGATCCTCCACCGCCACCAAGCCGAGCAGCACGCTTCCCTCCGCTACTGCCAGCACGCTGGCCCCCTGGCGCTCCAGGGCCTGGACGCTGTGGTCCAGGCCAGTCATGGCCACGCCAGCTGCGGCCAGCCACGCGGGCCGGCCCACCCGCACCCGCAGGCCCTGCCCATCGGTGACGAGCACCCCCTCGACGCCGTCGCCACTGAGGGTTCGGGCCTCGACCACCGGCAGCAACGCCAGTCCGCGGCGCTCGGCCTCCTGCAGCAAGGCGTGGGCGAGCGGATGGCGGGTGTGCTGTTCGAGGCTTGCGGCGAGCTGGAGCAAGCGATCCGCTGCCGCGCCATCCGCTGGGGCGTTCAGCGGGCAGACCGCGCTGACCAGGGGCCGGCCCAGCGTGAGGGTGCCGGTCTTGTCGAACAGCACCTGCTGCAGAGAGGCGGCGACCTCAATCGCATCGCCACCGCGGAACAGCAAGCCCCGGCTGGCCGCCAGACCGGAGCCCACGGTGATCGCCGTGGGGGTCGCCAGGCCGAGGGCGCAGGGACAGGCCACCACCAGCACGGCGATCGCCAGCTGCAGGGCCAGGGCAAAGGGGGTGTCGGCGGCCATGCCCAGGGCGGCATGGGCCCCATGGGGGCTGGCGCCGGCATGGGAAGTGGCCTGGAGAACCTGCGGCCACAGGGCAGCACCCCACTGCCACCAGAACAGGAGCGTGCCGATCGCCAGCAGCAGCACCACGCCGGCGAAGCGTCCCGCCACCCGATCAGCCAGGCCCTGGATCGGGGCCTTTCGGGCCTGGGCCTGCTCGACCAGATGGACGATGCGGCTGATGGCGCTGTCGCTGCCGCTGCGCTCCACCTCCAGCACCAGGGGTGCCTCCAGGTTGAGGCTGCCGGCATCCAGCTGTGTGCCTGCCTTGGCCTGAACGGGCAGGGGCTCGCCGGTGAGGCTGGACACATCCACCGCCGAAGTGCCGTCCCGCACCACCCCATCCACCGGCACCCGATCCCCAGGCAGGATCCGCACCCGATCGCCTGGCCGCAGCCCCCCCACACGCACGGGGCGCGGGGGATCGGCGCCGAGCAGCAGCAGGGCCGTTTCGGGCTGCAGACGGGCCAACTGCTCGATCGCCCGACCGGTGCGTTGGCGGGCTCGTTCCTCCAGAAAGCGGCCCAGCAGCACGAAGCCGAGCAGCATCACCGGTTCGTTGAAGAAACAGGGCCAGCCGCTGGAGGGGTTGAGATAGGCCACCAGGCTGGCGCAGTAGGCACTGGTCACCCCCAGTCCGACCAGGGTGTCCATGCTGGGCATCCTGGCCAGGGCGGCCCGCAGGCCCCGCAGCAGGATCGGCCGGCCAGGCCCCAGCAGGGCAACGGTGGCCACCACCGCATGCACCCCAGGTTCGATCAGCGCTGCCAGCGGCGCTCCCGCGGTGGTGAGGCGCTCGGGCAGGCCCCCCACCATGGCCAGGTGCCCCATACCGGAGACCAGCAGCAGCAGCAGTGCCACCACCAGTTGCCGCCACTGGCGCCACCAGTGCTCCTGCTCCCGCTGGCCGCGACGATCCAGGGCCTCCATCGAGGAGCGAGGACTGGCCTCGAAGCCCAGCCCCAGCAGGCTGGCCTGCAGCGCCGGCAGGGTGTCTGTGGCCGCGCCTGGAGCCAATCCCACCCAGGCCGTACGGGTGAGCAGGTTGACGCTGGCCTGGCACACGCCCGGCTGCTCCAGCAGGCGGCGCTCCACAGCCCGCACGCAGCCGCCACACTTCATCCCCTCCACCTGCAACAGCAGCGGCTCAAGGGTGGGCGATTCCGCCCCGTACGGAGAGCCAGACGCTGCAGGGGCGCTGGTCGAGATAGACCGATCGCTCACGATCCAGAGGCAGTGCAGCCAGGCTAGGCAGCCCACCCGGCAGCCCTGGGCCGAAGCGCCGGGCCGTCAGCGAAACCAGGCAGGATGGTGGCAAGACGATCAGGACCCGCTCGTGCCCCGCAGCCAGCGCAACGACAACTTCATCGACAAGAGCTTCACGGTGATGGCCGATCTGATCGTGAAGCTGATGCCGATCGATCCCAAGGCCAAGGAGGCCTATGTGTACTACCGCGATGGCCTCTCGGCCCAGAACGACGGCGACTACGCCGAGGCCCTGGATAATTACGAGGAAGCCCTCAAGCTCGAGGAGAACTCCGTGGATCGGGGTGAGATCTTCAAGAACATGGCGATCATTTTCATGAGCAACGGCGAGGAGGAGAAGTCCCTCGAGTACTACCGCCAGTCGCTCGACGCCAACCCCAACTCCCCCTCCTGTCTCAAGAACATGGGTCTGATCTATGAGAAGTGGGGCCGTCTGGCGGCGGAAGCCGGCGATCAGGACGCCGCAGACCGTTGGCTCGATCAGGCTGCTGATTACTGGGGCAAGGCGGTGCGGCTCTACCCCGGCGGCTACCTGGACATCGAGAACTGGCTGAAGTCGTCCGGTCGCAGCAACGTGGACGTGTACTTCTGAGTCCCAGCAGGACCCTCAGACCCGCGACCCTCAGAACGGCTCCTCCTGGCTGGGGTGCGACCCCAGGGCCGCCACCAGCGCCTCGGCCACGTTGCCGGCCTCCAGCAGCTGCAGATCCAGCCCGGCCGCCAGCCCCCCGAGGCCGCCAGCCTTGGGTACCACCGCCCGGCGGAAACCGAGGCGGGCCGCTTCCTGCAGCCGCAACTCCAGCTGGCCCACGGGTCGCAGCTGGCCGCCCAGGCCCAGCTCACCGATCAGCACGGTTCCAGGCGGCAGGGTGAGGTCGCGGAAGCTGGCCACCACCGCGGCGGCGACCCCCAGATCCGCCGCCGGCTCCTCCACCTCGAGGCCTCCGGCCACGGCCAGGTAGCAGTCGAAGCGCGACAGCGGCAGGGAGAGGTGCTTCTCCAGGACCGCCAGGATCTGATGGAGGCGATTGGTGCCGATGCCGGTGGCGGTGCGGCGCGGGCTGGCGTAGCTGGTGGTGCTCACCAGGGCCTGCAGTTCGACCACCAGGGAGCGGGTGCCTTCACAGGCCACGATCGTGGCGGTGCCGGAGCTGGGCTCCTGGCTGCCGAGGAACAGTTCACTGGGGTTGCTCACCTCCGCCAGGCCGCGGCCCTGCATCTCGAAAACGCCGAGCTCGTGGGTGGCGCCGAAGCGGTTCTTCACGGCGCGCAGCAGCCGGTGGCTGGCGAAGCGGTCCCCCTCAAACGTGAGCACGGCATCGACCAGGTGCTCCAGCACCTTGGGCCCCGCCAGCATGCCCTCCTTGGTCACATGGCCCACCAGCAGCAGGGCCGTGTCCTGGCGCTTGGCGATGCGGGCCAGAGCCGCGGCACACTCGCGCACCTGCGCGACCGACCCCGGGGCGCTGCTGAGTTCGGCGTCGTGCAGGGCCTGGATGCTGTCGATGATCGCCACCGCCGGCCGCAGTGCCTCCAGCTCCTGCAAGACCATCTCCAGGTCGGTTTCCGAGAGGAGCTGTAGCGCGTTCCGGTCGGCCTGATCAGTGGCACCCTCCAGCTCGGCCAGGCGGCGCCAGCGCAGCTTCACCTGCTGGGCCGATTCCTCGGCGCTGACGTAGAGCACCGAGCAGCGTTCCGCCATCGCCCGGGCGCTCTGCAGCAGCAGGGTGGATTTGCCGATGCCGGGATCGCCCCCCAGCAGCACCAGCGATCCCGGCACCAGGCCACCACCGAGCACCCGGTCGAGTTCGGCGTAGCCGCTGCTCAGCCGCTGCAGGGGCCGTTCACCCACCGCATCAATCGGTTCCGAACGCCGCGGCCGGCCGGTGGCGGCAGCCTCTCCAGCCGCCCCATTCCAGTCTTCGGCCGAACTGCGGCCGGCAAGGGCGCCACCGGAGCGGGACACGGGCCGGCGCCGCCGCGAATCAGCCGCCGGTACCGCCTGTTCCACCAGGGTGTTCCAGCTGCCGCAGGCCGCGCAACGGCCGAAGAACTGGCGGGTCTGGGCGCCGCAACTGCTGCAGACGTAATGGGTGGACGGGCGCCCCAGGGCCATCGCTTCAACTCGATCTGTGACGAATGGTGGCTTTCAGTGAACGGAGCGGGCCTCGGGCCTTTTCAGTAGGGCTGATCGGATGTAGATGCCGCTCAATGGCGAGTGCCTCTGTGATGACGGTTGTGGTGACGGTGCGATGACGGCTTCGTCCCCCGCCAAGGAAACCATCCTCGTCGTCGATGACGAGGCCAGCATCCGACGGATCCTGGAGACCCGCCTGTCGATGATCGGCTATCAGGTGATCACCGCCTGTGACGGCATCGAGGCCCTGGAAAGCTTCCGTCGCGTCACACCCGATCTGGTGGTACTGGACGTGATGATGCCGAAGCTGGATGGCTATGGCGTCTGCCAGGAGCTGCGCAAGGAATCGGACGTGCCGATCGTGATGCTCACGGCCCTCGGTGACGTGGCCGACCGCATCACCGGCCTCGAACTCGGCGCCGACGACTACGTGGTCAAGCCGTTCAGCCCCAAGGAGCTGGAAGCGCGCATCCGCTGTGTGCTGCGGCGTGTCGAGAAGGAAGCGGTGGCAGGCATCCCCAACTCGGGGGTGATCCAGGTGGGCGAGCTGCGCATCGACACCAATAAGCGGCAGGTGTACCGGGGCGATGAGCGCATTCGGCTCACCGGCATGGAGTTCAGCCTGCTGGAGCTGCTGGTGAGCCGCTCGGGGGAGCCGTTCAGCCGCGGCGAGATCCTCAAGGAGGTATGGGGCTACACCCCGGAGCGTCACGTGGATACCCGCGTGGTGGATGTCCACATCTCCCGGCTGCGCTCCAAACTGGAAGATGATCCCGCCAATCCCGAGCTGATCCTCACGGCACGGGGCACCGGGTATCTGTTCCAGCGCATCGTTGACGCCGTTGCCCCCGAAGGAAGCTGACAACACGGTTCCCGGCCCCCAGCGGCCTCGAACCAGCCGAGCCAAGCCCAGCCGGGCGATCCGTCGCCTGGTGGTCTGGTATCGGCGCAACGCGACGGTGACCCGCGTGGTCGGCACGGCCACCGCCGCCGGCAACGTGGCTGGGTCCGTGGTGGGCGTGGCCGGCAACGTGGCGGGGGCTGCCGGCTCGATGGCGGGAACCATGGCCGGCTCCGTGGTATCCGGTGCCGGAACCGTGGCGGGCACGGTGCTCACCCCTCTGGTGTTCGACCCCCTGCGGCGGCTGCAGCAGGGTCAGGCGGGCGGTGGGGTCGAGATCGCCGATGCCGATCGCCTCTGGGTGGCGGTGGATGGCATGGGCGGCGATGAGGCCCCCGGCCCGATCCTCGAGGGCTGCCTCAGTGCCGTGGAGCTGCTGCCTCTGCGGGTGCGCTTCGTGGCAGAGAGCGAGCCCCTGCAGCGGGCTGTGGCTGAGCTGGGGCTGCAGGACGCTCTCGCCATCGCCACGCAGCGGGGCCTGATCGAGCTGGTGCCCAGTGGCCCCTCCGTGGGCATGCATGAGGAAGCCACGGTGGTGCGACGCAAGCGCGACGCCAGCATCAACCTGGCCATGGATCTGGTCAAGCGCGGCGAGGCCACCGCCGTGTATTCCGCCGGCAACTCCGGCGCTGTGATGGCCTCGGCGATCTTCCGGCTCGGCAGGCTCAAGGGCATCGATCGCCCCGCCATCGGCGCCCTGTTCCCTACCAAGGACCCGAGCCAGCAGGTGCTGGTGCTGGACGTGGGCGCCAACATGGACTGCAAGCCCGAATGGCTGCACCAGTTCGCCCTGCTCGGCAACATCTACAGCCGTGACGTGCTGCAGGTGGCCCGCCCCCGGGTCGGCCTGGTGAACATCGGCGAAGAGGAGTGCAAGGGCAACGATCTCTGCCTGCGCACCTATCCGCTGCTGGCCGGCGACGAGCGCTTTGTGTTCGCCGGCAACTGCGAGGGGCGGGACATCCTCTCCGGCGACTTCGACGTGGTGGTCTGCGACGGCTTCACCGGCAACGTGCTGCTGAAGTTCCTCGAATCGGTGGGCAGCGTGCTGCTGGATGTGCTCCGCGCCGAACTGCCCCGCGGACGCCGCGGCAAGCTGGGTTCAGCCTTCCTGCGCAGCAACCTGGTGCGCATCAAGAAGCGCCTCGACCATGCCGAGCACGGCGGTGCCCTTCTGCTGGGCGTGGATGGGGTCTGTGTGATCGGCCATGGCAGCAGCAAGGCCCTCTCGGTGCTGAGTGCCCTGCGACTGGCCCATTCAGCCGCCAGCCACGGCGTCATGGACGACCTGCACGCCCTGGGCGCCAGCCAGGCGCAGGCAGAAGCAACAGCGGCAGCGGCCTGTGATTGACTGAGCCCAATCGTGGTCTGATCACGTGGCGTTCGGGGCAAGCGGTGAATCCCTGGGCATGTCAGCGGATGGCCTGGGCCGCCCAGCGGAGCGCCCGGGTATGGCCCTCGTGGGCTGCGGCAGTGCCCTGCCCGCCGCCAGCGTCAGCAATGCCGAGCTGAGCGAGCGGGTCGACACCAATGACGACTGGATCCGCTCCCGCACTGGCATCGGTGCCCGGCGGGTCGCTGGCCCTGACGAAACCCTCACCAGCCTCGCCGCCGAAGCCTGCAGCCGGGCCCTCGCCCATGCCGGCTGGAGCCCGGAGAGCCTGGATCTGATCCTGCTGGCCACCTCCAGTCCCGACGACCTGTTCGGCACCGCTCCCCGCATCCAGGCCTGCCTGGGCGCTCGCAATGCCGTGGCCTTCGATCTCACCGCCGCCTGCAGTGGCTTCCTCTTCGCCCTGATCACCGCGGCCCAGTACATCGCCGGCGGCAGCGTGCGCCGGGCCCTGGTGATCGGCGCTGACCAGCTCAGCCGCTGGGTGGACTGGGATGACCGCCGCACCTGCGTGCTGTTCGGGGATGGGGCCGCAGCCGTGGCCGTGGAGGCCTGCGACGCCGACGCCAACGGTCTGCTGGGCTTCCGCATGCGCTCCGACGGCAGCCGCAACGCCTGCCTCACCCTCGCCCAGACCGATCAACGCCAGGCCCTGCTCGGCAATCTTTCGGCCCAGCGCGGCGGCTTCGCGCCGATCCAGATGAACGGCCAGGAGGTCTATAAGTTCGCCGTGCGGGAAGTGCCCGCCGTGTTGGCTGAGGTGCTGGAGGCCTGCGGCACCGAGGCCGACCAGCTCGACTGGCTGCTGCTGCATCAGGCCAACCAGCGCATTCTCGATGCGGTGGCCGAGCGCTTCAAGGTGCCACCGGAACGGGTGCTCAGCAACCTGGCCAGCTATGGCAACACCTCGGCCGCCACGATTCCTCTGATGCTCGATGAAGCCGTGCGCGACGGTCGCGTCAAGCCCGGTCACCGGCTGGCCAGCAGTGGCTTCGGTGCCGGTCTCAGCTGGGGCGGGGCCCTGCTTCGCTGGAGCGGTCCCCAGGGCTGAGCCGGGGCAACGCGGGGTCACGACGCTACGGCTCGCTTGCAGGCGGCAGCCCTGGTTTGGTTCTCTCTGAACAGCACCGCCGTAATCTCCAGCCGATCGCACGCGCAGCAACGGCATGGGTATTGCCTGGGTGTTTCCTGGCCAGGGTTCCCAGAAGGTGGGGATGGCCGAAGGGGTTCTGGATCTGGCCGGCGCCCGCGAGCGCTTCGGGCAGGCCTCGGAGCTGCTGGGCCGCGACCTGCTGGCGATCTGTCAGGGCCAGGAGGAGAGCTGCTATGGAGTGCTCGGAGACCTGAACCGAACCCGCAACACCCAGCTGGCCCTGTTCGTCGTCGAAAGCCTTCTGGTAGACGAGCTCAGGCGCCAGGGACGCACAGCCCAGTTGGTCGCTGGGCACAGTCTTGGTGAATTCGTTGGCCTCTATGCCGCCGGGGTCCTGGATGCCCATACGGCGTTGGTGCTCATCCTGAAGCGGAGTGTGCTGATGGCGGCGGCAAGGGGCGGCGCCATGACCGCGGTGATGGGCTTCGATCGCAGCCAGCTCAACGACCTGGTGGCCGCCACCGATGGAGTGGTGATCGCCAACGACAACAGCAGCGCCCAGGTTGTGCTCTCCGGCAGCCCCGAGGCCGTGGCTGTGGTCTGCGGAGCGCTGCAGTGCAAGCGCGCCATCCCGCTGGCAGTGAGTGGTGCCTTCCACTCCCCCTTCATGGCCGCTGCGGCCGAGGCCTTCGCCGCTGAGCTGGACGCCCTGCCGTTCGCCGATGCCACGATCCCGGTGCTCAGCAACACCGATCCCACGCCGGAAGTCCGGGGAGAGGTGCTCAAGGCGCGGCTCACCAGCCAGATGACGACCGGCGTGCGCTGGCGCGAAACCATGGACTGCTTCGTGGCCGAGGCGATCAGCACCACCGTGGAAATCGGCCCGGGCAACGTGCTCAGCGGCCTGATCAAGCGCAGCTGCAGTGGCATCACCACCAGCCAGATCGCTTCCGCCGCTGACCTGGGCCTATGAGCATCCCAACCCCACCCTCCGGACCTCGGCAAGGCAACGAAGCCGACGAGCAAGAGCGGCCCGTCAGCGGTAACCGCCCCGGATCCCGCTCCGTCCAGGCGGTGAAGCGGGTCCTGCGGCGGCGGCGCAAGCCGGCCGAGCCCCCGGCACTGCTCAGCACCCCGAAGCCCAGCCTCACCTATCGGCTGATCAGCTATCTGCTGGTGTTCCCGATCTACAGGCTGCTGTTCCGCGGCCGCACCGCCGGCAACACCAACGTGCCCCTGGAGGGGGCGCTGGTGGTGGTGGCCAACCACGGCTCCCATCTCGACCCGCCGCTGCTGGGCCATGCCCTGGGCCGTCCCGTGGCCTTCATGGCGAAAGCCGAGTTGTTCCGGGTGCCCCTGCTGGGACCGATCATCCGGGCCTGTGGTGCCTACCCGGTGGCCCGTGGCGCCAGCGACCGCGAAGCGATCCGCACCGCCACCGACCGGTTGCTGCAGGGCTGGGCTACGGGGGTGTTTCTGGATGGCACCCGTCAAGCGGATGGGCGGGTCAATGTGCCCCAGCCCGGTGCCGCCCTGCTGGCCGCCCGGGCTGGCGTGCCGCTGCTGCCGGTGGCGATTGTGAACAGCCACCGGGCGCTCGGGACCGGCAAGCAGCGCATGCGCCTGGTGCCGATCCACATCCGCATCGGCACGCCGATTCCGCCACCGGCTTCGCGCCGCCGCCCTGATCTGGACGCCACCACCCGGGCCTGCCAGGAGCAGATCAATGCTCTGCTCGATCAGGGCCTGCTCAGCGGCGCTCCAGCCTCCCCCCAGCTCGCTCCAGCCAGGGACTCAGATGGTCTGCCGCCCAGCCCCTGATGTCATGGCCGCTCACCACCCAGAGCGCCGCCCGTAGCCCATCGCCCCAGACCTTGCTGCGGCCCTCGGGACGGCATTGGTTGCCGCAGGGCACCGCCACGGGAGTGAGCTGGATGCCACGGCTGCCGGCCACGATCCGGCCCACCAGCAGAGCTCGGTCCATGTGGTCGCTGCTGGTGACCAGCAGAGCGTGACGGATGCGTGAGCGACGCAGGTCATCCACCAGGGAGGTGAAGTTGGAGAGGGTGTCGCGGGCGCGGTAGTCGAGCTGAACCCGATCCCGCGGCAACCCCTCCCGTTGTTCGAACAGCCAATGGGCATATTCGGGATTGGTGCCGCCGCTCACCACCACCGGCAGTCCATCGCGGCGGGCCAGACGGGCCGCGACCTGCTCGCGGTCCGCATCGCCGCCCAGCACCAGGATCATCTGCGGCTGCGGTGGCGCCGGCCACCACCAGCCGCGGGACAGCCAGAGCAGGCCGCTGCCCAGCACCAGCGGCAGCACCAGCCGGCCCAGTCCCCGCCGGGCCGGAGAGCGTCGGCGCGGCTGTTGGGGCACCGGCCGGCCCGTGGGCGCTGGGAGTGGACCGGCGCTGCGGGGCGGTGGCCCTGCCGATCGGCGGGAGGGGCGGCGGCGCCGGGAGGGCGGAGGGTCGCTGGGGGTTGCCGCCATCAGAGCCCCTCCACCGGGCTGGTGGGATACAGCGGCAGCACCGGTTGCCAGGGAGCGGGCCGATCGGCCGCCGCCGCCGCCTGGCAGCGGGCCAGCAGCAGCTCGGCATCGGCGGGAAGAACCGGCACTGCCGGTAGCAGCGGCGCCGCCGGCGCCAGCTCAGCCAGCTGCTCAGACTTGCCGTAGAGGCGTGGGGTCAGCCGTTCGATCACGCCAGCGGTCTGGATGGGATCGGCGGCATAGAGGCCCGCCACCAGGCCGCGGCGCGGCAGCTCCTGCACCAGCCAGAACGAACCAGCCGCGGGTGCCGCCGCGGCGGCCAGCAGGCGTTGGGCGATCAAGGCGAAGCTGCCGACGCCATCCAGGGGCACCGCCAGCTGCTGGGCCAGGGTGCGGGCCAGCACCACCGACAGCCGCGTGCCGGTGAAACCACCAGGACCTGTCGCCACGGCCAGGCGCGCCAGCCGTGACCACTGGCTGGCCGGCAGCACCGCCTCCACACACTTCAGCAGTTGATTGGAGAGCGAGCGCCCCAGGGGAAAGGCTCGGGACTGCAGCGGCCCGGCACCCCCCAGGGGCTGGGCCGCCACGCCAAAGGTATCGCTGCTGCTGTGCAGGGCCAGGACCCAGGGAACGGTGCCCCTGGAAGCCTGCAGCACCGTGGCCGGCGACGGATCGTGGGAGGGAGAGGGCTCACTCATGCGGGCAGCTTCTCGCCCGGCCGCAACCGATGCCAACGCCCCGGCTCCGCCTGGAAACTGTCACATCCGCGCACGTCCCACTCCACCCCCACCCCTCCACCCTCGAGGTCCCGCACCTGCACGTGAATGCGTGGCTGCTGGGGCCGGATGTCCGGGGCGGCGCTGAGGTGGGGCACGCCATGCTGCCGCTCGACTGCGTGGTAGGCCTGGCAGCGGTCCACCCAGTGGCAATCCACACAGATGCACATGTTGCACGGACCTGATCCAACAAGCATTCTGGCCGAAGCGGCTGATGCGGCGGCGCAGCTGCGCCAGCGGCTGGCCGTGGACCAGTGGCCGCTCTCGCTGGACCATCTTCCGGCCGATGCCGCCCTTGTCGGCGGTGCGGTGCGGGATGGGCTGCTGGATCGGCTGGCGGATCGTCCCGATCTCGATCTGGTGGTTGCGGAGGACGCGATCGAGCTCTGCCGCCGCCTGGCCCGCCGCCACGGCGGCAGCTGCGTGGTGCTGGACGAGCAGCGCAGCATCGCCCGCCTGGTGCTGCGGGGCTGGACGGTGGACCTGGCCCGCCGCTGCGGCACCGACCTGGCCAGCGATCTGCACCGACGCGACTACACGATCAATGCCATCGCTCTGCCGCTGGAAGCCGGCGCCTCTCTGTTGGATCCGACCGGGGGCCTGGCGGATCTGCGTCAACGGCAACTGGTGGCCGTGAGCGAGGCCAACCTGCTGGATGATCCGCTGCGTCTGCTGCGGGGGGTGCGGCTGGCGGCAGAGCTGGACTTTCGCCTGGCCGCCACCACCCGCCACTGGCTGGCGGCCCACCATCACCGCCTGGCCGCCGTGGCGAGCGAGCGGGTTCTGGCGGAACTGGAGAAGCTGGCGGCAGCACCGGCCGGCCATAGAGGCCTGATCACTGCGCTGGAGCTGCAGTTGCTGCAACCCTGGCAAGCCGATTCAGCGGGCGCGGCCAGGCTCGCGGGCCTGGATGAAGCAGACGCTCTCGCACGGGGTTTGAACCGGGAGGAACGGGACTGGGCCCTGCCCCTGGCGCGGCTGGCGGCCCTGCTGGATGGCAGGGCTGTGGAGCGGCTGCATGGCAGTCGACGGCTGCAGCAGCGCTGTGAGCGTCTGAATCGCTGGCGCATCGCCTTGGAGGCCTGCGGTGCCCAGGAGGGCTGCGGCTGCCTGGAGACCCTGGAAGAACCTGAACGCCTCTGCCTGCACCAGGAGCTGGAGGGGGTGCTGCCGGCGCTGCTGCTGCTCCTGCCTGAGGCCACGGCTCGCCAGGCCATGGAGCGCTGGCACGACCCGCACGATCCCCTGTTCCATCCCCGCCCGCCGATCGATGGGCGCCAGTTGCAGGAGCGGCTGGCGATCCGCGCTGGGCCACGGCTGGGGGAGTTGCTGGCCTTTCTCACCCGCGAAAGGGCCTACCAGCGACTGCCACAACCAGCACAACTGCCACAACAGGGCAGCAGTGGATCAGAGCTGCGGGCCGCCGCGGCAGCTGACCCGATCATCGAGTTGGCGCGCCATTGGTGGCAGCAGCCCGAGGCTGCTGAGCAAGGCAGCAGAGCAAGGTCGTCGGGAGCCGGACCGGCGACATGATTAACTTTGAAATGCAAAGGCGTGTACCAGAGGTTTCTCCTCGCCTGCTGAAGCTTTCCCCTATCCCCCTCTCTCCCCATGAGCGTTCGTCTCTACATCGGCAATCTGCCGGAAACTTTTGATGCCAAAGAGCTCGACGCTCTGCTGGCGAACGTTGGCAAGGGGATTCGTTTCAAGTCGGTCACCGACCGCGACAGCGGCGCCAGCCGCGGCTTCGGCTTCGCCAACGTCGATGACCCGAAGCTGGCCGATGCCCTGATCGAGCAGCTCAACGGCAAGGAGTTCGGCGGCAGCACCCTGCGCATCGAGATCTCTGAGCGTCGTGACGCCCGCCCCACTAACGCGGCTGCCGGCAGCCGCGTTGGAGCAGCTCCTGCCGCCGCCCGCAAGGCGATCAACAAGGTGGTTCACGCCGACAGCGTCGACGCCGAAGCTCCCGATCCCCGTTGGGCCGGCGAGCTCTCGAAGCTGAAGGATCTTCTCGGCAAACAGACGGCTGCTGTCTGAACTGCGGCACTCGGAATTGCCCGCAGTCTGCACTGACCGCAGTCTGAACTGCGGTCAGCTCAACCGCTGGAGATAGAACTGGCCTTAGCTCGAAATCCGCAAGTCTGAGCTCCGTTGACCGCAGAACCGATGCCTTCATGGCTCCGGCTCTGCGGTTTTTGCTTGGGGCAGTGTGGAAGTTACTTCCGAGCTTGTCTTCACAGGCCCAGGATCAGGGAAGCAGAGCGGCCAGCGCGATCACACCGATAAAGATGGAGAGGAACAGAAACCCCATCTTGGTCATCGAGGCTTCGTGGTGGTCAATGCCCTTGTCCACCTCCTGATCGATCTCGGAACGGAATTTCGTAAAGGCGGCATCCTTTTCGGCAGGATCGACCTCTTTCATGGCCATGGGAAAACAGCGAAACAGTAAGAGAACAGCTGATCAGGCGCGGTGGAAGAACCAGTAGGCGCCAACTGCCAGCAGCACCATCACCACGACCGGGGCTGCGATCGCCAGCATGCCGTTGTGGCTGCGAACCACACGCTGCTCGTGAGACACAACGGCGTTCTGAATGGCGAGCTTCATCTCCTCGCGTAGGCGAGCAAGCTCCGAATCCAGAGTGACGTCGTTGAAGAGTTCTCTCAGTCGTTCGTAGGTGCTCTTGCCAAGCAGCAGACTTTTTTCTGGATTCTTGAACAACAGCTCCAGCAGTTCATCTCGTTCGAAACGGACCAGATCTGCCGCGGCAGCGGCTCTGGCGTTGGCGCTGCGAGCCCGGGAGTCGATCAGTTCGATTTCGCCGAAGATGTGACCCGGTCCATGCTTGACATTGACGGCTTCGCCGGTCTCTGGATACAGCGTGGTGAGCTCGATCTTTCCAGAGCGCACTAAATACATGGCGTCGCTAGGTTCGTCCTGGCGATACACGTATTCACCTGCCGGAATACTGATGCGCTGCACTCAACCGGACCTCCAAACCGAGCTCCATCCTAGGGCCAACTACCCTTAAGATGCCGCCACCTGCCGCTGGTCATGAGTGCATCCGGACCGAAAGCGGTCCAGCCGTGGTGGGAGCGACATCGGCGGGTGCTGATCGGCGCCGCCGCCCTGGGGCTGCTGGCTGTTGGCTGGTCAGTGCTGAAGCCAAAGCCTGAGCCGCCTCCCCAGGCTCCCCTCCGGCAGGATGTGACCGCCCTGGGTCGCCTGACCCCCGAGGGTGGTCTCGTGAATCTCGCCATCCCTTCAGGCAGTGTCGGCGGCAGCGAAGTGGTACAGCAGTGGTTTGCGCGGGAGGGTGAGCCGATCCGCAAAGGGGAGGTGCTGGTGCGGCTGAGCAGTTGGGATCAGCTCCAGGCGAGCCTCAGGCAGGCTGAGGCGAATCTGAATGCGGCCAGGGCGCTGTTGCCCAGTCTCAAGTTCAGTCAGTCCCGCGCCCGCGAGCTCTTTAATGACGGCGGAATATCCGAGCAGGAGCTTGGTGAAGTCCAGGCCAACGTGATCAGCAAGACGGCTGACATCAACACCGCCAAGGCCGCCCTCAGCCTTTCACGAACCCAGCTGGATACGGCGGAAGTTCGATCGCCGATGGATGGTCTGCTGATCCGGATTTACAGTTGGCCAGGCATGAAGGAAACCGATGACGGGCTCGCCCTGATCGGTCGGGCTGACCGCATGCAGGTGTGGGCTCAGGTTTTCCAGACAGACGTCAATCGACTCCGCATCGGACAGGCCGCCCAGGTCAAGGCGGAAACCGGAGGATTCAGCGGCACCATTCCGGCTCGGCTCGTCTCGATCATTCGCCAGGTTTCGGCCCGTGATCTGTTTGCCACCACCGGCAACAACGATGTCAATGCCCGGGTGGTGCTGGTGAAACTTGACCTCGACCCCGCCGACCGCGACCGGGTCAAGCGTCTCAGCGGGCTCAATGTGCTGGTGCGTTTCCCCGACTCATGAGCGACTCCCTGCCGTCGAGGAGCATCCGCACGGATCTGCCCCTGGCCTGGCTGCAGCTCAAGCGCCAACCGATCCGCTATCTGGTGGCCGTCACAGGCATTGGTTTTGCCGCACTGTTGATGTACATGCAGCTTGGCTTTCAGTCGGGTCTGCTCAACAGTGCCACCACCTTCTACGAGGCCATCGATGGCGACCTCATCCTGATCAGCCCCGGCACGCTCAACAGCGGCAGCTTCCAGCAGTTCCCCCAGTCCCTGCTTTACGACTCCCTCGGCGTCGAGGGAGTCAAACAGGTGATTCCCGTCTATGTGGCCAATGTCAATGCCCAACGGCTCGACGGCGTCAAACCCACCAGCCTGCGCCTGATCGGCTTCGATCCAGACAGCCGCCTGCTCAACATCGAGCCGGTGCTGGAACAGCAGGATCTGCTCAAAACCCCCAACTACGTGCTGTTCGACACCCGGGGCAACCGCAACACCGGTCCGATCACCCCGGCGGTCAAGGCCAACGGGACCCAGGAGATGCTGCTGTCGGACTTCTCCAAGACCTTCCGGATCGTGGGGCTGTTCAAGCTGGGCTCCACCTTTGCCGCCGACAGCAACCTGATCAGCAGCGACAGTACCGCCATCAACCTGGCTTTCCGCCAGATCAACCAAGGTGAAATCTCCCTGGGTGTGCTGCGTCTCCAGAATCCCGATCAGCTGCTGCCGGTGCAGGCCTTCCTCAAGGAGCGGCTGGGACGCGAGCTGAACGTGCTCACCAAACAGGAACTGATTACTCAGGAGCGCGAGTACTGGAACACCTCCTCCTCCTTCGGCATCATCTTTGGCTTCGGCACGATCATGGGCATCCTTGTCGGTGGCGTGGTGGTCTATCAGGTGCTCTACACCGACGTGACCGACCACCTCAAGGAATACGCCACCTTGAAGGCCATGGGCTTCAGCGATCTGTTTCTGCTGTTCATTGTGGTCCAGGAGGCCATCATCCTGGCGGTGTCGGCCTTTATCCCGGCCACGATTGTCAGCACCGGCATGTATGCCTTCCTCACCTCCGCCTCTGGTATCCGCATTGAAATGACCCCCGACAAGACCCTGCTGGTCGGCTCGCTCACGCTTGGGGTGTGCGCGGCTTCGGCAGCTATCGCTATCCGCAAGCTCGCGGATGCAGACCCGGCTTCGGTGTTCTGAATCGATGGGAGATTCCGTGGGCAGCTCTGTGATCGTGACCAGCGCCTTGCGCCACAGTTATGGCGAAGGCGAACTGCGCAGCCAGATCCTGCATGGCCTTGATTTTGAGGTGAAAGCCGGCGAGATCACCCTGTTGGTGGGGCCTTCCGGCAGCGGCAAGAGCACCCTGCTCACCCTGGTCGGAGCGTTGCGCTCGGTGCAGGAGGGATCCCTGCAGGTGCTGGGCCAGGAGCTGCAGGGGGCCAGCGAACCGGCCCTGAAGGCGGTGCGGCGCCGGATCGGGTTCATCTTTCAGAGCCACAACCTTGTCGCCTCACTCACCGTGCTTCAGAACGTGCAGCTGGTGCTGCAGCTGAGCGAGCGCAACGGACGCCGCCGCGAAGAACGGGCGATCGAGCTGCTCGAAGCGGTGGGACTCGGGCACCGGCTGCACCACTATCCCGACGAACTCTCTGGAGGGCAGCGCCAACGGGTGGCGATTGCCCGCGCCTTGGCGCCGGAACCGGAACTGATCCTGGCGGACGAGCCGACGGCCTCCCTCGACAGCCAGTCCGGCCGCGATGTGGTGGAACTGCTGGGGTCGCTGTGCCGGCGACGGCAGAGCGCCGTGCTGCTGGTGACCCATGATCTGCGCCTGCTCAACGACGCCGACAGAATCTGGCGGATCGAGGACGGACGGGTTTATCCATGGCAACCGGAGCAGGCGGCATGAGCGACAGTCCCTATCCAGCGGCCTGGCAGGCCGAGTGGCAGTGGCAGGGTCAGCCTGTGAGTTACGTGGTCTGCCGGTCCAGCGATCCTGATCAGGCCGTGGATGATTCTCCGGCTGGGGGAGCCCGGGATCGCCCGGCGGTGGTGCTGGTGCATGGCTTCGGCGCCTGCAAGGAGCACTGGCGCCACAACCTGGCTGCCCTGGCCATTCATCATGACGTCTACGCCATCGATCTGCTCGGTTTCGGCAGCAGTGGCAAGCCGAGCTCCCGTCTCGCTGAGGAACCCCCCGAGGCCGGCGATTGCGTCTACGGCATCGAGCTCTGGGCGCAGCAGGTGTCCGCCTTCATCCGCGAGGTGGTGCGCGCTCCCGTCACCCTGGTGGGCAACTCGATAGGCGGCGTGGTGGCCCTGCGCTGCGCCTCCCTGCTGGAGCAGGACGGGTGTCCAGCCCGCCAGGTGCTGCTGGTCGACTGCGCCCAGCGTGCCCTGGATGACAAGCGTCTGGCGGATCAGCCGCCCCTGCGCCGCTATGGGCGTCCGCTGCTCAAGAGCCTGGTGCGGCAACGCTGGCTGACCCGCTGGCTGTTTCGGCAACTCAGCCGCGCCGGCGTGATCCGCAAGGTGCTGGAGCAGGCCTATCCCAGCGGTGCCAACATCGACGACCAGCTGGTGGCGGTGCTGCTGGGCCCCACCCAGCAGCGCGGCGCAGACGAGGCCTTTCGCGGTTTCATCAACCTGTTCAACGATCACCTCGCGCCGGATCTGCTCGCGACCTTGTCCACCCCCGTGCGGATGGTGTGGGGCGAGGCCGATCCCTGGGAACCGGTCGCCGAAGCCCGGCGCTGGGAGCAGTTCGCCTGCGTCAAGGACCTGCATGTGCTCCCCGGCCTGGGCCATTGCCCCCACGATGAGGCTCCCGAACAGGTCAATCCACTGCTGCTGCAGGCTCTCTCCCAGGAGGCGGCATGAATCGGCGTGCCCTGCTGATTCTCTGCCTGATCGTGGCCGTCGATACCGGCTCCTTCGGCCTGCTGGCACCGGTGTTGCCCTTCCTGGTGGCCAAGCTCACCGGCAGCCTCAATGCCATCACCGTGACCCAGGTCACCGCGCTCTATGCGGGTTGTCAGCTGGTGGGGGCGCCTCTGATCGGTCGCGCCTCCGATCGCTACGGCCGCAAGCCGCTGATGGCGGCCTCGATCGGCGTGGGGAGCCTGGCTCTACTGGGGTCGGGATTCTCCCCGTCTCTGGCCCTGCTGATGCTGTTCCAGGCGATCAAGGGCGGCAGCGCCGCCGTGTTCGCCCTGGCCCAGGCGATGGTGGCCGACCGGAATGAGACGCCCCAGGCCCGAACGGTCAGTTTCGGTGCGCTCGGTGCGGCCCTGGGCATGGGGTTTGTGTTCGGCCCTGCCCTTGGTGGACTGATCGGTTCCTTCAACCCACGGGCGCCCTTCCTGGTGGCGGCCGTCCTCACCCTGATCAATCTGGTGCTGGTGCTGCGCTTCCTGCCGGAAACCCAGGCGGCATTCGGGACGGAGAGCGAGGCGCAAACGGCTCCGCTGCGTCAGCCGTTGCGCTGGTGGAGCCGCGAATCCGCCGAGCTGCGCACCATGCTGCTGGTGTACTTCCTCTTCTATCTGGGCTTTTCCTCGTTCACCGGCATCTTTGTGGTCGATGCCCGGTTGCGCTTCGACTGGGGACCGCAGGCCTCAGGCCTGTTGCTCTGCTTCGTGGGCGTGATCGCAGCTGTGGTGCAGGGCGGCCTGCTGCCCCGTCTGCTGCGGCTCTACCCCGCGCGGCGGCTGGCTGAGCTGGGGCTGATCCTGGTGGCCGTGGCCCTGATGGGGGTGTCGGCGATTCGCGAAGGTCACTGGCTCTACCTGACCCAGTTGTTCTTCGCCACCGGCGTGGGCCTCAGCACTCCAGGACTTCGTACCCTGCTCTCCACGGCGGTGGATGAGAGCCAGCAGGGTCTGCTCGGCGGCATCACCCAATCCTGCGTCAGCCTCACCAGTTTGCTGGGGCCCTTGGCGGCCGGCCGGCTGTACAACGATGCCGGCTACAGCCTCACGTTTCATCTACAGGCGGCCGTAGTGTTCGCTGCCGCAGCCTTGCTGATCGTCACCAAGTCACGCGCCCGGCCAATCCAGTTTCAGCCCACAAACACACCCTCGCCGTAGCCGATCAGTTCGATCTGGTGCCCATCGGGATCGCTCACAAAGATCGAGCGGCACCGGGGCCCATAAAAAAACGATGACACTGCCAGCCCCTTGTCGCGCAGCTGCTGCTCGATCGACTCCATCCGGTCGAAGGGAATCCGGAAGGCGAGATGCCGCATGGCCAGCACGTCATGGCCCGGCACCGGCTGGGTGCTGCCTGGATCCGGCGGAAACAGGTTGAGATACGACTCCCCCACCACCCGCAGAATGAACGGAGGCCCCACCTTGAGCCCTTCCATGTGGGCCTCACGGAAGCCGAACATCTCTTGATACCAGCACATCGACCGCGCCGGATCAGAGACGGTGAGCGCCACATGATCGAAGGCTTCGATGGCGATCACAGGATCGTCAGCCGGGATATCGCCAGTCGCTGGATCGCCAGAGGAATCAGCCATCACCGATTGCGTGCGTCAGTCGAGGATGAGGTTAGCTTCGCGCTTGGCCCGCAACAACTTGCGCAACGCAAGAGTCAGAGAATCACTGGCCAGCAACAGATCCTCGCGCCCATCGAGATCGGGCTCGAAGGGTTGCATCGATTCCAGAATCAACTTGTCTTCCCCCAGAAAACGCTTGACCCGCTTGAGGGCATTGCCGTCCGCCAGCGGGCTCTTGAGGAAGGAGCGGAAATGGCGCCAGAGCAGGTGGGAGCGACCATCGCCGAGCGGCACCGGCACCAGGCAGAGGTAAATCATGAAGTCGCGGAATTCCACCCGGATCAGCAGCAGATTCGCCATCCAGAGGTGAAGATGCTGAACCCCCGATGGGTTGGATTCGCCCTCCTGGTTGCGCAGGGATCCCCAGAGCCGCAGGAAGGGATTGCTGGCCTGATCGGAGCGGTAGTTCTGATCGCGGGGCGTATCGATCAGGGCGTAGAGGCTGTCCCCAGCCACGATCTCCTCACTGGTGTAGAGCTCATTCGCCGCGGCGCCACCGAAAGTGCTCTTGTGCACGTAGGGCACATGGGTGAGATCCAGGAAACCCTCCAGAATCCTCACCCAATGGGCTGTCCACACCGCTTCGCCCTCCAGTTGGCGCCAGCCGGAGTCGCCGGTCTCCGGCACATGGCTCACCGCAGGCAGTGGTGGTGGCTCAGGCGCATGATGAGCACCCTGGGGGTCCCACCAGAGCCACAGAAAACCATGGGCCTCTTGGCAGGGCATCATGCGGATTCTGGCCCGCTTCGGAATTGCCACACCGGGCTTATTGGCGGGGATCTCCAGACAATGCCCGGCCGGATCAAACGTCCAGCCGTGATAGCCGCAACGCAGCTGGTTGTCCACCACGCAGCCACGGCTGAGGGCAGCCCCTTTGTGGGGGCAGCGGTCTTCGGCGGCGAGCAGCCCGCCGTCACTCCCCCGCCAGATCACGATGGGGCAGCCGTGCAAGGTGATCCCGATCGGGTCCTGCGGCCCCAGCGACGATGCCAGGGCAACGGCGTACCAGGTCTGGGTGAGGTTCATGGGAGGAAAGGCCGGAACAAATGGAATGGGTGGCAGAACCAGAGACGTTCAGCCGAAGTGCGTCTTCCAGCGCTGCGTCTCCTGATGCCAGAGCAACCAGCCACGCTCCTGCAGGGCGTGGATCAAGGCGGTGGCGTCAGGGCTGTCGGGCTCGATCTGCCAGTCGCTGCGAAGCAGATCATCGAGATCTTCGGGGGGCAGCCCGCGGCGCAGACCGGCCTTGAGCAGACGCCGCAGCGCCGGTGGATCCAGACTCACCAACAGTCCCATCGACAGGACCGTGCGGGGCCAGGGCGTGGTGTCAAAGGATGTCATCGATCAGTTGCTGGGCCAGCGCTTCCACCCCCTTGCTCCAGGGGTGATCACCCACCTCAAGGAGGGCTAGGCCCCCACTGGCGAGATCCAGCAACTCATCGCTCAAGGGCAACACGGCACCGAGAGGAATTCCATAGCTCTGCTGGACACGGTTGCGGACCTGTTCGGCATCAAAGTGACGGGGCAATTTGTTCACCACCAGCCTGGCATTCGGCACCTCAAGCCGCTGGGCCACTTCCAGGGCCACGGCAGTGCCGAGATAATCCTGACTATCGGGCCGCATCACCATCACCAGGCAATCAGAGATGGCTGTGGTGAGCAGAGTTTCTTCGTTGATTCCCGGATGCGTATCTACGATCACAGCATCGAGATCTTTCAATTCAGCAATTTCAAAAATCGCATCATTCAGCGCCTCCACCGAATAGCCCTCTCGCAGCAGGCGAGCAATCCGGTCGCTGTCCATCGATGCCGGCAGCAGAAATATATGACCGCCCTTGCGTTTGACTTCGTCCGGTGTCACCTCATGACAGCAGGCCTCGATCGGCGCCGAACCCTGGAGGTGATCGTTCAACGTGGCGTCATCCGGCCCCGGCGTGAACTGAAACAGAACATGCACGCCTGGTGAGGCGAGGTCAGTATCCACCACAGCCACCCGCCGCCCCGTCATGGCAAGCGCTGTGGCCAGATTGGCGGAAAGATTGGACTTGCCAGTGCCTCCCCGAAAGGAATGGACACAGAGAATCTTGGTCATCGCAGTGGGCGAGCAGCCTGGCAGCCCGGCAACCCTACGATTGAACTGGACTGGAGTCCACAGGCCGACTCCAGGGATCGCGGTGACGCGGCCTGTTTACGGCTCTCAGGTTGTCGCGCTCAGGTCGCGGCGCTCAAGTTGCCGTACCGAAGGAGTCCCGCCGCTTGCGCATGGCACGGGCCCGTTCACTGAGGGCATCAAAGGAGGGATTGGCCAGAATGGAGCCCACCTGTCCTTGCAAGACCACCGGATTGATGTCGATCTCCAGTTCACGGATCTGCTGACGCAGCTGATTTTCTCTCCGTTCCACCGCCGTGGACATCCGCTTGAATGCCTTGACGATGGGCCCAATCGCGGAATCGGTCTCGGATTCGGGCGGCAGTGAATCGATATAACGAGCCGCCTCGTCCAGCTCCTGTGCCAGTTGCGACTGGCTGTCGAGAAGGGCCTGATAGATCTGGGTCTCTTGATCACGCAGAAACTTCTTCTCCAGGCAGGCTCCAATCCGTGCTCGCAGAATCGTTGGATTGAATGGCTTCGGTAGATACTCGTCTGCACCGACTTCGATGCAGCGGGCCACACTGGAGATCTCATCGATCGCGCTGATCATAATCACAGGGATATGACGTAGCCCTTCGTCTTGCTTTAGTTCAGCCAGGACGGTATAGCCGTCGATTCCTGGCATCATCACATCCAGCAGGATCAGATCAAAGCTGTTACGCCGCACCTTCTCCAGGGCCTGAGCGCCATCTTCTGCCATTGCCACGGTGTATCCCTCTCGGGTGAGGCGATCGCGCAGCAGGTCGCGGTTGAGGGCCTGATCATCGACCACCAGCAGATGACCACCACTTCGCGAACGGCTGGGTGCGGCCGGCACTCCCTTCAGGACCGACGTGGGTTGCGATGGTGACGTCTGTGTTGGCGTCTCGACTGAAGCCGCTACGGCTTTAACGACTGGATCCGCCTGAGGGGAGGATCCTGGTGTGAGGTGGACAACAATCAGCTCGAGCATGCCTTTTGCTGCCTGCTGAATCTTGCGCAGATCAGCCACGCTCTGCGGCTGGCTTGCCTCCAGCTCTTCCTCGAGAAGTTCGCTGTATCCGAGAATCTGATTGATCGGAGTGCGAAGATCGTGGCGCAGTTGCACGAAGCTGTCGTCTTGCCGGGGTTGGGTTTGCTCCATCATCGTGAATCTGATGCCTGGCCGAGCTGATCGAGCTGTGTCTGAATCTTGTCGAGCAGGCGAGCCAGATCGACCGGTTTGGTGTCGTAGTCGTTGCAGCCGGCAGCCAGACATTTCTCGCGATCGCCGGCCATGGCATGGGCGGTGAGCCCAATGATCGGGATCAGGCGGGTCCGTTCATCCGCCTTGAGCTGGCGGGTGGCCTCCCATCCGTCAATGACCGGCAGGCTCATGTCCATTAGGATCAGATCTGGTAACTCGGAGCGAGCAAGATCGACCGCTTCGCCACCATCAACAGCCAGAAGGATTTCGTAGCCTTTGCGGATCAGGCGGCGCGACAACATGTCGCGGTTCATTTCATTGTCTTCAACCAGGAGTAGACGTGTCATGGCCTGGAATAGATGGTAAGGGTCGTAGCGGAATTGTTCAAGACTTAGACGCGATCAGGGAATCGATCTGACTGACCAGTGTAGATCGGTTGAAAGAGCCTTTTGCGATCACTGTCTGGACGCGACCATTGAGTCTGAGCTGATCCTCCGGCGACAGGGACTTTGCGGAAAGCACGATAATTGGGATCGACTCGGCGCCTGGGTTGTTCTGCAGCAACTCCACAAACTCAAGGCCGTCCATTTCAGGCATCATCAGGTCCAGCAGAATCAATGCAGGTCTGGCTTTCGAGACGGCCTCCAGGGCTTCACGGCCATTGGCCGCCAGGTCAACGCGCCAACCTTCCCTGGCGAGCATGCGCCGCAACATGTCTGATTGAGAGGGATCGTCTTCGACGACCAGGATATGACCCGATGGATCGGCTGGGATGATGCGATCAAGCAGTTGGTCAAGCTTGGACCAATCCACTGGCTTGGCCAGGCACTCGGTGGCTCCCATGGCAAATCCGAGCTCTTTATTGTCCATCATGGTCATCATCACCACTGGAATCAGGCAGAGCTCAGGATCAGACTTCAGCTCTGCCAGCACACTCCAACCATCCAGACCTGGCATCATCACATCCAAGGTGATGACATCCGGGCGCTGCCGGCGGGCTGCTGCCAAGCCCGCCTCGCCATTCGTGACGGTTTCGACCTCAAAGCCTTCGCGATGCAGAAAGCGAGCCAGCAACTCCACGGCGGTGGGATCGTCGTCAATCACCAGAACCCTGGCTCTCGCGGCCACTGGTGGGGCCGGATCCCGCAGCACAGGGGCTGGAGGGGCGGCAGGCTCCGCTTCCAACTCACACACTTGGCGCGGCAGGTCAATCGTGAATGTGCTGCCTTGACCCGGCTGGCTGGTCACGAGAATGTCGCCACCCATCATCTGGCAAAAGCGCCGACTGATCGCCAGTCCCAGACCAGTGCCTCCATATTTCCGCGTGGTGCTGCTGTCAGCCTGGCTGAAGCTCTGGAACAGCTTGCCGATCTGGGCCTCGCTCATGCCAATGCCACTGTCTTGGATGGAGATGAGAATCCGTTCGCCGGTTTTTGCGTCAGCATGAGCGCCCTTTTGTGCCGTGTCTGCCTCTGGTTCGGCATCAGGCGACTCAGATTCAGCAACGGTTGAAGCACGGATTGTGATCAGACCTTGCTCTGTGAATTTGCTGGCATTGCTGAGCAGGTTCAGCAATGCCTGACGCAGCTTGGTCTGATCTGCATAAATCAAGCCAAGGTTGCCAGGGCTATGGACGATAATCCGATTCCGGTTCTTGGTTAGTAAGGGCTGAACGGTTGCGACTGCCTCTGCGATCAACTCGGCCGGAGAGAAGTTTTCAAGATATAGGGTCATCTTGCCTGCTTCGATCTTGGAAAGATCGAGGATGTCGTTGATCAGGCCTAGTAAGTGCTTGCCGGCAGAATGAATCTTTTCCAGGTCCGGCACCATCTCAGCCGGCTCCATCTCTTCTGATTCTTCGATCAGCATTTCGCTGTAGCCGATAATCGCATTCATCGGCGTGCGCAACTCATGGCTCATGTTGGCCAGGAACGCACTCTTGATCTGGCTTGCCGACTCCGCCTCGAGCTTCGCCGCCTCAGCTGCCTGCTTTTGCTCCTCGGCCTCCAGTCTGGCCACTTCGCGCGAGATCAGGGCCCGTGAAAGTTTCTGGGAAAACCACCAGGACGCGATCAGAACAGCCACGATGATCGCGCCAAGAAAGCCAAACACGCCCCAGACCAACTGCACACTGAGGCGATCAACATCAGGCAGATAGGTTGCCGAGACAATCTTGAGTCCCCATGGGGCGTAATCATCCCGTCGCACGCGATAGGATCTCACGCGCGACTCCGCGCTATTGGGAAGATTATCGATCGCTTCCATCACATCAGTGACTTCCTGTTTTGATACATTCCCGGAGTAAAAACGTTCTTTGCCTTGACGATCCAGGATGGCCACGAATCCGTGGTTCATGATGCGTGATGACCCCACCAGCTCCTTGAGCACGCTGACGGTCTGCACCCGGAATCCCGTGTACCAGGCACCAATCACCCGATCTTGAAATGGGTTGTCTTTCGAATCGCCGACCGCAAAGATGGGCTCGTAGGCAGTGAAATAGGGCTCGCCGAGGATGTCTACGACCCCAAGGAAGGATTCTCCCCTGCGTAGTAATCGAATCACCCGACCGGAAGGGTCGAGCAGAGTCCCCACGGCCCGCTGACCATCCGATTGGCGCACGTTGGTGCTGACCCGTACGAAATTGTCGCCACTCACGACAAACAGAGTCGCCGTCCCACCCATGCGACGCACCACCCCGTCCACCACGGCATCGCGGCCGGTCATGGAAGTGTCGCCAAAGCGAAGATCGGCAACGGTGCGGCCCGCCAATGGCACCGGCGGCCCCAGAGAAGGAGCGCCCAACTCCAGCGTGTCGGCCTTGAGAACCCGCAGGGCCGCGAGCACCAGCTCTCGGTAAATGCTGTCCATCACTTTCATCTGGCTGCGGACACTGCTCACCACAGCCATGGAGCGCTCCGCCGCGAATCCCTGAATGGTGCTGCGCAGCTGGGTCAGGCTGTAGACGCTGGCCCCCACCAACAGAGCCGATACGACGAGGAACCAGCCCACCGTCTGGCGGCGCACCTGACGCTCAATCGCCCGTGCATTGACAACCATGGACGAGATCAACGCGTGAACGCTGTCGTGATTGGTAATTCGATCCTAATCGGACGGGTTGTCAGGGCTTGCGCCTGAGAACATCCGGAAGACGCAGGTTCTCAAGCGGCGTACCGAGTTTGGCAATCAGATCTGGATCGGGGACATACTCAAGTCCACTGGCCCTGGAAAGGTTGACCAAGGCCAAATTGTAATCGGCTAGATCATTGACGTAGCCAATCACCGCCTGGGTGAGATCCTGCTGCGCTTGCACAACATCAGTGACCGTTCCATAGCCCGCATTGAAGCGCAGCGTCTGCAGGCGCAGAGCCTCATTGGAGGCCTTCACCCGCTCGGAGGAATAGATCACCACCTGCCGGCCGATCGTGGTCTGGGCATGGAAGGTTTCCACCTCTTTACGAACCTGGTTGATCGATGCTTGATAGGCAGCCTCTGCCGCTTTGGCCCTGCGGCGGGCGGCCTCGGCATTCATGCGGGCTTGCCCGCCATCAAATCCCGTAAACGTGAGCTGCAGCAGTGCCGAGGCATCCCAGAGATCGGAGCGGGCTCCCTGGGTCCAGGGAGGGCCCTGGCTGGTGAAGCCGGCAGCCTTGGTCCACAGCAGGCTGTTGATCAGCTGGATCGTGGGTCGATACACGGCCAGTTCGATCTGGGCCTGGGCCTCATTGATCTTCACATCCATCAGCTGCTGCTCGATCACCTTGCGGTATTGCAAAGCCGAGCTCTGGGTGTCCTCGAGACCATGGGGCCAGGCCCCAAGAGCCGTGAGCGGATCGGCGGGGGCGATGGCGGTTCCATTGGAAATGGCCAGAAGTTCCGCCAGGGCCGCCTGGGCCACGAACACATCCTGGCGGGATTGAGCGAGGTTGCGCTCATCCGCCTTGAGCACGGATTCCTGCTTGGCCAGGTCCACCTTGGTGGCCGATCCGAGGTTGAAGCGCGACTGGGTCAGGCCAAACAGCAGGCGGTCATTGTCAACAATCTGCTGGCCCGTCAGCACCTGGGCCACGGCCTGCTGCAGCTCGATGAAGGCCTGGGACGTCTGCAGGCGGTTGTCGCGGCGGGCGATCACGTAAGTGTCTGCGGCCTGACGCACCTGGTACTTGTTTTGCCAGATGGTGGGCGTGCGGGCCGGATCGAACAGGTTCCAGGTGAGATCGAACTGGGCAATCGCTTGGAAATAACTGCCGATGAAGGCCTTTTGATCACGGTACGGGCCGGGTGAAGGCACGCCTCCACTGAACGCGCCCGGGTAGTTGTAGTAGGAGCGTGCTCCGTAGGGGCCACCATTGATCGATTGGTTGATCACCGGCCACCAGGTGGCATAGGCGGCTCCGAGACTGTTCTGTGTGGCCACCAGTTCTTCGTAGGATTGACGCAGCACTGGATTTCTTTGGCTGGCCCACTCCAGGGCCTGGGGCAAGGTCAATCGGCCCAGTGCCTCCGGCGGTAAGGCTGCCTCAGTCGGGGCGGGCCGGGTCTGAGGCCAGCCCGCCCCGAGGCCTTCCACACTCGAATCAGAAGGCAAGGCCGCCGGCAGCGGTTCGGCCGCAAGGGGAAGGGCCGCCTGCAGGCCGATCAACAGGGGTGCCCATAGCCGGCCGTGACGTCCGGACAAACTGAACCGCGTCATCGAGCCTGGGCGATCACAAAGGAGAGCGGCAGATCCAGCAGCTTGCCCACCCGTGGAACATAGGCCCGCTTATTGAAGACATCGTAATCATGGCGTTCAATCACATCGAGGATGCCGCGATAGAGCCGTAGCGAAGCCCAGACCGGCCAGCGTGCATCAGGTGCCAGCCAGCGCACCCCCTCTTCGGAGCGGGCGAACCAGTCACGGGCACGCTGCAGTTGAAAGCGCATCAGGGCTCGCCAGTTCTCCGTCAGACGCCCTGCCATCAGTTCGGATTCGGAATAGCCAAACGTGTTCAGATCTTCCTGTGGTAAGTAGATGCGGCCCCGGCCGCGATCCTCTCCCACATCGCGGAGAATGTTGGTGAGTTGATTGGCAATCCCCAGGGCTACCGCTGCTTTGGATGTGTCGGGCCGCTCACTCCAGGGAGCCGTGGTGTAGGCCGAGTCCAGACCCATCACCTCCTGCGTCATCAGACCGACGGTTCCAGCGACCCGGTAACAGTAGAGCTCCAGATCATTAAAGGTGGCATAGCGATGCTGAAACAGATCCATCCGCTGCCCCTCAATCATGTCGAGATAGGGTTGCAGCGGCTGGGGATAGCGCTCCAGCGTGTCGGCCATCACTCGATCCAGGCTGTCCTGCACCTTCCCCGCGAACAGGGCGCGGGTGCGCTCTTCCCAGCGATCGAGCCGGTCTGACAGCTGGGCCACAGGCAGATCCTGGGCCTGGGGGCTGTCCATCAATTCATCGGTGCGGCGGCACCAGACGTATATCGCCCAGATCGCCCGCCGCTTGGCTGCGGGCATCAGCAGGGTGCCCAGATAGAAGGTCTTGGCCCATTGGGCGGTTTCCTGGCGGCACTGGTCGTAAGCCTCATCCAGGGATGGGAGCAAAGCAGAGGACGTGGCAGGGGTGGCGGCCAGCACGTTCAGACCGCCGTCAGGGTCGCCTGGGGGACAGGCTGGGCGGCTGAGGCCGGACCAAATTTGCGATCCACCGCTTCGGCGCAGAGCTTGCCGCTGAGCACCGCACCCTCCATGGAAGCCAGATAGCGCTGCATCGTGTAGTCGCCCGCCAGGAAAAAGTTGGCGATGGGTGAGTCCTGGCTCGGACGCAGTTTCTGGCAACCGGGAACGGTCTTGTAGACAGACAGGGGCGTCTTCACCACCTTCGACTTGCGCAGTTTGGCCTGGTCATCACCGCTGAAATGCTGCGGGAAGAGGCGTTTGAGTTCTTCGAGGGTGGCGGCAATGATGTCGTCGTCGCTGCGGCCGATCCAGTCTTTGGCTGGGGCGAACACCAGCTCCAGCATGGAGCGCTCTGGGTCTTCGTATTCGCGACAGGTGTTGCTCATGTCGGCATAGACGCTGAGCAGTGCACTGCGGCTGAACAGCAGGTGGTCGATGTCTGTGAGTTTGCGATCGAACCAGAGATGGATGTTGATCACCGGCACGCCGTTGAGACCGTCCAGCTTGCTGAAGTAGGGCAGTTCCTTCCAGGGCTCGGGCAGCAGCAGCTTCAGTGGATCCACCGGCAGGGCGCTCACATAGGCATCGGTCACCACCTGTTGGCCGTCCTTGCCCTTGAGGCCAGAGAGGCGGAAGCCGCTGACGCTGCCATCAGCGGCGAGCTCAATGGCCCGAAGGGGGGTGTTGAGATGCACTTCCCCGCCTCGGGCCGTGATGTAGTCCACGATCGGCTGACAGAGGCGCTGGGGAGGGTTGCCGTCGAGGAAAGCCATCTTGGAACCATCGCCTTCCTGGAGGAAGCGGTTGAGTGCGGTGAGAACGACGGTGCTGGAGATCTCATCAGGGTCAATGAAGTTCAGCGCCTTGCTCATGGCGATGAAAACTTCGTCGTTCACACGTTCTGGAATGTTGTGCAGTTGCAGCCACTCGGTCCAGGAGTATTGGTCACAGGCTTCGACGTAGTCCTGGCCGCGCAGAATTGCGGGAACCAGCCCCAGGCCGAAGGCAATTTTCTCTGGCCAGGAGAGCATGTCGTTGTTGCCCAGAATGGCCGCCACTCCGTTGAAGGGAGCCGGCAGGTCTGGAAAGTCGAAGCGGCTGTAGGTGCCGGGGACGTCCTTCTGGTTGAAGATCATCGAGTGGCTTTTCCACTGCAGCCGATCCTCGATGTCGAGTTCTGCGAACAGCTGCCGCATGTTGCGGTAAGCCCCGAAGAAAATATGCAGGCCGGTTTCGTACCAATCGCCATCCTCGTCCTGCCAGGCTGCCACCTTGCCGCCGAGCACATCACGTGCTTCGTAGACCACCGGCGTATGGCCGGCGTCACAGAGGTACTTGGCGCACGACAACCCGGCAAGACCTGCTCCGGCGATGGCGACGCGCATGAACCGACTCGAAAGTATGGGCAACCTTAAAGGGAGCCCCCAGGGGTCGCGACCCGGCAGCTTCCTCGCAGCCTTCCGGCGGCCAGCCCCTGGTGCTGCCCACCTCCTGGCGCTTCCCACCGCCGGAGTGCCCTGTCTGGCCCGGTTCCCGGTAGCGTTTGCCAACCCCGTTCGGCTCGCCTGAGCCCCAGCACCGCCAGCTGATGGTTGAGATCCTGCTGAAATGCACCACCCGTCACATCCGCCTGTTCACGGCCCGGGTGGAACACGGCGATCTGGTGTCCGACTCCGGGCATCTGACGCTGGATGTGGACCCCGATAACGAGTTTCTCTGGGACGACGCCAGCCTCACCCGGGTGCAGGACCAGTTCCGTGCCCTGGTGGAGCGTCATGCCGGTGACGACCTGACCGACTACACCCTGCGCCGCATCGGATCCGAGCTGGAAGGGTTGATCCAGCAGATGCTGCAGGCCGGAGCCATCCGCTACAACCCCCAGGCCCGCGTGCTCAATTACTCCATGGGCCTGCCCCGCAGTCCCGAAGCCCTGTGACCCGCTCCCGCGGCCGAGCTGCCTCCGACGATGGCTACAGCCGCCACGACGGCCGGCCCAGCGGCCGCGGCGACAGGGAGATGGCCTACGAAACCGGTCGCTATGACCGAGGCAGCAGCCGTTATGAGCGGGACGCCGGCAGACGGCCGACAACCGCTGGCTCCGGGGGGGGTGGTGGCAATCCGGGCGGGCGAGGCCCCGGCGGCGGTGGTTCGGGAGGGACTCCTGCCATCTCCCTGAACGTGCGCACGGTCGCCATCCTGGCGGGCGTGCTGGTGGTGGGCATCGGCATTGGCAGCGCCGTGACCAGCACCACCCAGGGCAACCAGGGGAACATCGCCAGCAGCCAGCAGCTCGACATGGCCGTACCCGACCCGGAATTCTGCAAGCAGTGGGGTGCCAGCGCCTTCGTGATGGACATCGAGCTGTACACCACGATGAACCCGAGCAGCAGCTTCGTGACCCAGCCGACGCTGCAGCCCGGTTGCGTGATCCGGCGGGAGAACTGGGCCGTTCTGCAGAAGGAGGGCGCCGTGACCGCCGAGCAGATGCGCCAGTGCAAGCAGCGCATGAACACCTTCGCCTACATCGGCTCCGTGCGTGACAAGCCAGTCGTGCGCTGCGTCTACCAGACCGACATCAGCGGCAACAAATTCCAGACCCGTGGGATTGCCGGTGCCGCAGACGATGCCGTCGGCGTGACCCCGGAAGCTGATCAGTTCTGAACCGGCTGCGTCTGGGCCAGGGGCTGGCGCAGGGGGCTGTCGGGGCTGGCGAACACCGGCAGCACTTCCTTGCGGAAGGCATCCGAAGCCCTTGAGCAATACCGGGCCGGGTGAGTGATCAGCTTCAGCTGGCGTCGCACCAGCAGATCGACCACCTGGGGCCGGTGCAGGCTGCCGGCCGCGAGTTCCCTCTCGATCGACACCACCGGCAGGAACGCGGCCCCCAGGCCGCTCTGCACGGCGTTCTTGATCGCCTCGAAGGAGTTGAGCTCCATCTCGATCTTGAGCCGGCCCACATCCAGGCCGGAACGGGCCAGCAGCTGGTCCACCATCTTGCGGGTGGTGGACTGGGCATCGAGGCAGACGAAACCGAGTCGGTAGAGGTCGTCCTTGGTGAGTTCCGGCAGGCGCGACAGCGGATGCTTCACCGGTAGCACCAGCGCCAGTTCATCGCTGGCGTAGGGAAGAACCTGCAGTAACTCGTTCAGTTCAGGCGGCAGCTCGCCGCCGATGATCGCCAGATCCACCTGGCCGTTGGCCACACTCCAACCGGTGCGGCGGGTGCTGTGCACCTGCAGCTGCACGGCCACGTCCGGGTATTTCTGCCGGAACAGGCCGATCATGCGCGGCATCAGGTAGGTGCCGGTCGTCTGGCTGGCGCCGACGATCAGGGATCCGCCCCGCAGGTTGTGGAGATCGTCGAGGGCGCGACAGGCCTCCTGGCACTGGCTGAGGATGCGGTCGCAGTAGCTCAGCAGCAGATGGCCCGCCTCGGTGAGCTGGGCCTTGCGTCCGCCCCGATCGAACAGCGACACATCCAGCTGCTTCTCCAGATTCTGGATCTGCAGGCTCACGGCAGGCTGGGTCACATAGAGGCTGTCGGCCGCTTTCTTGAAACTTCCCTCGCTGGCGATGGCCCGCAGGATGCGCAGCTGATCGAGGGTGAAGGGCAGATCAGCCATGGACGCGGCAGGCGTTTGGAGACAAGGCGGGAGCGCAATGAAAACGTTGGCGGGAGCGGCTTGCTGGGCGATTCAGCCTCGGTTGATCAAACTCTAGGTGGGCCGGCGGATGGCCAGAATCGTGCCCTTCGCAGTCGTCCTGCCCTTGCCTTCCCTGCTTGCCCCAGCCAGCCCCCACCACAGCAGCGTGGTGATGCTGGCCCTGCTCGTGGTGTTCGCCGTGCTGCACAGCGGTGGTGCCTCCCTGCGGGTGTGGGGGGTGGAGCGGATCGGCGAGCGGGCCTGGCGCCTGCTGTTCGCCGGCGTCAGTATCCCGGCGGCGGTGGTGGTGATCGGCTACTTCCTGGCCCACCGCTATGACGGCCTCCGCCTCTGGAATCTGCAGGAGCAGCCCTGGATCGTGCCGCTGGTCTGGGGCGGCACCGCCATCAGCTTCCTGTTCCTCTACCCGGCCACCTACAACCTGCTGGAGATCCCGGCGGTGCTGAAGCCCCAGGTGCGGCTTTACGCCACCGGCATCATCCGGGTCAGCCGCCATCCCCAGGCGGTGGGGCAGGTGCTCTGGTGTGCCACCCACCTGCTCTGGATCGGCAGCAGCTTCATGGTGGTGACCTGTACCGGCCTTATCGCCCATCACCTGTTCGCGATCTGGAATGGCGATCGGCGGCTGGCCCGCCGCTTCGGCGCCGCCTTTGAAGAGCTGCGGGACAGCACGTCGGTGTTGCCGTTCCGGGCGGTGCTGGACGGCCGCCAGCAGCTCGTCTGGGCCGAATTCCTTCGCCCGGCCCAACTGGGCATCGCCATTGCCATCGGCCTGTTCTGGTGGGCCCACCGCTTCATCGGCCTGGGCGCCATCACCTTCTCGCGCTCCGCCCTGGCCCATTGGCTGGGATGAGGCAAAGCGCCGGTGCGGCCACGATGGTGGGCGCTCAGGCACATGAGCCGGTGGGAGCCAGGCAGGCTGCCTACACTCGCGAGCACCAGCCCGAGCAGGATGCCGTCAGCCGCTGAACTCGCCTGGTTGATTCCGGTGCTTCCCCTGTTGGGGGCCTGCGTCACCGGCCTCGGCCTGATCAGTTTCAATCGCACGGTTAACCGATTGCGAAAACCGGTGGCGGTGCTGCTGATCAGTTGCGTCGGCGCCGCTGCGGTGCTCAGCTACGCCGTGCTGGCCGAGCAGCTCGCCGGCGCCGGCCCGATCGAAGTGTTGTTCAACTGGGCCAGCGCCGGCACCTTCAATCTGCAGATGGGCTTCCGCGTCGATGCCCTCGGGGCGGTGATGCTGGCCTTGGTCACCACCATCGCCCTGCTGGTGATGGTCTACTCCGATGGCTACATGGCCCACGACAAGGGCTATGTGCGCTTCTTCACCTATCTGGCCCTGTTCAGCAGCTCGATGCTGGGCCTGGTGATCAGCCCGAACCTGCTTGAGATCTACGTGTTCTGGGAGCTGGTGGGGATGTGTTCCTACCTGCTGGTGGGCTTCTGGTACGACCGCGACGCCGCCGCCAACGCCGCCCAGAAGGCCTTCGTGGTCAACCGGGTCGGCGACTTCGGCCTGCTGCTTGGGATCCTGGGCCTGTTCTGGGCCACCGGCAGCTTCGGGTTTGAGGAGATCGGAGCCCGGCTCAGCGAGGCCGTGGCTGGCGGCAGCCTCAGCACCGGTGTGGCCGTGATCCTCTGCCTGCTGGTGTTCATGGGGCCGATGGCCAAGTCGGCCCAGTTCCCTCTGCATGTCTGGCTGCCCGATGCCATGGAGGGCCCCACGCCGATTTCGGCCCTGATTCATGCCGCCACCATGGTGGCGGCGGGCGTGTTCCTCGTGGCCCGGCTTCAGCCGGTGTACGAGCCCTTCGCGGCGGTGCAGCTCACGATCGCGGTGATCGGCACGATCACCCTCGTGCTGGGGGCCTCGATTGCCCTCACCCAGATGGACCTGAAGAAGGGTCTGGCCTACAGCACCGTCAGTCAGCTGGGCTACATGATGCTGGCGATGGGCTGCGGCGCTCCCGTGGCTGGCATGTTCCACCTGGTGACCCACGCCTTCTTCAAGGCGATGCTGTTCCTTGGCTCCGGATCGGTGATCCATGCCATGGAAGAGGTGGTGGGCCATGAGCCGGTGCTGGCCCAGGACATGCGTCTGATGGGCGGCCTGCGCAAGTTCATGCCGATCACCAGCGCCACCTTCCTGATCGGCTGCGTGGCGATCAGCGGCATTCCGCCTCTGGCCGGCTTCTGGAGCAAGGACGAGATCCTCGGCCAGGCGTTCGGCAGCTTCCCGGTGCTCTGGGTGGCCGGCTTCGTGACCGCCGGCATGACCGCCTTCTACATGTTCCGGCTCTACTTCCTCACCTTCGAGGGCGACTTCCGCGGCACCGACCAGGCGATCCAGGCCCAGCTGCTCGCCGCCGCCGGTAAGGCCAGCGCAGCGGATGACAGCCACGACCACGGCCACCACGCCAGCCACCCGCATGAATCCGGCTGGCAGATGGCCATGCCGCTGGCGGTCCTCGCCGTTCCCTCGGTGTTGATCGGCCTGCTCGGCACCCCCTGGAACAGCCGCTTCGCCGGCCTGCTCGATCCCCATGAAGCCGCTGAGATGGCGGAGCACTTCTCCTGGGCCGAGTTCCTGCCCCTGGCGGGAGCATCGGTGGCGATCTCGGTGGCAGGCATCTCCGTGGCGGTGCTCGCCTATGCGCTCCACAGGATCGATCTGGGCACGGCGGTGGCCGCACGCTTCCCCGCCCTCAATGCCTTCCTGGCCAACAAGTGGTATCTCGACGACCTCAACGACAAGCTGTTCGTGCAGGGCAGCCGCAAACTGGCCCGCCAGGTGCTCGAGGTGGACGCCAAGGTGGTGGACGGTGTGGTGAACCTCACCGGCTTGCTGACCCTGGGCTCGGGAGAGGGTCTCAAATACTTCGAGACCGGTCGTGCCCAGTTCTATGCGCTGATTGTGTTCGGCGGTGTGATCGCCCTTGTGGTGCTGTTCGGCGCCCTGGGCTGATCCTGCTGACGGGCTCACGCTCTGTGTGACATCCCCCACCGCAGCTCTGGCGGGCGGTGGGCATTTCTACACTCCGGCCTGACCTGACCTGCCCAGGACCGTGGCCTTTCCCTGGCTGAGCGCGTCGATCCTTTTCCCGATCGGCGCTGCACTGCTTATCCCGTTCGTTCCCGATGAGGGCGATGGCCGCAAGGTGCGTTGGTACGCCCTGGGCATCGCTCTGATCACCTTCCTGCTCACGGTCGGTGGGTACCTGAATGGCTACGACCCCTCCGTGGCTGGCCTGCAGCTGGTGGAGCGGGTGGAGTGGCTGCCCGATCTCGGTCTGGCCTGGTCGGTGGGGGCCGATGGTCTGTCGATGCCCCTGATCCTGCTCACCAGCTTCATAACCGCCCTGGCGGTGCTGGCGGCCTGGCCCGTGACCTTCAAACCGCGGCTGTTCTTCTTCCTGCTGCTGGCCATGGATGGCGGCCAGATCGCCGTGTTCGCGGTGCAGGACATGCTGCTCTTCTTCCTCGCCTGGGAGCTGGAGCTGCTGCCGGTGTACCTGCTGCTGGCCATCTGGGGCGGCAAGAAGCGCCAGTACGCCGCCACCAAGTTCATCCTTTACACCGCCGGCAGCTCCCTGTTCATCCTCCTGGCGGGCCTGGGCATGGCCTTCTACGGCGGCGGCATCCCCACCTTCGAATACACGAGCCTGGCGGCGAAGGAATTCAGCACCGGCTTCCAGGTGCTTTGTTACGCCGGCCTGCTGATCGCGTTCGGCGTCAAGCTACCGATCGTGCCGCTGCACACCTGGCTGCCGGACGCCCACGGTGAGGCCACTGCGCCGGTCCACATGCTGCTGGCCGGGATTCTGCTGAAGATGGGTGGCTACGCCCTGCTGCGCTTCAACTGCCAGCTCCTGCCCGACGCCCACGTCCGCTTCGCCCCATTGCTTGTGGTGCTGGGGGTGGTGAACATCATCTATGCCGCGCTCACCTCGTTCGCCCAGCGCAACCTCAAGCGCAAGATCGCCTACAGCTCGATCAGCCACATGGGCTTCGTGCTGATCGGCATCGGCAGCGTCAGTGCCCTGGGCACGAGCGGGGCCATGCTGCAGATGGTCAGCCATGGCCTGATCGGCGCCAGTCTCTTCTTCCTGGTGGGAGCCACCTACGACCGCACCCACACCCTCCAGCTCGACGACATGGGTGGGGTGGGCCAGAAGATGCGCAAGATGTTCGCCCTCTGGACCGTCTGCTCGCTGGCCTCGCTGGCCCTGCCCGGCATGAGTGGCTTCGTGGCCGAACTGATGGTGTTCGTTGGCTTCGCCACCAGCGAGGTCTACTCCCTCAGCTTCCGCATCGTGATGGCGGTGCTGGCCGCCGTGGGGGTGATCCTCACGCCGATCTACCTGCTCTCGATGCTGCGGGAGATCTTCTTCGGCAAGGAGAACGCCGAGCTGGCCTCCCACTCCAACCTGGTGGATGCCGAGCCTCGGGAGATCTATGTGATCAGCTGCCTGCTGGTGCCGATCATCGGCATCGGTCTCTACCCGCGCCTGATGACCGACACCTACCGCGCCTCGATGGAGCGGCTCGTGGGCCAGGAGGACAAGGCGATGGCGCACCTGCGAGAGGCCACCGGCCTGCCGGGAGGCACTCCCCTGGCTCCGTTCCTGGCGAGTGGAGGAGCGCAAGCCCTGCTGCGCGCACCTGCTGTGGGCTGATTCAGTCCGCTCCGCCCAGGCGTTCTTCCCAGGACCGCCTGAGTAAACAAACCCTGCGCTGGCCCAGTCTCTTCAGCCCGCCCGGCGAGCTTTTCTTACGCTCCATCCATTCTTGGTCCCACTCCCCGGCTTGATCCGATGCGACAGCTGAACTTCCTGCTGATCTTCAGCTTCGGCCTGGCCACGGTGATGTTCACCCTCGAGAACACGGCCCCCACGACCGTGCACTTCCTCCCCGGCATCACCACCACCCTGCCCCTGGCCGCCATGCTCCTGGTGGTCGGTGGCATCGGCGCCACCGCGGCCTGGGTGTTTGCCGTCTGGACCGGCGTGGTCAAACAGGTGGAGCGCCTGCAGGAGCAGACTGAACGGGAGGCCCAGCAGGTGCGAATCCAGGAACTCGAAGATGATCTGCAGCGCTACCGCGCCGCCGTGGACGCCCAGCTCGGCCTGCTGCCGGCCGCCGGCGAGAGCTCCGCGACGTCCAGCGACAACTGACTTGAGCTGGGAACACACCCCTGGTGCACTGGCTTCGCGACCGTTAGCGTGCGCTTGATTCCGCTTGGGGACCCGAGAGCGCGTGGCTGAAGCAGGCGCCAGGTTGGCCATCCGACTGCTCCAGGATGCAGCGATCCGCGGTGATCTCGACCCGTGGGATGTCGATGTGATTGCCGTGGTAGATGGTTTTCTCGACCAGCTGCGCCAGCGCATCGGTGCTCCTCGTCTGGTGGTGGCCCGGTCGGATGGGCGCCAGGGGGGCAGTTACGAGCGCGATCTGGCCGAAACCAGCGAGGCGTTTCTGGCGGCCTCCGTGCTGGTGAGCCTCAAGGCTGAAGTGCTGGAAGCCCGCACCTTCCCGCCTGAACCGATCGACGAGCTGCTCGAAGCCCCGTGCGATGAGAACGAGGATTCCGGCTGGGGCGCCATGATCGCCCTGCCGCGGCGGCCTGAGCGCCACCTGCGCCGCCGACCCGTGGCACCGCCTCCGTTGCAGAGACCCGTGACCCTTGGCGAACTGATTCGCCAGCTCGAGACGATCGCGGAACGGCTCGAACAGGAGGGGGAGGGGCGTCAGCGCCAGCGAACGCGGAACCGCCGGTTCAGCGATCGCGCCGCAATCGAACAGGTGGCCAACCTCGCCCACCGCGAGAAACTGCCGGAGACCACCACCGGGCTGCAGCGGTTCCTCAGCCACTGGCAGGCGGCGGCGGACTGGCTCGATTTTGAGGTGCTGGTGGGCGCCTGGGCACGGGCGGTTCAGCAGGATCCGGCCGGCGAGGATCTCGATTTTGATCGTGTGGGCGTGTTCTGGGCCCTGCTCTTCCTCTCCGCCCAGGGATCGGTGGAGCTGGAGCAGCAGGGCGGACTGTTCGGCCCGCTGCAGCTGCGCCGCCTCGAACAGGTGCCAGCTCCCCTGCCGACCCGGGACATGCTGGCCGCCTGACGCCTTTGACTATGGTGTGCCTATCAATGGATGGGGACAGGCGCCAATGAAGGCGATGATCCTGGCGGCAGGAAAGGGGACGCGTATTCGGCCGATCACCCACATCCTGCCGAAGCCGATGATCCCGATCCTGCAGAAGCCGGTGATGGAATTTCTGCTGGAGCTGTTGCGCGAGCATGGTTTCAACGAAATCATGGTGAACGTCTCCCACCTGGCAGAGGAGATCGAGAACTACTTTCGTGATGGACAGCGTTTCGGGGTTCAGATTGCCTACAGCTTCGAAGGCAAGATTGAAGATGGAGAGCTGATCGGTGATGCCCTCGGCTCGGCCGGAGGTCTCAAGAAGATCCAGAACTTCCAGCCCTTCTTTGATGACACCTTCGTTGTGCTCTGCGGCGATGCCTTGATCGACCTCGATCTCACCGAGGCGGTGCGTCGCCACCGTGAGAAGGGTGCCATGGCCAGCCTTGTCACCAAACGGGTGCCCAAGGATCAGGTGAGCAGTTATGGCGTGGTGGTGACCGATCCTGAGGGTCGTGTGCTGTCCTTCCAGGAGAAGCCGAGTCTGGAGGAAGCCGCCAGTGACATGATCAACACCGGTATCTATATCTTTGAACCAGAAGTTTTTGACTTCATTCCCGATACGACCCCTTTCGATATCGGCTCCGATCTCTTTCCAAGATTGGTTCAGGCCGGGGCTCCGTTTTACGCCCTGCCAATGGACTTTGAATGGGTGGATATCGGCAAGGTTCCTGATTACTGGCAGGCGATCCGCAGCGTCCTTGAAGGTGAGGTCAGGCAGGTGCAGATCCCTGGCAAGGAAGTGCGGCCCGGCATCTATGCAGGTCTGAACGTGGCGGCCAACTGGGACAAGATCAATGTGAAGGGGCCGATCTATGTGGGTGGCATGAGCCGGATTGAGGATGGTGTCACCATCATTGGCCCCGCGATGATCGGTCCCAGTTGCCACATCTGTGCCGGTGCCACGATCGACAACTCCATCATCTTCGATTACTCACGCATCGGTGCTGGTGTTCGCCTGGTCGACAAGCTCGTGTTCGGCCGCTACTGCGTCGATCGCAATGGTGACCACTTCGATCTGCAGGAAGCTGCCCTTGACTGGCTGATCACCGATGTCAGGCGTCAGGACCACAGCTCCCCTTCACCCCAGCAGAAGGCCATGGCCGATCTTCTCGGCACCGACCTGACCCTGTCCCAGAGGTCCTAAACCTGCCTGGCGGATGATCGCCGGAATGCGTTCCTCCGCCTTCACCGCCATCAGATGGACGCCCTGGGCGATCGTGCTGTAGGCCCGCACCTGCTCCGCCGCGATGGCAATGCCTTCGGCTGCAGGATCGGCCGAATCGGCCAGGCGGTCGATCAGCTGCTGGGGAATCCGAGCCCCCGGCACGACCCGATTCACGAAGGCGGCGTTGCGCGCCGACTTGAGCAGGAACACACCCGCCAGCACCGGCAACCCCAAGGGGGCGGCCAGTTCATCCACGAACCGCTGCAAGGTTTCCGCCTCCATCACCATCTGGGTCTGCACGAAGCGGGCCCCGGCCTCCTGCTTGCGCTGCAGCCGGTTGTGCAGGCCGCTCCAGCTGGGTGACTGGGGGTCAGCGGCGGCGCCTGCAAACAGCTGGATCGGACCATCGGGCAGGCTGCCCTTGACAGGATCCTCGCCACGGTTGAGACGACTGACCAACTGCAGCAGCCGCACCGATTCGAGTTCATTCACCGGCCTGGCCCCAGGCTGATCGCCGGCTCGCACCGGATCCCCGGTGAGGCAGAGCACGTTGCGGATTCCAAGGGCATGCGCACCGAGCAGATCCGCCTGCAGGGCGATGCGATTGCGATCGCGGCAGGCCACCTGCCAGACGGGCTCAATCCCGGCATCCAGAAGTAGCCGACACACCGCCAGGCTGCACATGCGCATCACGGCGCGGCTGCCATCGGTGACGTTGACCGCATGCACCAGTCCCCGCAGGGAACACGCCGCCTCCAGGGTGCGCGTGCAATCACCTCCCCGTGGTGGTGTCACCTCGGCGGTGACAGCGAACTGGCCCTGGGTCAGTGCCTGGTGGAGCTGCTGCAAGCCTTCGGAGGATCTCAGGCTCCCATCATGCGGCAAAGACCTGCTTACAGTGAGGTCTGAGCCTGGCAAGCACCGGAGCGGTCGGATGGAGTGGAGTCACAGCCCGGGTCCGCCGATGGCCGCGCTTTCAGAGCGCGAACTGGAGATTATTGAGCTGGTGGCGCAAGGTCTGACCAACCAGGAAATCGCCGATCGGCTGATGATCAGCAAGCGCACCGTTGATAATCATGTCAGCAACATCTTCACCAAGACCGGTGTGAAGAACCGGGTGGCCCTGCTGAACTGGGCCATGGACAACGGCAAGATCTGCCGCGATGGCTTCAATTGCTGTTCCCTGGATGGGAACGGCCTTGCACCTCGCCCACCAGGGGAACGAGGCTGAAGCTCTCCTGATCAAAGCCGAACAGCTCGGCGTATGCCAGGCAATCCTCCAGGTCGCCAGAGACCCGCAACACACCTTGGTGGTCGTAGAGGCCGGTCACCGGCAGTCCCCCTGAATGTGCTGAATTTCTTTCGACTTGGAGATTACGGCGCCGCTGGCCCTGATTGGGCCGTTTGCGCCGCCGCGACTGATTGGGAAACCGTATCTATTGCTGCTGTTCGGACAACGACGGCTTGAGCCTGGGGCTAATCCAGGCATCCCAGCAGCGCGGCACGCTCCGCGGTGGGCCAGGAGGCGAGGGGATGCCTGGCCAGGGCGGCGTTGCTGAGGTCGTGGCGGCCGCTGATTTCGGTTCCGCACCAGGGGGGCACCACCACCGCTGCCGTTGCGTCGGGCAGCTCCACTTCGGCCACCATCAGTGGAGCATTGGCCCCCTCAAACACATCCAGCACCCAGTCGCCCCCGGGCAGATCCAGGCCATAGCGCCGCTTGATCAGCTGGTTTGGCGCCTGGGCCAGCAGGGCCTCGCCATCCGCCCTCGGAATCGTGTATTCGAATTCCTGGCGGATCAAGGGAACGGTGGCAGCGTCTTCCGATGGAGTCCGCACGGCCTCCGATAACGCTGCCTCAGATAACGCTGCCTCCGACAACGGTGCCTCAGATGACATGGCACCGGATGACACCGCGCCAGATGGCACCGCTGCCTTGAGGGTGAGCCAGGCGCGATCCTGATCGGCGAGGCGCACGCGCAGGGTGAAGCCATCCTCCCGGCTCACCAGGTACCCCTGGGCCAGCTGTTCACTCCAGCGCACCCGCGACCGCCACTGATTGCCCCGCACGAGAAAGCGGCGCTCGATTTCCAGGGCCATGGCTGCAGGGCGCTGGCGTGGCGCCGGATCGCTGCCGCCATTGTGGGCCGGCCTCAGTTGGGCCCGGCTTCGGCTCCATTGAGGCTGCCGGCCCAGTGGAGTTTGCGGGTGAGGGTGCGGTAATAGGAGGGGCTCTGCTCGAGGATCACGAACAGGGCCGGGTGCGGACTGCGCTGCACGATGCAGCGATCGCCCGGCTCCAGTTCGGTGGCGTGGGCGCCATCTTTCCAGAGCTTGACGCGGCGGCTGCTCTCCCCCAGGGGCCAGACGATCAGTCGCGCTCGCGGTGGCACAACCACCGCCCGGCTGGAGAGGCTCATGGGGCAGATCGGCGTGATCACGATCGCCTCGATGCCCGGATGGAGGATCGGTCCACCCGCCGCCATGGCGTATCCCGTGGAGCCGGTGGGGGTGGCGATGATCAGGCCATCGCCGCGGTACTGGTCCACCACCTCGCCGTCGATTTCCATTTCGAGCACACAGGTGGGCGACAGCTCATCGAGGCAGGGTCGCAGGTAGAAATCGTTCAGGGCGCAGTGGGCGCCATCGCTGTCGTCGCCGAGAAGCACCCCATCGCCGCGATCGACCTGGGCCTCCAGCATCAGGCGACGCTCCAGGGCGAAACGGTCGTCGTGCAGGCGCTGCCACAGGCTGTCCGCCGGATCGGATGGCTGGGCGCCACTGGCGCTGAGCCGCATCAGCCGCGGATCATGGGTGAGGAAGCCCAGGTGCCCGCCCACGTTGAAACTGAGGATCGGCACGTTGTGACGGGCCAGATGGCGGGCTGCACCGAGCACGGTGCCATCACCGCCAAGCACCAGGGCGAGATCCGGCAGGCGTGGTTCCGTCGCCAGCAGGCCGGGGAAGGGATTGGAGCTGAGGCCGCTCACGGCGACGATCACGTCCACCCCGAGCGCCTTGAGATCGGCGACGCAGCGGCGAGCCTGCCGCTGGGACGCCTGGCTGCCGGAGCGCACGATCAGCCAGACCCGTTCGATCAGCATGGCCGGGGGACCGACCTACCAGCGCAGCAGGTTGAAACGCTCCATGTCCACGGTTTCGCGGTTGCGATAGAGGGACAGGAGGATGGCCAGACCCACGGCAGCCTCGGCGGCGGCCACGGTGATCACGAAAATGGTGAACACCTGGCCTCGGATCAACTGGCCATCCAGGTAGGTCGAGAAGGCCATCAGATTGATGTTCACGGCATTGAGCATCAGCTCGATGCTCATCAGCACGCGCACAGCGTTGCGGCTGTTGATCAACCCCCACACCCCGGTGCAGAACAGGATGGCTGCCAGCACCAGATAGGCCTGCAGGGGGATGGGGCTGGGCAGATCAGGGCTCATGGTGTGTTCTCCAGCATGGGACGCTTCTGGTCATTGGTGTCCAGCAGCAGGGGGGTGCGGGACTTTTCGATCAGGCCCTGATCGACGGGCTCGCCGGTGATCACATCACTGCTGAACACGTCGCGGCGGGCCAGCACAATCGCTCCGATCATGGCCATCAGCAGCAGCACCGAGGCCAGCTCAAAGGGGAGCAGATAATCGCTGAACAGGTGCTCACCAATCCGGATGGTGGCCTCATCGCCGATCGGGGTGGGGCCTGGCAGGGCCCAGTCGGTGGTGAAGGCCACCCGCACCAGGAGCAGGAACAGTCCAGCGCAGACGGCACCGGAGAGGATGCGACGGAGCAGCAGACCGGGAATGGCGGCGAGGGTCTCCTGCTTGTTGACCAGCATGATCGCGAACAGGATCAGCACATTGACGGCACCCACGTAGACCAGCACCTGGGCAGCGGCCACGAAGCTGGCATTGAGCATGAGATACAGCCCAGCCACCGACAGGAACACGCCGCCGAGCAGAAAGGCCGAATAGACAATGTTGGGCAGCAGCACCACGCCGAGCGAGCCGAACACCAGGGTGGCCGACAGCACCAGGAAGCAGATCTGCTGGGTGGTGGAAGCGATCGTCATCAGGAAGCGGCTCCGGGATCGGCCTGGGTCTCGCCTGCAGGGGCGGCCTTGGGCAGGGTCTGCAGCACCTGCTCGGGAAGTTTGCCTGCCCGAGGGGCAGTCGCGGGCACATCGTGGGGATCCATCACCCCCTGAGGCAAGTAGGCCAGTTCGCGCAGGGCGAACACGGCCGGATCACTGGTGACGCTGGTGGGCAGCCGTCCGAGGGCAATGTTGTCGTAGTTGAGACTGTGACGATCGAAGGTGGACAGCTCGTACTCCTCGGTCATCGACAGGCAATTGGTGGGGCAATACTCGACGCAGTTGCCGCAGAAAATGCACACCCCGAAATCGATCGAATAGTTGCGCAGTTCCTTCTTCTTGGTGGCTTTGTTCATCACCCAGTCCACCACCGGCAGGTTGATCGGGCAGACGCGCACGCACACCTCGCATGAGATGCACTTGTCGAACTCGTAGTGGATACGGCCCCGGTAGCGCTCCGACGGGATCAGCTTCTCGTAGGGGTACTGAACCGTGATCGGGCGCCGGCGCAGGTGGTCAAAGGTGACCGCCAGGCCCTGGGTCATGTACTGGGCGGCGCCCACTGCATCGCGCGTGTAGTCAGTGACCTTCTTGAGGAAGCCGAACATGAACCGGAGAGCGAGGGAGCTGGAAAGGGAAACAGGCTGCGCACCATGATGGCCGCCTCAGCAAAAAACCGTCGACCAAGTCGAACCCGGCAGGTTCAGCCGCCGAAGGCCATCGGGAAGGCCAGCTTCAGGGCAGCGGTGACCAGCAGGTTCACCAGGGCGATCGGCAGCAGGAACTTCCAGCCGAGATCCAGCAGCTGGTCGATCCGCACCCGCGGGGTGGTCCAGCGCAACAGGATCGCCAGGAAGACCAGAAGGTAGGCCTTGAGCACGGTCATCACGATGCCGGTGGCGCCGGTGATCACCTGCACCACCGGGGCATCGACAGACTGGCCGATGGCGCCGGCCAACCACTCGACCGGGACTGGAAAGCCCCATCCACCCAGATACAGCACCGAGACCAGCAGGGCCGAGAGCACGAGGTTGATGTAGCTGCCCAGATAGAAGAGGGCGAACTTCATGCCGGAGTATTCGGTCTGGTAGCCGGCCACCAGCTCCTCTTCGGCCTCCGGCAGGTCAAAGGGCAAGCGCTCGCATTCGGCCAGGGCACAGATCCAGAAGATCAGAAAACCCACCGGCTGGCGCCAGATGTTCCAGCTGAGAATGCCGGCGCCGGTCTGCTGGTCGACGATGTCGACGGTGCTGAGCGAGTTGCTCATCATCACCACCGCCAGCACCGCCAGGGCCAGGGGAATCTCGTAGCTGATCGACTGGGCCGCCGCTCGCAGGCCGCCGAGCAGGGAATACTTGTTGTTGCTGGCATAGCCGCTCATCAGCAGGCCGATCGGCTGGATGCTGCTGAGGGAGATCCACAGGAAGATGCCGATCCCGACGTTGCTGATCACCAGGTGCTGGCCGAAGGGCACCACCAGCCAGCTGAGGATCACGGGAATCACCACCAGCACAGGCCCGATGGTGAAGAGCAGGCCATCGGCCCGGGCCGGAATGATGTCCTCCTTGAACACGAGCTTGAGGCCGTCGGCGATCGGCTGCAGCACCCCGAGGGCGCCGGCATATTCCGGGCCGATGCGCTGCTGCACGGCGGCGGAGATCTTGCGCTCGAGCCAGACGCTCACCAGTACTCCCACCACGGCGGCCACCAGCACCAGCAGCATCGGCAGGGGCAGCCAGAGCAGACGGGCCGCACCAGCACTGAGGCCGAGGCCCTGCATCACGTCGGTGAAGCTGGCCTCCAGATCGAGGCCGGGACTGACGGTCGCCGCCGTGGCGACCGCTGCGAAGGAGGAGATGGTGGAGGTCACCATGCGGAGGGCGGCAAGGGGCGCGGCGGCAGTGGGGGCAACTTAGGCGGACGATCAGGCAGACGGTGCAATCGCTGCAAAAGCGCGATCAGCGGCCCTCCAGGGGCGCCCAGCTGCGACCGCTGGTGCCTGTGTAGATCTGGGTGGGACGGTAAATGCGATTGGCACCCAGTTGTTCCTTCCAGTGGGCCAGCCAGCCGGCGGTGCGGGCGATCGCGAAGATCGGGGTGAACAGATCGCGGGGGATGCCGAGCTTGCGGTACACCAGGCCGGAATAGAAGTCCACATTCGGATAGATGCCCTTCGGACCCAGCCGCACGGCGGCGGCGTCCTCCAGCTGGCGGGCCAGGTCGTAGAGGGGGTCGTGGCCGAACCGATCGAACAGATCTTCGGCCAGTCTCTGCAGGATCACCGCACGCGGGTCCTTCACCTTGTATTCGCGGTGGCCGAAGCCCATGATCTTCTGCTTCTCGGCAATTGCCCGATCCAGCCAGGGCTCCACCTGGTCGGCGCTGCCGATCGCCTCCAGCATGGCCAGCACGTCCTCGTTGGCACCGCCATGCAGGGGGCCGGCCAGGGTGCCAACGGCCGAGGCCACCACGGCGTAGGGATCAGTGAGGGTGCTGGCGGTGACGCGGGCACTGAAGGTGCTGGCGTTGAGGCTGTGCTCGGCGTGCAGGATCAGGCAGGCATCGAAGATGCGGGCCGCCAGGGGATCGGGCTCCCGCTCGGTGAGCATGTAGAGGAAGTTGGCGGCGTAGGAGAGATCGTCGCGGGGCTGGATCGGATCCTGCCCTTTGCGGATCAGCTGGAACGCCGCCACCATCGTGGGGATCTTGGCGATCAGCCGGACCACCGCCTCGAAGATGTACTCGGGGTTGTCGAGGGCACGGCGGGAATAGAAGAGCCCCAGCGAGGCTGCGCTCGACTGCAGCGCGTCCATCGGATGGCCGGTGGCCGGGAAGCACTTCATCATGTCCCGGATGCGGAAGCTCACCCGGCGGTGCATCTGCACCTCATGCTCAAACGAGTTGAGCTGGGAGGCCGTGGGCAGGTCTCCCCAGATCAGCAGGTAGGCCGTCTCGAGGAAACTGCTGCGATCCGCCAGCTCATCCACGTCGTAGCCGCGGTAGGTGAGCAGGCCCCGCTGTCCGTCGATATCGCAGATCGCCGACTGGGTGGCCGGTACGCCCTCCAGACCCGGACGGAAGGGAGGAGAAGAGGAAGACGGATCCACCGTGCCAAGGCATTCCATTGCTGCAGACCCTACGGCCAGCGGCTGGGGTGCGCCGTAGTGCATCCCACCAGGGGAAGCTCAGGACGCCAGCAGGCAGCGGGGCGAGAGCAGCAGCCTCAGACCGCTGCGGCCCCAGGGCAGTCCCCGGGACGGCAGGGCCAGCAGGATCACGCCGGCCTTGCGCAGCTCCAGTGCTTCCAGGGGTGCGCCGATCAGCCGGGACACCAGGGCGCTGAGGTCGGGCTCATGGCCCACCAGACCCAGCCGGCGCCAGGCGGGCAGTTTGCCATCGCCAGCCAGGCAGCGCTCCAGCAGGGGTGCGGCATCGGCCTCCGGGGCCAGTTCGGGCGCCTCCAGCGGCTGCGGCGCCAGGCCCAGACCGGCGGCGATGGCGGCGGTCTGACGGGCGCGCAGCAGCGGGCTGGTGATCAGCAGCTCGCAGCCCAGATCCAGGGCGCAGAGGCGCTCCACCACGGCGCGGGTGCGGCGATCGCCCCGGGGGGTGAGGCCGCGCCCCGCGTCTGGTCGGTCCGGCGCACGGTCCTCGGCGATGCCGTGGCGAAGCAGCAGCAGTTCTCGCCCTTTACTCATCCGGCCAGCTCCAGGCGGGCGCGCAGGTGCAGCGCTTCACCGTCGGGCTGGGCCGCGAACGAGGCCCCCTGCACCGGTTCGCTCAGGCGGCTGCCGGCCAGACCGGAGAGGAGTCGCCAGGGCTGCCAGCCCTCGATCCAGTCGCGGGCCGGAGCGGCGGCCATGGCCCGCTGCAATGGGGCCGAGGGCATCGCCAGGGCAGCCAACTGCTCGAGGCGAGCATGGGGCAGCCCCCGAGCCGACTGCTGCCGGTCGAGCACTGCCAGGTTCTGCCCCCACCAGGCCCACGCACCGGACTGGCTGCGGGCGCCGGCCAGGGAGGCCTGCAGCTGCCGATCGCCACGACCGTCCGCCAGGCTCAGCCGCGTCCACACCTGCACCGGGTCGGCACCACGGGAGGCGAGTGTCAGAGGCGCCATCACCAGACCCTGCCGCTCCAGATCGGCCGCCAGGTCGGCGGGAGCGGGTCGGTCGGCCGCTGTGCCCAGCACCCAGCCATCGGCGGTCTCGTTCCAGAGCAGGGGGCCGGCATCACGGGCCGCCACCAGGGCCGGCAACGACTCCACTCCCGGCGACCCTGCCAGGGGTGCCAGCGCCGGTGCCAGCGGTGAGGCCAGCAGGCTGGCTGGGTTCTGCAGAAGCATCAGCTGGCGCGAGGAGCCCCGCAGCTGGCTCAGGGGCCCCTCCGGTTCGGCCGGATCGAGCTGCAGGCCAGGCTCCTTCCAGCCCAACAGGGCATCCACCACCAGATCGGTGCCCTCGGGCCGCAGGGCGGCCACCAGATCCGTCACCTGGCTGTCATCGGCGAGGGAGGCCGGCAGGCCCAGCCAGCGCTGCAGAGCGTCGGGTCGGGCCTGCACCACAACCACGCCCCGTTCAAGCTGTTGCAGCTGCTGCTGAAAGCGGGAACTGGCGGCCTGGTTGAGTTCGTCGATCTGGGAGACGTCGAGCGCCTGCTCCAGCACGCCGCGGCCCGATCCGATCAGCACCAGGTCATCGTCGATCAGGGCCGTGGCCAGGGGGGCGGGCTCCTGACCCAGCAGGGCTCCTCGGCCGCTGATCAGGCCCATGCCGCGGTAGCGGCTGATCTGCAGGTCGGTGCCCGCCAGGCTGCGGGTCTGCCAGAAGCGCTGCAGGAAACGGCGGGCGCCCTGGTCATCACGGCTGCGCAGGGCCAGCAGCCAGCCGGTGTCGCCGCGATCGGCGCCGGTCTCCAGCAGGGCGAGGCTGATCTCGGGGCCGATCCACTCGGCCAGTTCCCCGCTGTAGTCGATTCCGGCAGCCGCGAAGGCGCCATCCCGCAGGCGCGCCACAGCTTCGACTGATGGTCGGCGCTGGCGGGTGGGGGCGACGGCGCGGGCGTAGTCCACCGGTTGGTTGCCATCCGCCAGCAGGTAAAGGGCCAGGGGGGCGGTGCGGGGCACAAAGCGGGCCGAGAGCGGCACCACCAGGGGCTGACGCTGGAGCTGGAGGGGGCTGCGCTGCCAGACGAGCCACCAGCCCGCCAGGCCGAGGCTCAGCAGCAACACCGCCACCAACAGCACGACCGCCAGGAAGGGGCGGGCCTTCATGCGCCCTACGCAAGGTGGCCCCATCTTGATGCCCAGCCCTTACCTTGACCGCCCACTCCCCAGCGCCACCCCCCACGCCATGGCCTCCGCCAGCCCGAGCTCCCTCAGCGCCAGTGAGCTGCAGCAATGGCTGCAGGCGGAACGCCCCCTGCAGCTGGTGGACGTGCGGGAGGAGCAGGAACTGGCGCTGGCCCAGTTGTCCCATCCCACGCTGCATCTGCCGCTCAGCCGCTCCCAGGAGTGGCTGGCCGAGCTGCCGCAGCGGCTCGATCCGGGGGCTGACATCGTTGTGCTCTGTCATGCCGGCGTGCGGAGCTGGCAGTTCGGCTGTTGGTTGATGGAAACCCAGGGCTATGAGCGGGTCTGGAATCTGCGGGGCGGCATCGACGCCTGGAGCGTGCTGGTGGATCCCGGCGTGCCCCGCTACTGACCTCCGCCTGGCGCAGAACCTGGAGGCTCTCTAAGCTCAATGCCAGTCTGACCGGGTCCGTGCCGGCCCCTTCCCGTGGACAGCCTGCCCCGCCGCCAACAGCAGGTGCTTCAAGCCACGGTGAGGCACTACGTCGACACGATGGAGCCGGTGGGAAGCAGCACCCTGGTGCGTCGCTTCGGCCTGCCCGCCAGCCCGGCCACGGTGCGATCGGCAATGGGCGCCCTGGAACAGCGGGGCTTGCTCACCCAGCCCCACACCTCCGCCGGCCGGATCCCCAGCGAGCGGGGCTACCGCACCTATGTGGATCAGCTGCTGCCCGCCCCCGGTGCGGCTGCCCTGCAACTGGAGCGTGAACTCACCGGCCTCAGCCTTCAGTGGGCCAGCCTGGACGATCTGCTACGCCATCTCGGCCGGCGGCTGGCCGATCTCACCGGGCTGCTCAGCCTGATCACCCGGCCGCAACGGGCCGAGCCGCAGCTTCAGGCGATCCGCCTGATGGGCAGCCGCGATCGCCTGCTGGTGTTTCTGGTGCAGGCCCCTGCGGTGGCCACCAGCCTCAACGTGCGCCTGCCGGGCGAAACGGAGCTGGAGTTGCCGGTGCTGGAGCGCTGGGCCAACCAGCAACTGCGCCGGCCGGGGGAGCCGGGCATCTCCTGGGAACAGTTGCCGCGCGAGCTGCAGCGCAGCGGCCGGGTGCTGCGCCAGGCCCTGGCCAGCCGTGCCAGCAGCGATGCCGATGATTCCGATAACGCCCTGGCGATCGGGCTGGGGGGCCTGCTTGGACAGCCGGAATTCAGCCGTACCGCCAGCCTGCGGCCACTTGTGCAACTGGTTGAAGAGCGGCCGCGGCAGGTGCTGGGCCCCGAAGGCGACGCGATCTGGATCGGCCGCGAACATCCCCACGTCGCTCTGCATGACTGCGCCGTGGTGCAGGCCAGTTATCGCAGCGGCGATGGTGGCCTGGGCCATGTTGCCCTGATCGGACCGATGCGGATGGCGTACGCCACGGCTCGGGCGACGGTCCGATCGGTAGCCTCAATCCTGCAACGCCTGCTCAGCTGAGGGCTGCGGCTTCCGGATTGCCCCTGCCCGCCCCTCTTCCCTCCCGACCCCGGAATGACCTATTGCGTCGGCTTTCTTCTCGATTCGGGGCTGGTCTTCGCATCTGATTCCCGGACCAACGCCGGGGTGGATTACATCTCCACCTACAGCAAGATGCACGTGTTTCAGCCGTCCGAAGACCGGCTGTTCGTGCTTCTGGCCGCCGGCAACCTCGCCACCACCCAGGCGGTGCTGAACCGGATCCATCGTGACCTGCTGGCCAAGGGTGTGAGCAGTCCCCCTGGCGTGGGCAGTGGCCCTGCGGTGGGCACTGGCATCAGCCTGATGCAACAGCCCAGCGAACCACCACAGGAAACCAAGGTGTTCGCCGATTCCTGCATCATCAGTCCTGAAGCCATGGCAGGCTCCTCGGCACCGGCTGCCGGGCCGCTCGCCGCCCGGGCCGCTGATTTCGCTGCGGTGACCAGCTCCGTCAAAGCCGGGAGCTCTTCCGCCCGGGCGGCAGCGGACCGGGAGGCACTGGACCGGGAGGCACTGGATCGTGAGGGAGTGGACCGGCAGGCCGTGGGTCTGCGGGACCAGTCCCTGCCGGACCTGCTCAGCGCCCGCTTTTTGTTTGAAGCGGCCGACTACGTGGGCCGCGTCAGCGTCGCGGTCCAGCAGGAGTACGGCCATACCCTGCGGCAGTCGGGAGCCAGTGCTGAAGCCAGCTTCATCCTGGGCGGCCAGATCCGCGGTGATCGCCATGGCCTGTATCTGATCTACCCCCAGGGCAACGCGGTGATGGCCACCCGCGAAACCCCCTTCCTGCAGATCGGTGAAAGCAAGTACGGCAAGCCTCCGCTTGATTTCGTGGGGCATTGCGGCCTGTCCCTGGAGGATGCGGCGCGCCTGTGCCTGATTTCCCAGATCATCACGCGACGCTCCAACCTCACGGTGGGCCCACCGTTTGAGGTGGCCCTGATGCCCCGCGATCAGCTGCGGATCTCGCGCCGGATCAAGCTGTCCAAGGGGGCCCCGGAGATCGGCCGCTCGATGGAGATCTGGGCCCGCAGCATGCAGGACGGCCTGCGCCGCCTGCCGCGTTTCGCCTGGGAAGAAGATCCCCTCTGACTCAGCCCTCCAGCCGGCCGCCCAGTTTCTCGGCCACGGTGTTGACGTCCTTGTCGCCGCGGCCGGAGAGGTTGAGCACCACCTCGGTGCCCGGGGCGAGGGTGGGGCAGAGGGTCTCGAGCCAGGCGAAGGCATGGGCGGTTTCGAGGGCTGGAATGATCCCCTCGAGTTCGCAGACCAACTGCAGCGCCTGCAGGGCCTCGGTGTCCGTCACGGCACCGTATTCGGCCCGGCCGATCTCCTTGAGGTAGCTGTGTTCGGGGCCCACGCCGGGGTAGTCGAGGCCGGCGCTGATCGAATGGGCTTCCTGCACCTGGCCTTCGCTGTCCTGCAGCAGCAGGCTCATGGCGCCATGCAGCACCCCGACGCGCCCCTCGGTGATCGTGGCCGCGTGGCGGCCCGTGGCCACACCGTCGCCGGCGGCCTCCACCCCGATCAGGCGCACGGACGTGTCCTCCACGAAGGGGTGGAACAGGCCCATGGCATTGGAGCCGCCGCCCACGCAGGCGATCAGCACATCCGGCAGGCGACCGAAGGCCTCCTGGCACTGCGCCTTCGCCTCCCGGCCGATGCAGGCATGGAAGTCGCGCACCAGCATCGGGTAGGGATGCGGGCCCGCCACCGAGCCCAGGATGTAGTGGGTGGTCTCCACGTTGGTGACCCAGTCGCGGATGGCCTCGCTGGTGGCGTCCTTGAGGGTGGCGGTGCCCGCGGTGACGGGCTGCACCGTGGCCCCCAGCAACCGCATGCGGAAGACGTTCAAAGCCTGGCGGCGCATGTCCTCGGCGCCCATGTAGATCACACACTCCAGGCCGAAGCGGGCACAGACGGTGGCGGTGGCCACGCCGTGCTGGCCGGCGCCGGTCTCGGCGATGATCCGTTGCTTGCCCATGCGCAGGGCCAGCAGCGCCTGACCGAGGGCGTTGTTGATCTTGTGGGCGCCGGTGTGGTTGAGGTCTTCCCGCTTTAGCCAGAGGCGCGGACCGCCTTCGGGGCGGGCGTAGTGGGCCGTGAGTCGCTCAGCCTCGTAGAGGGGCGTGGGCCGGCCCACGTAGGTGCGCAGCAGGTGATGGAGTCGATCGGTGAAGGCTGGATCAGCCCAGGCTTCCGCTGCAGCCTGCTCCAGTTCCGCCAGGGCGGGCATCAGGGTTTCGGGCACGTACTGGCCGCCGTAGCGACCGAAACGACCGGCCGGGGTGGGCCGCGCCGCCACATCGAGGAGAGCCGTGGCATCGGGTTGCCCCGGGGCGGGGGTCTGAGCAGACAGGGTGCTGGTCACCGGCGGCTGGACGGGGTGGAACCAGCGTAGGAAGCCGTGCTCAGGGCGGCGGCGGCGGCGCCACCGGCCAGCCGGCAGGGTTATCGATACGAAGCCAGCCCGGCTCGAGGGTGCAATCGGTCGATCCGGACACGGAGCTGCGCAAGCTGTCGGGCCGCAGCGGCGCGTTGCGGCAGAGGGCCGCGGCAGGTTCGCCCTGCAGGCCGATCCGCACCATTTCCAGCTGCAGGGGGGGAAGATCCACGGTGGGGGCGTTGGCGCAGTGGAACGGCGGTGCGCTGGAGTGGGTGGTAGCGAACAGCGGAGCCATGGCCAAGGGGGGCTGGACCGAATTCAGCAGTGGCGTCAGCCGGCCGGAAAGCCTGCAGCGCGCTGGTGCCGGGGACGCCGCCGCCCTGCCGCGCGCCCAGCAGCGGGTGCGGGTGCAACGCACCAAGGCGGGCAAGGGCGGCAAGCTGGTGACCGCCATCACCGGGCTGGAGATCGGCGAGGCTGCAACCCGGTCCCTGCTGAAGCAGCTCAAGGCCGCCGCCGGCACCGGCGGCACCCTCAAAGATGGCGTGATCGAACTGCAGGGCGATCAGGTGGCTGCAGCCCTGAGCGCCCTGGAGCAGGCTGGCTTTCGGCCGAAGCAGGCGGGGGGATGATTCGGTCAGGCCCCCTAGGGTTGTGGGCCCTCAAAGCCGCCAGCGCGTCCTCCCGATGCAACTCACGATGGTCGACGCGTCGATCCTGCCGCTGACGCGGACGCTGACCAATCTCGCCGCCGTGCTTGCCAAGGGCCAGGCCCATGCGGAAGCCCACCGGATCGATCCGGCGGTGCTGCTGCAGAGCCGCCTCTATCCCGACATGTTCCCGCTGGTGCGCCAGGTGCAGATCGCCTCGGACATCGCCCGGCGTGGGGTCGCCCGGCTGGCCGGATCCGAAGCGCCGGCGGTGGAGGACAACGAAACCAGCTTCGCCGAACTGATCGGGCGGCTGCAGCACACGATCGCCTTTCTGGAAAGCGCGCCGGTGGAGCAGTTGAACGGCTCGGAAGAACGGGAGATCACGGTGCCGATCGGCCGCGATCAGACGATCACGATGCTGGGGTGGCCCTTTCTGAGCAGCTTTGTGTTGCCGAATGTTTATTTCCACGTCACCACGACTTACAACATCCTGCGCCACAACGGCGTCGTTCTCGGCAAGCGCGACTTTCTGGGCGAACCCTGACCCCTTCTCCTGAACACAACCCCTGAACACAGCCGGGCGGATCGGGCAGGCTGCAGGGAGCCCTTCGAGCCAGGCCCTGCCGATGCCGTTCCATGGCCCCGCCCTGCTCCAGCCGATCGCCATCGATACGCTCCTGGCCCTGGGGCTGGAGCACAATCCTGAAGCGCCGGCGCTTCAGGATCTGGAGCGGTCGCTGAGCTGGGCGCAACTGGAGCGCGACTGCGAGGCCCTGGCGCGGGCCTACCGGCAGCTGGGGCTGAAGCGGGGCGATCGGCTGGCTTCGCTGATCCCGAACCGGGTGGATCTGATCGTGCATTACCTGGCCGGTCTGCGCAGTGGGCTGGTGCTGACCCCGCTCAATTACCGCTACATGCCACCGGAGATGGACCATGCCCTGGCGGTCAGCGGGGCGGCCGCGCTGGTGTATCACGACGAACGCCAGGCCGACGTGGCGGCCAGTCGTGTGGCGGCCCAACTGCCCCTGGGCCTGATCCGGATCGATGACCACACCGGCTTCGCTGATCTGCTGCAGGCCACGCCAGGCACCAACCCGTGCACCCCAGAGCCCTGGCCTGCGCTGGAAGCCACTGACCCGTGCGTGATCTATTTCACCTCCGGCAGCACCGGCAAACCGAAGGGCGTGACCCACAGCCGCGCCAGCTTCGGCGCCCTGCTGGCCTCGCTGGTGCAGGCCCTGGAGCTGAAGGCCACCGAGGAGGTGCTGGCCGGCAGTTCCCTGGCCCACATTGCCTCCTCCGGCCTGGTCCTGGCGGCGCTGAGCGCGGGTGCGTTGGCGGTGGTCGCCAGCACCATCGACAGCCCCTCTTTGGAGTTGTTGCTGCGGCGTCACCGGCCGGCGGTGCTGCTGATTCTGCCGGCGGTGCTGTTCGGCCTGGTGCGGGATGAGCGGCTGCGATCGACAGACCTGCAATCGATCCGGCTGTGCATCAGCGGCGGCGACAAGGTGCCCCATCAGTTGCAGCAGGAATTTCGCGCTGCTGCCGGCTTCAGCATCGATGAGTGCTACGGCATGAGTGAAATCGGCTTCGCCACCCTGGCGCCGCCGAACGGCGAGATCCGGATCGGCTCAGTGGGCAGCTTGTGTCCAGGCTTCAGCGGGTCACTGCGGGACGAGAGCGGCCGCGAGGTTGCCGACGGAGAAGAGGGTCGGCTCTGGATCCAGGCCCCCTCCATCATGGTGGAGTACTGGGAGAACCCGGACGCCACCGCCGAAACGATCCAGGCCGGCTGGGTCGACACCGGCGATGAGATGCGGCTCGATGGCGATGGCTATCTCTGGTTCTGCGGCCGCCGCAAGCAGATCATCCTGCACGACAGCTCGAACATCTGCCCCCAGGATGTGGAGGAGGCCCTGGAGGAGCATCCGGCGGTGGACCTGGCGGGAGTGATCGGCATCCAGGATCCGGTGCATGGCGAAAACGTGCGCGCCTATGTGACGCTGAGGCCGGGAGTCGCGGCGCCACCGGACGAGGAGCTGATCGCCTTTGCCCGGGCGCGGGTGGGCTATAAGGCTCCCGAGGAGATCCGCCGCCTTGAGGCGATGCCCCTCAATGTGGTGGGCAAGACCGACCGGCTGGCCTTGCGGCAGCTGGCGGCCGCCAGCCTGCACACCCCCTGAGGAGCCCAGTCGAGCCTCAGCCCTGAACGGCGACCAACACCTGCGCCAGGGAGACGGCGCCCGGATCCGGGTGGCCGACGCTCCTGCTGCCATGGGATCGGGCCCGGCCGAGTCGGGGCAGCAGGGCGGCTGTGGCCTGGGCTGCCGGCTCCCCTTGCGCGATTCCGCTGCCCAACCGTTCCGAGAAGGGGATCAGGGCATCGACCAGGGTCTTGTCGCCGGCCTGGGCCTTGCCGAGAGTCTGGATGGCGCCAAGGGCGGTGGCGACGGCCCCAGCCAGGGCTTCCGAATCCAATGGATCTGCTGCGGCGAGCGCATTGCCGGCTGCCGCCAGACCAAGGCCCCAGAGGGCACCGGAGCTGCCGCCGCGCTGCCCTGGTCGTCCACCACCCGCTGGGCAGCGGCCACCGCACCACCGACACCCCGCACCTTGCCCAGGCCATGGTCGCCATCGCCGGCGACGGCATCGAGCTGACCCAGCTCCAGCTGGCTGGCCACCAGCGCTGCCTGGGCCTGGTGGAGGCCCTCCAGCACCCGGCGGGCCCAGATCAGCTGATCGCCCCGGGCCGGTGGCATGGCCCCACGGTGAGGTGCTGGCGCCAGCGGGGTCTGCGCGGCAGCGCCGGTCTCCGGTTCTGGAGTGTTCGTGGGGTTGGGAGTCGGCTCGCCGCGATGGAAGGCGGCGCTATCAGCTGGGGCTTGCCAGAACGGCTCGAGCTCATCGTCGAGCCAGAACAGGCTGAGGGACACCCCGGCCATCTCCAGGCTGGTAACCAGTTCGCCGCATTCCGCATCGACGATCCGGACGCCCCTGGCCTGAAGATTGGTCGCCACCGCATCCAGGCCCAAGCCGGCTTCGGCCGCCGCACCGGCCACCTTGTACACCGCCAGCCCGCCGGCGATGCCACGGCGCTGATCGATGGCGGCTAAGGGCGCGCTGGCGATGTCATCACTCACCGCCCCGATGCGCACGTCGTGGCCCTCGGCCCGCAGGCGTTCCGCCGCCAGGCCGAACTGGAGCATGTCGCCGGTGTAGTTGCCGAAGGCGAGCAGGACGCCGGCGCCCCGCTCCACCTCCCGGCTCACACTGACAACCTGACCCGACGACGGCGACGCGAAGATGTTGCCGCAGGCGGCAGCGGCGGTCATGCCCATCCCGACCAGACCCATGAATGCGGGGTAGTGGCCGGATCCGACGGTGGTTCGCCGCCACGAAACCGGCCTTGGCCTAGGCCGCAAAGCGGCTGGCATCGGTGATCAGGTGCGTCATGTTCTGAGATCCTGAATGGGGCCGTCCAGATCGTCAGCCTCAGCATGGTCCGTGCTGCTGTGGCACCCCAGGAGTTGCATGGCAGCTTCACGCTGTGCCATCCATTTCTCTCCCCATCCATTTCTCTCGCCAGCCGCGAAGGACTCGTGACGCGAGCATCGGTCAGTCGCAGGCCTTGATGCCTTCGTCGTGGCGGTGGCAAGGGTGAGCGAGTGATTTCGGCTGTCGGCGGCGTCGAGCTGCCGGAAGATCAGGGAGGAGGCTGGTTGAAATGCAAATGGCCGGCGAAGGTAGGAGATGCAATGTAGGGGGTGAGGGTATGAACCAGTGGCGGCCCACACAGGTCGATCGCATGCCATTCACACCACCGGGAGATGTCTGGATGAAACGTCTCGGGAGATGTCTGGATGAAACACATCCAACTGGCCTGGTGAGACCCTGGTCTGTAGTGATTGATGCCAGCAATGTGCGCCGATCAATCGATAGTCTGATCTTCGCAACTGACGCCAGGTCCTGATCCGATCGCACGACCTGATGCGACGGGCTGATCCAGTGGCCTGATGCGGTGGCGGACATCACGACAACCCCTGTTCATGACTGCAAACCAAGACACCATGATCCCTGCATTGCTGGCTGCCAAAAAAGCCAAGGACATGAGCTTTGCCGACCTGGGCGCAAAACTCGGTCGCGACGAAGTCTGGGTGGCGTCCCTGTTCTATCGCCAGGCCACCGCTTCGGCGGACGAGGCGATCCAACTGGGGGAGCTGCTGGATCTGGATGCAGCAACCATCGCTGCCTTGCAGGAGTTCCCCACCAAGGGATCGCTGGATCCGGTCATTCCCACGGATCCCTTGATCTATCGTTTTTACGAGATCATGCAGGTGTACGGCATGCCGCTCAAGGATGTGATCCAGGAGAAGTTTGGCGATGGCATCATGAGCGCAATCGACTTCACTCTGCAGGTGGACAAAGAAGAAAATCCCGCTGGCGATCGGGTGAAGATCACCATGTGTGGCAAGTTCCTGGCCTATAAAAAGTGGTGATCAGTCGCTGCTGGTAGGCCCAGCGGCCAGAGTCGCCCCTGGTCATGGGTGTTGAACTGAGGCGGCATCGGCAGGATTCTCCGTGCTCCAATGGATTGATGTAGGCTAGTTTCGCGCTCCTGCTAGGGATGCTCTGGAAACCCCCTGTTGAGAAACTGCCGTCAAGACAGGGGCACGAGCCTCAGGCCTTGGTTCGAGCATTTTCGTGGGTTGTCCAGATTCTCCCTAGCGGTATTGAGCAGTTTTATATTGGTCTTCAACCTTTTGGCGCACTCGGTTGAAAGCGACTGGTCTGCAATGCTGAGAGGCTGCAATGCTGAGAGGCAGTATGGCTGGTTGGCTCTGCCGCCGGCTTTGGTTCAGCTGTTCATGATTTAGTGGTCCCTCTACTCTGCTGGGCGTAGTTGTGGGTAAGGATTGCGATGGCATGGCCAGAGCGATTGGTGCGACTTCTGGTATGGCAGCATTCAGTACAGACATTCATAGCCGTCGCTCTGCTGAAGTAGTTGACTGCTCACTTTGTCCAGCTCTGCCATCCAAACCCCCTGCATGAAGAGGAAGTCGCCATCTTGCAGGATCTGGTTGAGGGTATCCGTAAGCTGCTCCAAGCTCTCGATGTGCTGATGGAGTGCCGTGCCAGGCAGGGTCTGGGAGTGGCAGGGAAAGCGATGGGTTGTGATGATCATGTCGAATTCGGCGGCCTTCAGCAGTTTTCCGGCCGTGGCAATGTCGTAGCGATAATCTTTATTGTCCTCCAGGTTGTAGAATTCAGTGATCACGGCAATTTTCCGACGAGCTCTGTCTTCGTGGTCATTGATCCTTGCGGCAAGGCGAAACATCGAAAGAAAGCCTTCAAAGTAGCCTCGCCTGGTTTGGTCGTAGAGATACGTGGAGCCTTGTTTTCGGCTTAGTCTGTAAAGTTTGCCACTGGTTTCATAATTTCTGGCCGACCCGTATCGATCGGCGCACTCCATGAGAGGCTGGCCCAAGATCTTTGCGGCTAACAAGACTCCTGCGGACATTGATGGTGCATAGTCTTCTAGCATTGGGATTGCGTACTCAATCATTTCTCCCATGACGTCGACCTTGACCTTCTGATGAGTTCTTGTGACGTCGATCTGAAGCACGCGGGCATCGGCAGCGTCGTTGCTTCCAAAGGTCAGGATCCTTCCCCTTGTTCGTCTTGCCACCTCTTCTTTCAGCCTTGAACCATGGGGGCCATCTGAGCAGAGGATCGCGGTTCCGTGGCTGCGCATGTGGCTCACGGCAGCGGCTTTGTTCCGAATCAGGTTGCGTAGGCTTTGATGGCGCCGCATATGCTCAGCGCTGATTCCCGTGATCACGACCATGTCTGGCCTGAGAAGCTGGGATCTCAGCTCGGCGTATCCTGGGCCAGGAATAGCAACTTCGACAAGGTTGATTTGTGTCTGGCCAGTGGTGGAACACAGCGCTCGCAGCACTGATCGTTCTTGATTCAGGCTGTTTTCCAGGCAGAAACGTCCTGATTCTGCTCCGAGGATGTGATGAAGCTGAAGCTTGTAGCCTGTTTTGCCGTGTGATCCTGTGATCAGAACGGTCCATCCTTCGTAGGCAAGTCTGCTGTGTATGGCAAGATCTTGTAGCGCCTTCTCGGCGTGATTGACTTCCAGTACAGGTCCCAGGTCAGGATCTGTTGCTGATAGCCTTGTCAGGATGGCTGAGGCACCGCGTTGGTGTGCATCGGCGAGAAAATCATCCTGTCGATGGTCTGTGCTGCTGCGATCGTTGACAAGGTCAATGAAAAGGTCGCCGGCCACGATATGAGGGCGATAAAAGCTGACGCTGCGCAGGTTTGGGGTATTGATCAGGCAGTGGCGCCACTGGCCGCCTGTGGCACGGCTGAGTTCCGGTCCACTGAGCAGGATTCTTTGTTTCTGATCCAGGCTTTGTCTGCGCAGCGTTGTGAGTCGTTCCTTGATCGTTTTGCGCTGTGATGGCTTGCCGATCACAAGGATGTCCAGCTGCTCGCTCATCATTTTCCCCCATCCGAGCAGAATGACTCCATAATCACGCTCTGGTCTGAGTTCGAGTTCGTGCAAGTGTTCCAACTGGAAGGATGCGCCCCGCCAGTCTTGAATGCTGATGCTCCACTGGGAGCTCCCAACCCGTTGAGCGATACTGGCGGCATAGGCTGATCGGGAATAGCCTGCAATGCAATCCAGAACCACGCAGGCAAGGTTCTCGCCGTCTTCCATGATCGCCAGATCAATCCCGATCATGCCCTGGTAGCCGAGTTCGCCCGCTACTTGCAGGAGCGGTGTAAGCGTCGATGTGAGGTCATAGCCTGATTTCGAAACTGATCTTGCGGTGTTCTTATTCTTCTTGTCGATCGCGATGACGCTGTGCAGCTCCACGGAGCCTCTGGCGTCCATGTGATAATGAGCCCGGAGTAATTGCTGCGCCTTGATCTCTTCTTGGAGTTGAAAACCGTTTGCTTGCCCCAGGCGCTGCCTGAGCCTGAACACCTCATCAGGAGAGACGCAGGGGCGCGCTGCTGTGTCCTCTGTCGATCCTGCGGATCTGAACAGGCAAGGCATCGCGAATGCTCGGATGCTGTGCTCTGGTATCTCTTCTCCTTGATCGACGCAGAGTGTCTTCGGCACCGGCAGGCCGAGCTCACGTGCGATCTGAAGAAAAGTGTTTCGATTGCCTAGTCTCTTCGTTGCCTCATGGCGGCGTTGGTCTGGAAAGTAGCGGTGTTCTTCCTTGCCGAAGTGATGGCAGGATAGTTCGCTGATCTCTTCTGTGATGCCTGTCTTGAGCTGCATGTCCCAGACGACGTCATCGCTCACGCAGAGGCCAGCGCGCCTGAGATGTCGATAGGCCAGCGGAAAGATCTCCTGTAATGCCGATGGCAGTTGAATCCGATCCGTTGGGGCTGTCAGCGCCAAGGCGTGAGCGGCCACATCCAGCCTCCGTTGGGCTGAGACCGGTCCGAGACTCAGCGCATCATGGTTGAACAGACGCATGATCAACCTCCCTGAAGAGTCTGTGCCGGCTTGGTTTTCCCCCCAGCTGCATCGGGAGGATTATCGGGAGGATTCCCCGCCGTTGCCTCCTGCTGGGGTTGCTTGCGTCGTGCCTGCATGCTCAGGATTGCCAGGGGCGTGTCGCCAGGGGGGCAAGGAGAACAGCGGTCTGGTTTGTTGTTGTTTGTCGACTGATTCATCTCACCTTGTCTGACTTGCTCTCGGCCTGAGTGTCATCCTGGCCTTGGCTGAGCAGCTGTTTGAGCTGTCGTTGGTCGCTGCTTCGGGAGGGTGCTCCCCGCTCCAGCACCACCACACCATCCTCAAGCTGTCGGATCCCATAGCGTTGCTCGTTCACCAGTTGGCGCAACCGTTTGCGAACCTTGCGATATTGCTGCTCGTCACCAGGAAAGGCCACGGCATAGCGCTGCAGCCAGTCCACGTCCACGGCGATCCAGTCCACCGGCCGTTCCTGACCCTGTCGATCCTGGTAGGCCTCGGCATAGGGAAAGCGCACCACCACCGGCCGGCTGGCCAGCAGAGGCACCAGGGGGGTGTTCGCAGCGACCGATGCCTCTGCCGGAATCGTGGAGAGGGCCCGACGCGCTGCCTGGCCATGCTGCCATTGCCGCCAGGGAGCCTGATACACCCAGGGGTGAATGCTGTCCGGGATGAGGAAGGACAGGCTCCGATTCGGATTGGCGCTCAGGGCGAACAGCAGGGAGAGCAGCAGGGCACCGCTCCAGACAGCCTTCAGATGGCGGCGATGGAAGACGGCGCCGTGACGCCCCCACCAGAACACCGCTCCACTGAACAGACCGGGCACCACCAGAAACGTGTAGCGGATGTTGATCGACAGGGGGTTGTTGGTGCCCTGGGCCAGCAGCAACCCCAGGAGTGGCAGGCCCATCAGCAGCCAGCTGTCGAGGGCGATCAGCGGCACAAAGATCAGCGGCAGGCCCTGGGCCAGGAGGTAGCGCAGGGTCTGCCCGGGTGGACTCACCAGTTCCCGCAGCAGGATCAGGGGTTGACGCAACACCAGCAGCAGCACCTCGAGGCTGCTGGCCTGATTCCGCTCGCCCAGGTATTGGCCGAAGTTCTCCACCATGAAGCGGCGCGAATTGTCCTCGCTGAACAGGGGCATCAGCCCGTTGGTCACCAGCACCACCCAGCCGCCGCCGTAGGCGGCCAGTGCCAGGGCCAGGGGCCAGCGCTGCCGTTGGCGTACCACGAGCCACAGGGCCACCCCCACCAGCAAGACCCCTGTGTCTTCCCGGATCAGCGGCATGACCAGGGCCCCCAGGACGATCTGCCAGAGGCAGCGACGCTCCAGGCCCAGGATCAGCAGGAAGAAGACCAGCGGCAGCTGGCAGAGGTCGGTGAAGTTGCCCCAGGTGGGGCCGACCACGGCGTTGGCGGCGAAGAAGCTGAAGGCGATCCAGGCGGCGAGCCCTGGCTCCAGGCGCCTGCGAGCCAGCTGGTGCAGCACCAGGCCGGCGGCGGTGACCAGCCCCACCTGAATCAGGGGAAGGGCCCAGAGGCCCAGCAGCCGCACCAGCGGAATCCACAGGACCAGGATCGGCGTGAAGTGCTGGCCCAGGCGGTGGTACCCAAGGGCGGGAAGTTCGCCGCCATGCACCACGTTGGTCGACAACTGTGAGGAGAGGGTGCTTTCGAAGGGATGGCCGCGCCAGCCATTGGCGAGCACCTGAAGAAAGATGCCTTGGTCATAAGAGGCCGTGAGCACGCTCAGGCGCCACCACTGCAGCAGCAGGCCCACGGCCGCGAAGACCGCCGCGGCGATCCACACCCGTCGTGTGGCCTGGATCTGCCGCTGGCTTCGGCTGGGTGCGTGCCGCTCTGCCTGCTCCTTTGGCGTGGCGGCAGGCCTCGATGGTTGACCGAGGGCGGCGGCCTCCTGTGGGTCCATGAATTCAGTTCAGTGGCACGACATACCAGCTCTGCCGAGGCCAGGGGCAGGCGGTCGTCAAGGGGGAGACGGAGCTGGCACCGATTTTGGAGTCTGATCCGGCGGCGTTCTGGTGGAGCTGGCAGAGGGTCTGAACCAGTGCCGTCTTGTCAGGCCCGCTTTCAAAGGGGCGGAAGCTCTCGATCGTGTCCAGGCTGCCTGCCAGCGCCACGGCCCCCTGGCGCCGCCAGCGCCGGATTGCCTTGGCACTCACCTTGGCGGGGCTCACCAGCCAACCCTGCCGCTGGGCCAGGTTCAGCAGGGTGGGATCCGGACCGGTGACAGACACGATGCGATCGCCCGGCGCTGTGGTGGCCCGGATTGCTGCCGCCAGCGGGCCGAGCTGCCGCCATTGCTGGCGCTCCACCCGCCAGTAGTCGAGCGAGAGGATCGTGAGGCTGCTGGCCAGCAGCAGGGCCAGCCCGCCGAAGGCGATCCACTGGCGTGGCGCCGCTGCCCAGCCCTGCCGCAGTTGCTCCCAGCCCAGGCCCATCAACGGGCAGGCAAACAGCATCAGGGGGAGTTGGTAGTACTCGTGCACGGCGCTTGAGCGCGCTGCGAGCGCTCCGGCTGCCAGTACGGCGGCCAGGCCCACGATCAGGGAGGCGCCCCCCCGGGCCGGCGCTGCCGCCAGGCCCAGCACCAGCAGCGGCACGCCGAGCACAGCCAGGTTCCGCACCGCAATGCGTAGCAACAGCTCCAGCCAGTACTTCCAACCGAGAAGTTCCAGCGGGTTGGCGCGATCGACATCGTCGCCCCAGAAGCCGAAGCTCAGCCCGCTGGCCTGTCCGAGCCGGTAGGCATGCCAATACCAAATGGCCGTGACGGCCACGGTGGCCAGGCTGAAGACCAGAGGACCAGCCCAGCCACCAAGCCAGCCACCAGTCCGGCCCAGCGGTGCAGCCCGACGGGGGCGCTGCCTCAGCCAGATCCAGAGCATCGGCAGCCCGAGCCAGAGCAGCGGGAACACCTTGAGCAGGCAGGCTCCCGTGAAACCGAGCCAGCTCAGCACCAGGTCGCGGCGCCGCCGCTGCTCGCGCCAGGCCAGCAGCCGCTCGAAGGCCAGCGCCGCCAGCAGCATCAGCAGGGGCTCCGGCTGCACGCTGCGGCCGAAATAGACGCTGCTGGGCAAGACGGCGAAGAACAGGCCCCCCCACCAGCCGGCACTGGGGCCTAACAGCTGGCGGCCGATCCGGATCACCAGCCAGAGCGTCAGCAGGCTGAAGACCACCGCCAGGCCGCGGGCCAGCCACTCGTGCACCCCGAACAGGCGATAGAGCAGTGCGCTCAGGTAGGGAGACAGCGGGAACTCGCTCTCCACGGTGCCGGGAGAGGCCCCGGCCCAGTCGATCTGGGGAAGCCAGAACACGAGGCCGTTGCCGGCGAAGTGGCGTGCCATGGCCGCCGTGTCCGCCTGGCGCCAGCTGTGGACTCCGACGATCGGCATCCAGATCTGCACCAGCCGCAGCGCGGCTCCCAGCCCCAGGGGCAGCCAGGGACCCGGGTCTCTGGATCGGTGCATCCCCGGGCCCGGCAGCAGGCGTTCACCCTATGTCCAGAGATCCAGGCCGTTGGTCATTGGCGGGAGTGGCACAGCGGTGCTTGTCGGCTGCATCGCCTGCCGCCATCCTTCGGGTCGGCGCATTGCGCCTTTTGTGTGAGGACCCCATGAAACTCTTTAAGCAACTGCTGGTTGCTCCTGCGGCCCTTGGCTTGCTGGCCCCCTTGGCCGCCAACGCCAACGACCTCAACCTGGACGGCGTCAACCAGTACGCCTCCCAGGAGCAAGTCACCAGCATCAGCCAGTTCTCCGACGTTCGCCCCACCGACTGGGCGTATCAGGCACTCAGCAACCTGATCGAGCGCTACGGCTGCGTCGCCGGCTACCCGAACGGCACCTACAAAGGCGGCCAGGCCATGACCCGCTATGAAGCGGCTGCCCTGCTGAACGCCTGCCTCGACCGGATCACCGAAGTGACCGACGAGCTCAAGCGCCTGATGAAGGAGTTCGAGAAGGAACTCGCCGTGCTCCGCGGCCGCGTTGACGGTCTCGAGGCCAAAGTGGGTGAGCTGGAAGCGAACCAGTTCTCCACCACCACCAAGCTGAATGGTAAGGCGACCTTCGTTCTGGGCGCCAACAGCTTCAACGGCGACGCCACCGCCATCCGCGATCAGTACCGCTCTGAGTTGGGCGCCACGACGTTCAACTACGACGTTCAGCTGAACTTCGACACCAGCTTCACCGGTAAGGATCTGCTGCGCACCCGTCTGCGCGCCGGCAACTTCCGTGACACCACCTACCTGGGTGGTAACGAGTTCGCTCCCAACCCCCTGAGCGCCTTGGAAGTCGCCTTCCAGGAAGACGATTCTGACAACCAGGTCAACATCAACCGCCTGTTCTATCAGTTCCCGGTTGGTAGCGATTTCACCGTCACCATCGGTGGTCGCGTCCGTCAGGACGACATGCTGGCCATGTGGCCCAGCGTGTATCCCGCTGACACCGTTCTCGACTTCTTCACCTACGCCGGTGCTCCTGCCGCCTACAGCCTGAACCTGGGCTCTGGTGCAGGTATCTGGTGGCAGAAGGATGGTTGGAGCGTCAGCCTCAACTACGTCGCCGCCAACGGTAACGAAGGCAATCCCAACATCGGTGGTATCGGCACCGATGGTTCGGCCCAGACCGGAACCGCTCAGATCGGCTATGCCGCTGAGAACTGGGGCTTGGCCGTGGCTTACACCTATGCCAACGGCATCGGGTTTGCTGCTGGTACTCCCTTCGCCGTGGGTGTGAGTGAGTTCGGTGGCTTCGACAGCAGCAACTCCATCGGCGTGAGCGGCTATTGGCAGCCTTCCGAGGCTGGCTGGGTTCCCTCGATCAGCGCTGGCTGGGGCATCACCGGTTACAACACCGCTGATGACCTCGCCGGTTTCGACGGCATTCAGAGCCAGTCCTGGTACGTCGGCCTGCAGTGGGAAGACGTGTTCATCAAGGGTAACGCCGCCGGTATGGCGGTTGGTCAGGGCACCTTCATCACCAGCTTCGGTGATGACAGCGACATCAAGGACGCCCTGGGTGACAGCCCCAACGACGGCAACTACGTCTGGGAGTGGTGGTACAAGTTCCAGGTGACCGACAACATCTCCGTCACCCCGGCCATCTACTACCTCAGCGCTCCTCTGGGTCAGATCCAGAAGTTCAACGGCGACACCTTCAATCAGTTCGGCGGTCTGGTCAAGACCACCTTCAAGTTCTGATTCAGGTCTGAAGTTGGCCTGGAGAGTGCCTCATCCGTGCTCTCCTGCTTGCTTCCTTCCTCTTGACGTTGACTGCTGATTCCGTTGGCGCTAGCACTCGGCTCCTCTCACACATCGCCTAGCTGCATTTAAAGCGCCTGGAATCCTTCAGCCCTCGCAATCGGTAAGCACCCCAGCATTACTTCGCCTCGTTTGTTCTGTCCCGGTGGGCCTGTCTCGCCGGGATTTTTTATGCTGCGAATCTGTTCTTGCTCGGGGCTGGATTAGGTATCCCAGGGCACTTCGGTCTGTGCTCGCAGCGAAGGCACTCCGCTGTTGTGTCTGTAAGGATGTCGCGGCTGATCCATTGGATTGGCCCCCTCAATTTGGTGTGAGGATCTCGATGAAACCTTTCCAGCAATTTTTTCTGGCGCCAGCGGCCCTGGGCCTGCTGTCCCCACTGGCTGTGCAAGCCGCCGATCTCAATCTGGCCGGCGTGAATCGCTACGCCGAGGCTGAGGTGGTGGATGGCCAGGAGCAGGTCACCAGCATCAACCAGTTCTCCGATGTGCGCCCCACCGACTGGGCCTATCAGGCGCTCAGCAACCTGATCGAGCGCTACGGCTGCGTCGCCGGCTACCCGAACGGCACCTACAAAGGCGGCCAGGCCATGACCCGCTATGAAGCGGCGGCCCTGCTGAACGCCTGTCTCGATCGGATCACCGAGGTGACCGACGAGCTCAAGCGCCTGATGAAGGAGTTCGAGAAGGAACTCGCCGTGCTCCGGGGCCGCGTCGACGGTCTTGAGGCCAAGGTGGGTGAGCTCGAGGCTACCCAGTTCTCCACCACCACCAAGCTGTCCGGTGACACGGTCTTCGTGCTGGGTGCCAACAGCTTCGGTGGCAGCGAGAACCTCGGGGACCGCAGCCCGGATGAAAACAGCAAGAACTTCGGCGCCACCGTCTTCAACTACGACGTGCGTCTGAATCTCTCCACCAGCTTCACCGGCAAGGATCTGCTGTACACCCGCCTGCGCAGCGGCGACTTCAATAACAGCCCCTTCAGCGGCAAGCCCTTCAGCCTGATGGCTCTGGACCGGGCCTTCAGCCCCTCGGCTGGCCCTGGTGCTGTGGAAATTGATCGTCTCTACTACCGCTTCCCGATCGGCAGCTCCTTCACCGCTCTGATCGGCGGCCGGGCCCGTAATACGGAATTTCTGGCGATTCGTCCGTCGTTCTATGGCGGCCGCGGCACTAACATTCTGGACGTCTTTACCCTGCACGGTGCTCCTGGCACCTACAACAAGGCCACTGGCGCTGCCTTCGGCCTGATGTGGAAGCAGAACGTGAAGAAGGGAAATCCTTACTTCGCCGCTTCCACCAGCTACATCGGTCCCAGCGGTAACGAAGGCAATCCTGAGAAGGGTGGCCTGTTCACCGACGGCAGCAAGGGCAGCTTCACCACCCAGATCGGTGTGGCGGCTCCCCAGTGGGCGCTTGCATTCGCCTGGCGTTACGGCCAGTGCGGCCAGAACTTCCGCCGCGGCAGCCAGTTCGCCAACCAGAACCAGCCCTGCCCGGCCAGCGGCTCGGATGATTCCGCCTATTCCAACAACTTCGCCGTGACCGCGGCCTGGCAGCCGATCGATTCCGGTTGGGTGCCTTCGATCAGCGCGGGCTGGGGCTACAACTCCCTCACCCAGGCCGGATCCTCCGAAGGCTTTGATGCCGCCAACAACATCGATGCCAGCCAGTCCTGGTCCGTGGGGCTGGAGTGGGCTGATGTCTTCGCCAAGGGCAATGCACTCGGCATGGCCGTGGGTCAGCCGGTCTTCGCCACCAGCCTGCGGGACGGCAACACCCCGCAGGACGGCAACTATGTGTGGGAGTGGTGGTACAAGTTCCAGGTGACGGACAACATCAGCGTCACCCCGGCGATCTTCTACCTCAGCCGCCCCGACGGTCAGTTCACCACCTCAGGTGAGACCAACCACGTCTTTGGTGGACTGGTCCAGACCCAGTTCAAGTTCTGAGTCCAGAGCCCTCTCCCGGATCCCTCACACCTGCGCCACCCGAGCGCCTGGCCCCCAGTTGGGGGCCTTTTTCATGGCCGCCTCGTGGGTGGGCAGGCCCGCTGGCGATGATGGCAGCCTGCTGTTTGCCGAGCCTTGCCCCAGTCCGCCGCTGGATCCCGGGATCTCTATGCCGTGCTGGGGGTGTCGACTCGCGCGACCTCCGCCGAGATCAAGGCGGCTTACCGCGCCCTGGTGAAGCAACACCATCCCGACGCCGGGGGCGGCGACGACACGATCCTGGCCCTCAACGCCGCCTGGGAAGTGCTGGGCGATGGTGAACGGCGCCGGCGCTACGACGGCCATCGCGCTCTGGTGGCGGCGACATCCGTCGCAACGGCTTCTGCAACGGCTGCCGCTGCCACAGCTGCTGCCACAGCCGCTGCCACCGAGGCCGCTCGCGCCGCTCGACGGCCAGCGCCACGCAGCGGCGGCGACGACGATGGCCTGCTGCTGACCTGGTTGCAGCAGGTGTACGCACCGATTGATCGGTTGCTCGGCCAGGTGATCAATCCCTTTCCTGCCCAACTGAGGGAGCTGGCAGCCGATCCTTACGACGATCAGCTGATGGAGGCGTTCTGCGCCTTTCTGGCCCAGAGCCAGGCGAAGATCGAGAAGGTGGAGGCACTGTTTGGCTCACGGCCCTGTCCCGCCTCGGCCAAGGGCTTTGGCCTCAGCCTCTATCACTGCCTCAGTCAGGTGAAGGACGCCCTGCAGGAACTGGAGCGTTACACCATGGGGTATGTGGACGGCTATCTACACGACGGCCGCGAAATGCTGCGGGACGCCAAGCAGCGCCGCAGCCGCTTGAAGCAGGAACGGCGCGGCCTGGAACTCTGAGGTGGCCTGGAACTCTGAGAAGGATGAACCGTATCGGGCTCAGGCGGGGTAGGCCTCCAGTTGATCCAGGCGCAGCCAGACGTCAGGCACGGGGCGGCACCAGCGCAGCTGGGCGTAGTCGCCCTTGATCAGCAGGATCTCACCGGGCCCCTCGAACAGATAGGCGGGAGGCGCCGGATCACTGGCCGCAGCCTCAAGGCTGCCGCAGTAGGCGGCCCGGTCGACCCGCACCAGGCTTCCCTTCTTCAACGGAGGTGGGCTGGTGATGGTGTCGGTCATGGGTTCAGCCTTCGGTGGCTGCTGGTCTGGAGCCAGGCTAGGACCCCTGCAGCTCAACCACGCCCATGTCCCCCACCCTGGCCTTGCTGCTGGCCGTGTTTGGCGCCCTGATGCTGGTCGCGGTGCTGCTCGACGACATGGCGTCCCGCCTGCGGGTTCCTGGCGTGTTGCTGGTTCTGGTGCTTGGCCTGCTCACCGATAACGACCTTGATGCCCTGTCCGGCCTCGATGCCCAGCCGCTGCTCACTCTGGCCGGCGCTGATCAGATCGCCCAGGTCTCGCTGGTGCTGGTGCTGTTCTTCGGTGGGCTCACCACCAACTGGGGCGAGCTGCGGGCCGTGCTTCAGCCGGCTGCCAGGCTTGCCAGCCTTGGGTCGTTGGTCACGGCCCTGTTGATTACGGGTGTGGTGATGGCCATTGGCTCCCTTCCGGAGGTCGATGTGCCGGTGAGTTTTCCCCTGGCCCTGTTCATCGGTGCCATGGTCTGCAGCACCGACGCCTCCGCCGTGCTGGCCCTGCTGCGGCCCCTGTCGGGGCGGCTGCCGAAGCGCCTGGTCGATCTGATCGAGTGTGAGTCCGCTTTCAACGACCCCGTGGCGGTGGTGCTGGCCGGTGTGGCGATGGCGATGGCTGGGGCGGGAGGGGAGTCGGGGCTGGCGACGCCCTCCTCCCTGGTCACCGAGGTGATGCGTCAGTTTCTGCTGGGGATCCTGCTGGGCTTTTTAGGCGGCAGCCTGGCCGGGCAGTTGCTGGGGGCGCGGCGGTCGCTGACGAGCCCGGCGTTGCTGGCCGTGGTGAGCCTGGCGGTGCTGATGCTGCTGGTGGGCGGCACCCAGTTGCTGGGCGGCAGTGGCCTGCTGGCGGCCTATATCGCCGGTCTGGTGCTGGGGAACAGCGCCGATTCCGAGCGCCTGGTGCTGGAGGAGGCTCACGCCGGCTTCGCCAAGATGGCGGAGCTGCTGCTGTTCCTCTGCATGGGACTGGTGGTGAGCGCCGATGCGGTGGTGGAGTCGTCCCTGCAGGTGCTGGTGCTGTTCGGCTCCATGCTGCTGGCCCGCTGGCTGATGGTGGAGCTGCTGCTGGCGCGCTCCGGTTTCCGCCGCAATGCCCGACTGTTCATTTCCTGCTCCGGTCTGCGCGGCGCGGTGCCGATCGCCCTGGCGATCCAGGCCGCTGCAAGCTCCGTCCCCTGGGGGGAGGCGATGCCTCCCTTGGCCCTGGGGGTGGTGCTGCTGGGCCTGCTGGGCCAGGGCTTTCTGCTGGTGCCGCTGGCTCAGCGGCTCGGACTGGCCACCACCACGGAGCCGCCGCAGGCCTAGCCTCGCGGCACTCCATCGCTTCGATCGACGGACGTGCGTCTGCTGTTGCTGGGTTGTTCGGGTTTCGTGGGCCGCGAGCTGGTTCCGTTCCTGCTGGAATTGGGCCATTCGATCGTGCTCCTGAGCCGCCGGGCCCAGCCGTTCCCCCATCTGCTCGGGGAGCGCTTCGCGGCCATGCAGCTCGACCCAACGGATGCGGCCACCTGGCAGCGATCTGAGCTGCTGCAGGCCCTGGCTGAGGCCGATGGGGTGGTGAACCTCGCCGGTGAGCCGATTGCCGAGAAGCGCTGGAGTGTCTCCCAGCGGCAGCTGTTGCTCGACAGCCGCCTGAGCACCACCAACTGGTTGGTGCAGGCGATGGCCGGCCTGAGGCGGCCTCCGGCCGTGCTGGTCAACGCCTCGGCGGTGGGCTACTACGGCACCAGCCTGGAGAAGCGGTTTGCTGAATCGAGCCCCACGGGGGCTGATTTCCTCGCCGATGTCTGCCGGCAGTGGGAGGCGGCGGCCGATCGGGCGCCAGCGGGCTGCCGGGTGGTGAAGCTGCGCATTGGCATTGTGCTGGGGCCCGATGGTGGTGCCCTGGCCAAGATGTTGCCGGTGTTCCGGGCCGGTTTCGGCGGTCCGATCGGCTCAGGCCGGCAGTGGATGAGCTGGATCCATCGGCATGACCTCTGCCGCCTGATCGGTGCGGCCCTCGAGGATGGTGGCTTTCGCGGGGTCTACAACGCGGTGGCACCGGAGCCCGCCACGATGGCGTCGTTCGCGGCGGCCCTGGGAAAGGTTCTGGGCCGCCCCAGTCTTCTGCCCGTTCCCGGTCCGATCCTGCAGCTGTTGCTCGGCGATGGCGCCCAGGTGGTGCTCCAGGGCCAGCGGGTCGTGTCGGAACGGCTGCAGCTGCAGGGATTCAGTTTCCATTACCCGGAGCTCAACGCTGCGCTCGTCGCTGCCACCAGCCCAGCGCCCCACTGATCAGGGCCGCCGCCATAAGCAGGCCGATCGCCGGGGTGAACAGGGGCTCCCACAGCCGTTGAAAGACCTGCAGCGGTGCCTCGATCTCCTGGCTGTGCAGGGCCACGGCCAGGGCGAACCAGCCGGCGCCGGCCAGCACCACGAACACATCGATCACCAGCACGGTGTCGAGGGCCCCCTTGAGCCGTTGCAGGGGGGTGGCGGTGTCAGCCATGAGCGGCAGTGGAGTCCTGGGGCAACAGGGCCATGATCGCCGCGGCCATGCGCTGGGTGCCAGCGGCCTCTCCGATCCGCTCCAGGCCCAGCTGACGCAGCTGCCGGCGCCATTGGGGTCCGCGTTCTGCATCGGCCAGATCTTCCAGCAATCGCGCCGCCAGAGCCGCACTGGCCCGCAGGGTGTCGAGCGTGCCGGCCTCGCCAGGAGCACACACCACCCCGGGGCCGAGCAGGCGCCTCTGGGCTTCGGCGAAGCCCTCCGTGAACTGGGGGCCCTGACCGGCCAGCTGCAGCACCGGTTTTCCCAGCCCAACGGCCTGCTCCGTGGCGGTACCGGCCATGGCCAGCACCAGATCGCTCTGCCGCAGGAGCGAGGCGAACTGACCCCAAGCCAGCTCCAGCCGCAGCTCCTCACGCTCCAGCCAGAGGCCCTGGGGGAGATCGGCGGAACCCTGCAGTTGCCAGCCCAGCCGCTGGGCCAGGGCCGCCAGGCGCTCGCTGTCGAGGTGCCGCACCAGAGCCGCCCGCAGGCGCAGCCGTGACGGCTGCCTCAGCTCCTGCGGCAGCAGGCTGAGCAGGCGCAGCATCAGCTCCAGGTTCTGCTCGGCTTCCGGAAGTCGACTGCCGGGCAGCAGGGCCAGGCTCTGTGGTGACGCACTGGTGTCCATGGCTTCGTCCGTGGCCGTGGCGTCGTCGATGGCTTCGGCCTCTCCAGGCGCTGACGGCAGCCCGTTGCTGGAGCCATCCGCCACCAGATCCAAGAAGGGGTTGCCCAGGAACAGCACCGGCCGCCCCAGCTGCTGGCTCAGGTCGGTGGCGGTGAGGGCGTCGCGGCTCCACACCTGCAGCAGGCGCCGTCGCTGCAGGATCCAGCCGCAGGGCCAGGGCAGCCGCAGGCGGCCTTCGTAATGGCTGGAGTAGGCCACCAGATACACGACGCCTCTGCACCCGGTGAGCCACCAGGCCAGCAACGGCACCACGTCGCCCACGATCACCACCAGATCGGTCTGCTTTCGCTGCCGCCACAGCCGCAGCAGCTGGCGGAACAGATACACCACCTGCCCCTGGGCGAGTTCGGTCAGACGCCCGCGCAGGCTGGTGTAGCCCAGCCCACCGGTGCTGAAGGAGCGGGTGCGGCCCAGTACAGGGATGCCAGCCTGGCGGTAGGGCTCGCCATGGCCCACCAGGGGCAGGGCGTTCACCTGGATCCCCGGCTGCTGGAGCAGGGCGCGGCCGAGCAGGGCGCCACTGAGGTCTTCCCCGTGGCCGTTGCTCAGCAACAGCAGGCGTGTCAACCCTGCAGCCACCGCTGCACCTTCTGCATGGCCGGCCAACCGGGCTTGCGCTGCAGGCCATCGGCCATCGAGTCGTTCAGTTCCGCGGCCAGTTCCGGAGCCATCTGCATCACCCGCTGCACCATCTCGATCTGTTCGCGCACCCCCTTCGAATCGGTCTCGAGCAGGGCCAGGCAGAGGTTGATGCGGGCCTGGGGATCCTGGGGATTGAGCTTCACGGCCGTGCGGGCCGAGCGCAGGGCGTCGTCGGCCTGGCCTTCCAGCAACTGCAGCCAGGCCAGGCAGGTCCAGCCCGCCGACTGGCGGGGTGCCTGCTCGGTGATCGCCTGGAATTCCCCGATCAACTCGGCGGACGGCCCACCCTGCTGATAGCGGGTGATGGCCGCATCGAAGCGGGATTCAAAGGTGGCCGTCATCGGCGGGAGCGAAGCCTCGGGATCTCAGAGTCCCATGCCGGCAGTCGCTGCCCAGGGGTCAGACGGCAAAGGAACTGCCGCAGCCGCAGGTCTGGGTGGCGTTGGGGTTGGTGAAGTTGAAGCCGCCCCCGATCAGGGCGCTGGAGAAGTCGAGCTGCATGCCGTAGATGTACAGCAGGCTCTTGGGGTCGCAGACCACCTGGAAGGCAGCCGATCCGTCCGGTTCGTAGGTGTACTGCTCGTCATCGGAGCGGATCTGGTCGGCATCGACGAAGTCCATCGTGTAGCTCATGCCGCTGCAACCGCCGGAGCGCACGCCCACCCGCAGCACTTTGGCCTCCCCCTGCTGGCTGGTCAGGGCGGCCAGCTGCTTCATCGCCGGCTCGGTGATCAGGATGCCCCGGCCGTCCTTGCCGGCGGAAGCCTGGGGGGGAGCGAAGCCGGGTTCGGGTTGGCTCACGGTTGCGGCAGCCATGGTTTCGGTGCTCACGGTTTCGATGCCTCTGGTTGCGGTTGCAGTGGTTGCGGTTGAAGTGGTTGCGGTGCCCCTGGTCTGAAGGGTCGCGGCTTCTGTAGGCGCGATCTCGGGGCTCATCGCTGGGGCCGCTGATGGGGTCATGCGGCAACTCTATGGAGCCCGGGGTGAGGCTGTCGCCTTCAACCCATCCGCGGCCTTCATCGCGGCGGCGGCGTTCGCACCCTGCTGGTCGATCCATCCGGCGTTGGCTGCGGCCCTCGCTGACGCAGCCGTCTCCATAGAGTCGGCCCAGTTCGGGAGTTCAAAGGGTGCGGGTCGCCATCGTGGGAGCAGGGCTGGCGGGACTCTCCGCGGCAGTGGATCTGGTCGATGCCGGTCACCAGGTGGATCTCTACGAGGCCCGGCCCTTCATGGGTGGCAAAGTGGGTAGCTGGGAAGATCCCGAGGGCAACCACATCGAGATGGGGTTGCATGTGTTCTTCTTCAACTACGCCAACCTCTTTGCCCTGATGCGCAAGGTGGGGGCGTTCGAGAACCTCCTGCCCAAGGACCACACCCATCTGTTCGTGAATGCGGGCGGGGATCTGCGCGAACTCGATTTCCGCTTCCCGATCGGTGCCCCCTTCAACGGGCTCAAGGCCTTCTTCACCACCCCCCAGCTCGACTGGATCGACAAGTTGCGCAATGCCCTGGCCCTGGGCACCAGCCCGATCGTGCGCGGACTGGTGGATTACGAAGGGGCGATGCAGGTGATCCGCGATCTCGATCGGATCAGCTTCCAGGAATGGTTCCTCGGCCATGGCGGCAGTCTGCGCAGCATCGAGCGCATGTGGAATCCGGTGGCCTACGCGCTGGGTTTCATCGATTGCGCCACGATCTCGGCCCGCTGCATGCTCACCATCTTCATGATGTTCGCGGCCAAGACCGAGGCCTCCAAGCTCAACCTGCTCAAGGGCTCGCCCCATCGCTGGCTGACCGGACCGATCCTGGCCTACATCGAAGCCCGTGGCGGCCGCCTGCACTTGCGCCACCGCGTCAAGGAGGTGCACTTCGAGGAGGCACCAGCAGAGCTCGGTGATCCGGCCGCCGCTCCGCTCACCCGGGTCACGGGGCTCACGATGGGAACGCCGGCGGGGGATCTGAACGTGCAGGCCGAGGCTTATCTCGCCGCCTGTGATGTGCCCGGCATCCAGCGCCTGCTGCCCAAGGCCTGGCGGCGCCACGAGATTTTTGATGCGATCTACCGGCTGGAAGCCGTGCCGGTTGCCACCGTGCAGCTCCGCTACGACGGCTGGGTCACCGAACTGGGGGATTCCGCCGAGGCGACCGGCCGTCGGGCCGACCTCGCCCATCCGGCCGGCCTGGACAATCTGCTTTACACGGCAGACGCCGATTTCAGTTGCTTTGCCGACCTGGCCCTGGCCAGCCCGGTGGATTACCGCAGGCCTGGCCTGGGCTCGCTGTTGCAATGCGTGCTCACCCCGGGCGATCCCTGGATCCCCAAAAAGATCGAGGAGATCGTGGCCGCCACCGACGCCCAGGTCCGCAGCCTCTTCCCCTCATCCCGCAACCTGACGCTGGTCTGGAGCAACGTGGTCAAGCTGGCCCAGTCGCTCTACCGCGAGGCGCCGGGAATGGAGCCCTTTCGTCCGGATCAGCGCACCCCGGTATCCAATTTCTTTCTGGCGGGCAGCTACACCCGCCAGGACTACATCGATTCGATGGAAGGCGCCACCATGAGCGGGCGTCTGGCTGCGGCCGCGATTCTGGACCGCCCGGTCCAGCTCGCCAGCACTGCGGCCGTGGCCTGACCCCTCGCACCTTTCCCCATGGGCCGTTGGCTTGAGCACAGCGTCACCACCGAGATCCAGGCCCCCGCGGATCGGGTCTGGGTGGTGTGGAGCGATCTGGAGGCGATGCCGCGCTGGATGCGCTGGATCGAGTCAGTCAAGACCCTCGATGATCCCGATCTCACCGATTGGACCCTGGCAGCCCAGGGGTTTCGTTTCCATTGGAAGGCGCGCATCACCCAGCGGGTCGAGGCCCAGCAGCTTCACTGGGAATCGGTGGGGGGATTGCCGACCCGGGGGGCAGTGCGCTTCTATCCGCAGGGTCCCGGATGCACCACGGTCAGGCTCAGCGTCAGCTATGAGCTGCCGGGGGTGCTTGCGCCCCTGATGGAACCCAGCATCCTGGGGGGCATCGTCACCAAGGAACTGCAGGCCAACCTTGACCGTTTTCGCGACCTGGTCGAAATCTCCAGCAGCCCTGGCGCTGACGTTGCTGCTGACGGGCTGTCAGGGGATTGAGCTGCCCTTCTCGATTCCCGGCTTTGGCGGCGGCCCTGCCGCTCAGGCACCTGCTCCGGATGGCAAGCCACCAGCCCGGGAGAAACCTGCCTCAGAGCCTCCGATCGATTCCTCAGGCCTGACACCTCTGCCCAAGCCCCAGGAGGTGGTGGCGTCGATGGCGGTGGGTCGCCTGGATCCCTTCAGTTCGCCGCTGCTCAGTGCCAGTGGCAAGCTCCCCTCCGGTCTGCCCGGGGCTCCAGGAACCCAGGTACAGGTCCGCCCTCCCCTCAGCCTCCCCGAGGCCTTCCGCTTCAACGGTGTGGTGGCCTCCAGCGGTCGGCCCCAGGCCCTTGTCCAGTTCGGGGCAGTGAGCGGCAGCCTCGCGCAGGGCGATCAGGGTGGTCGCTCCACAGACCTGTTGCCGCCTGGCTGGTCGGTGCAGGCGGTGGACGTTCAGCAGGGGCGCCTGGTGCTGCGCCAGGCCGATCGCACGATCACCGCCGAGCTCTGAGGGCATGACTCAGGGCTGTTCACTGAGGGCCCGGCAGCAGGCCGCCACCAGCCCGTTGAGGTCGTGGGGATCGGCTTCGGCGTCCACCCGGCCCAGCTCCTGGAGGCAGCGGGCCGTGGTCTGGGGGCCGATCGAGATCACAGCCACGCCGTCCAGCCGCTGGAGCCAGTCGCTCCCGAAGTGGCGCTGCAGCAGCTGGCAGGTGTGGCTCACCGTCTTGCCGCTGCTGAAGGTGATCGCATCCAGGTCGCCGCGCTCCAGGGCCAGCAGGGCCTCCGAGGGCAGGCCCTCAGGGCAGCGCGTTTCGTAGGCGGCCACCTCCACCACCCGGGCACCGGCGTCGCCGAAGGCCTCCGCCAGCACGGTGCGGCCGCCGCTCTGCACCCGTGGCAGCAGCAACCGCAGGCCCCAGGCTGAGACGGGAAAGTGCTCGATCAGGCTGTCGGCCACATAGGCGGGAGGTACGAAGTCGGCCGGGGCGCCGAGATCCTCCAGCTGCCGGGCCGTCTTGCGGCCCACCGCGGCGATGTTGAGGCTGCTGGGGAGGTGCGCCAGATCGCCGCCGCGGCGCCGCAGCCGCTGTTGCACCGCCTCCACCCCGTTGGCGCTGGACAGGATCAGCCAGTGAAAGTGCTCCAGTTCCGCCAGGGCGTCGTCGAGCGGCCCCCATTCATCGGGAGGACCGATCACGAGGGCCGGCAGATCGACGACGCGCGCTCCCATCGCCTCAAACAGAGCGCGGGCTTCCCCCAGCTGTTGCTCGGCCCGGGTCACGGCCACGCTGCGGCCCGTCAACGGTCTGGCGGGCTCCAGCTTCACCAGCGAGGACGCCTGCTGGCGCAGGGCTTCCGCTGCAGAGGTCTGGCCCTGGCGGGAGAGCAGCGCGATTGCGTGGCGGAATCCCTCGCGGGCGGCGGGGATGTCGCCCATCAGCAGGGAGACCACCGCCAGGTTCTGGTGGGCCCCTGCCTGGCTGGCATCGCAGGTGATCGCTCGGCGGTAGGCGGCGGCGGCGGCCTCCAGGTGGCCGCAGCGCCGTTCGATCAGGCCGAGCTGGATCCAGCCCGGTGCCAGTTCGGGAGCGGCGCTGGTGGCGGCACGGGCCAGCTCGAGGGCTTCGCTCAGGTCCGATGGCGTGGCGGCGGGCCCAGCGCCCTCGGCCTGTTGCAACAGCAGCGCCGCCAGATTGTGAAAGGCCGCCAGCCGGATCCGTGCTGGCAGGGGCAGGGTGAGGGCTTCGCGGTACAGCCTGGTGGCCCGCTGCGGCTCGGAGCTCGCCGTGGCGATGGCGAGATGGAGTAGCAGTTCATAGCGCTCCGCCACCGCTTCAGCGGGGCACTGGGCCAATCCCTGCTCCAGCAGGGACAGCCCCCGTGCCGTGTGGCCGTCACTCACCTCGAGGGCGCCCATCTTGGCGCAGGCGTAGGGGTCGCCGGGCTTGCGGCGCAGTTCCTGCTCCATCGCCTGGCGCAGGCGCTGGGCCTTGCGTCCATCGGCCAGCAGTTCCGGTCGGTAGCCGTCGTGCAGCAGGGCCGGTTCCGGGCAGTCGGCAATGCGCCAGTGGGGCTCCTGCGCCATCAGCGCCATCACGCTGTCGTCCACCAGGGAGTGGTAGGCCTGGCTCCAGTGGATCGCCGGATGGCGGCGGAACAGGCGGCTGACGCTGGAATAGGGCGACTGGCTGGCGCCCTGCTCCCGCCGCAGCAGGTTGATCAGCAGCAGGTCGGGCTGCTCCATCAGTTGCTGCAGAGCGGGAACGGCCTCGGGGCGCAGCACCTCGTCCGCATCTAGAACCAGCACCCACTCCCCCCGGACCCACTCCAGGGCCTGGTTGCGCGCCGGTGCGAAATCGCCGGGCCAGGTGATCTGGTGCACCACGGCGCCGCACCGCTCGGCGATCGCCACCGTGTCATCGCCTGAGCCGGTGTCCACCACCACCATCTCGTCGACGAAGTCCCGCACCGAGGCCAGGCACCGCTCCAGGCAGGCGGCCTCGTCCCGCACGATCATCGAAAGGCTGAGCTGCGGCTCGGTGCCCATGGTGGTGGGTTGGAGAGGGGTCACGGTTGGTCTGGAGCGAGGCGGTGGGGTGAGCCTGGACAGGAGGTGCGCCCGGACTTCAGGTTGGTCAGGGGTTCAGACGTTCAACGGGGGGGAATGGGTTGCTCTGGGGGACGTTGTTCTGGGGGAAGACCGCGTCGTTGCCAGACCGTGTCATGACCAGACCACGACGCCATGGCGAGGCTGTGGCGGTGTACGGCCAAGGCATGGAGGCGCAAGGCGCTCAGTCGGTGAAGGATCCAGCCTGACGTCCTTCTCCCAGGCCGATGGCCTCCAGGGCGTAGCGCTGGGCCAACGGCGTCTGGGCGGGGCAGTAGGCGGCGGGAATCTGCGGGTCGAGCTCCGCCGCCAGGCTGTCCCAGCGATAGGGGCTGCCGTAGACCACCAGGGCAGCCAGCCGGCCGATCTCCTGCAGTTGCCGGATCGCCTGCTCCCAGGGCTCCTGACCGCCGGCGCCGCCGCTGAAGGGATTGCCGCGCAGGAACAGCTGCAGCAGTACTGCTCCGCTGCCGAGGCTCTCCAGGTTGAGGGGATGGCGGGGATCCTGGCTCCAGGGGGAGGGGCTGCGAGGTTCGAGCAAGCGGGTCTGGAAGCCTGCTGCTGCCGGCAGGCTCAGGGCTGGTGCCCCCAGCGGCAGAGCAGGGCATTGCAGGGCGTTGTCGATGCGAATCAGGTTGCAGCCTTCCGTGCTCGGCCTGTCCTGCGGGCGGACCGTCAGGCGGCCGCCGCGATGCTGCAGACCGCCCTGTACCAGCTCCCTGGCTAGTGCCCGGTGCTCAGCCAGGGGCCCCTCGCTCAGGCGGTGGAGTGGCAGGGCCGCGTCTGCAGCGGAAGTCTGCTCAGCTGCGGGTTCCGCGACCGAGGCCAGGGCGCGCCGCCGCCGTTGCTGGCTGGCTGCCAGCCGCTCTGCCGACAGGCGGCCTTGCCGCACGGCCTCCAGAATCGCCTCGATGGCGTCGTCGGCGTTCTCCGGCATCAGCACCAGATCCGCCCCGGCAACGAGGGCCAGCACGGCGGCCTCGGCCCCGCCGGTGCGGGCCGCGATCGCCTCCATCACCAGGGCGTCGGTCACGATCAGGCCAGCGAAGCCCAGCTCCTGGCGCAGCAGTCCGTCCAGGACGGCCGGTGACAGGGTGGCTGGCTGCTCCCTGTCCAGCTCGCTCAGCAGCAGGTGGGCAGTCATCACCGAGGCCACGCCAGCCGCGATCGCCGCCCGGAAGGGTGGTAACTCCACCTGCTCCAGCCGGGCGCGACTGTGATCGAGGCGGGGCAGCTCTAGGTGGGAATCCACGGCGGTGTCGCCGTGCCCCGGGAAGTGCTTGGCGCAACAGAGCACCCCCTCGGCCTGGGCGCCGCGCAGGAAGGCCGTGGCCAGGGCCGCTGCGGTGGCGGGATCCTCCCCCCAGGCGCGCAGGTTGATCACCGGGTTGGCGGGATTGTTGTTGACATCGCACACCGGCGCCAGCACCCAGTTGAGGCCCAGCTCCCGGGCTTCGGCGCCCGTGCAGTGGCCATAGCGCTCGGCCAGCTCCACAGCCCGCCCTGGCTCCTGCTGGTAGAGGCGACCCAGGCTGAGGGGTGGTGCCAGCCAGCTGGCCCCCTCGAAGCGCTGCCCCACCCCCTCTTCCACGTCGGCGCAGAGCAGCAGCGGCTGGGACGACCAGGCCTGAAGCTGGCGGCAGCGCAGACCCAGCTCGGCGGCGCTGCCCCCCAGCAGGATCACGCCCCCCACCCCCTCAGCCAGAAGGCGCCGGAGGGTGGCGTTGTCGAGCTCCCAGCGGGGATAGCGCCGCTGATCGTCGCTGAGGTGGCCGCTGCAGCGCACCACCAGCAGCTCAGCCACCAGCCGCCGCAAGTCCTGCTCAGTGGCCGTTTCAGCGCCAGCCCCGGCCGAGGTCATGGTGTGGCGCCGGCCTGGTCCTCGGGGTCGTCAGTCGCGGGGGGGTCACTGTCTTTGCTGAGCCGTTCTTCCCCAAGGCGGTTCAGCAGGCTCAGCACCGTGGTGCCGCGCTCGAGGCCGCGATCCAGCTGGAACACCACCTCGGGTGTTCGGCGCATCTTCAGCCGGCGGCCCAGTTCGCCTTTCACGTAGGCCGCGGCCGACTGCAGGCCGGCCATCGCCTGGCTGCGGTCGTCGTCGCTGCCGAACACGCTCACGAAGATCTTGCAGTGCTGCAGATCGCCGGCCACATCCACATGGGTGACGCTCACCATGCCCTGGCTGACCCTTTCGTCCTTGATGCCCGTGATCAGGAGCTCGCTGATTTCGCGGCGGATCAGGGCCGCCACCCGTTCCACCCGTCGGCCCTGTGCCATGGCTATGCCAGAGGTGCTGTGGTCACCATCGCACGCAGCACCAGGCCCAGACTGAGCAGGCCGCTGATCAGGGCCCCCACCAGGGCCACCGCCGTGACCGGATTGCTGCGCCGCCGTGCCAGCGGCTCCACCACCGAGTTGATCACCCCGAGGCTGAAGGCGATCAGATAACGCGGGTACCGCGTTACGTTCACGAAAAAGTCCTTCATTGCCGCCGTGCACGCGCTCGCAGGTGCTCGCTACTCTGCCGCCCGGAGGTTGGCTCTGTTGCATTCCGGCCGCGGATCCCTCCCGCCGCATCCCGCCAGTCCCCCTTGCCCCCGGAGTCACCGCCGATGGAACTGCATCAGTTCAGACATTCGGCCTTCTGCGAGAAGGTGCGCCTGATCCTTGCGGCCAAGGGTCTCGACTACACCGTCGTGGAGGTGACACCAGGCCTGGGCCAGCTGGAGGTGTTCCGTCTCTCGGGCCAGCGGCAGGTGCCGGTGCTGGTGGATGGCGGTGAGGTGATCACCGATTCCACCGCCATCGCCCTGCATCTGGAGGATCGCTACCCCACGCCGGCCCTCCAACCCGTCGATCCGGTGGAGCGGGCCCGCCTCTGGCTCCTGGAAGACTGGGCCGATACCGCCCTGTCCGCAGGCTGTCGCCTCGCCCTGGTGCAGGCCGCCGCCGCCGATCCGGTGTTGCGCACGGCCCTGCTGCCGGATCGGCTGCCCGGCCCCTTGCGCAGCCTGGTGGGGGCGCTGCCCTCCGAAGCCCTGTCCTCCCTGACCGGTGCGGTGGGCGAGGCGATCGCCGGGGAGGCGATGCAGCAATTGCGCCGCAACCTCGAGCAGCTCGCCCTGCTGGTGGAGTCCACCCCCTATCTGGTGGGCGATGCCCTGTCCATGGCGGATCTGGCCGTGGCGGCCCAGCTGTCGCTGCTGAAATTCCCCGCCAGCGCCGGAGCACCCCTGGCGGGCCGAGGCGTCACCGGTATCGCCGACAACCCACTGCTGGAGCCCCTGTTCAGCTGGCGGGACCGGATTGTGGCGGCAGCGGGACGAGCCTGAGCTCGTTGTGGCCCGGTAGGGCCAGCAGGATCGCCAGGATGGTGCCCAGCAGCGTTGCGGCCATGTCTGATCCCCTGATGCGGGAGCTTGATCATTACGTGGTGCTCGAGCCGGGGCAGCCCGAGCAGATCCTCGATGTGGGCGCTGCGCTGGTCTGGCTGGCGGCCCATCTCGAGCGTCTGCCTGCGGTTCCCGAGGATCTGGCCGGCCTTGCCGATGCCCAGGCTCAGGCTGAACGCCTGCTTGACACCGCCTGCGAGCTGGAGCTGGCACCGGGGCTGGCGATCCAGTGGTTCGCGGTGCGCCTGGAGCCCGGCGGTCACAGGTGAGTGGTGGTGAAGTGAGCCGTGGTTAGGTGCGCAGTGGTCAGTTGATCGAGGGGGTGATGGCTCCGTCCGCATTGATCAGCGTCAGCGGTTCGCTGGGGCCGGCCTGGCGTTCCTTGAGGATCGAGGGGAGCCCATCCAGCACCTGGAGCGCCACCTGCTCCGGAGTGCCGCTGTCCTGCACGATGTGCAGATCGGCCTGGGCATAGAGGGGGCGGCGCTGCTCCAGCAGCTCGCGCAGCCGTCCGTGCGGGTCGGGCCCGGCCATCAGCGGGCGTGGCGTGGGGTCGGCGCTGAGCCTCTGCAACAGCACCGCATCGGCGGCATCCAGCCACACCACCACCCCCTGGTGCAGGTGGCCCCAGTTCTCGGGCCGTGTCACGGCGCCGCCGCCGGTGGCCACCACCAGGGAGTGCCAGCTTGCGATCCGATCGAGCACTGCGGTTTCCAGGGCACGGAACCCGGCCTCCCCCTCCTGGTCGAAGATCGCAGGAATCGGCTGGCCGGCCACCTGTTCGATCGTGGTGTCGGCATCGAGGAAGCGGTAGCCCAGCGCCGCGGCCAGGGGCCTGCCCACCGCGCTCTTGCCCGCGCCCATCATCCCCACCAGATAGATGTTGATCCCCTCCAGGCGGCGGGCGAGGGAGCGGTGGGTGGTGCGATCGGCGGCTTCCCTGCCGATGTCTGCGGCAGTGCCACTGGATCCGGCAGGGTCACTGGTTTCGGCAAAGCCATTGGTTTCGGCAAAGCCACTGGATCCGTCGCGGCCATCGGATCCGGAGGAAGCGGCGGGGGGCATGGGCGGCGGGCGCGGCAGTGCTTGGGATGCGGTTTCTAGGATGCACGCCTTACCAGGCATGGGCGAAAATGGCTACCGGTTTGCGTGCGCCCTCCCTGGCCCCACCGGAGTCGGCTTCGCTGCGGCCGTCGCCTCCAGCATCCGTGCCTCCTTGCACGGCAGCATCTGTGCCTCCTGGCACGGCCTGCCCCCACGGCCAGGGCAGGCCGTGTGTGATCACACGGCGGGCCACCTTCAGTGCCAGCCACCGCTACTGGTTGCCGGAACTGGATGCGGCCACCAACCTGGAGCGCTTCGGACCTTGCAGCATCGCCCCCGGCCACGGCCACAATTACGAGTTGGTGGTGGCCATGGGTGGCGATCTCGACGCCGATGGCATGGTGCTCAACCTCTCGGATGTGAAGCACGCCATCCGCCGCGAGGTGACCGGACAGCTCGACTTCCGCTACCTCAACGAGGTCTGGCCGGAGTTTGATCTCTCCACCCCGGCCGGTTGTCTGCCCACCACCGAAGCCCTGGTGCGGGCGATCTGGACCCGCCTGGCCCCCCATCTGCCTCTGATGGGGCTGCGCCTCTACGAAACCGCCAACCTCTGGGCCGATGTGATCGGCGACACCATGGAAGCCTTCCTCTCGATCCGCACCCATTTCGCCGCCGCCCATCGCCTGGCCCGCCCCGAGCTCTCCCAGCCGGAGAACGAGGCGATCTACGGCAAGTGCGCCCGGCCCCATGGCCATGGCCACAACTACCTGCTGGATGTGACCGTGCGCGGCAGCATCGACCCCCGCACCGGCATGGTCTGTGATCTGGCCGAGCTCCAGGCCCTGGTCCAGGACCTGGTGGTGGAGCCCTTCGATCACACCTTCCTCAACAAGGACGTGGCCCACTTCGCCGCCTGCGTGCCCACTGCCGAGAACATCGCGCTGCACATCGCCGATTTGCTGGCGGCACCGATCGCCGCCACCGGCGCCCGCCTGCACAAGGTGCGCCTGCAGGAGAGCCCCAACAACGCCGCCGAGGTGTTTGCCGAAACCGCCCAGCTGGGCATGCTGCCCCGCGGACTTGAGGTGCTGGCGGCGGTCTGAGGCCTGGCGCCATGGTCTCCCTGTCGTCTGGCCGGAGCAGACCTCTGCTGCGGCTGGTTCTGGCCGTGAGCCTGGATGGACGGCTGGCGCCGGCGGCTGGAGGCGCGGCCCAGATCGGCGGCCGCGGCGATCGGCGGGTGTTGGAGGAGTCGCTGGTCTGGGCAGACGGCTGCCTGATTGGCGCCGAGACTTTGCGGCGCCACGGCACCACCTGCCTGATCCGCCAGGCTGATCTGCTGGCTCAGCGCGCTGCCGCCGGCCGTGAGCCCCAGCCCCTGGCGGTGGTGGTGAGCCGCAGTGGCGTTCTGGAGGCCGGCCTGCCCTTTTTTGCCCAGCCCCTGCGACGTTGGCGGCTGGATCCTGGTGGCGATCCGGCCTGCCTGGCAGATGGTCCTGGTGCCCCCGCCCGGGATCGAGCCTCCGCGCCCGCTGGTTTTGAGCGCCAGCTCTGTTGTGGCGGCTGGCAAGCGGCGTTGGAGCAGCTGGCGTTGGCCGGTCTGGAGCGGCTGGTGGTGCTGGGCGGCGCACGGCTGGTGGCCTCGCTCGTGGCCGAAGGCTGGCTCGATGAACTGCAGCTCACCCTGTGCCCCCAGCTCCTGGGGGGGGCTCACAGCTGGTTGCCGGTGACATCGCCGGTGGTGGATGAGCTGCGGCGCGGCTGGCAGCTGCAGGAGCAGCGCCTGCTCGAGGACAACGAGCTGCTGCTGCGCTACGGCCGCCCCGGCCTTTGTGGCGATCGCGCTTAGGAGTTTGCTGAAAAACCCCGCCACCTCTGCGAAAATGGGGCAACTGCCGCAGGTTTGATGCGAGGTCAGCAGGAGCGCAGCGGCTCCTTGTTCTCCTACGTCTCGATCGAGGAGCGGATCCCGGCCAGCCATCCGCTG
>NZ_JAHLYT010000032.1 GCF_025128095.1 Synechococcus sp. CS-1328 | reverse complement strand
TCCAGCCTTCACTCCCACCGGGGTGGCGGCCCAATCGGCTTCTGAAATACCGGCCGGTGGGGTGATCATCGCAAGGAGTCTCTGACTGAGATGCAACCAGGAATCAAGCCACCGTCAAGGGTTCAGCAAGGCCGATGTTCGATGCGAGCTGTCCCGACCCCTGAACGGGTACAGATTTGCGTGCGTACTTCGAATCTAGGGAAGGGAGATTGGATCTGGAAAGATACAAGGCGCATTTCAGATGATGATTTTCTAGAGCGATCTCGCAGAGCTCCCTTGGAGCCCGGAGACATCGCGCTAAGCAGGGAAGGCACTGTAGGGATCGCGGCGATAGTGGCCTCCGACATGGAGGTCTGCATGGATCAGCGACTTGCTCAGCTGAAGCTTGATGCGAGCAGACTCATGCCTGAATATCTCCTTGCGCAGCTTCTTTACCTGCTGAAGCCCGAGCGGATTTCACATGCAATGACCGGTTCAACCTCCAAGCACATCAACGTCAAAGACCTCAGAGAGTTAAAAGTTCATTGTCCGCCAATCGATGACCAGCATGACTTTGAAAAGTTCTGCAAGTCCGCGAAAAAGCTACGGTCAAGAATCTGCATGCTTGGCCATAAATCAGACACATTAAGTCACTCTATTCAAGCGGCGTTATTCTAATCATGAAAGCCACAGAAGCCAAGCTCCTCCAGATCCTGGGTGCCGTTTCCCAGTTCATCATCCCGATCTACCAGCGCACCTATTCCTGGACGCAGAAGGAATGCCAGCAGCTCTGGGCCGACATCCTTCGTACCGGTGCCACCGATGAGATTGGTGTGCACTTCATCGGTTCGGCTGTCCACATCGATGAATGTCTCGGCAACCTGGCCGTGCTGGCAACTCCCAGCGGCTAAGCTGGACAGAACACCTGTACAGGATCGTCGTGACGATCGAAACCACCTACAGCGCAGCCCGCGATCAGCTCAAGACCCTGATGGACCGGGTGGTGGCCGATCGCGATGTGGTGGTGGTGCGGCGGCGCAACGGGGGTGACGTGGCACTGGTGGCTGCCGACGAACTGGAGGGCCTGCTGGAAACCGCCCATCTGCTGCGTTCGCCCCGCAATGCCGCGCGCCTGCTCTCCGCCCTCGAGCGGGCGCGCCAAGAGGATCTGCCGTGTCACTCACTTGATGATCTCACCGCCACGCTGGAGGCATGAGCGAACGGCGAGAGGCGGTTTGTCACCCGGAGTTCCTGGAAGACCTCCAGCACTGGGTAGACACCGATCGGCGCACAGCCAGAAGGCTGCTGGAACTGATGCGCGCCATCCTTCGTGATCCCTGCAGCGGCATCGGCAAACCGGAGCCGCTGCGTTACCTCGGGCCTGGTGTCTGGTCAAGGCGCATCACCCAGGAACACCGCTGTGTCTACCTCGTCAAACCCGGCCGGGTGGAATTCCTGCAGGGCCGCTATCACTACTGAGTACCAATTCGGCTCCAAGTCCAGCCAGAATGCAGCCATGACGGCCAGCACTCCCGCCACCCCCTTGGATCCCCGGCTCCGAGGTTCGTCTCTTCGGCTCCCGCGCCCGGGGCACAGTCCGCCAGGATTCCGATGCAGATCTCATGATTCTAGGCAGAGGTGCGCGAGCGGGCCCAATACCGCAGTGCCGTCACCACACAGGCTTACCAGGAGGGAATCCTGATGAATGGCTGACCCTGATGCCCTTCGCTATCTGCGGATTGCCCGTTCTGATCTCACCTGCTTTGCAGTGCAATCGCGCACCGACGACAGCATTGAAATCGCTCAACCTGACTGGCCGGCACTGATGACGGCGACTTCAGCGTTTCTTGATGAAGTGGAGCATCAGGCGCAGTGACGGACTTTCCCTCCCAGTACTGCCTGATCGCTGGCCAGTGCCCTGAGCTGCACGAGGAGGCCGCCAGGGTCGAGCGCTTTGCCCTGGCTGATCCACGCACCGCCTGCTTCTACGCCCGCCGCACCATCGAGCTGCTGGTGGAGTGGGTCTACGCCAACGACAGCCTGCTGCAGCGGCCCTGGGGGGAGCCCTCCCTGTCGCAGCTGATCCACGCCTTCGACTTCCGCCAGCTCGTGGGCCCCCAGTTGCTGGGCCGCTTCAAGCTGCTCAAGGACCTCGGCAACGATGCTGTCCATCGGGCACAACCCATCCGCTGGCTTCAAGCTGGTCCAAGGAGACAAGCTGAGAAGGAAACAACCGCCTTCGAGAATGCCTGGTCGAAGCAATGAAAACAAGACCTGTTCAAGGGTGTGCCTGAAGCTTCATACCAAGGTTTCTGGGGTGCTGGCTCGAACGCAGGTGTGGCAGAGAGCGCTCACACCATTCGCACGATCGAAGCGCCGCCAGGCCGTCGATGGCAGTAGCGAAGGAAAATCTTTCAGATCACAGACGACCCTGCCAAGAAGGACATGGCCATGGCCATGGGAGCGCTCACCTGCGCAAGGGAAACCATGGACACGCGGCAGAATCGGCGCGAGTGCTTCAAGGCTCACCAATCAATCAGGAGTCCAGCGCGATGCTGGAATCAGAACAAAGAGCAAAGACGGAAGATCACAGTTGAAGCGATACGGATTCAGGCCTTGCAGCTGAGTCATAACGACTCGTTCCGGCATTCTTGCCCCGTCGAATTTCTTCACCGCTCCTCGGTGTCTTTATAGAGCACCGCAATCTGCTGAAAGTCTTCGGCAAGGTCCAGAAATGCATCGACAATTGCAGGGTCAAAGTGGCTGCCTCTGCCCTTTACAATGATTTCAGTGGCTTCCTGGTGAGAAAAAGCCGGTTTATAGACACGTTTGTTGACAAGAGCATCGTAAACGTCGGCCAGGGCCATCATGCGGGCAGACAACGGAATCGCTTCTCCAGCCAAACCTTCAGGATAGCCGCTACCATCCCATTTCTCATGATGACTGTAGGCGATTTGCTTGGCCGTTAAAAGAAAAGAACTGGGACTGACAAGAGTTTCTTCGGCATGTTCAATCGTAATTCGACCCAAAGCAGGATGGGTTTTCATGATCTCGAACTCGGAGACGCTCAAGCCGCCGGGCTTGAGCAGGATGGCGTCTGGAATTCCAACCTTGCCAATGTCATGAAGAGGGGCCGACTTGAACAGAATCTGAATCTGCTCGAGCGGCAACTCCTCAGCATACTTGGGGATTTTGCTGAGGTATTCAGCCACGAGGCGCACATAGTGCTGCGTGCGCTTGATGTGCATCCCGGTTTCGTTATCACGGGTCTCTGCTAAAGAGGCCATGGCCATGATGGTGGTGTCCTGCACAGCCTGCACTTCAGATGTGCGCCTGATGACCTCTGCAGCAAGGTAAGCATTGTTGTCTTTGAGAATATCGTTAGCCGCTTTGAGCTGAATGTGAGTCGCAACGCGAGCTTTTAATATGGAGGGGGAAATTGGTTTTGTGATGTAATCAACGCAGCCAGATTCGAAGCCTTTTTCTTCATCTTGCACTTCAGTGCGGGCCGTGAGAAAGATCACCGGCAGCTCCATCAGCGCAGGATCCTGCTTCAGAGCGCGGCAAACCTCGTAGCCATCCATACCCTCCATCACGATATCCAAAAGAATCAAGTCTGGATACGGCAATTGCTGGAGCATTTTCAGAGCAGACTGGCCGTTCGTTGCGAGCCGCACGTGATACTGCTGCTTGAGCAAGGCATTGATCAGCTGCAGATTCTCGCGAGCATCATCGACAACCAGCACAGTGGGCTTGGCGACTCGCTCAGCCGAGGGAGGGGATGAAGCTGGATTCGATTGGAGGACAGAGGACATCGGCTTGAATTAGATTAGAGTGGGGAGACTTTTCTGTAGGATTGACAAGGCTGAATCAAAGTCATAGCCATCTAGCTGCATATGCAGGTCTTGGTAGTTTTGATGGCCAAGCAGGCTCAGCAGCCCAGCCTTCTCTCTCTCCAGGAGTTCAATGGCCTCACCATCTCCGCACTGTATAAGTGTTGTCAAATCAACCAAGAGAGTCGGATCAACTGCGGATAAAACCGCTTCACTCTTTTCTCTATAGTGCTCGGTACTTGAACCCGACCCCGCCAAAGATTGAGCCTGTTCATCGTTGTTCCGATGAGCCTGATCAGCCTCTCGATCATTTGATAATCTAGCTCCTTGCTGGCTGGGGCTGGGGATAGGTTGGCCTTGGGACAGCTCAACGCTGTTCAGGTGCTGCAAGGTTGTTGCCAAGGACTGGCGGAACCTTTGATGCTCCGATTCCGATGCCTGTCCCTGCCTGAGCGCCGCCTCCATGTCACCTGCTTTCTCCTGCAGATCCACCGCGCCAAGGTTGCCCGCCACTCCCTTCAACGTATGCAACAGGCGTTCGGCGCTGATGATGTCACCCGTGTCCAGAGCTGCCTGGAGCTGTTCCGAAGCCCCTGCCTGGTTCTGCGCAAATGTCTTGAGAAGGTTGAAATACAGCTTTTCGTTCCCTGCTGTGCGTCGCAGCGATCCAGCCACATCAAATCCTGCCCGCTGGAGAATCTCGCGGGGATCAGCACAGGCTTCGATGGTTTGGATTGGATCATCCAATTGATCAAAGCTGTCAGGCAAGCTCGTTTGCTTGTTGGCTATTGGCTTGGGCGAGGGAAGGGAACGATTGGGGCGGCCGTAGTTAGCCAGAGCTCGATACAATTGATCCGGATCGATCGGTTTGGTGAGGTGATCCTGCATGCCGGCGGCCAAGCAGCGGTCACGTTCCTCAACAAAAGCATGGGCCGTCATGGCCAGAATCGGTAAGGCATCCCATCTCTTCTCGGCGCGAATCCTTTGCGTGGCTTCCCATCCATCCATCGTGGGCATAGCCAGGTCCATCAGCACCACATCAAACGGCAGGCTGTTCTGAATGTCGGAATCCTGATTCTGCGGCAATCTGCTCAGCTCCAGGCAGTTAATCGCATCCAGGCCGTGCTGGGCCACAACCACATCCACTCCAGCTGCCTGGAGGAGTTCCATTCCGATCTGCTGATTAATCTCATTGTCTTCGACCAGAAGAACCCGCAGTCCCTGTAAGCCCCACCGACTTAGATCATGGCTCTTGGGATCGACTCGAGGGGCAGACTCGTCATTTAGGAATAGTCTTTCGAGTGACTTTCTGAGCGTAGAGCTACTCACAGGCTTGGTGAGAAAAGCTTGAATCGAAGCGTCTCGATGGTCATCGATGGAAAGATCACTACCGAAGGCACTCACCATGACGATGGGTGGATAGTGATCACCCAGTTCATGCTCTAGCCGCTGGGCGGTAGCAAAACCATCCAAGCCTGGCATCATCCAGTCCATAAAGATGAGGTCGTAGCCATGGCCTCTCTGCCTGGCAGCCAGGGCCATCGCAATCGCATCCTTGCCAGAGCCAGCCGAATCAATGATGACGGGGAAATCACTCAATAAACCTTGGAGTACGGTGATGGCAATGGGACTGTCATCGACAAGCAACACATGCCAGTCTTTCATGATGTCATGGATGGAAGTCTTCACCTGTCTACGCACCAGGCCCGTGCCAAACCAGGCGACGGCATGAAAAGTACTTCCCTTTCCCGGAGTGCTGCTGACTGAGATGTCCCCACCCATGAGCTCAAGCAGTCTGCGGCTGATCGCGAGACCCAGACCAGTACCGCCATAGGTGCGCGTCGTGGAGGTATCAGCCTGCGCGAAAGACTGAAAGAGGCGTGACACTTGAGCGGGAGTCATACCGATACCGCTATCGCTCACATCAATCGCAAGCTTGGCCACGGCTCCCCGGCTTTCTAGCAGTGAGACGTGAAGAAAAATATCACCAGATTCGGTAAACTTCACTGCATTGGACAGCAGATTGATTAGAACCTGAATCAGCCGGAGAGGATCCCCATTGAGTGCAGTGGGAACGTTCTGATCGACTTGGTAAATCAGCTCCAGGCCCTTCTCAGCAGCCTTCTGTCCAACAAGACTGGTGATTTCATCAAGAACTTTGTCGAGCTCGAAATCAATGTGCTCAATTTCCAACTTACCAGCTTCAATCTTAGAGAAGTCAAGAATGTCGTTGATAATTCCAAGTAAGTGCGTGCCAGCACCGTGAACCTTTGAGATGTAGTCTTCCTGCTTATCGGTTAATTCAGTTCGCAGCGCGAGGTGAGATAGCCCGATGATCGCATTCATTGGCGTACGCAGTTCGTGACTCATGTTGGCAAGAAACTCAGACTTGGCCTGCGTGGCTTTCTCGGCGACAGCAATCGAGTCTTGCAATTGTTGGTTGATCGTCTGAGTCTCGCGCAATAATTCCTCCTTCGACTTCTCTCTAAAGATCTCACATGCAAGCTCAATATGATCCTCAGTGATCTCGACATTGCCTAGGGGTAGGCGGAAGGAGTAGTCTGCCCCCTCTGACTGCGCACTCTGTTTTTCAACACGGCAGATGCGTAGAGGACAGGGTGGAAGCGAGCAATCTTGGCCTGACTGTAGACATAATTCCAGAGTGGATCTGTCGTCATCCAACTCAAGATTCAAGCAGGCTCTGATCGTGCTGTTTTCAGACTGCAGATAGGAACACTCGCCAATCCAGGATATGCATGCCTTGATGGCTGGATCGGCCTGAAAGACCTGGATGATTTTACTCAACTTGCGTCGCAAGGAGAAGCAAGAAGCCTCGTCCCACAGATCCATCATTCCGATAGGTTTCAGCGTAGGCATCTCAGAATCAAGCAAGAGGCATCATCGAGGGCTTTACCAGCTTCGCGAATCACCGATTCACTCAGCGCATGGGCAGACATCTTCTCTGCATAGAGTGAGGAGTTGCGCTGAATCGTGGATTCAGAGACACCATCGGATGCCATCACAACAAGATCACCTGGATGGAGCTGTACTGTTTGTAAAAATACTGAATTCATTCTTTCTCCAACAATGCCATCTCGGCATACGCCTCGCCAACGTTCCCTGCCCATCACCAAGATATTGATATTACCGACACCCGCAAACTCGAGTTTGTGGGTCTTTCGCTCCAGTGTCGCTAGACCCACTGCAGCTCCAAGGGTTCCGCGGAACTCTTGATGCAGGCTCTCCAGGATCACCGCTGCTCTTGAACAGCCAAGCTTGAGGGCTGCCTGTTGCATGCGACAGGCGAGAGTGTGGGCCTGGGGTCCATGGCCTGACACATCAATCAAGCCCAGCAACAGCCCACTGGGATGAACATGAATCAAGCTGATATCGCCACTCTCGCGTTCTCCTTGCATGGGCCTGACGCAATCGCCGATGTCGTACACCTCCCGGATCCAATCCGATTCGACGGAGTGATCGTCCGGCTTTGGCAGATTTGACACTGTGGGCTTCTCGCCATTGAGCCATTTACTGGCTACGACACGGGTTCCCTGCTCAGCACTGGATTCAATCGACATGGTCGTCATGATGCGATGCACTGCGGGCAGGCCCATCCCAAGGGTGCCGGAGGTGCTGAAGTGATCGGCCATGGCCTGGTTGACATCGCGGATCCCACTGCCCTGATCCTTCGCCACAACCTGAATCGCATCATGGCCCTCGTCCAGCGTCCGAGACACGCAGATCTCGCCAGTGCCGGCATATTTAAGAATATTGGTCCCCAGTTCCGATACCACAGTCGCAATCAGCACCGTGTCTTCCTGGCTCAGATCGGCCATGAAGGAGAGTTTGCGAGTCATCGCAACAGCTCCGTACAGGCTGGCCACGCTGTGTATTTTAAAAACAACCGATTGCCCTGATTCCATCGCAGAGGTTGCCATCGTTACTATCTCACCGCTTCACGAAGAACTTTATAGCATCATCCAGACTGATAAAGAAGTGAATCTCGGATGGGACAACTTCTGCTTCGGCAAGGTAAACCACGATCGTGGTACACAGGCTGGCAATTGCAACTTCACTGCCCAACAGGTTCAGAGACAGCAGCAGAGAGCGAATCCGCTCAAACTCAGTAAAACTGAGCAGATCGACTGTAGAGAAGTCTAAGATAACAGCCAAAGTCTTTTCCTTTTCCACCTGCTCACCAAGCCTCTCGCTGAGTTGATGGAACTGGCGTGAATCCAGATCAGGCTGCATGGTCACGATCAGATTCTTCTGGACTCTCGTGATGGCGATGCTGGATTCCCAGGTTTCGGCGGCCATGATCACGTTCCCTCTCTGCGCGGCAGTTTCAGCGAAGGGCAAGGGACTTCACACTGTCGTCCTGGATTGATTGGCCGATCCGATGACCCAGGCTGGTGAGAGCTGTTTCGAAGGCATCTCGCAGGGTGGCCGTGGTGCGGATCTCACCCACGTTCACGCCGAGCTCGACGATGGTTCTGGCAATGGCAGGGGAAAGACCTGAAATAATCGCATCACAGCCCATGAGCTGAGTTGCTTTGGTGATCTTGATCAACTGGTTCGCTACAGCGGTATCGACTGTGGCAACGCCGCTGATGTCCAGAACGAAGATCTTGGCTCGTTTCTGAGAAATCATCTCCAAAGACTTTGTCATGATGGAAGAGGCTCTCGTAGAGTCGAGAATTCCCACAAGTGGCAAAAGCAGGATTCCTTCCCAGATCGGTGTGACCGGTGTGGATATTTCCTGGATGGCGAGATCCATCTCTCGTCTTGCCTTCTCAGCTTCGTTGACTTTGGCGAGCGCTATCTCAAGCTCCTTGGCTCTGTGGGACTCCTCCAAAGCCAGCTCAAGCTCCTTGGATTGACGCACAGAAGTGGTCACATCATAGGCGAACTTGACAATCTTGATCAGTTCACCATCAGGATTGAAGATGGGGGTGTAGGTCGACTGCAGCCATATGTCGTCGCCATCCTTCGTGATGCGCCTGAACCTGCCATGCTGGATGACGCCGGATGACACGCTTCTCCAAAACTCAGTATACTCCTCTGACTGGGCATAATCGGGGTCAACCATTATCCTGTGGTGCAACCCTTTGATTTCCGCAAGAGAGTAACCTGTTAAGTCGGCAAAGACCTGGTTGGCGGCAAGAATCGTTCCATCAGGCTTGAATTCGACCACGGCCATCGCTTTCTCAATACCAGCGATCATGCCGGCATTGTTGCTTGAGATCAGCTTGGCCTCGCTGACATCAGAAGCAATCTTCACGACCTTGACGACTTCCCCATTGCTATCCTTCACCGGTGTGTAGGTGGCCTGTAGCCAGACTTCTTTGCCACCTTTGCCAAGTCGCTTGAATTCCCCGCGAACGAAATCTCCCTGGGAGAGGCGGTTCCAGAAGTCTTTGTAATCCTTGGTCTTCGCATAGGTGGCATCCAGGAAGATCCTATGGTGTTTGCCGAGGATCTCATTAAGCTTGTAGCCCAGGAAGTTCAGGAAGTTCTCATTGGCCGAAAGAATCTCGCCATCCATAGAGAAGGTAGCAACCGCGTTCGAGCGATCGATGGCTGCCATCATCGCATTGGAATCGTCCCGTTCTACTCCTTTAGCCATCGTTGGTTTGCCTGCTTCCAGGCCCCCGAGACCATCACGATCAACATAGACATGCCTCTGCCCTCAAACAGAGCAATCGAACCAGGAGGTCCTGAAGATTTGTAATCCGTCATAATTCGGCAGACGGCTTTCTGAATAGACGGCTTTCTGAATAGACGGCTTTCTGACGAAGCGGCCTGCTGCCATCCCCCCTGGATCAACCGTGGTGTTTGTTCGTGATCGTTTCCAGGGTGTAAGGCCTGACGATCACACCATCCGATCAGGCTTCACCCAGTGGTCGAACTCCTCGGCCGTGAGGTCGCCGAGCACCAGTGCCGCTTCCCGCAGGCTGAGCTGCTGCTGGTGGGCATGTTTGGCGATGGCGCAGGCCCGGTCGTAGCCAATCGCCGGGGTGAGGGCCGTGACCAGCATCAGGCTCTGATCCAACAGCGTTTCGATTCGGGCAAGATCTGGCCGAAGCCCTTCGATGCAGTGCTCCCGGAAGCTGGAGCAGGCGCCCGCCAGCAGATCAAGGCTTTCCAGCACGTTGTGGGCAATCAGGGGTTTGAACACATTCAGCTCGAAATTGCCCTGGCTGGCCGCCATCTGCACCGCGGTGTTGTTGCCCATCACCTGCACCGCCACCATGGTGAGGCTCTCGCACTGGGTGGGGTTCACCTTGCCGGGCATGATCGAGGATCCCGGCTCGTTTTCGGGCAGGATCAGTTCGCCCAGGCCGCAGCGGGGGCCGCTGCCGAGCCAGCGGATGTCGTTGGCGATCTTCATCAGGCTGCCGGCCAGCACCGTGAGGGCGCCATGGGCGGCGGCCAGGGGTTCGTGGCCCGCCAGGGCCTGGAACTTGTTGGGGGCGCTGGTGAAGGGCAGGCCGATCCGCTCACTGAGGCGCGCCGCCACCTTCTCGCCGTAGCCCCGCGGGGCGTTCAGCCCCGTGCCCACGGCGGTGCCACCGATCGCCAGCTGGCGCACCTGGGGCAGGGTGGCCTTGAGGCTCTCCAGCCCCAGCTCCAGCTGGGCCACGTAGCCGCCGAACTCCTGGCCCAGGCCAAGTGGCACCGCATCCTGCAGATGGGTGCGACCGATCTTGATCACGCCCGCATAGGCCTCGGCCTTGGCCCGCAGCGCCTCGATCAGGGCCTGCAGGGCCGGCCTCAGCCGGCGTTCGAGGCCGATCACCACGGCGATGTGCAGGGCCGTGGGGAAGGTGTCGTTGCTCGACTGGCTGAGGTTGACGTGATCATTGGGATGCACCGGACTCTTGCTGCCCAGCACACCGCCAGCGGCCCTGATCGCCAGGTTGGCGATCACCTCGTTGACGTTCATGTTGGTCTGGGTGCCGGAGCCGGTCTGCCACACCCGCAGCGGAAACTCGCCATCCAGCTCGCCACTGGCCACCACCTCGGCGGCCGCCACGATCCGCTCCGCCAGATCGGCGGCAAGCTTGCCCTCCTCGCGGTTCACCTCGGCACAGGCGGCCTTGAGCTGGCCGAAGGCATGCACCACCTCCAGGGGCATGGCCTGGCCGAAGCCGAAGTAGCGCAAGGATCGCTGGGTCTGGGCTCCCCAGAGATGGTCGGCCGGAACCGCCACCTCCCCAAGGCTGTCGGTTTCGATCCGGCTGTCGGTCTCGATCCGGATAGCGGCATCACCGGGCTGGGACGGGGACAGAGGCGAAGACGGGGGCACGATCTGGGGCAGAGACGGGGGCACGACTTGGGCTGGGGCTGGATTCAGACACTGAGCAGGGGTCTGGCAACCCTCAGCGGCTGGTCACCACCTCAGCATTGAGTTCGTTGAAGCTGACGGTGGTGCTGGTGGCCTTCCCTTCCGGCAGGGCGATCCCGGTGGCACGGCTCACGGCTTCGTTGATCGCCTCGAGGTTCACCTGGCCGGCGGCGTCGAGCAGCACCGTGCCATCTCCATCCAGTACCACCACCTGGGGCACGGTTCCCTTCCAGTAGTGGGCCGGATCGCTGCTGCCGCCATCGGGGCGGTTCTGGAGCGGATCGGTCACCAGGGGCAGCAGGTCAATGTTGTTGCCCCAGAGCCGCTGCAGCTCCGACACCACCGGCGAAAACTGCTTGCTGGCGGCCGAATCGTCGAGGTAATAGATCACCACCGACGGCCGATGTGCCGCCAGGGCGTCCGCCAAGGTGTTGCGGGGTGGAACCAGCGACCCGTTGCCGGCGTAGAGGGCGTAGATGTTGCCGTCGTAGTTGTCGTTGGTGAGCGAGGCCTGGGCTCCGGCAGGCAGGGCGATCAGGCCGAGGCTGAGCAGCACCAGCGCCACCAGCCGGGTGAAGGCGCGCCGCAGAACAGGAAGCAGGGCCGAAGACAACAACGGGGATGGGTCAGGTGGCGCCATTGTGACGCGCGCCCGTCTGCACCGACCTGGCCACCCCAGCGGGGAGATCAGCTGCGGCCCACACTGCGGCCCATGCCCTGCAGGATGCCGCGGCCGATCAGGCCCAGACCGCGACCCACCACCTGGGTGAGCAGCACCACCACAAGATCGCCGAGGCGCCTCAGCAGGGCCTGCAGCTGCGGAGCGAGGGCATCGCGGCCCTCCAGCGCCAGGGTGACCAACTGCTGCCACCAGCCCAGCCGGCGCAGTTCCTGGTCGCGGGGCTCAGTGAGCGCCAGGGTGTCGATGGTGCCCTGGTCGAGCCGGAACAGCTGCCGCCGGCTTTCGTAGAGCAGCACCGGCCGCTCAAACCACTCGCTCCAGCGCTGCTGGGCACTGAGGCGGTTGCGCAACCGCTCCAGATTGCGGGTCGAGAGCAGTTCGGGCCGCAGCAGATAGCGGCGCAGTTCCGGCCAGGCGCCGCAGCAGGCCAGCACATCGAGGCAGATCAGCTCGGCGCTGCGCACCAGCCAGTTGCTCACCAGCAGTTCCAGATGGAGCAGCGCCAGCGGTTCATCCGGCGGCAGCAGCCGACCGTCCACCATCACCGGCTTGGCCTGCACCAGGCTGACCAGCATCGGCTGGGGATCGGGCAGTTCCGGGTCGTCGTCCGTGAGCGCCGCACTGGCCAGCAGGGTGTCGGCCACGGGACGGAGGCTGCCATCACAGGGCAATTGCACGTAGGTGCCGGCCATGCAGCGCAGGGCCTCTCGGCGCAGCTCCGCCTGCCAGGTCCGCCAGCTGTCCTGCAGCGCCACACCGCGCTGGTTGTCCTGCATCAGGCGCAGCCGCAGGCGGTCGAACTGCTCCAGCAGGGCCAGCAGCAGGTCTTCACGGCGGCTGGGGCTGAGCCCTTCCAGGGCCAGCAGCAGCCCACTGCGGTTGGCCAGCTCGGCGCGGCAGGTTTCCTGCAGGCGGCCGCGGATCGCCTGCCAGACGCTGCTGGCATCCCGCTGGCGCAGGGTCAGGTTGGTGCTCGGACGACGGGTCAGGGCCGTGCTGCTGGCCTCGGCGGGGGGAGAGGGCAGCTCCGGAATCTCCTGGCTCCAGGCCAGCTGGGCCGGCGCCCAGATCCAGAGCAGCAACTGCCGGGCGGCCCGCAGCTCCCGCTGGCGACCCTCCAGCAGCAGTTGCTGCAAGAGGCTCTGCGGCGGCGGATCGAGCAGGTGGGCGCAGAGGGCCAGATCCGCATCGATCTGCTGCAGCCCGCTGAGCAGCAACCACTGCCCAAGCCCCAGCACCGGCGCGCTGCTCGGCGGTGCCGCCGCTGCGCTGCCGCTGGCATCAAGGTGCACCACCCGGCCGCCCGCCAGCAGGGTGGTGATCGCCTCCAGCAGAGCGTCGTGATCAGGCTCCTGCAGCAGACCCTGCACCGGCAGGGCCAGCCAGCGGTCCCGCCGATCGGTGGCCCCGGCGGGCAGGGTCAGCAGGATCGGTGCCGGCTGCCAGCGCTCCTGCAATTGCTGCACTTCGGCCAGCAACAGCTCAGGTGCGGGCAAGGGGGCCGCCAGGCACCACAGGATCAGCTGCGGCGCACCCTGGAGCGCATCGGCAGTCAGGGCTACCCGGTAGCCACTGGGCTCACCGCTGAGCAACTGAGCCAGCCCGTGGCGCAGCAGGGGATCGGCAAACAGCAGCAGTTGCGGAGCTGCAGACCTTTGATTCCCGGAACGGGAATTGGCAGGGGGTGGATCGGAGTCAGGGGGCGACGAGCCCGATGTGGAACGCACGCCCAGGGACACGGAGTGGGCCCAAGGTAACGATCACTCCCTCAGAACTCCAGAGGTGTGGCGATTTGACCGGATGAACGGACCGTGTGCTCTGACCGGACTCAGCGGCGCGGCCGTCCGGTGAGATGCAGGGTGTACGACTCGATCGCGAATCCGGTGAGTTCTTCGATCTGGCGAACCAGGGCCTCGGGCAGCACCACATCCAGGTCCTGGATGGTGCCGGTCTCGCTGCAGGTGAGATGGCTGTGGGGGTCAGCGCGATAGCCATAGAGCCGGCCATTGGCGCGGTCGAGGCATTCGATCACCCCGGCCGATTGCAGCGCCTCAAGGTTCTGATAGACGGAGGTATGGCCGATGTTGCGACCCAGATCGTTCAGCTTTTCAAAGATGTCGCGGGCGCTGAGGTGATCCCGTTCGGCCCAGAGCAGATCCAGCACCATGCGCCGCTGGCGACTGAGGCGCATCCCAAGATCGCGGCAACGCTGATATACATCGTCCACGCTGCCTGGCAGGGGTGGATCTCCCTGATGGACGCGAGGATCCTCGGTCGTGCCGCAGGCCGCCAAGGCATCAGCGGAGCCGCAGGCCACCTCGGCATCAGCCAGCCTGACCGGTGCCGGAGCGACGGATTCGGCGGGGGCGGCGACCACGGGTCAAGCGAAGTGGATATGGCTCTGTTATAGGGGGGCGGCAGCGGTTCAGGCGACGACGCCACCACCGAAGCCCAGCGGCGCCCCCAGCGGAGGCACATCCTGCAGCCGCCCGTCACCGACCGCCTGCAGCGCGTCAGCGAGGCTGAGGCGCCCGTCGTAAAGGGCCCGGCCCACGATCACGCCCTCCACCCCCAGGGCCTGCAGCGGCAGCAGCGACAGCACATGCTCGAGGCAGCCGATGCCACCGGAGGCGATCACCGGCACCGGGCTGGCGTCCGCCATGGCACGCAGGGCCTCCAGGTTCGGGCCCGCCAGGGTGCCATCGGTGGCGATATCGGTGCTGATGATCGCGGCGATGCCGCTGCCGGCGAAGCTCTGCGCCAGGGCCGTGGCCTCCACGGTGCTCTCCTCAATCCAGCCGCGGGTGGCGACCTTGCCGTCCTTGGCATCAATGCCCACCACGATGCGACCGGGATGGCGCTCCGCCAGGCGCAGCACCAGCTCCGGCTGCTCGATCGCCACCGTTCCCAGAATCACCCGATCCAGACCACAGGCCAGCAGCTCCTCCGCCCGTTCCAGCGAGCGCACGCCGCCGCCAAGCTGCACCGGGATGTCGAGGGCGGCGGTGATCGCCTTGACGGCCCCATCGTTGACCGGCTCGCCGGAGCGGGCGCCGTCGAGATCGACCAGATGCAGCCGCTCCGCTCCCTGGCGCTGCCAGGCGAGGGCCTGGGCCACGGGGTCGTCGCTGAAGCGGGTCACCTGGTCGTAGTCGCCCTGGTGCAGCCGCACGCACTGACCATCCAGCAGGTCGATGGCGGGGAGGATCTGCATGGGGCGGCGCTGACTGGTCCCATCTTCCCTGGAGGGCAGGGACAGCCAGCCGCTGCACCAGAGGCTGGGGTCGTGCAGCTCCGGCAACGGCACCAGCAGCCGGAAGCCGGGCTGCAGCACCGCCTCCAGTTCGGCTGCACAGGCGGCGATCGGATCGCGCGCCCGGCCCCGCCGACCCACCAGGGAGAAGTGGCGATAGCCCTGGCTGCGGGCCAGGCTCCTGTCCTGGGCCGTCCACTGCTGGGCCAGGCGCCGCCGGCCAGCCCCGCGCCCCCTTGGCTGTGGTGTCATCGCCGCCACAGCGCCAGGCCGCCGCCGCGGCCCCGGGCCGCGAGCCAGTCCGACTCGGCGGCGATCAGGGCGAAGAAGGGCAAGCGCCGGGTCTCACCACCTTCCGGCAGAGGGCGACTCCACAGCGGCCGGAACCCTCCGTTGGCCTCCAAGCAGCCGAGTTCCAGCCGGTTGAAGCTGAAACGGAGCAGGGGCCGCACTCCCACCAAGGCACCCTGGCCGCTGAAGCGCAGCTCCAATCGCCCCAGACGCACCGCATTGGTGAGCAGCAGGGGGGATGGATCCACGACCTCAGACGCGGCCGCAGAGTCATGCGCAGGCGCGGCGCTGCGGATTTCCAGCCGTGCCCCCAGCAGCTGCAGCAGGGCGCTCGTCAGACGATCCGGGGTCTGCTGACCCTTGCGCCAGACGCTCTGCAGACACCAGCAGGCCTGGAGCTGGGGCGCGCCGAGGCCACTGCCCTGGCGGCGGCTGCGGCGTTCCAGCTCTTCGAGGGTCGCCCCATCCGGCAGACCCGATGGATCAGTAGCGGAAAGGGAATCCAAAGGCTTCGTCGCGGCGGCGATCACCGCTGAACAGAACGTCATCCTGGCGAACCCTGCCGGCTTCCGATGGGCTCAGGGTCCGATGGCCTCAGAGCCGTCTGGTGAGCCATGCTGCAACAGTCGGCCTGGGCGGTTGCCCCACTGGACCGGCGCTGGTACCACTGATGACGTCCACCCCCACTCCCGTCCCTGGGGCCTCGTCGTCGAACGAGGTTCAACCACAACAGGGTCAGCCGCAAGAGGTTCAGCCACAAGAGGTTCAGCCACAAGAGAGTCATCCCCCTCTGCCTGGGTTGCCCCTGCATCTGCAGAGTGCGGGGAATGCGCTCACCCAACGGCTGGAGCAATTGCATCAGCAGCTCCTGGATCTGGTGCCGACCATTGATCGGATCGCCTGTGCTCTCTACGACCCAGCCACTGATCTGCTGAAGACATTCATCAACAGCACCCGCAGCGGCGCAGCGATTGCGGCCTATGAATTCCCGCTGGCCGGCAGCAGATCCCTGAGCGAGTTAGTCCGAACCCGGCAGCACCGCGTGATTGACGACATCCCCAGCACGATCCAGGCAGGCAACCAGCACTCCAAGTGGTTACTGGAGCAAGACTATCGATCCTCGTTAACACTTCCACTGTTCGACAATGCCAATTTCATCGGATTCCTCTTCTACGACTCCTGCCAGACGGCGGCTTTCACCCCGGAAGTACAGCGCAATCTCGCCCTGTTCTCGAAGCTGATCAACATGACGATCTCCCAGGAGATCGGTGTGGTCCGCTCGTTACTCGCTTCCGCCAGCGTGGCACGGGATTTTGCCCAGCTGCGCGATTTCGAGACCGGCACCCATCTCGAACGCATGGCGCATTACTGCCGCCTGATTGCCAAAGGCGTGGCCCCGCAGTTCAGCCTGAGCGATGAGTTCGTCGAGCACGTGTTCCTGTTCGCCCCCCTGCACGACATCGGCAAGATCGGTATCCCAGACAGCATTCTGCTCAAGCCCGGACGTCTCGATGATGCCGAACGGGAGATCATGAAGACCCACGTGACCAAGGGTGTCGCCATCCTGGAACGCATCATCGGCCAGTTCGCCCTGGAGGAACTGGCCGATTCGATCGTGATGCGCAACATCGTGGCCGGCCATCACGAGCGCCTCGACGGATCGGGCTATCCCGCTGGCCTCAGGGCTGAGGAGATTCCGATCGAGGCGCGCATCGTGGCCGTGGCCGATGTCCTGGATGCCCTCACCAGTCTTCGGCCTTACAAAAAGCCCTGGTCGGTGGAGCAAGCCCTGACGGAACTCGAGCGGTTGGTCAGCGAGGGCAGTCTGGATCCCGACTGTGTCGCGGTGGTGCGCAGCCAGAGCGACCAGGTGGAGACCATCCGTCACCGCTTCGCTGAGACCTGAGCCAGCTCTGGAGTCCGCGGGCGGAGGCAACGGGCCCAGCACAATGGCGCCAGTTCCTGGTGATGCGGCCGTGAAGATCCTGGTGATGGGCGGAACCCGGTTCGTAGGCAAGCCCCTGGTGGAGCAGTTGATCGCCTCCGGCCATGCGCTCACCCTGTTCACCCGCGGCAGGAATACGGTGCCGGCCGGGGTGGAGCACCTGGTGGGTGATCGCACCGACCCGGCCAGCCTGGACCAGCTGCGGGAGCGCAGCTTCGAGGTGATCGTCGACAGTTCCGGCCGCACGCTCAGCGATTCCAGTGCCGTGATCGAACGCACCGGTGCGCCAGGCCAACGCTTCGTGTATGTGAGCTCCGCCGGCGTCTACGCCGACAGCGCCCAGTGGCCCCTCGACGAGGACTCCCCCACCGATCCGGCCAGCCGACACGCCGGCAAGGCCGACACCGAAACGTGGCTGCGGCAGCAGGGCATTCCCTTCACCAGCTTCCGGCCCACTTACATCGTGGGCCCCGGCAACTACAACCCTGTCGAGAGCTGGTTCTTTGATCGGATCGTGCACGATCGGCCGGTGCCGCTGCCCGGCGATGGCAGCACCATCACCCAGCTGGGCCACGTCAACGATCTCGCCGCCGCCATGGCCCGCTGCATCGAGGTGGAGGCGGCCACCAACCGCATCTACAACTGCACCGGCGCCAAGGGCGTCACCTTCGCCGGATTGGTGGAGGCGGCCGCCCGCGCCTGTGGCAAGGATCCAGCCGCCGTGGCGATCCGCAGCTTCGATCCGGCCGGTCTCGATCCCAAGGCGCGCAAGGCCTTTCCGCTGCGCCTCAACCATTTCCTCACCGACATCCACCGGGTCTGCTCCGAACTGGCCTGGAGCCCGGCCCACGACCTGGATCAGTGCCTCCGCGACAGCTTCTTGAACGATTACGCGCTGCGGATGCCCACCAGCCCCGATTTCAGTTCTGACGAGCGGCTGCTGGCCGGCTGACCAGGTAGCCCAGGGCTGAACTGAGGGCCAGCAGCAGAGAGGGCCAGAACAGCCACCAGCCCAGCTGCCGCAGCACAAGGGGCAACCCCGGCGAGGCGATCCCAGCCAGGCTCCACGTTTCGGGCCAGAGCAGCAGCAGCAGCGAGGCGAACTGCAGGATCGTCTTGGCCTTGCCGGAGGCCGAGGCGGGTCCGCCGCTGCTCTGGCCGGCCCGCCAGCCGGAGATCAACAGCTCGCGGGCCAGCAGCAGCCACACGGCCCAGAGCGGCAGGGTTCCCGCGGCGCCCAGCCAGAGCAGGGGGGCGCTGATCAGGATCTTGTCGGTGAGGGGATCGAGGCGGGCGCCCCACACCGACCCGCCGCCGGCCCGTCGGGCCAGGGCACCATCGGCCGCATCGCTGAGGCCACCCAGCAGCAGCAGGATCCAGGCCAGACCCTGCCAGCCGGCCGCCAGGGCCAGCAGCAGGGGCAGCCCCAGCAGGGCCCGCAGCACGGTGAGGGCATCGGCAGCGCGCCGGAGGGAGGCCATGGCAGGGGGCATGTGGGCGTGGGGCCGATCCTGAACCCTCCCCGCCGCAGAATGGCCGCAGTTCGTTCTGGTCTCCGTGGTGCAACAGCCGGTCTCCGCAGTGATGTCCGCGCCGGTGTTGAGCGTGGGCCCCGATACCCCCCTGCAGGATGCGGTGCAGCTGATGAGCCAGCACCACATCGGCGCCCTGGCGGTGGTGGGCAGCGCCGGCGAGCTGGTGGGTGAGCTCACCGAGCAGGATCTGATGGTGCGCGAGAGCGGTTTCGATGCCGGGCCCTATGTGCTGCTGCTCGATGCGGTGATCTACCTGCGTAATCCTCTGCAATGGGACAAACAGGTGCACCAGGTGCTCGGCAGCACCGTGGGCGAGGTGATGGGCCGCCATCCGCACCATTGCCCCGCCGATCTGGCCCTGCCCGCCGCGGCGCGGCAACTGCATGAGAGCAGCACCCAACGGCTGTTCGTGCTCGATGCCGACCAGCGGCCGGTGGGGGTGCTCACCCGTGGCGATGTGGTGCGGGCCCTGGCGGCGGTGGAGTGAGCGTTGGCGGAGTCAGAGCGCTGATGGAGTGAGCGCAGGCGGAACAACCACCCCATCAGCCACGAGCCAGAGCCTCTCACCAGGGGGACGGGGATAGCCGCCCGTCAACTGCCCGAAGGACGGAAGAGCCAGCCGCTGCCCCTGGGGGTCGTAGGCGAAGCAGGGCAAGCGCAGGCGATCACCACGCCGGCCCAGCAGCGCCACCGGATGCAGATGGCCGCAGAGGTTGAGCCGCTCCGGCCGCGGATCAGGTTCGTGGCTGAGCCAGAGGGCCCCTGCCGCCTGGGCGGGCTCCTGGGGCAGCCCATCGATCCAGCTGCCCCGTTCGTGGTTGCCGCCGATCAGCTGCAGCGGGCAGCCCAGCAGCTGGGGCAGGGCGGCCAGCTTCTGGCGCAGCTCGGCGGTGAGTCCGAGGCGGCTGTGGATCAGATCCCCCAGCACCACCACGCGGCGAGGCCGCCAGCGGTGGGCCAGGGCCAGCAGGGCATTGAGGGTGGCGCCATCGCCGTCGCTGGGCAGGGGGATGCCATGGGCCTGGAAAGTCTCGGCCTTGCCGAGGTGCAGATCGGCCACAAACAGCAGGCCCTGCCGCGGATCCCACACCGCCTTGCCCCCCAGGAACAGCAACTGGTGCTGCCCCCACTGAAACACCGTCATCCCCGAACCCCCCTCAACCGCAGCAGGGTCATCCCACTCCGAATCGGGCCATGCTGATGGTTTCCAAGGGTCCTTCGCGTGTCTTCGCCGTCTCTCGCCGCGGCCGACAGCACCGCCTGCCTGCTGAAACTGGCACCCTTCGTGCAGGGCCGGGTGCGGCGCGGCATCGTCGGCAGCAGCCGCTACGCCCAGCGCCTTCGCGACGATATCCGCCGAACGGCGGCCGATCCCCTGGCGCCGGCGGTGCTGATCAGCGGCGAACCGGGCCTGGAGAAGGACAACATCGCGGCCCTGATCCACTTCGGATCACGCAGCCGCGCCAGCCTGCTTGTGCGCTTCAACGGCGCCCTGCTGCGGCCCGATGGGTCGGATCTGTTCGGTCCAGCCAGTGGCCAGGGAGAGGGCAGTGTGCTCGATTGCTTGGGGGAAGGTTCCCTGCTGATCGACCAGGTGGATCTGGTTGACCCGCAGCTGCTGCCGGCCCTGCTGGAGCTGGCCCGCAGTGGCAGCTGGCGTGTGGCTGACGACGAGGCCCCTCTGCATCACTTCGCCGGCCGGGTGTTCTTCACCGCCGAGGCACCGGTGCCGGGCTTCGAGGGCCTCGGGGCCCAGATCAGGGTTCCGCCCCTGCGGGTGCGGCGCCAGGACCTGGGCGAATGGCTGCGCTACGGCGTGCGGCAGCGGGCCCGCAAGCTCGGCTGGAGGCAGCCACCGGAGGTCTCCGAAACGGTGGTGAAGCGCCTGCAGACCTACGACTTCCCCAACAACCTGCGCGAACTCGATGGCCTGATCGCTCGGGCTCTGCGCCAGTGCAGCGCCCAACAGCCGGCTGAATTGCCGGAAGATGTGTTCTGGACCGGCCCCAGCCATCGCTATCAGGGTCTGCGCTTCGACCTCTGGCGCTGGAAGCCGAGGCTGCGTGACCTGATGCGATCCCCACGGCTCTGGAACGGCCTGTTGTTCGGCCTGGTCAGCTGGGTGTTCGTGCTCTTAAACCTCTGGCTGTGGCTGGGGCCCCAGGACCGGGCCAGCAACGGCGGGCTCAATCTGTTCTGGGCCTGGTGGTGGCCGCTGATCCTGTTGGGTTACCCCCTGGTGGGCCGGCTCTGGTGTTCCTTCTGCCCCTTCATGGTCTGGGGCGAGATCGTGCAGCGGCTGGGGCGCCGCTTCGGCCTGAAGCCGCGCCCCTGGCCCCGCGGCGACACCGATCGCTGGGCGGCGCCCGTTCTGGCGGCGGGCTTTGCGGCGATCCTGCTCTGGGAGGAACTGGCCGACCTGCGCAATACGGCCTGGCTGAGCAGCTGCCTGCTGTTGTTGATCACCGCAGGCGCGGTGATCTGCTCGTTGCTGTTCGAGAAACGCTTCTGGTGCCGCTATCTCTGCCCGGTGGGGGGCATGAATGGCCTGTTCGCCAAGCTCTCGATCCTGGAGCTGCGCGCCCAGGTGGGCACCTGCAGTGGCAGCTGCACCACCTACGCCTGCTTCAAGGGCGGCCCCGCCGAAGGCGAGGGGATGGCCACCAGCGGGTGCCCCGTAGGCACCCATCCAGCCCACCTGGCCGACAACCGCAATTGCGTGCTCTGCCTCACCTGCGCCCAGGCCTGCCCGCACCGCTCGGTGCAGCTGCGCCTGCGCCCTCCCGCCGCCGACATCCAGCGCAGCATGGCGCCACCGGCCGGCGAGACCGGCCTGATCCTGGTGCTGGCGGGTGGCGTGACCCTCACCTACTGGTCGAAACTGCTGGGCTGGCTGCCGCTGGCGCCCCTGTCGCTGCAGAGCGGACCGTTGCTGCCCCGGCTTGCCTTCGCCAGCCTGGCGCTCGCCCTGCCCGCCGCCGCCTTCCTGGCGACCCGCTGGCTGGCCGTGCCGCTGCGGCGCCAGCGGGTGCTCTACGGCCTGCTGCCCCTGCTCTGGGCGGTGCTGCTGGCCCGCTATCTGCCGCTGGGCATGGTCGAGGCCGGCCAGCTGCTGCCCGTGAGCATGACGCCGCTGGCGCCAGACCTGGCAATGGCGCTGCCGGGCTGGAGTGCCGATCCGCACGTGATCACCTTCTGCCAGAGCCTGGTGGTGCTTGTGGGTGTTGTCGGGTCGTGGGTGCTGCAGCGCCGCCTGCGCCAGGCAGACCGCTGGCGCTGGCTGCTGGGTCCGCTGCTGGTGCTGAGCCTCGGTGCGGGCGGGCGCTGGCTGGTGGCCCTGCCCTGAACCGGATCCTGCCTTGACGGAGCTGGAGATGATTGGCCTAGACGATCAATAGCCGCGGCAGAGGCGCTCGAGGTCACTGCGGCGATAGAGCGCCACGGGTTGATCGGTGGAGGTCTGCGCCAGCTTGTGATCCTTGGTGAGCAGATGCTCGGCGCCGAGCCGGTTGCCCACGATCACCCGCTGGCTGCCGCTGCTCGCCTTCCAGAGCTGGCAGTCGTGGCGAGTGTCGGCACGCACGGGGCTGGGCATGAAACCAAGGCCCAGCGCCGACCATCCTGTCAAGGCCATCCATCCACTCAGTGCCACAGATGCACTCCGGAGTAACAATCCTCTGAGCGCAAGCGGCTTGAAGGATGAGCGCCGCGGCCCCCGCATCGAGCGAGGTCCACGCCACTGGCCATCGGCAATCGGCGCCACATGCCGTACCTGCCGGGCCCGTCCGAGGTAGACCCACACCTCTCGACCATCCAGCAGGGCAAGCCGCTGGCGCTGGTAGAGCCGCGGCACACCCTCCAGCCGATCGAGATCGCCAAGCAGATCCCCGTTCACGCCATACACCTCCCCATGGATGACCCAGGTCTGTGCTGACGGAGGTTCGGATGGCGGCGCGGATGCGCTGAGCGTGGTGAGCGGTGGGCAACAATCCAATGAAACGGCCATCGGAAAGGGGCCAAGGTCGTAGAGAACGACTCCACTGAGGCAGCCCCGGCCCAGAAACCGAGCCCCGGCCAGCCAGCCATGGTTCCGGTGGCCCCGCAGCAGCGTTCCGTAGACGAAGACGGCCTGCAGGGCTGGGGTGGCAGCGCGACTGGGATAATCCGCTGACCTGCTGGTGTCGTCCATGACCATTGCGCTGTTGATTGCTCTGGCGGCCTCGCTCGGCCTGATGACCTGGATCGTCAAACGGCTCGAACGGGCCTGAGCGACTCAGCCCAGCCTCTCAGGCAGAGCTTTGCGACGCCATCGCCTCCTCAGAGTTGGGAGTTGCGATGGCGACATGTCCACTGGAGCCCTGACGTTGTTGCTTGGCCTGGTACATGGCCGCATCCGCCAGGTGCAGCAGCTCCTCGGCGCTGGCGGCATGATCCGGAAACAGGGCGATGCCCATGCTCACGGATAGCGGTAGCCCTTCCAGCTCGGGGATGGGCGACTCCACCTGCTCCTGCAATTTGTGCGCCAACGTCATCAGTCCGTTCTGATCGGACGCCTGAGGAATCAGCAAGACGAATTCATCGCCCCCTTGCCTGGCCAGGGTGTCGCTTTCGCGGATCACCACCTGAAGCCGTTTCGCAACGGTCTGGAGCACAAGATCACCGGTGGCATGGCCGAGCTGATCATTGATGGGCTTGAAGCCATCGAGATCCAGGAACACCAGCGCCACCCGCACGCCATAGCGCTTGGCCCTGGCCAAGGCCTGATCCATCTGAACTATCAGCTCGGCGCGGTTGGGCAGGCCTGTGAGGTAGTCATGCCGGGCCTGGTAGCGAACCTCCGCCTCCTGCTGGTAGCGGTCGCTCACATCGTGCAACATGCCCACATAGTTGATCAACTTTCCGTCGCCATTGCGTACTGCCTTGATGGTGAGCTCATGCCGCCGAACATCGCCATTGCGTAGCCGATTCCAGATCTCTCCTTCCCAATGGTCGCGCTGCCGAAGATGATCCCAGAGCTGCCGGTAGAATGCATGATCATGCCGGTCTGAGTGGAGCAGACTCAGGTTACGGCCGAGTAATTCATGCCTGCCGTAGCCCGTGAGCTGGCAATAAGCCTCGTTGCAAGCAACCACCCGAGCCTCTGGATCGGTGATGCTGATCCCATACGACGACTGCTCGAAAACCGTTGCAGCCAGAGCACGTTCCTGGTTGAGGGCCTGGGAAATCTTGAGCTGATTGAGCACCAGTCGATGGTTGCGAACAAGCAGCCACGTGATCCCGCTAATCGCGCTGCTGGCGACCAGGCCAAAGGCCAGGGTGATCCAGACATTGGCATCAAGGCCCCAAAGCCAGCCGCTGGTTTGACCGAGTTGAACACCAAGCAAAAGGGTTCTGCCACCAACTCTGAAGGTGGAAAAGGAGCCATCCCGCAAAACAGAATATCCAGGCTGATCCGCCTGGTTGATGACCGACCGCTGAGGAATCTGACTGAACAACAGGTTGCTTGAGTTGGCGTTGCTGCCGTCGAAAAGTGCAAAGGTGGCTGCCTTGAGATTGGGGTTCGTGACTGTGGTCATCGCTGCTTTGACCACATCAGTCATTCGCAATGGAGAATAGGCCCAACCCAGTAAATCTCTGAACTCTGCTTCTCCATCTCTCACCCGGGAAGCCACGTCCTTGACGCGCACAGGATTGTCATCACGGAAAACGGGCAGATAGATCAGAACTCCAGCTTGAATATCCTCAGAATCCTCCTGCAGCAGCGTAACTCTCGCCGACAGAGACGGCCGACCCGTCAAAACGGCGCGCTGCATCGCTTCACGCCGCACAGAATTGCTATACATGTCATAGCCTACTGCTCGCTCATTGCGCCAGTCATTTGGCTGAAGATACTCAATTGCGGTGTAAATCTGACGTCGACCCTCAGGGAAGATTCGGAAGTCATTGCGCCCTTCTGCCCGCATTTCGTCCAAGAAGGGGGCCAGCCGATCAGCCGGAACAAAGCGCGCAAATCCAATTCCTTGAATGCCGCTGAGATTGCCTGCGGTTCCTGCGACCCTGCGGAAGAATTGTTCAAATTCCTGTCGCTCCACAGTCTGCGATGCATCAAACAAGCCCACCACCGATGAAAGCAGGGCAATGTTGACGTCGAAACGCCGTTCGATCGCATCTCGGATGTCCCCTCCCAATCCCTTTTCGAGGCGGAGATGCTCCTTACTCCCCCGCTGCCGTACCGATTCCACGACTACGGCCGTGAACAACAGGGTCAAGGCCAGCACAAGCTTCGGCAACCCCTGATAGAGAAAGTCCCTCCGCCTCCAGAACAGAACTCCGGTCGACTTCGGTGAGGCGGCTTGGCTGTCAGTCACCGGTGGAACTGCAGCGGAAAGGAGATGCAGCCCAGCTGGCGATCGGCAAAGCCAACTGCAGCGTTACCAACTTCAGCGGGAGGGATTAGGTCAATTGCACTTGAACACGCGCCAATTGCTGCGGCGGCAGTAGCCGCCGTGGAAACCGTGGCGATCGCAATCAAGGCCACAGGAATCAAGGGGACAGGAATCACAGCAACGACCGCGTTCATCCCTGCCTCCTCTCTCTTGTCCAGTATCACCGCCCTGGTGCACTGAAACCGGCAACACCTGCCCAACCGAACAGCTCTTCATCAGCCTTCGCGCCGCTCAGCCTCGGCGATCAGGCGACGCACCCGCTCCAGCACGGATTCATTGCTCATGCGGCTGTTGAGACGCTCCACCAGCAGCGGAAAGGCCAGGGGGCCCTGCCGCTGAGGGGTTTCCAGGCGCAGCTCGGAGCGCTGCAGGCGCTGCAAAGCCTGGCGCAACCGGGGCAGCTCGAGCTGTTCGCCCATCACTTCGCGGCACGCCTGCTCCAGCAGCCGGTTGTCCGGCTCATGCCGGCCGAACACCTCAAACAGCAGGGCGGCACTGATCTGCAGCTGGCCACCGCTTTTGGTCTGCCCCGGGTAGCCGTGGCGCACCAACCCCGCAATCTGGGCGATGGAACGAAAGCGGCGGCGGCAGAGCTCGGAGAGATTCACCGCCTGCTCCAGATCACGCTCCAAGGCGGTGTCGTCGAGCAGCTCCTCCGCCTGCAGCTCGAACAGCTCCAGCAGGGGGTAGCCAGGCGGGGCCAGCAACTCGAAGCCGCAATCATTCACCGACACCGTGAAGGTGGTGGCCTGGCAGCGGGCCAGGCGCCAGGCCCAGAGGAAGCCCAGGCCCTCATGCACGAAGCGGCCGTCAAAGGGGTAGGCATAGAGGTGCTGACCCTCGCGGCTGGAGCAGATCTCCACCAGGAATTCCGTCTCCAGGGGCAAATGGGAGAGATCCGCCTGGCGGCGCAACAGGGGCTCCAGGGCGCGTAATTCCGGCGTATCGAGACCTGCCGGACTGCTGCTGATCCGGCCGGCGCCCAGGTCGGCGGGATGTCGTGCGGCGGGATTCAGGTCGGATGGGGCCAGGGCAACGGCGCAGCGGTGCAGCTCGGCTCGCAGCTGAGCACTGAGCAGATCGGAGAGGGCCATCTGCCCCCCCGCCCAGGCCGGCACCGTGGTGCTGCGGCGGTTGCTGGCCTTCACCTGGGCCGTCATCTCACGCAGCCGCACGAACTCCAGCTGGCGACCGGCGAAGAAGAACACATCGCCGGGCTTGAGGCGGGAGATGAACGCCTCCTCCACGTGGCCCAGCACGGCGCCACGCACGAAGCGCACCGTGACGGCACGATCGGCGGTGATCGTGCCGATGTGGAGGCGATGCAGGCGCAGGATCGCCGGATCGCACACCACATAGGCGAAGGGTGCAGTGGGGCTGGCCGGGCGTTCGCGATCGATGCCGTTGGCGAGAAGGGCTACCCGCTCCAACTTGCGGTAGCGGGGATAGGCCCCCAGGCAATCCCCCCCGTCCTCCAGGAAACGCAGACACCACTGCCAGGTGGCGTCATCGAGCTGGCGGTAGCTCCAGGCCGTGCGAACGGTCGCCAGCTCCTGCTCGGGGTTGAAGCCGGGGCCACAGGCCAGGGTGGTGAGGTGCTGCAGCAGCACATCGATCGGAGCGTCAGGCGGGCGGCGCTGCTCCACCAGGCCGGCGGCCAGACCCCGCCGCATCGCACTGACCTCCAGCAATTCGAGGGCGTTGGTGGGCATGAACAGAACCTGGGAGATGCCACCGGGGGTATGGGCACTGCGGCCCGCCCGCTGCAGCAAGCGGGCCAGGTTCTTGGCGCTGCCGATCTGCACCACCCGCTCCACCGGCTGGAAGTCGACCCCCAGATCCAGGGAGCTGGTGCAGACCACCCAGCGGATCTCGGCATTCTTGACGCCGCTCTCGATCGCCTCCCGTTCGGACCGGTCGATGGCGCTGTGGTGCAGGGCGAGGGCTCCCTCCATCTCCGGGCAGGCATACCGCAGGCACTGGTGCCAGCGCTCAGCCTGGTTGCGGGTGTTGGTGAACAGCAGGGTCGAAACACCCGGTTCGAGGCCATCCACCAGGGTTTCGTACATGCGCAGGCCAAGGTGACCGGCCCAGGGGAAGCCGTCGATCCGTTCCGGCAACAGGCTGCGGATGCGGGTCTGGCGTTTCAGCCGGGCCGTGACGATCAGGGGATCGGGGCCACTCACCCCCACGGCGGCGCGCGCCGCCTCCTCAAGG
>NZ_JAHLYT010000031.1 GCF_025128095.1 Synechococcus sp. CS-1328 | reverse complement strand
CGGCGCAGCAGGCGCCGCGCGCTGGCAGTGGCATTCATCGCATCGGTGAAGTATTGAAAGGTGTTGCCGCCCTGGCTCTTGATTCCGTACATCGCCGCATCGGCGGCGCGCAGAAAGTCGTCCACCGTGGTGGCGTCTTTGCCATAGATCGCCACCCCCACACTGGTGCCCACCTTGAGTTCCACATCCGCCGCCAGAATCGGTCGACTCAGTTCCAGCATCAGACGTTCCAGGATGGCGTCGAGTTCGTGCTGGTCGGCATAGCCGGCGATGATCACACCAAATTCATCGCCGCCCAGCCGGCCCACGTAATCCTTGCCGCTGCGGATTTCTTTCTGCAGGCGGGTGCCGATCGCGCACAGCACCTCATCGCCAGCGGCGTGGCCGTATTGGTCGTTGATGTCTTTGAAGTGATCCAGATCCACCCAGGCCAGGGCCAGGGGCAGCATCTCCCTGGAGGCCCTGGCGATCTCGCGATCGAGGGCTTCCGAGAAGCTGAGTCGGTTGAGCAGTCCGGTCGCGCCATCAAAGCGGGCCATCTGCTCCAGTTGCAGGGTCGATTCCCGCAGGCTGGTCACGTCCTGCAGGATCACCAGAACCACGGCCGTGGCGATGGTTCGCGGCAGCCGCCGCACCTCGGCGGTCACCCAGGGGGTGTCGCCATCCTTGCCCTTGAGCTGCAGGGTCCGGGTGGCGGCAAGGTCGTTGCCGCTGAGCACGTCTGCGGCGGCGGAGACAATCTCCTGCTCAAACCCCGGTGAGGAGATCAGGCTGATCGGAATGCCCTGGATCAACTGGGAATCCAGATTCACCAAGCTGCAGAGCGCTTCGTTGCCCATCACGACGCGATGCTGGTCATCGAGGATGGCTACACCGAAGACCTGGGTCTGGAACACCGCTTCGAAGATCGCGGACATGTCATGGGCCCGTTCTTCGGTGGCGCGCTGTTCGCTGATGTCGGCCAGGGTGCCCACCACGAAGGCGCTGTGATCGGGATTGGGGGTGTTGCTGGGGGCGTCCTTGCTGCCGGCGGCCTGCGGCTCAGCGTTGATCACCTTGGCTGTTTCGAGCACCCAGAGGGGCTGGCCATCGCGCCGGATCAGCTGATAGCGCACACTCCACTCATCGGGCGCTTGCCTGGCCTGGCTGACGCGGTCGCGGTCGGCTGGATCGATCGCCTCATCCAGCCGTTCAGGCTGCTCGAGCAGCTCGGCCATGCTCCAGCCGGTGAGGCTCTGCATGCGCTGGCTCACATAGCGAATCTCCTTCATATTTTGACCTCGCTTCCACACTGCCTCCTGCAGGGCATCGGTGAGCTGAGTGAATTCCTGCAGCGCTGATTCAGCGCTCTGGCGCAGAGAAACCAGCTCCGTCACATCGGTGAGCGTCACGATGGCGCCATGGCGGCCGCCGCGGTGGTCCTGATAGGGGAGGATCTGGGCGAGGTAGGCGATGCTGTTGCCTCGGGCTTCAATCGTCTCCCTGACGCCTCCATGGATCACCCGTTCAAGCGCCTCGCGCAGGTTCGGCAGGGGCACCGTGGTGGGAACACCGGGCAGCATCTGGCCGATGTCGCTCTCCACCAGGGCGAACACCCGCACGGCCAGCGGTGAGAAGCGGGTGACGCGCAGATTCTGGTCCACGATCACCATCCCCTGGCTCAACGACGACTGGATGTTCTCCATGTCGCCGTTCACCGCCTGCAGTTCGTCGGTGCGGGATCGCAGCTGCTGGTTGAGGATCCCCAGGGCCTCATTGGTGGCCTGCAATTCCTCGTTCGAGGCCTCCAGCTCCTCATTGGAGGATTGCAGCTCCTCCGACGACGCCTGCAGCTCCTCGGAGGAGGCCTCCAGCTCCTCGTTGGCGCTTTCCAGCTCGGACAGGGAACGGCGCAGCGAGTCCTGGCTGCTGAGCAGCTCGTTCTCCAGCCGCTCCACCTCTTGATCGAAGCTGGTGTCCCGTTCGATCAGGCGGCTCGGCAGCGGAGCCATGCTGCTGTCGGCGGGATTGTCCGCGATGAAGCTCAGAATCGTGAGGTTGCGATCCCCCGCCGTCAGGGGGCGGGCCTCGAGGCGCACCTTTCCCTCCAGTCCCTCCAGCTCCAGCGCCTGGCCGGTCACCGGCACCCCGTCGGCGCGGACGATCAGGAACAGGGCCCGCGCTTCAGCCTGCAGCTCCGGCCTCAGGTAGGAGCTGGCGGCGGTGGTGACCTGCCCCTCCGGCAGGCGGCAGTAGGGGGTGACGTTCCCCTGCACCTCCACCAGGTCGTGGTGTTCGTCGAGGATGAGGCAGGGATGGCACAGCTGGCGGAGCATGGCCTCCAGCAGGGTGACGTGCTGCTCCGGCACGTTCTCCCGCATGATCGCGACCCGGTTGCCGGCCGCGCCGCTGAACGCGGTCAGCACCCGTGGCTGGGTGCTACTGGTCAACGGCGGCAGCAGCCGCGTTGGATTGTCTCCTTCCTGCGTACGTCGATAGAGGTGCTGTTCGGCGCTGGCCACCTCAAAGCCAGGGGTGCGGCTGCTGAGCGATTCGGAGTTCCCCAGAAACAGCAGGCCGCCGGGCAGCAGGCCGTAGCGAAACAGGCTCAGCACCCGATCCCGCAGGGGGGTCGTGAAATAGATCAGCGTGTTGCGGCAGCTGATCAGGTCCAGCCGCGGGAAGGGTGGATCTTCCCCCACGTTGTGACGGGCGAACACGGCGCATTCACGCAGCATTTCGCTCAGCGCCATCTCGCCGTCGGAGAGGGTCAAGAACCGCTTGCAGAGGTCTTCCGGGATCGCCTTGGAGGCTGAGAGCGGATAGGTGGCCCGGCGGGCGATCGAGAGGCTCGCCTCATCGAGATCTGTGCCGAAGATCTTCAGATGGCGCGACAGATCGGCGGGGTGATCCAGCACCTGGCTCACCACCATGGCGATGGAATACACCTCCTCTCCGGTGGCGCAGCCCGGTACCCAGACGCGCAGGGGGTAGCCATCCACCTGCTTGGCGAGGTAGTGCCGCAGCTGAAGGCCGAGCTCGTTGAAGGCGTCGGGGTCCCGGAAAAACGCCGTCACCGTCACCAGGAGGTTTTCCGCCAGGGCGTGCGCCTCCAGCGGATCGGAACCCAGCAGGGGCAGGTATTCCTCGATCGAGCTCACCTGCCGGATCGCCATGCGCCGCCGCACCTGCCGGCGCAGGGTGGATTCCTTGTAGCGGGAGAAGTCGATGCCGATGGCGTGTTTCAGCTGCCGGCTGATCGTCGAGAGCATCACCGGCTCCGGCTCCGGCAGGGAGCGGCCGATCCAGTCGGCGCCGCTGCTCACCAGGGCGGCGAGGCGCTGGCCGATCTCGCGGGCGCTGAGCACCAGCTCGGCGCCACCGAGGGAGATGGCGGCCCGTGGCATGCCATCGAAGCGGGCGTTGTCCAGGGTCTGCACCAGGGTGAGCCCGCCGGCGGCCCGCACCGCCCGTAGCCCGCGGGCGCCATCGGAGCCGGTGCCGGAGAGCACCACCCCCACTGCCCGCTCCCCCCAGTGCTCGGCCAGGGATTCGAAGAGAACGTCCACGCTGGGGCTGGGCCCGAAGCGCGGCAGCGGGGCGGTGACGACCAACCGGTTCTTCTCCACCGCCACGTCGTGGTTCGGCGGACAGATGGCAATCGTGCCGGCCTGCAACGGCATGCCGTCCTCGGCCGCGACCACCTTGAGGGTGGTGGTATGGGCGACCAGATCCACCAGGAGGCTGCGGTGGTCGGGGGCGAGGTGCTGCGCCACCACGTAACTCACGCCCCCGCCCACCAGCAGGTACGTCACCAGCTCCTGCAGCGCTTCGAGGCCGCCGGCGGAGGCGCCCAGGCCCACCACGTAAGCAATCTCCTCATTGGCTGGCGCGGGCGAGGCTCCTGGAGCCTCAGGGGCGTCAGCGTTCTCCGGAGTGTCGGGCGTGGACGACGATCCAGGCAGATCAGGCTGCTCAGCTGGCTGCTGGTGGGAGGTTGGGTCGGCTGGCTGCTCGGATGAGGTTGGGTCCTCCTTGGGTTCGGATGTCTGCCTCGATCCCACTGAACCCGCCTCTTTCACGAAGCCTATGCAATGTTGCCATGGCTGGCATGGGGTTGTTGCAGACACTCAGATCTGGCCGGCGCTGAGTTGTGGTCGGGCAAGCAAGGCTCAGATCAGAGCCGGATCGGCGCCATCGGGGCGTTCGGCCAGCGGCAGATCAGCCAGCAGGTTGAAATCGGCGAAGTCGAATCCCGGTCCCACGCTGCAGTAACTGAGGCTCCAGTCCCCCATGCTGCGCGCCGCCTGCCACCAGTCGGCTGGGATCAGCTGCACAGGCTGCTGCTGGGGGTCTGCTGCATCGAGGCGGCCCAGCCGCAGGTGCTCGGTGCTGCCGCCCTGGGGCGGCAGGCGCAGCAGGTCGAGCGGTGCGCCGCCGCCGTGATACCAGAGCTCATCCGCCTGGCGGACCCGGTGCCAGCGACTCGATTCGCCCGCCTGCAGCAGGAAGGCGATCAGCGTGAGGCCGGCCCGCGGCTGGCCGTCGTCCTGCCGCACCACCCCCACCGCGGAGCGGTGCAGTTCCCGGTACCAGCCCCCCTCCGGATGGGGCTGCAGCTCCAGCTGGCGGATCAGTCGTGCCGGATCGGATGCCATGGGCGCCGTGGTCTTGCCCTGCCTAGCTTGCCGCTCAGGCCCCAGGTTGCAGGAGCGTTCCATGCCAGCACTCCCCCTTGCTGCTCGGCGGCCTCACGGCCCCCCTGCTGCGGTTTCAGGGGCCGTCGCTCCGATCACCAGGTGGTCTGAGGTGTCGGAAGGTGGCCTGGATTCGTTGCGGCGGCTGGGGATTGTGCTGGGGCTGGTGGGCCTGGTGGCGCCGCTGGCTGGTGCTGCTGCGGCTTCAGCGGCAGTGGCTTCAGCGGCAGCGACTTCAACAGCTCCGGCTGCACTGGCGCCGGTTTCAGCGTTGCCCATCTCAACGGTGCGGCTGGACCTGCCGGCTACCCCTTCCGGCTCCCATCCGGTGCTGGCTGCAGCACTCGCAGCCACAGCTCCCGTAGCCGCAGCGCCTGCAACGGAAGCCCAGGCGCAAGCGCAAGCCCAGGTGCAAGCCCAGGCCCAGGTCCAGGCGCAAGCCCAGGCACGCCTGGTGGCCGCCCTGGCTCGCCTCGATTCCCTCGCGGCCGACACGCTGCGGCGCACCGGCGTGCCGGGCCTGGCGATCGTTGTGGTGGCCGATGGCGAGGTGGTGTTCGCCAAGGGCTTCGGGCTGCGCCAGGTGGAGCGGCCCGATCCGGTGGATGCCGACACCGTGTTCCAGCTCGCCTCCCTCTCCAAGCCGCTGGCCAGCACCGTGGTGGCCGCCCTGGTGGGAGAAGGGCGCCTCTCCTGGGATGCGCCCGTGCGGCGCTATGTGCCGGAGCTGCGGCTCGGCCCGCCGGCCATCGCCGATGCGGTGACCCTGCGGGATCTGTTCAGCCATCGCAGCGGCCTGCCGGACCATGCCGGCGACGACCTCGAAGACATCGGCTTCGGCCGGATCGCCGTGATCGAGCGCCTGCGGTTCCTGCCCCTGGACAACCGCTTCCGCGCCAGCTATGCCTACACCAACCTCGGCTTCACCGCAGCGGCGGAGGCCGCGGCCCGCAGCGCCGGTCGCTCCTGGGAGGAGATCTCCGCCGAGCGGCTCTACCGGCCCCTCGGCATGGACCGCACCAGTTCCCGCCATGCCGACTTCCTGGCCCAGCCCAACCGGGCTTTGCTGCATGTGCGGCAGGGGGAGCGGTGGCAGGCCCTGTTCGACCGTGATGCGGATGTGCAGTCGCCGGCCGGCGGGGCGAGTGCTTCGGTGCGGGATCTGGCCCGTTGGATGGCGCTACAGCTGGCCGATGGACGCTTCGCGGGCCAGCAGGTGGTGGCGACCGAGGCGCTGGCCGACACCCATCGGCCCCAGATGGTGAGCAAGGCGCCGGCCGATCCCGCCCGCGACCATGCCGGCCTCTACGGACTCGGCTGGGGTGTGGGGTACGACGACCAGGGCCAGGTGCAGCTGAGCCACTCCGGTGCCTTCTTCCTCGGGGCCGCCACCACGGTGGTGCTGCTGCCGGCGCAGAAGATCGGCATCGTGGTGCTCAGCAACGCCCAGCCGGTGGGGGCGGTGGAAGCGTTGGCGCGCAGCTTCGTGGATCTGGTGCGGACGGGCACGATTCGGCGCGACTACCTGCCGGAGTTCGGCAAGGCCTTCGCCGCGATGATGGCCCAGCCCTATCCAGCGGTGGTGATCCCCCAGCGCCCGCAACCGGCGCGGCCGCCAGAGGCCTACACCGGTAGCTACGCCAACGATTACGTGGGCACCGCGGTGGTGCGTCTGGCAGGCAACGGTGCGGCGTCTGGTGGTGCCGCTGGCGCAGGCCGCGACCTGGTGCTGGAGCTGGGTCCTGCCCGCCGGCCCTTTGCCCTGGAGCACGTCAGCGGCGACACCTTCCGCTATCAGCCCACCGGTGAGAACGCCGACGGGGCCAGCGCCGTGGTCTTTGCGCCCGGACCCGGCGGCCGTGCCACCAGCGTGCGGATCGACAACCTCAACCTCCAGGGTCAGGGGACCCTGCGGCGCCAGGATCCCTGAAGAGCCGCGCCCAGCCGCCGTGACCTCCTCCTCCGTTCTGCAGGGTCCGCCCCTGGCCTGCCACACCCCGCTGGAGCAGTTGCTGCACCGCGGGCTCCAGCACCCTGATCCCAAGCGGCCGGCCCTGATCAGCCGACGGGGGGTGATCGGCTGGCAGGAGCTGGATAGCCGCAGCGCCCGCCTGGCCAGCCACTACCTCCACCTCGGCCTGCAGCGCGGCGACCGGGTCGCGTCGCTGCTGCCAAACCGGCTGGCGGTGATGCTGCATCTGCTGGCCTGTCTGCGGGCCGGCCTGGTGGCCACCCCGCTGAACTACCGCTACACGCCGGCGGAGCTCGATTACGCCCTCGAGCTCAGCGGCGCCCGGCTGCTGCTGTTCCATGCCGAGCGGCTCGCCGATGTGGCCGCCAGTGTCCAGGTCGCTGCCCTGCCCCTGGGCACTCTGATCTATGGCGCGGAGTCGGCTGGGCTCGGTCGCGGTGGGGGCGACGGTGGCGGTGGCGAGCCGCTGGTGGTGGCGGGTCTGAGTCGGCCGCCCCGTTGCTTCGAGGATCTGCTGCCCCCTTCGCCGGCTGGCCTGCAGCCGGAGGTCGCTGGGGCAGGTGCGCCGCCGCACGACGACGACCCGGCCATCCTCTATTTCACGTCCGGCAGTACGGCCCGGCCCAAGGGCGTCACCCACAGCCGCCGCAGCCTCGCCGCCGTGCTCTCCAGCACCGCCCAGGGCCTGGGCTTCACGCCGCACGACACCTACCTGGCCGGCACCTCCATGGCCCACATCGGCGGCTCCACCAGTGCCCTGGCCGCCCTGCTGGCGGGCAGCACCGTGGTGCTCGCCCGCAGCAGCGACAGCGAAGAGATCCGCTGGCTTCTTGACCAGACCAGCCCCACGGTGCTGAAGCTGCTGCCGGCGGCCCTGTTTTCCCTGGTGCGCGATCCGGCGATCCGCCCCACTGATTTCACGGGCCTGCGGCTGTGCGTATCCGGGGGGGATCACATCCCGTCGGAGCTGCAGACGGAGTTCCGCGCCGTGGCCGGTTTCCCGGTGAATGAGCTCTACGGCATGAGCGAGGTGGGCATGGTCATCCTCAATCCGCCCGGTCAGGCCCTGCGGCCCGGCTCCCTCGGCAGGCCCGGTCCTGGTGTGGCGATGCAGCTGCGCCGGCCCGATGGCAGCTCCTGCGCCACGGGGGAAGCCGGCGACCTCTGGATCCGCACCGACGGTTGCATGAGCGGCTACTGGAACAATCCCGAGGCCACCGCCGCCGTGCTGGTCGACGGCTGGCTGGCCAGCGGCGACGTGATGCAGGCAGACGCCGACGGCTACCTCTGGTTCGACGGCCGGCGCAAGCAGATCATCGTGCACGACAGCTCCAACATCTGCCCCCAGGACGTGGAAGACGTGCTGCTCGAGCACCCCGCCGTGGCCGGCGCGGGCGTGGTGGGGATCCACGATCTGGTGCACGGCGAAGACGTGCGCGCCTACATCTGCCTGCGCGGCCCCGTCGCCGATCAGCAGGCCCTGGAGCGGGAGCTGATCGGCTTTGCCCGCGACCGCATCGGTTACAAGGCTCCTGAGCAGATCGTGGTGCTCGACGACCTGCCGATCAACGCCACCGGCAAGGTGGACCGCCTCGCCCTCAAGCGCCTGGCGGAATCCGAAGCCAACCCCCGATCCGAGGCCACCCCCAGATCCGGCGCCACTCCCATCGATCAGGTCGCGCCGACGGGCCTAGCCTCCACCTAAACGCCCCCTCCATGCGGTTTCTGGCCCTGGCCATCCTCCTGGCATTGCTGGCCTTTTTTGCTGCCGGGGAGCTGGCCCTGATCCGTCTGCGGCCCAGCCGGGTGCAGCAGCTGATGGAGGCCGGTGAGCCGGGCGCCGCCGCGGTGGGGCGACTGCAGCACCGGTTGCGCCGGGCGCTGGTCGCCACCCAGCTCGGCACGGCTCTGGCCCTGGTGGCCCTGGGCTGGACCGGCCGCGATCTGGTGGATGGGATGCAGCCCTTCGCCTCCGCTGCTCCGGAGCTGCGGCCCTGGCTTCTGGCCGTGGTGTTTCTGGTGCTGGTGCTGCTGGCCACCCTCCTGGGCGGCCTGGTGCCGAAGGCCTGGGTGCTGCATCAGCCCGAGCTCTCCGCCCTGCGCCTGGCGCCGTTGCTGGAATCGGTGAACCGCACCCTGGGGCCGCTGCTGCTGCTGATCGAGCGCCTCGGGGGCCTGCTGCTGCGCCTGTTCGGCCTGCCCCGCAACTGGGATGAGCTGGTGCCGGTGCTGTCGGCCGGGGAGCTCGAGACCCTGATCGAGAGCGGCAGCGTCACCGGATTGCAGCCCGATGAGCGCAACATCCTCGAGGGGGTGTTCTCCCTGCGGGACACCCTGGTGCGGGAGGTGATGGTGCCCCGCTCCGGCATGGAGACCCTGCCGGTGGGCGTCACCTTCGGCGAGATGATGGATGCGGTGCATGCCACCCACCACGCCCGCTTCCCGGTGATCGGCCAGTCGCTCGACGACGTGCATGGCCTGCTCGACCTGCGGCGCCTGGCCGAACCGATCGCCCGCGGGCTGCTGCAGCCCGATTCGCGGCTGGATCCCTTCGTGGTGCCCGTGCAGCTGGTGCAGGAAAGTGCCTCCCTGGCCGATCTGCTGCCGCTGATCCGCAGCGGCCATCCGCTGCTGGTGGTGGTGGATGAGCACGGCGGCACCGAGGGGCTGGTCACCGTGGCCGATCTCACCGGCGAGATCGTGGGGGAAGAGGATGGCTCCCAGGCCGATGCCAACGACCTGATGCAGCTCCAGGACGACGCCTGGTCGGTGGCGGGAGACCTGGAAATCTTCGAGCTCAATCGCCAGTTGGGGCTGCGCCTGCCTGAGGCGGAGGGGCATCACACCCTGGCGGGCTTCCTGCTGGAGCGGCTCCAGCACATTCCCGCCCCCGGCGAGGGTCTGGGCTGGAAGGGCTACCAGTTCACCGTGGTCACCATGGATGGCCCTCGCATCGACCGGGTGCGGATCAACCGGCGCCCCGGCTGAGTCCCGGATGCCCTGCGATGATCCCGCTGTGGTGAGGCCTGCCGACATGAAGCCCGTCAAGGTTGGTGTGATCGGCATCGGCAACATGGGCTGGCATCACGCCCGTGTGCTCAGCCTGCTGCGCGACGCCGAACTGGTGGGGGTGGCCGATCCTGATGAGGCCCGCGGGCAGCTCGCCGTGGAGCAGTTCGGTTGCCGCTGGTTCGCGGATTACGCCGACATGATCGAGCACGTGGAGGCGGTCTGCATCGCCGTTCCCACCCTGCTGCACCACCGGGTCGGTCTCACCTGCCTGGAGGCGGGGTTGCACGTGCTGATCGAGAAGCCGATCGCGGCCAGCCAGGAGGAGGCGGCTGAGCTGATCCAGGCCGCCTCCGCCACGACCCGCCTGCTGCAGGTGGGTCACATCGAACGCTTCAATCCCGCCTTCCGCGAACTGCTCAAGGTGGTGGCCAACGAGGAGGTGGTGGTGCTGGAGGCCCGCCGCCATAGCCCCAACGCCGATCGGGCCAATGATGTGTCGGTGGTGCTGGATCTGATGATCCACGACATCGACCTCGTGCTGGAGCTGGCCGGTGCTCCGGTGGTGCGCCTGGCGGCGGCCGGCGGCCGCAGCGCCGATGGGCCGATCGACTACGTCAACGCCACCCTCGGCTTCGCCAATGGCGTGGTGGCCAGCCTCACGGCCAGCAAGATGGCCCATCGCAAGATCCGCAGCCTCAGCGCCCACTGCCGCCGCAGCCTGATGGAGACCGACTTCCTCAACCACAACCTGCGCATCTATCGCCGCTCCCACGGCTCGGTGAGCGCCGAACACGGCGAGCTGGTGTATCGCAACGATGGCTTCATCGAGGAGGTGAGCACCACCTCGATCGAACCGCTCTACGCCGAGCTCGAGCACTTCCTCCAATGCGTGCGGGGCGTCGAAACCCCTGCAGTCGATGGCCTGCAGGCTTCCCGCGCCCTGCAGCTCGCCGATCTGATCGAGCAGTGCGTCGAACAGCCCAACCTCTGCATGGCGCTGGACGCGCCGATCTGAGGCTCAGGCTGGCTGTTGGGCTTCAGAGGGCTTTTCGCCTTCAGAGGGCTGTTCGGCCTCAATCCTCTGTTCGGCTTCGGTGAGTTCCCGCAGGGCCTGCAGCTGCCAGCGCCGGCAGGCGGCCGGCGAGGCGTTGTAGAAGCGATCCCAGGCATCGGCCTTGTGCAGGCCGTAATCGGTGGCGGGCACATCGGGATGGTTCTGCTGCCAGCCGACACGCACCGCGTGGCCGATCACCACATCGAGGGCGAGGGCGTCGTCGAAGTGAACCTGGGGGTTGGCCCCCACAAAGGCCATCAGGGTGATCAGGGTCTCGATGCAGAGGCGCCGGTATTCAGTCGCCTCGATCTTGCTGAGCAGGTGTTCCACCAGGGTGGCGAAGTTCCGTTCGCCCGGGGTCTTCTCGCTCAGCAGTGGGGCGCTCTCCAGCCGGTTGCGGCGCTCCAGCTTGTCGCCGATCACCAGGCCGTCGCAGTGGTGCAGCAGATCCCAGATGCCGGCATAGAAATCGCGCGGCACCCGCTGCAGCGTCCCCATCCGCTGGCGGTGTTGCAACCAGCTTCCGCCCTTGGGCAGCTCCTCGAGCGGATCGGGCGCTTCCCAGCGCACGCGGCCTCGCACATGCAGGTGTTCCTTGCGTTGCAGGGAGGCGCGGGCGTGCTCCACATCGGCGAGCAGATCCCGCAAGCGGCGACGCAGGCTGTGGGGCGGCAGGCTGCAGAGCGCCTCGAAGGCATCGCTCTGGTTGAGCTCGTGCTCCGTGGCCAGCTCGCCGGTGAGCAGCAGCAGCAGCTGGCCCAGCTGCAGGGTGAGGCTGCCGCTCAGCAGGGTCGGCTCCAGCCGTGCCAGCCCGTCGAGGGCGAGCAGCAGTTCCTGCTGCAGCATCCATTCGCGGCCGTCGTCGCCGCTGTAGCGGCGGATCCGCTCGCCGATCACCAGGCTGCTGGCCGGTTCGGTGATCAGGGAGTCGTGGGTGTAGTTGCGCCCCACCACCAGCTGCTTCTGCCGCACCAGCAGGTCGGTGAGGGCATCCTCGAGCTGGGGATGCACCAGCCCCATCACGCCGGCGCAACGGCGCACCACATTCCAGTTGCCCTCGGCCAGGGCCCGCCTGTACACCTCGTCCACCAGCAGCGGCAGCCGCAGGGGCGCGCCGCGGCCAGGCCCCTGCAGCACGGCGTGATTGCCGAGTCGCCGCACCAGCTGCTCCAGCACTTCGCTCTGCTCCTCCAGGGAGGTGCTGGCCCAGAGCCGCTCCGCCAGGCTGGAGATCGGCGTCTGCTGCAGTTCCAGCTCCTGCTCCTGCTGGGCGGTGAGCGGCTGCCGGCTGGTGCTGGCGCGCAGGGGGAGCTGGCTCGGGGGCGCCGGTGCCAGGGGGGTGGGGAGATCGGCGGGGAGCTCCACCAGGTTGAGCTGGTCCAGCACGGCCTCCAGGGGAGCGAGCTGTACCGGCACCCCCTCGATCTCGCCCGACTGGAGGGCGCGCCCCAGCCGCAGGAAGGCCTCCGGGTCGCGGTGGAAGGGGCCGGCGGCGACAGGCACCAGCAGCAGCGGCAACCGCTGGCTGCGCCAGTTGCGCTGCAGCAGCCGCAGCTCGCTGCACACCGCATCGGCCAGCTGCTCGGGATCATCGGCCAGGTAGAAGGTGCCCTCCTCCAGCACGGCCGGCAGGTAGGCGTGCAGCATCCCGGCCTGGCGGTAGAGCCGGGCCGTGGCCATGGTCTCGATCCGCACCGGCGGATGGCCGCTCAGCCCCAGCTGGGGGTTGGCGCCCACCGCCGCCAGCTGGCGGCCCAGCTCCCGCGAGCTGCCCAGCCGCACGCTGTCGTTGCTGCGGGTGATCGGCAGGCCCGCCTGCTCGAGCGCGGTCGCAATCGTGGCATCGGCCGGCACCAGGCTGACCAGCACCCGCTCGGCTCCGAGCGGCTGCGGCTGGCGGCGGCCGCTGGGGTCGAGGTCTGCGGGGGTGATCAGCCCGTGCAGCAGCAGGTCTCCCAGCCAGGTGAGGCTCTGGGTCCAGAGCAGCGGCACGTTCTCGTTCGGTTCGCGTTCCTGGCTGCCGGGGATGGCCCGTTCGGCCTGGATCGCCTGCTTCGGCACCAGGTAGAGCTCCGGCAGCAGCAGCACCCCGTCCACCTCCACACTCACGGCCCGCAGGCGCTCACGCCAGCTGCGGGCCTCCTCCCAGCGGCCTTCGCAGCAGGCCGTGACCAGCTCGTAGGCGAGGAACAGGGGCCACTCGGATTCGATGTGCTCGAACTGGGCCAGCTCCTCGCGTTCGTAGTGCAGGCGGGTCACGTCTTCCACCACCGTCTGATGGCCGTCGCGGCGAAAGCGCTTGTAGCCGTAGGCGCCGCCCAGGTCGCGGCGGATGCGATGGCGGGTCCGTTCCACCAGGTCTGGATCTTCCACCGCCCAGGCGGGATAGCCGATCACCGACAGGCAGGCGCTGTCGGCCTCCTTGCTGGCGGATTCGCGCGGCAGCAGGTTGAGCAGCGCCTGACGCAGGCGCACGATCGCGTCGTGGGGAATGGTGAGGCGGCAGCTGCCGTCGCCGTGCGGACCGTACAGATCGAGATCCTCCAGGGCTTCGAGGGCCGCCTTGACCAGGCCGATCGAGCTGGCGTTCCGTTCCGGCAGGCCGTGATTGCCCTTGTCACCCCGCTCCCAGATGCCGTAGTCGGCCACGCGGTAGGCCCGCGCCACGTAATACACCAGGTTCTGGATGAAGTCGCGCTCGTGGCTGGTCTGCACGATCACCAGGCCCGAGCGGGTCAGCTGGGCCAGTTGCAGCAGAAACAGGGCGGTGGCGTCCAGCTGCAGATGGCCCCAGCCGTCGTCCGGCACCACCGGCTCGCCGCTGTTGGTGTCGAACTTGGCGTGGATGGCGTCGAACCGGTCGAGGCTGGTCTTGAAGCGCTCCACTTTTGCCGCCTGCCGCAGCATCACGTTCAGCAGGCCGCGCATCAGCTGCAGCACCCGTTGCTGGAGTTCGTGGCTGCGGCGGCTGCTGCCGTGCAGGCGCTGGTGGGCCAGGGCCAGTCCCCAGACGCACTGGATCGAATAGACGCAATCGCGCACCCAGGCATCGCCGTAGTTGCCGTGCACGGTGTTGGCGGTGCTGGCCGGCAACAGTCCGGTGATCGGATGCTGGCGGCGCAGCACCACCTGTTCGATCTGCTGATCCAGTTCCTTGAGAAAGGCCTGAGCCTCCAGGCTGGCCTCCTCGCCGTTCGCGTTCGGCGGCAGGGGCTCTGGCATCAGGAGCCGGTCGGAGGAGGCGCTGGAGATCGTCATGCTGGGCCCTCAGCGGGTGCCGCCTCTGAATCCCCACAGGTGGGTTTCAGGCGTGAGCCATAGATTCTCTCGCGCAGCGAACCAGGCCCATGGCAGCGAAGGCGACCGATCCCCGCCGCACCCGGGTGCTGGACGTGCCGGTGGATGTGTGCCCGGATGTGTTTGAGGCGGCTCTGGCGCTGCTGCCGCGGGGCGGCGGCCAGATCGTCACCCTCAATGCCGAGATGACGATGGCGGCCCTGGCGGATCCGCAGCTGGGGGCGGCGATCGAGGCGGCGACGCTGGTGATCCCCGATGGCGCCGGCGTGGTCTGGGCGCTGGGGCGCCAGGGCTTGCGGGTGCGCCGCGCCCCGGGCATCGAGCTGGCCCATCGCCTGCTCGTCCACGCCTCCACCCATGGCTGGCGGGTGGCTCTGGTGGGCGCCAGCCCGGAGGTGATGGAACGGCTGTGCGAACGGCTCCGCCGCGACCTGCCGGCTCTGCAGCTGGCCTTTTCGGTCCATGGATTTCAGAGCGCTGAAGCGTGGCCGGGCCTGCAGCAGCAGTTGCTCGACGCCAGGCCGGATCTGGTGCTGGTGGCCCTGGGGGTACCGCGCCAGGAAACCTGGATCCAGCACGTTCCAGGCCGCAGGGGTGGCCTGTGGATGGGCGTCGGCGGCAGTTTTGATGTCTGGGCCGGGGTCAAGACACGCGCACCCCAGTGGATGGGAGCGCTTCACATCGAATGGCTCTACCGGCTGATTCAGGAACCGAGCCGCTGGCGGCGGATGCTGGCGCTGCCGGCCTTCGCATGGGCCGTGCTGCGCCATGGAGTGAAGCGGCCGCCGGGGTACTGAACGCCCGTGGCGATCTGCTCAGTGGCGATCCGTTCAGTGTCGATCCGCTGGATCAGCGGAAACCCACCGAGGCTTGCCACACGAAGGCAAGCAGCAGGAAGAACAGGGGGATGATCGGCAGGATGTCCACCAGGGGGCCGAACGCCTGGTAGGCCTCGGGCAGCTGGGCCATGGTGTGGAGGGCGGAGCCGGCCAGCAGCGAGGAGAGAGCCATCCCTGAAACAGTGTGGTGGTCGGAACCTACCACGTGTGTGCGGCCGGGGAATTCGGCTCCCACGGAGCGAAATCCTCTGCAAAACAACCGTCCTGGATCGCCTGCGCCATGGCGGAGGTGAAGCGGATCAAGGTGGTGATGTTGTGCAGGCTGAGCAGCGTGCGGCCAAGCATCTCGCCGCTGCGGATCAGGTGGTGCAGATAGGCGCGGCTGTGTTGGCGGCAGGCCAGGCAGCTGCAGCTCGGATCGAGGCGGGTGTGGTCGTGGCGGAAGCGGGCATTGCGCAGATTCCAGCGCTCGCCCCCCACCAGGGCGGTGCCGTGCCGCCCCAGCCGGGTGGGCAGCACGCAGTCGAATAGATCGAAGCCGTGGGCCACCGCGATCGCCATTTCCCGCAGGCTGCCCACGCCCATCAAGTAGTGGGGCTTGGCTTCCGGCAGCAGCGGCGCCACCAACCGCACGATCCGGTGCATCTCCTCGGCCGGCTCGCCCACGCTCACTCCGCCCACGGCGATGCCGGGCAGGTCCATCGCCGCCACCACCCGGGTGGATTCCTGGCGTAAGTGCGGGTAGCAGCCCCCCTGGGCGATGCCGAACAGGGCCTGATCCGTTCGGTTGTGGGTGCTCAGGCAGCGCTCCAGCCAGTGGTGGGTGCGGCGGCAGGCCGCGGCCACCTCGGTTTCACTGGCCGGATAGGGAGGGCACTGGTCGAAGGCCATGGCCACGTCGGCCCCCAGGGCCATCTGGATCTCGATCGCCCGCTCGGGGGTGAGCTGGATGCGGGCGCCGTCGCGGGGGGAGCGAAACACCACGCCGCTGTCATCGATCTTGTTGATCGCCCCGAGGCTGAACACCTGAAAGCCGCCGGAATCGGTGAGCAGGGGGCCGTCCCAGGCCATGAAGCGGTGCAGCCCACCGGCCTCGGCCACCACCTGCTCGCCCGGCTGCAGGTGCAGGTGATAGGTGTTGGCCAGCACCATCTGGCTGCCGGTTGCGGCCAGCTGGGGTGTGGTGACTCCCTTCACGGTGGCGGCGGTGCCCACCGGCATGAACCGGGGCGTCTCGACGACGCCGTGGGGGGTGTGGAAGCGGCCGCAGCGGGCCCGGGTGCACGGGCAGCGGGCGGTGATCGCGAAGGAGAATGGGGGCTCGATGGCGCCGTGGTGGTGCTTCGCCGACGCTACGTGCCGCGTTCTTCACCTCCCGCCTCGGCACCACAACCCAACCCCGCCGGACGAGATGGCTGGCTGGCGGATCTGGCCGGCGCCTGGATCTTCTATTCGGTGTTGCCGGCCTGGCCCTGGCTGCGGCCCAGCTTCAGCCGGATCGCCCGCTTCGCGCCCTGGATCGGACTGGTGCTGGGCGGGCTGCAGGCGATGGTGTGGCTGCTGCTGGCGGGGCGGGCGCCGGCCCTCACCCAGGCGGCCCTGGTGATCGTGCTGGGCCTGGCGCTCAGCGGCGGCCTGCACAGCGATGGCGCCATGGACACCGCCGATGGGCTGGCCGCCGGCGATCGCTGCCTCGAGGCCATGGCCGACAGCCGGGTGGGGGCCAGTGGCGTGCAGGCCTTTGCCCAGCTGCTGCTGGTGCGGCTCGCCGCCCTGGTCTGGCTGGCTGCCGCCGCCGCGGCCGCTGCCCCGGCCGCCCTGGTGTGGGCCGCCTTCTGGGCGCGGCTCTCCCCCCTGATCGCCATGGACCGCTTTCCCTACCGCAGTGCCCGCGGCACGGGTGCGTTCCACCGCCATCACTGGCGCGGCCTGGCGCTGGAACTGCGGCCGTCGCTGCTGGTGCTGGCCGGGGTTGTGCTGTTGTTGGCGGCCGCTGGGGCGGCGGGAGTCAGCCCCGGCGAGGCCCCGCACCCCTGGCTGCCCCTGCTGGCCGGAGCGGTGGGGGTGCTGCCGGCGGTGCTGGTGCCCCTGCGGCTGGGCCGGCGGCTCGGCAGCCATAGCGGCGACAGCTACGGCGCCTGTGTGGAGTGGGTGGAGGCCCTCAGCCTGCTGCTCACGGCTGCGCTGCTGGCGCTTCTGCCGCTGCGGGCAGGCTGAGCCGGAAGCCGTTGCCCTGCGGCGGCAGGGCTGGATCGACACGGCACGGAGGGATCAGCAGCTCCAGGTCGCCGCCGATCTGGCGGGCCAGGTCCTGGCCCAGGGCCAGGCCAAGCCCGGTGCCGGGGAGTTGCTGGCCGGCCTGGCCGCGCACGCCGCGCCCGAAGATCGCCTGCCGCTCCGGCTCGGGAATCGCGGGGCCGGAGTCCCACACGGTGAGGCTGAGTCGCCCGTCGCTCCGGCCGACATGCAGGCCCACGGCCGCTCCGGCGGGGCTGTAGCGGAAGGCGTTTTCCAGCAGGTTGGCGAGGATTTCGGCCACGGCACCGCTATCTCCGCGCCAGCTCGGCAGCGACGTCGGGCCCTGCCAGGGCCGCTGCTGCAGTGCCGCCGTGGCGGCGGCCCGCTGCAGCAGCGGCTCCAGCACCTCCTCCAGCGGCTGGCCTTCCGGTCCGGCGAGCCCAGGCGGCAGCAGCAGGGGCGTGGTGCCGCTGCTGCCTGCCAGGGCCTCCGGTGGCGCCAGGGCACTGATCGCTTCCACGTAGCGGTTCAGTTGGCGTTCCTCCGCCAGCAGGCCGTCCACCAGGGGGCGGCTGCTGCTGTCCTGCTCAAGCCGGCGCCGCAGCAGCTGGGCGAAGGTGCGCAGGGCGGCGAGGGGATTGCGCAACTGATGGATCAGCAGCCGCAGCTGTTCGTCCTGGCGCTGCTGGCGCTGCAGAAGATGTTGCCGTTCCAGATCGATCCGCAGGGCTTCGGTGAGGCAGTGGGCCACCGCCTCGAGGCGCTCCACCAGCGGCATCGGCCAGCTGAGGCTGCGACTCTCCACCTGCAGGGCCCCAAGCAGGGCCCGGTCGTGGCGCAGGGGCAACCAGCGGCGGCCTTCGGCGGGCATCTGCAGGGTGCGATCCGAGGCCACCGCCGGCAGGGCTCGGCCATCGCGGGGCCATTGGCCCACCGGCATCAGGCTGAGGCGGCCGTCTGCCCCGGGCAGGGCCAGATACACCACCACGGACCGCAGGTCGTCCCGGTCGGCGAACTGGGCCAGCTGGCTGGTCAGCAGGGCCAGAAACCGCTCGGAGACCTGCATTAGCAGAGGCGGCGAGGGGGTTCGCGGAAGAAGTCTGGGAGGGACGTTGAAAATCCCAGAAAAAGTCTTAAGATCCTGGTATCGACCAATACTTCCCAGTCCGCGAGCGGACGGTAAGTCGCAGTCGTCACAGCCAACATGTTGCGCTTCTCCGCAAATGAGGCTACAGCAGAGCCAGGTTCGCCTCCCTCTCCTGGTCTGAGCTCCGCCGCCGCGGGTTCAGGCGTTGTTGATGACGCGACCATTGCAGGCGTTTTCCCGAAAACGTCTGCGGTGATCCGTTCCGGACGACAGACGTTTGGGCGTCTTCCGTGGCTTCCTCTTCGGAGCCGCGGATGACACGGTTCAGCTCGGCTTGCCGGCTGGATCTGTCGTCCCTCCTTCCCTCCTCTCTCAGCCTCCCGCCCGCCGGGAGCCGTGTCATGTCGAAAAAGCGCAAGCGGATCAGCCGTCGCCGCCTCGCCGGCCAGCGTGTTCTGGCCCATGTCTCCACCCACAACCTCGAAACCGGCTCCCACAAGCCGGTCACCGCGGCGCGTCGCTACATCGCCGAAGTGGGACTGGAAGCTCCGGCCATCCTCAACGTGCGCCGCAACGAGCACACCACGGACCGCTTCTTCTGGGGTGAGAAGGGCCTGTTCAGCGCTCAGTACGCCGAAGAGAACCACTTCCTCTTCCCCTCCCTGCGTCTGATTGTCGATCAGATCGGCGAGGAGGTGCTGTTCGAGGGTCTGGAAGCCATGGCCTCCGACGACTGGGAGGAAATGGAGGAATACGAATACGCCTTCGTTTGAAGGTTGCCCGTGCACGTGGCCATTGAAGCTTGCCCGCTGATTCGAACCATTGGCCCCTGAGGGCTAGCGACTGCTGAGGCCCTCCCTGGTGGAGGGCCTCATGTTGCTTGGGGGGACTTCGGTTTGCTCTGGGCACCAGTTTGAGTTTCGCGCTCTTCCCAACAGGCTTGCTCGGAGCGGCCGGCGCCCTCGCTTATTGGCGATGCGGCTCCCTTGAAGCCTCCGCTTCTGCTGGGGCCCTGGATGCTCGCGAACCGGGGTCGGAGCATCAATCGGTTGTTGAGGGCTTGAGGTGCTGGGCCAGGAAGGCACGGATCCGCGGCAGTAGGTCTGCCTCGATCGTGTGACCGCCGACGAAGGCCAGGCGCCGCACCGGCTGCGTTGGCTGGGCCACCCGGGCAAGCTGCCGTTCCAGTTCGAGGCTGGCCGCGAAGGGCACCACCGGGTCCTGTTCGCCATGGGTGAGCAGCACAGGCGTGTGCAGAGGGCCTGGCTGCCAGCCGGGATGGGGATAGCCGCTGCAGCTCACCAGCGCCGCCAGTGGCAGCCCCTCGGTGCTGGCGCTGGTGGCCACATCGATCGCCATGGCGGCGCCCTGGGAGAAGCCCAGCAGCGCGGTGTTCGCCAGGGGAACAGTGGTCGCCAGTTGCTTGAGCCGCTGGCGCAGATCGCTGCGGGCCTGGGGCAACTGGGGCCATTCCGGTTGCTGCAGGTCGTACCACTGCCGCCCCTGGCCAGCCGGATGAGGGTCGGGCGCCCGCAGCGCCACCACGCTCACCTCCGGACCCACCAGCAACTCGCCCAGATCGAGCAGGTCGTCGGCATCGGCCCCCCAGCCGTGCAGCAGCACCAGCCGCGTGGCCGCCTGCTCCGGGCCGAGGCGGAGCTGCTCAGGGTCAGAAGAGAAGGGGCTGGTCATGGCGGCGGCGGCAGGAGCGTTCCAATCATGCGGAGAGGCCATGCACTGCTGCCTCTGCGTAGGTTGGGCCTTACGCCCCCTCCCCTGCCGCCATGGCGCCCACGGCCCTCCTGAGTGTGTCCGACAAGCGGGATCTGGTGCCCCTGGCTCAGGGCCTGCTGGAGGCGGGCTACCGGCTGATCTCCAGCGGCGGCACCGCCGCGGCCCTGGCCGCCGCTGGCCTGAGCGTCACCAAGGTGGCCGAGCACACCGGCGCTCCCGAGATCCTCGGCGGGCGGGTCAAGACGCTGCACCCCCGCATCCATGGCGGCATCCTCGCCCGCCGCTCCGAGGCCTCCCATCTGGCCGACCTGGCCGCCCACCACATCGAGGCCATCGATGTGGTGGTGGTGAACCTCTATCCCTTCCGCGAAACCGTGGCCGATCCGGCCGTGGCCTTTGAGACGGCGATCGAGAACATCGACATCGGCGGGCCGGCGATGGTGCGCGCCGCTGCCAAGAACCACGACGACGTGGCGGTGCTGACCGATCCGGACCAGTACCCCAGCTTCCTGGAAGCCCTGGCCGCCGGCCGGGTGGACCGGGCCCTGCGCCGGCAGCTGGCCCTGGCGGCCTACCGCCACACCGCCGCCTACGACGCCGCGATCAGCACCTGGCTGGCGGAGCGTCTGGCGGCTGAGGAGCTTGCGGCAGCGACCTCTGGCACGAGCGAGCCTGCGGCGGCCGCGCCCCTGCGACTGGACCTGCCAGCGCGCCAGAGCCTCCGTTATGGAGAGAATCCCCACCAAAGCGCCACCTGGTACAGCGCGCCCGCTGCCGGCTGGGGCGCGGCAAGCCAGCTGCAGGGCAAGGAACTCAGTTACAACAACCTCATCGACCTGGAGGCCGCTCTGGCCACGGTGCGGGAGTTCGGCTACGGCGAGCAGCGCCAGCAGCCGGCGGCGGTGGTGGTGAAGCACACCAACCCCTGCGGTGTCGCCACCGGCAGCAGCAGCGCCGAGGCCCTGCTGCGCGCCCTGGATGCCGATCGGGTGTCGGCCTTCGGCGGCATCGTGGCGCTGAACGGCCCGGTGGATGGCGCGGCCGCGGCCCATCTCACCGGCCTCTTCCTGGAGTGCGTGGTGGCACCGGCCTACGACGCCGAGGCCCGCGCCGCCCTGGCGGCCAAGGCCAACCTGCGCTTGCTGGAGCTCAGCCCGGCCGCCATCGCCGCCGCGCCGCGTCAGCAGTTGCGCAGCGTGCTCGGTGGCGTGCTGGTCCAGGCGTTCGATGATCAGCCCGTGGAGGAAGACGCCTGGCAGGTGGCGAGCCGCCGCCAGCCCACGGAGGCGGAACTCGACGACCTGCGCTTTGCCTGGCGGGTGGTGCGCCATGTGCGCTCCAATGCCATCAGCGTCGCCCGTGGCGGCCAGAGCCTCGGCATCGGTGCCGGTCAGATGAACCGGGTGGGATCGGCGCGGCTGGCCCTGGAGGCGGCCGGCGAACGGGCCCAGGGTGCGGTGCTCGCCAGTGATGGCTTCTTCCCCTTCGACGACACGGTGCGCCTGGCCGCGGCCCATGGCATCAGCGCCGTGATCCAGCCGGGCGGCAGCGTGCGGGATGGCGACTCGATCAGCGCCTGCGACGACCTCGGCCTGGCGATGGTCTGCACCGGCCGGCGTCACTTTCTGCACTGAGTTGGCGGTGAGTTGTAGCTTCGCTGCCATCCCCCGAGCCGCCCCTGAGCGGCCGACTTCCGCCATGCCCATCGCCCTTCCCAGCTCCCTGGCCTTCGGCCTCAACTTCCTGCATCCCCTGTTGATGTGGGGGCTGCTGGCCCTCTCGGGCTACGCCATGCTGCTCGGCATCAAGGCCAAGAAGACCCGCACCGCCGCCGCCGAAGATCGCAAGGAACTGATCAAGGGGCAGTTCGCCCGTCGCCACTACCAGCTGGGCAGTGTGGTGCTGGCCGTGATGGTGCTGGGCACCTTCGGTGGCATGGCCGTCACCTACCTCAACAACGGCAAGTTGTTCGTGGGGCCGCACCTGCTGGTGGGGATCGCCATGACCTCGCTGATCGCGCTGGCTTCGGCGCTCTCGCCGCTGATGCAGCAGGGCAATCTGATCGCCCGCAAGGTGCACGTGGGTCTGAACATGAGCGTGATGACCCTGTTTCTCTGGCAGGCGTTGAGCGGCATGCAGATCGTCAACAAGATCTGGACCAGCCGCTGAACGCTGAGCCGTTGCGATGCCGCCTCAGAACTGGGCGCGGCGCCGCGGCGGACAGTCGAGCCCGTGGGTGGCGTGGAAATCCTCCTGCACCTTCCAGGTGAGCCGACGTGAGATCTGCCGCACGATCTGGCGCAGCAGATGGTCGCCGCTGCTCTGCACCAGGGAGTCGGGCAGCAGGCTGATCACCTTGGGCAAGCGGATCCAGACACTCAGATCCAGCTCCCAGCGCACCAGGGTGAGTGGGCCCTCCTCCTCGGTTTCTGGCGAGGTCTCATCCAGCCGCAGGGCTGCGTTGAAGTCGACGTCGTAGAGGCCCTCCAGCCCCGTTCCGGCCGTGACCTGCGGCAAGGTCACGATCCGGTAGACGCCTTCAGCCTGGGGAAGCAGTTCCAGGCCGATCGTGGGCTCCACCTCGAAGCCGAAATTGCCGAAACGCCCCAGGGTGAGCACATAGCCGTTGCTGCCGTGGGGCTGAACGGTCATGGGGGCGGCGCAACGCCGGAACCAGCCTTCGTGGCGATCCAGGTAGCGGCCCACCTGCTCGGCAGGAGCGCGCATTTCCATCAGGTCGGCGAAGGTGGAGGCGTAGCGCCGCACCCGATCGTCGTCGCCATCACGCAAGCTCACCCCTGGGACCATCGGCTCGGAACCCTCGGCGGCAGCTCCGTCGCTGATGGGGCTGGAGTGGAGATCGCTCAGGGCGGTCGTCGTCAAAGCGGGACAGGCAACGGACGAAGCGGCAGCCCCACCGGCCAAGCCATCAAACAATGTAAAGGAATCCTTGCCACGAAGGCCCTTCTGCGGTGGTTTCCCGATTCAGGGGCCGCTGCAGCACGCTGATCGAGTGATCAGGTGATCAGGTGATCAGGCCGGTCAGGAGGTCAGGCCGATCAGCCGCTCGATCACGTCTTCCACCACCCGGTCTGGCGTGGAGGCGCCTGAGGTGATGCCCACCCGGATCGGCCCGTCCGGCAGGAACGGATCCTCCACCGCCAGCTCGGCGCCGAGGGGCATGTGCTCGATCCGGTTGCCCGGTCCGATCCGTTCGGGGGTGTCGATGTGAAAGGAGCGGATTCCGCGGCTCACCGCGATCTCCTGCAGGTGGGTGGTGTTGGAGGAGTTGTAGCCGCCGATCACCACCATCAGATCGAGGGGCTCATCCACCAGGGAGAACATGGCGTCCTGCCGTTCCTGGGTGGCGTCACAGATGGTGTTGAAGGCGAGGAAGTGCTCGTTCAGTTCCACCGGACCGAAGCGCTCCAGCATGGTGCGCTCCACCAGGCGGCCGATTTCCTCGGTCTCGCTCTTGAGCATGGTGGTCTGGTTGGCGACCCCCACCCGGATCAGGTCACGGTCGGGATCGAAGCCGGGGGAGCAGGCCTTGGCGAAGCGGGCCATGAAGGCGTCGCGGTCGGCGGTGCCGCGGCCGAGGATGTAATCGCAGACCATCTGGGCTTCGGCCAGGTCGAGCACCACCAGGTAGGTGCCCGCAAAGGAGCTGGTGGCCAGGGTCTCCTCGTGCTTCACCTTGCCGTGGATGATCGAGGTGAAGGCGTGCTTCTTGTGTTTCTCCACCGTGTTCCACACCTTCGACACCCAGGGACAGGTGGTGTCCACGATGTGGCAGCCGCGCTCGTTCAGCAGCTGCATCTCCTGCACGGTGGCGCCGAAGGCGGGCAGGATCACCACATCGCCACGGGCCACATCGGAGAAGTCCTTGACGCCGCCCTCGACCGGGATGAACAGGACGTTCATCTGGCGCAGGTGATCGTTCACCGAGGGATTGTGGATGATCTCGTTGGTGATCCAGATCCGTTCGCTCGGATAGTGGCGCCGGGTCTCGTAGGCCATGGCCACGGCCCGCTCCACCCCCCAGCAGAAGCCGAAGGCTTCGGCCAGCCGCACCGTCAGGCGGCCGCGTCGCAGGGTGTGGCCGCTCTCGCGCAGGGTGGCGATCAGATCGCTCTGGTAGGCCGTCTGCAGGCTGCCGGCCACCTCCTCGCCGAGGCCGAAGCCGCGGCGGTTGTAACGCTCCGAGTGATGCAGTGAGCGTTTGAAGGCGCGGGTATCCACAGCGGCCTGGCACGGGGGGCCCAACTCTATGGGGGCTGCCGCTGCCCCGGTGGGGCCGCGGACTTGTGGGTCGACTCAGAGGGCGACGTCGCCCCGGTCGCCTGTGCGGATCCTCACCACGGTGTCCACCGGGGTGACGAAGATCTTGCCGTCACCGATCTCGCCGGTGCGTGCCGCCTCGGTGATGGCGGCAATGGCCGCCTCCACCTTGTCGTCGGCCACCACAGTGGTGATCCGCATCTTCGACAGGAATTCCACCTTGAATTCATTGCCGCGATAGCGCTCCACCTGGCCCTTCTGGCGGCCGAAGCCCCGGACGTCGTTGATGGTCATGCCCACCACATCGATGGCGACGAGGGCGGTCTTGATGGCATCGACCTTGGAGGGACGCACCACCGTTGTGATCTGTTTCATGGTTGTTCGTTCCTCAGAATCAGTAGGTCATGGGGTCGTAGGCCTCTTCGCCATGGACCACGAAGTCGAGGCCGCGTTCTTCGGTCTCTGGGCTGACCCGCAGGCCCACGATGGACCCCACGAACCAGAGAATCAGCGCCGTGCCGAGCCCCACGAAGCCGTAGGTGATCACCACAGCCTTGAGCTGAGCCAGGAACAGGGCGCCGTTGCCGCCATCGGCAAGGAGCTGGGCGGAGACAGGAAAGTAATCGGCCGGCACCAGGGCCGGCACGGCGAGCAGGCCGGTGAGCAGGGCGCCAACCGTGCCGCCCACACCATGCACCATGAAGGCATCGAGGGAATCGTCGATCTTCATGTGCGGCTTGATCCGTACGGCCGCGAGGCACGCGGCCGAGACCACCGCACCGATCAGCAGCGCCTGGGGGATGTAGACGAAGCCGGCGGCGGGGGTGATGCCCACCAGGCCGGCGACGGCTCCAGTGGCGGCGCCCACTGCCGTGGGTTTGCCGTCCTTGAACCACTCGATCAGGCACCAGGTGAGCATCGCCGCCGATGCTGAGGTGGTGGTGGTGAGGAAGGAGAGGCCGGCGGCGCTGGCGGCGAAATAGCTGGCGCCGTTGAAGCCGAACCAGCCGAACCAGAGCAGGCCGGCACCCAGCAGAATGAACGGCACATTGTGGGGTGGCCGGTTGCTTTCGGGCCACTGGGTCCGAGGCGCCACGATGGCGGCGGAAACCAGGGCGGCAACCCCGGCGGCAATGTGGACCACGGTGCCGCCGGCGAAGTCGATCGCTCCCAATCCGAGAGGGCCAAGAAAGCCTCCGCCCCACACCATCTTCGCCATGGGGCAATAGATCAGCAGGCTCCAGAGCAGGGAAAACCAGAACCAGGCCTTGAAGTTAATGCGCTCCACCAGGGCCCCTGAGATCAGGGCGGGGGTGATGATCGCGAACATGCCCTGGAAGAGGGCAAAGGAGGTGGCGGAAATAGCAAAGCCATCAGCAAGCGGGGCATCACCCAGTTCGCCACCCAGGCCCGTGAGCCACATGGCGCCAAGTCCGCCGATGAAGGGGCTCTGGAAGCCGGTGTCGAAGGCGAGGCTGTAGCCGATCACCACCCACACCACTCCGATCAGCCCCATCAGGAAGAAGCTCATCATCATCGTGTTCAACACGTTCTTCGCCCGCGTGAAGCCGCCGTAGAAGAACGCCAGGCCGGGGGTCATCAGCAGCACCAGGGCTGAGCCCATCAGCATCAGCAGAGTGTCGGCGCCATTGGTGGGAACCTTCTGCAGGGCGGCCTGGGCGGGGGAGGCGAACAGCGGCAGCAGCCCTGCACCGGCGGCCAGCAGCACCAGGGCGGAGCGGCGCAATTGTGGTTCGTGAACACCGGCGAGGATCCGGCTGCGGACGTGATCGAAGACGGCGGTGGGGGAGGATGCCCCCCGCGCCCCAGGAACATGGGCCATGTGAAGGAGAATCCTCTCCAGCGATCTTGCTTACCTTGACGCTGGCTGGAAGCGTCGACGGTAGTGATCGGTACCGAGTTGATTCCCGTGGGCAAAAGGTCATAAAAGCCCGCGAATGATTAAGGTTTCCCCCTCGTCAGTGGCGCACTCCACTGAGGGATTGACGAATTGCAGGGGCAGATTATTGAAGGTTGGTTTATCTCCTGACGGATGACATGTTGGCTTCGCCTGAGTCGGGGCTGCCCGTCTCGGAGCCGCCCGCCTGGGGCGCGCCATCCAGGGCCTGTTGTGCTGTTTGCCCCGGATTGCTATCCCCGGACTGAATGTTCCCGGAGTGTTGGCCTCAGGGTTCGGGGCTGGCGCCCGGTGCTCACTCCCCGGCTTCGCTGCTGGGCTGCACCGCGGCCAGGCCGCGCCAGCGCACGCCATCGGCCTGGATGTCGTAGATGCAGGGCAGCACCTCCACCCCCGCGGCCAGGGCCTGGCGGAACAGCTCTCCGTAACGGGGATCGGCTGAATCGCCCGGGGCGAAGCGGCGCACGTCGGAGCGGCTCAGGCAGGGCAGCAGCACGGCCCGCGCCGCGGGCAGCACCCCGATCAGTTCCTCCAGGTGCTTCTGGCCCCGCTCGGTCACGGTGTCGGGGAAGAGGGCCAGATCGCCGCGGGTCCAGGTGGTGTTCTTCACTTCCAGATAGATCGGGCGGGGATCGGCGCTGCCCTCAGCCGGGCTGAGCAGCAGGTCGATGCGGCTGCGCCGCCCCTGGCCGTAGGGCACCTCGGCCCGCACCGCCCCGATCGGCCCCAGCCAGGGCTCGAGCAGGCCGGCTTCGATCGTGGCCCGCACCAGGCGGTTGGGCAGGGCCGTGTTGATGCCCACCCAGAGCGGCGTTCCATCGGCGCCGGGCACCTCGGCCTGCTCCCAGGTCCAGGCGAGCTTGCGGCTGGGGGACGGGGCATAGCGCAGCCGCACCCGGCCACCGGGAAGGAGCACGCCGGTCATCGGGCCGGTGTTGGCGCAGTGGGCCGTGACCACCGTGCCGTCGTCGAGTTGCACGTCCGCCAGGAAGCGCTTGTAGCGCTTCAGCAGCACCCCCTCCCGCAGATCCTCGAAGGGCAGCACCAGCTGGTCAACTCCCCGCGTTGGCAAAGCAGGCGAGGTGGCGGGCGCCAGGGCAGGCGACGTGGCCTTCGACACCGATTGCTTCGAAGTCAAGGGTTGCGCTGCGATTGCCCGGATTCTGTGCCGGCCCCCTTGCCGGCGCGGCCCGGGGGGGTGCCGCAGGACAGCGATGGAGAATCCCGAGCAGTTCTGGCCGTGGATCGAACCGGATGGCGAAATCCCTGCGCCGCATCGCCCTGATCGTGGCCGTGGCCACGGCCCTGAGCAAAGTGGCGGGGCTGGTGCGGCAGCAGGTGATCGCGGCCGCCTTCGGCGTGGGGGCCGCCTACGACGCCTACAACTACGCCTATGTGCTGCCCGGCTTCCTGCTGATCCTGCTGGGCGGCATCAACGGACCCTTTCACAGCGCCATGGTGAGCGTGCTGGCGCGCCGGCCCCGCCAGGAGGGGGCGCATGTGCTGGCGGCGATCAACACGCTGGTGGGTGTGGGCCTGCTGGCGGTGACCCTGATTCTGGTGATCGCAGCCAATCCTCTGATCGACCTGGTCGGGCCGGGGCTGGAGGCCACCCGCCACGACATCGCCGTGCAGCAGCTGCGTTGGATGGCGCCGATGGCCCTGTTCGCGGGTCTGATCGGCCTCGGCTTCGGCGCCCTGAACGCCGCCGATGAGTTCTGGCTGCCGGCGGTGAGTCCGCTGCTCTCCAGCGTGGCCGTGATCGGCGGCATCGGCCTGCTCTGGTGGCAGCTGGGGGCGGCGATCACCCTGCCGGCCACGGCCCTGATCGGCGGCATCGTGCTGGCGGGCAGCACCACGCTGGGGGCGGTGCTGCAGTGGTTGATTCAGCTGCCTGCCCTGGCCCGTCAGGGCCTGGGCCACTTCCGGCTGGTGTGGGACTGGCGGGATCCGGGCGTCCGCGAGGTGCTTCAGGTGATGGGGCCGGCGACCCTCTCGTCGGGGATGCTGCAGATCAATGTGTTCACCGATCTGTTCTTCGCCTCCGGGATCGTGGGGGCCGCGGCGGGCCTGGGGTACGCCAACCTGCTGGTGCAGACGCCCCTGGGCCTGCTCTCCAACGCCCTGCTGGTGCCGCTGCTGCCGGTGTTCGCCCGGCTCACCGCTCCCTCCGACCGGACTGAGCTGATCGCCCGCATCCGCCAGGGTCTGATGCTTTCCAACGCCAGCATGCTGCCCATGGGGGCGCTGATGGTGGCCCTGGCGGGACCGATCGTGGCGTTGATCTACGAGCGCGGCGCCTTCGATGCCGGTGCCGCCGCCCTGGTGGGCGGACTGCTGATGGCCTACGGCGTGGGCATGCCGGCCTACCTGGCTCGCGATGTGCTGGTGCGGGTGTTCTATGCCCTGGGCGACGGCACCACCCCGTTCCGGTTCTCGATGGCCGGCATTGGCCTCAATGTGGTGTTCGACTGGCTGCTGGTGGGTGGCCCCAGCCCCTGGGGACTGCAGCTGCCGGCCCTGAACTTCGGGGCACCGGGCCTGGTGCTCGCCACGGTGGCGGTGAATCTGATCACCAGCGCCGGCCTGCTGCTCGCCCTGCAGGCGCGGCTGGGGGGGATGCCGCTGCGCCTCTGGGCGAGAGACACTCTGCTGTTGCTGCTGGCGGCCCTGGCTGCCGCTCTGGTGGCCTGGGCCCTGTCTGCGTGGGTGACCTGGCCGGCGGGCCTGCTGGGACGCCTGCTGCAGACCTGTCTCTGCGCCGGGCTGGGGCTCGCCATTTATGGACTCACGGCCAGTGCCGCTGGGGTGCCGGAAGCGCGCCAGTTGCAGCGCCAGCTGCTGGCGCGCCTGCCCGGTGGTGGGGCCCGTTGACGCTCAGTCGGGATCCGGCAGCCGCACCTGTCGCTCCTCGCGCACGTGCAGGGGGATCTCCAGGCGGGAGCGCCCCACCATCTGGGGCCCGTCGATCGAGAAGATGCGCGCCTCAATGCCGAATTCCTTGAAGGCGGTTTCCAGTTCCTGGATCAGTACCTTCTCCACCTGGGCCTCGGCATCCACCACCTTGCCGATCAGGCGGCTTCCGAGGCGGCCGATGCGCTGTCGCACCACGTCGCGGGCGTTGGTGACCTCAATGACCAGCACGTCCCGTCCGCAGGAGCGGCAACCCTATCGGCCTCGGCTGGATCAGCCAAACTCCTGCAGCACCTCTTCCAGATCGCGCAGCTGGCCGGGGGGGATCAGGCGGGCCAGGGGCAGGCGGGTGCTGCCGCCACCGATCGGCACCTGCACGGCCTCCAGGGCCTGGCGGGCACAGACACCGGGCCCCTGCTCGAGCCGGGCCACGCATTCGATCGCCAGGGTCTCGGCCAGGCCCGCATCGCCGAGATAGAGGTGCCAGCCGGCCACCTGCAGGTAGAGCCGCTCGGACAGAGCCTCTGTGAGTTGTCGGATCGTGGCGGCGTCCATGCCCATGGCGGTGTGCGGCGATGTGGGGAATCGGTGGCGGGGTGAAACAAACGCAGCCGCTGAGGGCGCTCAGGCCGGGTCCTGGTGGGGTGGTCGCAAGGCGATCACCACGGCGCCATGCACCAGCAGCATGGCGCCCCAGGTGAGCGTCACCAGATCGAGGTGGGTGAAGGGATGGCGCAGCTCCTGCAGGAACCAGAGACCACTGTTCACCGCCGCGAACACGGCGCCATGCAGGGTGATATTCACGATCCGCTCGAAATGGCAGTAGGTGGGATCACCCGGGTCGGCGGGGCCGTACCAGCGGATCGGCATGGGTCTGGGGGAGGGCGAAGTTCCGCCCTGGTGGGTCGGAACGGGATGGCCCGATTCTGGTGGTCGCCCTTGCGCCCCGCTCCGGCGCCTCGGCGGGGCGGCTGGTTGGGGGAGGCTGCTTGGGGGCGCTTGGTTGGGGGCGCTTGGTTGACGGAGGGGCCCCCTGTGCGGTCAAAATGCCTGCACACGCGCTTGTAGCTCAGCGGATTAGAGCATCTGACTACGGATCAGAGGGTCGGGAGTTCGAATCTCTCCAGGCGCGCTTCTTCACCGTCCCGAATGGGGCGGTTTTTTTTGGCCGGGCTCCGGTCTGGCTGGGGTCTGCCGCTGCAGGTCTGCCACTGAAGGTTTGCCGCTGCAGACGAATCCCTCCGTTTCATTACGATGAGCAACCCCCGCATCCGGCCCATGGCGGACACCTCGGCAGCGCTCAACCAGCCCCTGGTCGCCGGGGATCCGGCCGTGGCGGCTCTGATCGGCAAGGAGCTGCGGCGCCAGCAGACCCATCTGGAGCTGATCGCTTCGGAGAACTTCGCCTCCCGCGCCGTGATGGAGGCCCAGGGCTCGGTTCTGACCAACAAGTACGCCGAGGGTCTGCCCCACAAGCGCTATTACGGCGGCTGCGAGCACGTTGACGCGATCGAGGAGCTGGCGATCGAGCGGGCCAAACAGCTGTTCGGTGCCGCCTGGGCCAACGTGCAGCCCCACAGCGGCGCCCAGGCCAACTTCGCCGTCTTCCTGGCCCTGCTCCAGCCCGGCGACACGATCCTGGGCATGGACCTGAGCCATGGCGGCCACCTCACCCACGGCTCGCCGGTGAATGTGAGCGGCAAATGGTTCAAGGCGGTGCACTACGGCGTCGACCCCGAGACCCAGCAGCTCAACTACGACACCATCCGCACCCTGGCGCTGGAGCACCGGCCCAAGCTGATTGTCTGTGGCTATTCCGCCTACCCACGCACGATCGACTTCGCCGCCTTCCGCGCCATCGCCGATGAGGTGGGTGCCTGGTTGCTGGCGGACATGGCCCATATCGCCGGTCTGGTGGCGGCCGGCGTGCATCCCAGCCCGGTGCCCCATTGCCATGTGGTCACCACCACCACCCACAAGACCCTGCGCGGTCCGCGGGGCGGCCTGATCCTCACGGGCGATGCCGAATTCGGCCGCCAGTTCGACAAGGCCGTGTTCCCCGGCAGTCAGGGAGGCCCGCTGGAGCATGTGATCGCCGCCAAGGCGGTGGCCTTCGGTGAGGCGCTGCAACCCGAGTTCACCACCTACAGCCAGCAGGTGATCGCCAATGCCCAGGCGCTGGCGGAGCGCATGCTCGAGCGTGGCATCGATGTGGTCAGCGGCGGCACCGACAACCATCTGGTGCTGCTGGACCTGCGCAGCATCGGCATGACCGGCAAGGTGGCCGATCTGCTGGTCAGTGACGTGCACATCACGGCCAACAAGAACACCGTGCCCTTCGATCCCCAGTCGCCCTTCGTGACGAGTGGCCTGCGGCTCGGCACCGCCGCCTGCACCACCCGTGGCTTCGATCAGGAGGCCTTCCGGGAGGTGGCCGATGTGATCGCCGATCGCCTGCTCAACCCGGAGGATGGCGCCATCGAGCAGCGCTGCCGCGACCGGGTGGCGGTGCTGTGCGATCGCTTCCCCCTCTACGCTTCCGAGCGTCAGCTGCAGCACGCCTGAGCACGGGCTGCGCCCATCAGGTGGCCCGCGAAGGCCCTTTTCTGCCACCCCCACAGGCCCCGCTGCTGTGACCCTCGCCTACAGCCCCAACGCGGCGGCCCTGCTCACCTTCTTCGCGGCGTCGGTGCTCACGGCTCTGCTCGTGCCCGTTGTGCGGCGCCTGGGTCTGCGCTGGGGACTCACCGATCAGCCGGATTCGCGCAAGCAGCACACCACACCGATGGTGCGCCTCGGTGGCATCGGCATCGTGGCGGGCTTCAGCCTCGGCCTCACCCTCACCTGGGCTTTCGGTGGCTTCGCCGAACTGCCCGTCAGCAAGGACACGGCGATCTGGACCACCCTGGCCGGCTCGCTCTGCTTCTTCGTGATCGGCCTGGCGGACGATCTCTTCGCCCTGCCGCCCCTGCCGCGTCTGGTCGGTCAGGTGGCCGTGGCCACGGTGGTCTGGGGGGAAGGGGTGCGGATCGGCACGATCGAGCTGCCCTTCGGCTTCGGCGATGCCCTGGCGCCGGTGCTGGTGCTGCCCGAACCGCTGAGCCTTTTGGCCACCGTGATCTGGCTGGTGGGGATCACCAATGCGATCAACTGGCTGGATGGCCTCGACGGCCTGGCCGCCGGGGTGAGTGGCATCGCCGCCATAGGCCTGCTCTCGGTGAGCTTCAGCCTGCATCAGCCGGCGGCGGGTCTGCTGGCCGCGGCCCTGGCGGGGGCCTGCCTCGGCTTCCTGCGCCACAACTTCAACCCCGCCCGCATCTTCATGGGCGATGGCGGCTCCTACTTCCTCGGTTTCGCCCTGGCGGCGATCAGCATCGTGGGCCCGGCCAAGGGCCTCACCAGCGTCAGCCTTTTGCTGCCTCTGCTGATCCTGTCCCTGCCGCTGGCCGACATGTCGGCCGTGATCATGGGGCGCCTCAGTGAGGGGCATTCGCCCTTCTATCCCGATCGCCGCCATCTGCACCACCGCCTGCTCAGGGCCGGCTTCAGCCATCGCCGCACCGTGGTGCTGATCTATGCCTTCACCCAGTGGCTGGCCTCCCTGGCCCTGGTGCTGGCCAATGCCGAGCTGCGCTTCCTCTGGCTGGCCCTCGCCACCGCGATCCTGATCGGGGTGGTGGTGGCCAGCCGCCGCCTGCAGGAGGAGCCGTGGGATGGGGCGGAGCCGGGCGAGCCCTCTTCTCTCCCCGAGCATCCTCCCCATGGCCAGCGCTGAGGTTCTCTGCGTCGGGACTGAGCTGCTGCTCGGCAACATCACCAATGGCAATGCCCGCTGGCTGGCCGAAGCCCTGGCCGGCCTGGGCATCCCCCACTTCCGCCAGGGGGTGGTGGGCGACAACAGCGAGCGCCTGATCGCTGCGGTGCAGGAGGCGGCGGGTCGCTGCCGGTTGCTGATCACCACCGGGGGGCTCGGCCCCACCCCCGACGACCTCACCACCGCCGCGATCGCCGCCGCCTTCGGGGCGCCGCTGGTGGAGCATCCCGAGGTCTGGGCTGACATCCAGGCCAAGGTGGCCGCCCGGGGCCGGCCCTTGTCTGACAGCCTGCGGCGCCAGGCCCTGCTGCCCCAGGGGGCAGCGGTGCTGCCCAATCCCACCGGCACCGCGCCGGGGATGATCTGGACCCCCGATCCGGCCAGGCTGCCGTTCCCGGTGCAGCCGGGTTTCACGCTGCTCACCTTCCCGGGGGTGCCCAGCGAGCTGCACGCGATGTGGGAGCAGACCGCCATCCCCTGGTTGCGGCAGCAGGGCCTGGCCGCCGGGGTGTTCGCCAGCCGCCTGCTGCGCTTCTGGGGGATCGGTGAATCCACCCTGGCCGAGCAGGTGCATGACCTGCTGGCCCTGGAGAACCCCACGGTGGCCCCCTACGCCGGCACCGGTGAGGTGAAGCTGCGGCTCACGGCCTGCGCTGCCACGGCCAGCCAAGCCGAAGCGCTGCTGGCGCCGGTGGAGGCGGAGTTGCGCCAACGCACCAGCACCCTTTGCTACGGCGCCGACAGCGACAGCCTGGCTTCGGTGGTGCTGGATCTGCTCCGTAGCCGCGGCGAGACCCTGGCCGTGGCCGAATCCTGCACCGGCGGCGGGATCGGCGCGGCCCTGGCGGCGGTGCCGGGGGCATCTGAGGCCTTCCTGGGCGGGGTGATCGCCTACGCCAATCGCGTCAAGCAGGACCTGCTCGCGGTGCCGGCCGCCTCGCTGGAGAGCGATGGGGCGGTGAGCGATCCGGTGGCGATCGCCATGGCCGAGGGGGTGCGCCGCGCCACCGGGGCCACCTGGGCGATTGCCGTGAGCGGCATCGCCGGTCCGGGCGGCGGCAGCGCCGACAAGCCCGTCGGCCTGGTCCACATCGCCGTGGCCGGACCGGATGGCAGCAGCAGCGAGGGGGTGCGGTTCGGCGCCAGTCGCGGCCGCGGCTGGATCCAGGCGCTCACCGCCGGCGAGGCCCTGAACCGTCTGCGGCTGCGGCTGGAGCTGCCGGGGGGTAGAGCCAGCGCTTCAGCAGGCGCGTGAGCCGGGGCATGACGCCATAGGTGAGCAACAGCACGGTGAGGCCGCTGGTGATCAGCAGGGCCAGCCAGGCCGGCAGGGGATGGAGCAGCGGGGCCAGCACCTGGCTCAGCAGGCGGATCAAGGTGTACACGGCCACCCAGGTGACCAGGGCCATCTTGTGGCGGGGCGGCGGCGGCAGCACCTCCCCCGGCAGGGAGAACCAGGCCTCCAGCCCCCAGATGTGCCGGATCTGGGGATCGCTCGCCACCAGCGGCTTGGCCCGCTCGATCCAGCACCGGCGCGCCTCGGAGGTCATCCAGGCGCGGAAGTGGTCGTAGGTGTCGAAGCGGAAGATCACCACGTACTCCGGCCGCACCCCGGGCTGGGGCCGGATCACGTGGGTCCCCATGTGGCCAGTCCAGGCGCTGCTCTCGCGGATGATCCCGCTGATCCAGGCCTCGTAGTCGTTCTCCCGACCCGGCCGCACCCGCTGGGCGATCACGGTGGTGATGGGGTCCTGCGGCTGCACCGGCAGGCGGCTCCGATGACCAGTGGAATTGCGGCACCGTACCGCGACAGACTGGGGGGCAACTGCCCTTGGAGCCCTTGGAGCGCTGATGGACAGTCCTTCGCAGCGCTTGGTCCGCTGGCGGCATGGATGGGCCCCCTGGGCCCTGCTGCTGCTCTTGCTGCTGCTGGTGGCGCTGATCCTGCTGACGCTGCAGGGTGCCGCTCGGGCCGGAGGGCCGCAGCCACCTGCAACGGCTGGCCCAGGCCCGCCGCTACCTGCATTTCGATCTGATCGGCACCGCTGCCTTTGCCCTCGCCGGTTTCCTGCGGGCGCTGCAGCGCCGCTACGACCTCTGGGGCAGCTTCGTGCTCACCCTGTTGCCGGCCGTGGGCGGTGGCGTGATCCGGGATCTGATGATCGGTGGGGATCGCCTGCCGCTGGTGCTCTTCCGCGAGCCCATCTATCTGGTGATCGTTCTGCTGGTGCTGCTGCTGGGCACCGTTCTCTCCAACCTGATCAGCCCGAGGCGGTTGGCGTCGCCCGTCTGGAATGCCGTGTTCACCGTGTGCGACAGCATCGGCCTGGCCAGCTTTGCCGTGATCGGCACCCGGGTGGCGCTGCTGGCCCAGCTCGACTGGTGGTGGCTGCCCCTGTCGGCGGCCCTCACCTGTTCCGGCGGCGGCGTGATCATGGATGTGGTGAGTGGCCGCGAACCACGCAGCTTCCAGGGTGAGCCCTACGAAGAGCTGGCGATCCTCGGCAGCCTGGTGCTGATCCTGCTCTGGTCCTTCGCCGGCCGCTTCGAGCCGCTCACCTGGCCGATCACCGCGGCGATGGGCTGCACTTGGTGGCTGGTGTTCCTGTTGCGGTTGCTGGTGGTGCGCTTCGGCTGGCGTTCCTGGCGTCTGGGGCCCAGCCCCTGATCCTGCTGTGTTCCCCAGGATCCCCCAGGCTTCCTAGCGTCGAAATCCTTCTGTCTTCTCCATGCCGCGCGTTTCCCTCCGCTGGCCTGGCCGTTCGGTTGACCGGCTCCCTTGTCCTGGGCCGCGGCTGCTGGCGGCTTCGCTGCTGGCCAGCTCGCTGCCAGTGATGGTCGCCCTGCCCAGCCAGGCGGTTCCCCAGCCAGCGCCATCAACGGTGATCCTGCGGGGGCTGCAGAACGGCGATCGGGCCTGCTACGCCGAACTGGAGGACGGCAAGGGCGTGCGGAGCAGCGCCGAGGCCGCGTTCGAGCTGTGTGAGCGCACCGACCTGATCGGTCGGAAGGTCCGGCTGGTGCGCCGCACCGCCCGGGTGCAGGCCATGTCCTGCCAGGGCGACCCCACCTGCAGCCGCAGCGATGTGGTGGAGCTGATCGTGGAGTTGGTGCCGCTGCCCTGAAGGCTGCACCCGCCCGTCTTAGGCTGGTCTTTCTATGGAAACAGGCACACCCTTGAGCGCCGGCACCCTCTACGACAAGGTCTGGACCCTGCACCAGGTCGCCGAGCTGCCCGGTGGTTCCACCCAGCTGTTCATCGGTCTGCACCTGATCCATGAGGTGACCAGCCCGCAGGCTTTCGCCGCCTTGCGGGATCTCGGCCTGGGCGTGCGCCATCCGGAGCGCACCGTCGCCACGGTGGATCACATCGTGCCCACCACCTCCCAAGCGCGTCCCTTCGCCGATCCGCTGGCCGAGGAGATGCTCGCCACGCTCGAGCGCAACTGCAGCGACTACGGCATCACCCTGCATGGCCTCGGCAGCGGCCGCCAGGGAATCGTGCACGTGATCGCTCCGGAGCTGGGTCTCACCCAGCCCGGCATGACCGTCGCCTGCGGCGACTCCCACACCTCCACCCACGGTGCCTTCGGGGCGATCGCCTTCGGGATCGGCACCAGCCAGGTGCGCGATGTGCTGGCCAGCCAGAGCCTGGCGATGGGCAAGCTCAAGGTGCGCCGGGTCTGGGTGGATGGAGCCATGCAGAACGGCGTCTATGCCAAGGATCTGGTGCTCCACATCATCCGCAGCCTCGGCGTCAAGGGCGGCGTGGGCTACGCCTATGAATTCGCCGGCCCGGCGATCGCGGCGCTCTCGATGGAGGAGCGCATGACCCTCTGCAACATGGCGATCGAGGGCGGCGCCCGCTGCGGCTACGTCAACCCCGACGCCACCACCTTCGCCTACCTCCAGGGCCGTCCCTGCGCCCCGAGCGGCGAGGCCTGGGAGCGGGCCGTGGCCTGGTGGAGCTCCCTGGCCAGCGGGCCTGATGCCGTCTTCGACGACGAGGTGCGCTTCGATGCCGCCGCCATCGCCCCCACGGTCACCTGGGGGATCACGCCGGGCCAGGGCATCGGCGTGGATGAAGCGGTGCCCACCCTGGAGCAGACCGAGCCCGACGAACGCCCCCTGGCGCAGGAGGCCTACCGCTACATGGACCTCACCCCCGGCGCCCCGATCGCGGGCCTGCCGGTGGATGTGTGCTTCATCGGCAGCTGCACCAACGGTCGCCTCAGTGATCTGCAGGCCGCTGCCGCGGTGGCGAAGGGACGCCACGTGGCGCCCGGCATCAAGGCCTTCGTGGTGCCTGGCTCCGAGCAGGTGGCTGCCGCCGCCGAGGCCGAGGGCCTCGATCGGGTGTTCCGCGAGGCGGGCTTCGAGTGGCGCGAGCCCGGCTGCTCGATGTGCCTGGCCATGAATCCCGACCGGCTGGAGGGTCGCCAGATCAGCGCCAGCTCCAGCAACCGCAACTTCAAGGGCCGCCAGGGCTCGGCCTCCGGGCGCACCCTGCTGATGAGCCCGGCGATGGTGGCCGCCGCCGCCATCAGCGGCCGGGTGAGCGATGTGCGCACCCTGCTGGACGCGGCCGGCGCCACGGCGCCGGATCGGGCACCGGTTCCGGCGGCCGCGGGCTGAGGGGATCCGGCCGGAGTGCTGCCGAGCCGGCCCGCTCCAGCCGCCTCCCCTGCTGCCGCTGGCCGTTCTCCTGTCCCGACGGCTGCCGCCCGGTCGCTGCCCCTGAGCAGCACCGTTCCTCCTTTCCCTGCCTCCAGGCCTCTGGCCGGCACCCTTGCTCCGCCCTGTTCCGCTTTCGCTCGCTTTGCCTGCCGCCATGACCAGCCCCAGCGCCCCCTTCCCCTTCGGAGCGATCGCCTCCGTGGTCGGCACCGCCGTGGCGGTGCGCGGCGACGACATCGACACCGACCGGATCATTCCGGCCCGCTTCCTCAAGTGCGTCACCTTCGACGGCCTGGGCGAGCAGGCCTTCGCAGACGACCGCGCCGAGCTCAACGGTGCCCATCCCTTCGATCACCCCGAGCATCAGGGGGCCACGGTGCTGGTGGTGAACCGCAACTTCGGCTGTGGCTCCAGCCGTGAACATGCGCCGCAGTCGCTGATGCGCTGGGGGATCCGGGCTGTGATCGGTGAGAGCTTCGCCGAAATCTTCTACGGCAACTGCCTGGCCCTGGGGATTCCCTGCCTCAGCGTCAGCCACGCCGACGCCCTGGCACTGCAGGCCGCAATCCAGGCCGATCCCGCTGCCAGCGTTGTGGTGGAGCTCGAGACCCTGCGGGTCAGCCTGAACGCTGCTGCCGACTCCGCTGCGGTGGGCTCAGCAGGCGCTTCCTGGCCCCTCACCCTGGCCGATGGACCCCGCCGCATGCTGCTCAGCGGCCAGTGGGATGCCACCTCCCAGCTGCTCGCCCACGATGGCCAGCTGCGGGCCACCGCAGTCCGGCTCCCATATCTCACGGCCTTCTCGGCGGTCTGAGCGCCCCTGGCTTGGCTCGGCAAGCTGCCTTTGCTCGGAAAGCCCCTCCGCAGAGCGAGCTGCCCTTGCTTGGCGATCAATCTTTGCTCCGCGAGCCGTTGTTGCTCGGTGAGCCGGTGTTATTCAGGCGATCAGCAGTTCAGGCGATCAGCATCAGCAGCTGGTAGGCGGCGTGAATCCGCTGGAAGGAATCGGCGTTGCCGCCGCGATCGGGGTGATGGGTCTTCACGAGGCGGCGGTGGGCCTGCTTCACCGCTTCGCGGCTGGCGCCCCACCCCAGCCCCAGCAGCTCCAGGGCCTCAGCCCTCTGCCGGTCAGAGGTCCGATTGCCCACCGGTTGCCTCTGCGTCTGTTTCTGTCCCTTTTCAGGCTCTGCCTGCTCCTGCTCCTTCTCCTTCTCCTTCTCCTTCTCCTTCTCCTTCTCCTTCTCCTTCTCCTTCTCCTTCTCCTTCTCCTTCTCCTTCTGCGCTTGCTTCTGCTCCTGCTTGGTCTGCGTTTGCTCCTGCCGTCGCGCGTTCTGCTTCTGCCTCTGCGACTGTTCCTGCCTGTCCCCATGCCGCTGCGTCTGCTGCTGCTTGGTCTGCGTTTTCTCCTGCTGCCCTGTGCGCGCGGTGGCCTCCAGCCTGGTGATCCGATCCAGCAGGTCGTCCACCACCCGCATCGGGGCTTCGTTGAGCCACTCCGGCGCGCGCACGCCGTAGAGAGCGAAGGCGGCCTTCACCGCCAGTCGGGCCTTGCTCTGGGGCCCACGCAGGGCCTGGTGCAGCTCGGTGCCGAGCCCTGGGGAGCGGCGATTGAGCTCCTGCTCCAGATCGGCGCGGGGATTCTGCCCGTGGCGGCGACGCTCCTCGATCAGGCCCCTCAGGCCGCTGAACACCAGCGTGTCGGCCTGGCGCAGAGAGGTGCCGACACGCAGCTCGCTCCAGCGGGGATGGCATGCCATGGCCTCACCCCAGCGCCGCACCTGCTCCACCGTGAGGCGGGCTGACGGTCCGGTGGTCACCTCCGGGCGGGATGGATTCACCCCGGAGCGGAACCCCCGGGTCTGCAGCTGGGCGAGCTGCTGGCGCAGCAGCAGTACCTCCTGCCGCAGGGCCTCGTTCTCGGCCAGCAGGGAGTCGATATTGCAGGTGACCTGACGGCCCGGAGCGGGTGTGCGGGCCCAGCTGCGTGGATCGAAGCCCATCGCTCAGGGTTGGTGGGTGGCGGTGGCGGTGCGGGGAGGCGCTGACAAGCTGTGCTGAAAGGCGGGGCTGAATGGCTCTGATGGCCGGCTCTGATAGGGCGGATCCGCTGGCCGGCGCTGCGGACGGGATCCGTGCGGTGCGGACGGGCTCAGAAGGGTCTGCGCGGAATGGCCTGGGCTGGATGGAAGGGCACGAAGGGGGTGCCCGGGCCCTTGAAATTGAAGTCGTTCAGCTTGACGCGGATGCCGCCGAGCTGTTCGTAGGGGCTGTAGAACACGCCGATTTCGTAGGCGCGGCGTTGCCAGCGCAGCTCCACATAGGACCCGGTCACATCACCGTAGAACTCGGAGTTTGGATCCACGTTGTAGCCAATTCCTCCACTCAACACCAAGGGACCGACAATCTGCTGGGTGAGGCCGATGCCGAGCGTTCCCAGGTCCACCGCCCGATCGAAGCTGAGCGGGCTGACCCCTTCGCGCAGGGTGCCACCACCGGTGATCGAGAATTCGGTGTAGTCGAAGAAGGGCTTGCTGAAGTGGCCCAGGGTGAGGGTGGGGCCGCCTGAGAGGCTGATCGTGTTCTGGTTGCTACCGTCGCTGAAGTACGCGACCGTGCCGGTCAGGTTGGTGTTCAACCTCAGCCCCGGCACCACCGGCACGGCGGAATACTGATTCGCCTGGCCCGGCAGAGGACCTGGGGGCAGCGGCTTGCCGGTCCACAGGGGCAGGCTGGCGTTGATCGCGGCGATCGCGTTGCCGCGCCATAGGTCGGCCAGGTTGCTGGTCTGGAACACGTTGCTCTGATAGCGCCCCACGCCGAAGCGCCAGAAATAGTTGCCGCTCAGCTGTCCCCAGGCAGGCAGCATGCCCTTGTCCTCCAGAGAGATGCCGTAGGCGCTGTAGATGTCCTGCTCCCCCAGCGATCCATTCCAGATGCGGTAGCGGTAGGCGCCGAACAGTCGCAGCGTGCTCTCGCCCAGCAGCGGCAGGGTGAGCTTGCGGTTCAGGTCACCCCAGCTGCGGGTGCCATCGGCGATGTTGTCGGGGTTGAAGGTGGAGATGTCGAGATTGGCATTGGCCTCAAAGCCGCCAATCCGGCTGTTCAGTATGGCTTCGAGTCCGAACATGTCGGCCCCGGTGATGTTCTGCTCCTGGGGCGAGGCCCCTGCAGATTCGCCCGGGAGGGGATAACTGTCTGTCCGGCCCTCGATCGCACGCTGCATCAGGAACTGGGGCTGCAGTTCCAGGGTGGTTCTGGATCCGATCTCGATCGGTTGGATCTTGTAGCCCACATAGAAGCCATCGCGATCCTCGCCGTCGTTGCCCAGCACCCAGCGGTTCTCCACCTCTTCCTCCTTCTGGATCCGCGTCTGGCGCGTCACCGGGATCGGCAGCCGGTCTTCGAGGATCAGGCGGTTGCGATCCGCCTTGATCAGCGTGTCGCCGTTCGGTTGCAACGTGGCCACCACACCCTCCGAGTCCATCCAGTTCTGGGCCGGCGTGTAGGGGTCGTTGGTGAAGCTGGCCCGATCGGCCCGCAGTTCGCCCGGCGCCAGCTGCACCTTTTTGGCCTGAAACCGCCAGCGGCTGATGGTTCCCTTCACCAGCTGGCGGTTGCTCCTGGCGTTGAGATCCCGGAGCTGCACCGGCCGCACCGCGCCGAAATCATTCACCAGATTGGGTGTGTCCGGGTTGCTGGTGCCGGCACCGCGGCGCCGCTCCGCCGACAAGCTCTGCTGGAATTGCACCTCACGCACCCGCTGATCGATGCCGGCGATCACCCGGCGCCGCTCCGCCTCCCGTTGTCGAGCCTCCTGCCAGACATTGGCCGGCGCCTTTCGGTTCAGCGGCGTGGCAGCGGTGTTCTCGGGAGTGTTGCCTTCGAGAGTGTTGCTTTCGGGGGCTGTGGCGTTGGGATCGGTGGCGCCCACATCCTTCACCTGGGTGGTGCCCATGGCCACATCCTCGAGGCTTTCGGCCAGTCCCGGCGATTGATCGCCACTGGGCGGTGCGCTACCGGGGCAGCCCAGGGAGGGCGGCATCGGCACATCCAGCCGTGCGAACTGGCGGGAGGGATCCCGCTGGCCGAAGCGATAGCGGAAGCCCAGCAGGTAGGCGTTGCTGCCCTCCTTGACGCCGCTGTAGGTGCCGTAGGCACCGGAGCGGTGGTGGATCCGTCCCACCACCGACCAATGGGGATTGATCAGGGCTTCCGCCTCGAAGGCGAGGTAGTTGAGGAACTGGGCGTAGTTCTCGCGGAAGGTCTTCTCGTAGTTGCTGGCGCTCGTGTTGAGGCTCACCCCCTCCACGAAGTAGAGGTTCAGCCAGGGCTGCAGCCAGAAGCGCAGGCCGATGCCGGCCGTGATCTCGCCGAAGCTCTGGGAGGGCGTATCGGCGAAGGGCACAGCCTGGTTGAAGCCGCCGCCCGGCTGCTGGGAGGCGCGGTGGCCCATCAGGTTGGTGTCCAGCTCCAGGGCCAGCGGCCCGCCATCCAGCAGGCGCCGCTGCAGCCCCAGGCCCACGAGATACTCCGGCCGCCAGTTGCCTTTGAAGACAAAGGTGTCGCCGAAGTTGGCATTCACCATCTGGCCTCCCCAGGCGGTCACGGCCCAGGGGTAGGGGTGCCAGTCCGGCAGCGGCGGCATCTGGGGTGAGCAGCTCACCGGCTCCGCCGGCGGCAAGGGTGCAACTGGCGGCGTCTCCAGGTCGAGATCCTGCTGGCTGCTGTCGAGATCGAGCACGCCGTACACGTCCTCCAGATCGCCCACCAGTTCCAGCAGGTTGTATCGCAGCCGGCTGGCCTGTAGATACTGTTGCCCGCGCTGAAAGCGGACGCTGCCGATCGCGTAGAGGGTGCGGCCGTCGATGTCGTATTCGATCCGATCGGCCAGCACCCGGCCTCCGGCGATCAGGGCGCGGGCGTTGCCGATCGCCACGAAGCGGTTCAGTCGGGAGTCGTAACCCTGCTCATTGGCGCTCACCTGCAGTTCAAGGGGAGGCTCCTGGTCGGCAGCGGCTGGGCCGTCGATGCGAGCGGGGCCTGGGGCGGCCGCGGCGGGAGGCGCCCCGATTGCCTGGACTGCGGGAGCCGGGCCAGCGGCCGCCTCCTGGGCGGCAGCGGGCTCTTCGTCACCGCCAGTCAGGAGGGCGCCGGATTGTTCGGGGGCCTGCCCAACTGGCGCGGCCGGCACCACCATCTTCTCAACTGCCTTCGCCATCGGCTCGGCCGGAAGCGCCATTGGCTCGGCTGGCAGCGGCGGGCTGGCGGCTGGTTCAGCGGCCAAGGCGGCGGGCAGGCCGGCGCTCAGCCACAGAACCACCGCACCGCTGGCGCCACGGGCCCATTGCACTGGCCGGGGGGTGGGCGCCACGGGGTATTGCGAAACGGGGCAGATCCTGACACGGGGGAGCGGTCGCTCAGGCTGCGCGGCGGCCGGTTGGTGTCACGGCAGGAGGAGCGGCCCCAGGGCTCGCCTCAATCCTCGAGGTCCTTGCGGCTGGGGGTCCGGCTGGGATCACTCGCCAGGAAGCCGAACACGAAGATCCCGATGAAGAAGAAAACGACGGAGTAAACCGAGATCTTGAGGGCGAGCATGGGCTGACCTGCTGGGGCAGGGGCGAGGGAGACGACGGGTGACAGGGAGTGACAGGCTCCGGGAGGTGCCTCGCAGGCCCTGCGGCAGCCGCATCATCCTATGGGTCCTGGCTTGCTATCCAAAATGCCCGAGGGCCCTGAGCAACAGGAATCCCCCCGGATTGAAACGTTTCAGTCACGTTCGCGCCGGGAGCTCCAGCCCCTCTGGCTCTGCCCCTGGCCCGATGGCTCCGAAGCCCCGGCCCTCACCCATCCGTGGGCGCCGCAGGCACGGCCCGATTGGACAGCCCGCGGCCTGATCGTCTGGCCGCGGGGCCAGCAGTGGTGGCGGCTGCGGCTACGCCTGAGCTGCCCCTCCGCGTGGGGCGATCTGGCTGGGGCAGCCGAGGCCCGTCTGGTGTTGCGCTGGTGGGCCGATCGCGCCGAGCTGTGGGTGAACGGCAGCTGCCGGCACCGCGGTGACCTGTTCGACACCGCCTGCCGCTGGGTGCTGCCGCACTCCTGGTGGCGGGGCGAGCCGCTGGATCTGGAGTTGCGGCTGCGCAGCCCCCTCCACGACGACGGCGCCCTGATGCACAGCCGCCTCGAACTGGAACCGACCGACCCGGCCGATCCCCTGGGGCTGCTCGCCGAGACGGCTGCCGCCCTGGTGCGGCTGCGTCAGGATCAGCCCTTGTCGCCTGTCGCCGCGCCTCCCCTGGCGGCGGGCCAGCCCAGGTTTCATGTGCTCGGTCATGCCCACCTCGACCTGGCCTGGCTGTGGCCCGTGGCGGACACCTGGCAGGCGGCTGAGCGCACCTTCGCCTCGGCCCTGGATCTGATCCAGCGCTTCCCGCAGCTGCATTTCGGCCATTCCACGCCTGCGCTCTACGCCTGGCTGGAGCGGCACCGCCCGGCCCTGTTCGAGCGCATCCGCGCCGCGATGCGGGCCGGCCGCTGGGAGCCGCTCAACGGTCCCTGGGTTGAGACCGACTGCGTGCTGGTGAGCACGGCCTCCCTGCTGCGCCAGTTCCAGGAGGGGCAGCACTACAGCCAGGCCACGTTCCCCGAGTGGGAGCACAGCCTCGCCTGGTTGCCGGACAGCTTCGGCTTCGGGGCCGGTCTGCCAGCGGTGGCGGCCGCCACCGGAGTGCGCTGGTTCTGCACCCACAAGCTCGCCTGGAATGCCACCACTCCCTTCCCCCACCGACTGTTCCGCTGGCGCAGCCGCGGCGGCGCTGAGGTGCTGGCGCTGATGACAGCGCCGATCGGCACCGATGGCGATCCGGAGACGATGGAGCGCTACCGGTTGGAGTGGCAGCAGGCCACTGGCCTTGCGACCGCCCTGTGGCTGCCGGGGGTGGGCGACCACGGCGGCGGCCCCACCGCCGAGATGCTCGAGCAGCTGGCCCTCTGGCAGGCCCAGCCCGAGGCGGCGCCCCAGCGCCACGGCAGCCTGCGCGAGTACCTGGCGGATCTGGCGTCGCTGGCGCCGACGCTGCCGGTGTGGCGCGACGAGCTCTACCTGGAACTGCACCGTGGCTGCCCCACCAGCCGGCCAGACCAGAAGCGCCACAACCGCAGCCTGGAGCGGTTGCTGCGGGAGGCGGAGCTGGCCCAGGCGCTGCTGCAGGGAGGCAAGGTAGACAGAATTCAGGCAGAGAGAGGCCAGCTGGAGGGGGACGAGACGGACCGGCCCGACTGGCGCGATCTGCTGTTTCAGCAGTTTCACGACATCCTTCCCGGCAGCTCGATCCCGGAGGTGTTCGAACAGGCGGAGCCCCAGTGGCGCCGCGCCCGCCGCAGGGCGCGCCGGCAGCGGGATCAGGCCCTGGAGCGCTGGCTGGGGGCTGCAGTGGCGGGGGATGCTGTTGGGCTTGTCGGCTCGGCCACTGGAGCAACGAGTCAAGACTCGGCGGCAGCCGGCCAGAGGGACGACCAGACGGCCGGCCAGACCGATGACCAGAAGAATGACCAGCCGGCTGACCAGAGGTGGTGGATCGCCCAGCTCCAGCCCCTGGCGGCGGCCTCCTGCACTGTTCGGTTGCCTGCGGGCCAGTGGAGCCTGCTTGCCCCGGCGGGCGATCAGCCCCTCGCCAGCCAGCCGGCCGCGTCCGGTGGGGTGTGGGTGCAGCTGCCCGTCCCGGCGGGCGTGGCGGCCCTGCCCCTGCGGCGAAGGCCACCGGGGCGAAAGCCACCGGGGCGCAGCACGATCGGATCGGACACCGCCCCGAGCCCTGGCGCCTCCGGTGGCGAGTCGCTGCCCCTGCGGGATCCCGTACGGCTGGAGCCCGATCCGGATCGGGGGCACGACATCTGGCGGCTCTCCAATGGACTCCTGAGTGTGGCGATCGGGCCCGCGGGTGTGGAGCAGCTCTGGGATGCCAGCGGCGTCGCCCAGCTCGCTGCGCCGCTGGCCTGGCGGCACTACGGCGATCGCGGTGAGTTCTGGGATGCCTGGGATCTGGTGGCCGACTACCGCGACCATCCCCTGCCCTGGATCTGGGACGGGCCGCCGCAGTGGCTGGAGCGGGGGCCCCTCTGCGCGGCGTTCCGCTGGCGGGGCCGCTGCGGCACCAGCCCGCTGAGGCTCGATGGGCGCCTGCGTGCCGGCAGCCCCTGGCTGGAGCTCAGCCTCGCGGTGGACTGGCGCCTGCGCCATGAACTGCTGCGACTCGAGGTGCCGCTCGCCTGGCCTGCCGTTCGCTGGGCCACCGACACCAGCGGCGGCGTGATCGAGCGTCCAGCCGAGCCCCAGACCAACCGCGAGCGCAGCCGTTGGGAAGTGGCGGCGATCAGCTGGCTGGCGGCGATCGGTGCATCGGCTGATGGCATGGCCGAGCCTGGGCTGGCGGTGCTCCTCGATGGACCCCAGGGGGTGTCGGCCAGCCCGCAGGCGCTGGGGGTGTCGTTGCTACGGGGCCCCACCTGGCCCGATCCATCCGCCGACAACGGCTGGCAACGCCAGCGGCTGGCCCTGATGCCCTGCGCCGGTGGCTGGCGCCCTGGCATTGTGCCCGCGGCGGCTCAGCGTCTGCGCGAGCCCCTCTGGCGGCGTCCCACCGCTGCGATTGGAGCCGCCCATCCGCTATCCGGCTTCCCTGCCCTGGCCGAGGATGTGCAGCTGATCTCCATGGCGCCGGATCCCGAGCCCGGCGTGGTGCGCCTCACCTTGCAGAACCTGGGCCCTTGCCGGCGGCCTCTCGAGCTTGGAACCGGCTGGCAGCTGCTGGAGCGGGTCGACGGTCTGTTTCAGCCGCTGTCGCGGCAAAGAGGAGGTTCTCAGGCGGCAGCGGTGCTGGGGCCCTGGGAGTTCGGTTTCTGGCGGATGTGCCGGCGTGCCTGAGCGTCACGGGTCCCCCGGCGGACTGCGTTCGCTACAGGCCTGGTCGCCAGCTCCCTTTGGCGATGTGCCAGGACCGGTCCGGTGCACCCGATCCAAAGCATTGCGCCAAACAACCTTTCAGCGTTGTTTGGAAAGGATTCGAGAAGCCGCTCAGTCCTCGTGATCGTCGAAGGGATCGGTGAGCTGCTTCGAGGGCGGCCCGAAGGCCTGATAGACGCCGAAGCCGGTGAGGGCCAGCAGCACCGCCAGCACGGCGAGGGCAATGGAGAGGGCGGGCGAACCTGTGGATTCCATACAAGTGTCGACAGCTGTCGCAGGCTGCCCAGGCGTGACGTTTACAGTAGACGCCACGCTTCCTTGATCGAGAGGATCGAGCTCCATGGCCCAACGCACCCCCCTGGGAAATCTGCTGCGCCCGCTGAATTCCGAATACGGCAAGGTCGTTCCAGGCTGGGGCACCACCCCGGTGATGGGGGTGTTCATGCTCCTCTTCCTGGTCTTTCTGCTCGTGATCCTGCAGCTCTATAACAAGTCGCTGCTGCTCGAGGGCATCACTGTCAACTGGAATGGCGCCGGCTGATTCCTGACCCAGCCGCTTCTCCTGCATGAATTTCTTCGGTATCGGTTTGCCCGAACTGGCGGTGATCGCCGCCATTGGACTCCTTGTGTTCGGGCCCAAGCGGCTGCCTGAGCTGGGTAAAACCCTGGGTCGCACGCTCAAGGGTTTCCAGTCGGCCTCCCAGGAATTCGAGAAGGAGTTCCGCTCCGCCATCGCCACCGAGCCGGAGCCGGTGGCCACCCCTGTGTCACCGGTTCTGCCTGAGGCCGCTGCGGCGCTGGAAGCTTCAGCCCCATTGCCTGCGGCTGTTTCTGAAGCGGGTACTGGAGAGGTTGTCTCTGCGACAGCCATTGGCGAGCCGGCCACCCCAACGACCTGAAGCCTCACCACTCCTTTTCACAAGGCTTTCGAAGGGTTTCGACGCGATTGAAAGTAGCTGAGTCGTGTTGCCCAGCGCCCGCGCCTTAGCCTCGGGCAGTCCTTCTCGGGTGATTTTTCCCTACAGCCCGTGAGCCCAACGCCTCCGGTGACCACTGAGATCCCCCTACCTGGAGTGGACCTGCGGCTGCTGGTCGGCCTGGGCAATCCCGGCTCCAAGTACGTCGAGACGCGCCATAACGTGGGCTTCATGGCCCTCGAACGCCTGGCTCGCGAGCTGGGAGCCGGGTTTCGTCAGCAGACGAAGCTCCATGGCCTGCTGGCAGAGGTGGGCCACGGCGATCGGCGCCTGAGGCTGCTCATGCCGCAGACCTTCATGAACGACAGTGGCCGCTCGATTCGTGCCGCCCTGGACTGGTTCGACCTGCAACCCTCCCAGATGCTGGTGGTGGTGGACGACATGGATCTGCCCTTCGGTCGTCTGCGCCTGCGTGCCAGCGGAAGTGCTGGTGGCCACAACGGCCTGCGCAGCACCATCCAGCACCTCGGCAGTCAGGAGTTTCCGCGGCTGCGCATCGGCATCGGCGCTCCGGCAGAGCATCCCGTCGAGCGCCGCGCCCGCACGGTGTCCCACGTGCTGGGGCGCTTCTCGGCGGACGAGCAGCCTGGCCTTGCGGCCGTGCTCGATGAGGTGGTGGGCGGCATCGACCTGATCCGCCGGCTCGGGATCGAGCGGGCCGGCAATCGCCTGAACAGTTTTTCGCTTCAGGCTGCGGCAGCCTGATCTCTGCCATGGGCTTTTGTCAGCCTTGATCTGCTTGTCGTGAGCCCTTCGCCGTGATCCATCCCTCGTGAGCCGTCTGCCCGCCACCACCGCCCAGCTGCGGGTCCTGCGCCAGAGCTTCAGCCAGCGGGTGCTGGAGGGTGAGGTGTCCGCCGGCGGGTTCCAGTGGACCTTCTGCTGGGCCTTCGATCGTGGTGAACTCAACGTGGAGCCCTCCCTGGGCCGCGCCCTGATCCAGGACGCTCTGCTGCGCTTCCTGCTCCAGGCCGATTACCAGCTCGAAGCCGGCGGCGACTACGCCTTCACCGTGCGAGCCAGCCTCTGAGATCGGGCTGGGCAGCGCGGGCTCGGCGCGGAGTCGGGCCTGCTGTTCTGGCTCAGGGTCGCGGCAGGGTTCGCCCCAGGAACCGTTCCAGCAGCAATTGCGCCACCACATCGTCCCAGTCGCGCGGGGGTTGTCGCAGTCCGCGGGGCAGGCAGCGCCGCCAGCCCCGCGGCGGGAACAGCTCCCAGTACCGCTGCCGCGCCGCCAGGGTGCTGCCTCGCTCATCCACCAGATGCACGGCCGCGATCGGCGCGAGTCTCGTCTGCCAGCGCTGGCTGCCGGTGCCGTTGCCCAGCACGATGTCCGCCACCAGGCCCTCGGCGCACCATGCGCTCAGCTGCTGCCAGGCCGCCTCCGGGGTCAGCACCGCCGCTTCCACGATCCGCTGGCCCGTGGCATCGGTGCGCACCAGGCCGCACTTGTTGCGGCCCGGATCCAGCCCCGCCAGCCCGGCTCGACGTGGCGGTGCATTGCCGTGGGGGAATCGATCGCCCTGCTCGGGTGAGGCGTGGGTGGCCATGGCACGGCGTTCAGGGGCGTCCGTTGCGCGGCCGGATCCAGCGGAGCTCCACCACGATCGGATCCGGGGTGTCGGCATCCTGCACGGCCACGGCTTCCAGCTGGGCCGCCTGATCCTCCGGGCGCTCGCTCAGGGAGCGGGCCAGCTGGTTGAGCAGGGCCGCATCGAACTGCAGGCCATCGGTGATCGAACCCAGGCGCTGCACCTTGGCGTAGGCGGCAGCCAGCAGCAGGTTGAGTCGGCTGTTGACCTGCTGGGGGTTGTGCACCTCCGGCTCGAGGCTGGTGGTGGCCAGCACTTCGCCTGCCCGGGCCACCGTGCGGTTCGGCCGCAGGTCCGGAAAGGCCAGCACCTGCTGCTCGCCGCGCAGCACGTTGGCGGCCGAGAGCAGGCTCACCACCCAGGAGCCGGGGCGGGCCAGCAGGGTCTCCAGCTTGGCGATGTCGTTTCTCGGCACCAGCAGGATCTGGCGGTTCGGCGGCTCCCCCGGCAGCACCCGCTGGAACGCCAGCCGGTTCGCCTGCTGCAGCAAGGTGTTGATCACATCCCTGGCCTGCTCGGGCCGCTCCAGGGTCACCTTGGCGGTGGCCAGGGGCTGGCCGCTGCTGATCACCACATCGCCGCGGCGCAGGGCGATGATCTTGGTCTCAAGGCCCTGGAGTTCCTTCTCCCCCTCCTTGATCTGACCTTGCACCGCCGCCAGGGCGGTTTCGGTGCGGCGGATCTCCTGGTCCCGGTTGGCCACATCACGGCTGAGCCGATCGCGTTCGGCCTCCAGCCGGGCACGCTGCTGCTGCAGGGGCAGCAACTCGCGGCGCAGTTGCTGCAGTCGCTTCTCCGCTTCATCCCGCTGGGCCTGGGCCCGTTTTCGCTCTCCTTCCACCCGCTTGGTGGCCGCCTGGGCGCTGCGGCTGGCCTGCTGAGCGGTGGCGCTGGCGGTCTGGGCACCGACCAGGTCGCGGCGGCTGCGCGCCAGATCGTCGCGGCTCTGCTGCAACCGCTGCTCGAGCTGGTCGAGTTCGAACAGGCCCACCCGCAACCGTTGGCTGACCAGCAGCATCAGCCCCAGGGACATGGCACTGATCAGCGATCCGGTGAGCACCGTGATCAGCACAGCGGTGCGGCGCGGTCGCAGGTTGAACAGGCTGAGGCGCGCCTTGCCCACGCGGCTGCCGAGCCGATCCCCGAGGGTGGCGAGCACGCCGCCCAGCACCAGCAGGACCAGGATCAACAACCAACCCGTCATCGCTGCCTCGCCACGCCGTCGTTCTGCTGTCAGGGGCCGGATCCCGCAGGCTTCCGGAGGCTGCATCCTGCAGCACAATCCCCATCGTCCGGCGCGATGCGGACAGTCTGGGGAGGCGTCCCGCCGGTCTGCTCCGTCGTCCTGTGCCGGGGGGCCTGGTGGAGCGGACGTCCCAGGGTCGTTTAACCTCCGGTCCGCCCGGCTTGCGCCTCGATGGTTCCCGACTTCATGGTGATCGGGGCGCAGCGTTCCGGCACCACCTGGCTGCATCGGGTGCTCAGTCAGCATCCGGATCTGTGGCTCACGCCGGTCAAGGAGCTCCACTACTTCGACAAGCCCCGGATCCGGTTTGGCGTGCTCGACGCCGATGAGCGACGGCGCGCCAAGTTCTGGGACCTGAAGCGCTTCGGCCGCGATCCCCGCTGGTACACCCGCTACTGGTTCCTGCCGCGCAGTGATGCCTGGTACGGGCGACTGTTTGGTCAGGGGCTCCGCCAGGGCAAGCGGGTCGGCGAGATCACCCCCGCCTACGCCACCCTGGAGCGGCCAGTCTGGGAGCGGATGCAGCGTCTGGCGCCGGAGCTGAAGCTGGTGTTCGTGATGCGCGATCCGGTGTTGAGAGTCTGGTCGGCGATCCGCAACCGGGTTCGCAAGGGCCAGTTCGATGGTGATGCCGCCGTTGCTGCGCTGCTGGAGCAGGCCCGCCTGCCCGGGGCCGCGAGCCGTTCCGACTATCTCCGCACGATCGAGACCGTCGAGGCGGTGTTCCAGCCCGCTCAGCTGCACTGCTGTTTCTTCGAACAGCTCAGCAGTGAGCCGGCCGCCCTCGCCGACGACCTGTTCGGCTTCCTGGCCGTGCCGTCCTTGAATGAGGGGCTGCGTCTGCCGCCGGCCGTGAACGTGGCGGCCGGTGGCCATGAACCCCCCCTGGCCTTCCAGCGGGAGATGGCGCGCGACTACCTGCCGATGGTCGACCGTCTGGCGGAGCGCTTCGGTGCGGTGCCGCAGGGCTGGCTGGAGCGCTACCGCAATCTGCTCAGCTGAGCGGCTGAGCTGAACCGCTCAGCTGAAGCGTTTGGCCAGGGCGATCGGGTCGAAGACCGTGATCTTCTTGCGATCCACCTGCACCAGTCCGTCGTTGCGCAGGTCGCCCAGCAGCCGCGTGATCGTCACCCGGGTGGAGCCGATCGCCTCGGCGATCGCCTGGTGGGAGAGGCGCAGGTCGATCGTGATGCCCTCCTGGCTGGGCACACCGAAATCACGGCAGAGCACCAGCAGGAAGCTCACCAGCCGCGAGGACATGTCGCGATGGGTGAGGGTTTCGATCATGGTTTCGGTCTGCAGGATGCGGGAGGAGAGGCCCTGCAGCAGCAGCAGACCAACGCTGGCATCGCGCTCGATCGCCTGGCGGACCGAGGTGGCCGGAGCCGTCACCATCTCCACGCGGGTGAAGGCGATGGCGTGATAAAAGCGATCGGAGCGCTGGCCGGTGAGCAGCGACAGCACCCCGAACAGGCTGTTCTCCCGCAGCAGTGCCACGGTGATTTCCTCCCCGGATTCGTAGACCCGCGATAGCCGCACGGCGCCGCGGCGCAGCAGATAGACCCGCTCGGCTGGGTCTCCGGGGAAGAAAATCGTCTTGCCACGCTCCACGGTCTCGACGCTGCTGCCGCCGAGACCCCGCATGACATCCAGCAGGGTGGCGCCGGCGTTGCCGGACACGCCCGTTCCGGAGCCAGCGGAGCCGCCGGGAGGTGGGGGGGCGTAACGGCTGAAGCCGCGAGTAGCGCCGACCATGACGGCGGGGCAGGAACTGGGAAGCTACGGAGCGACCCTGCTCTTTCTTGTAGCAACAAACACGGTTGCTGTCAGGGGCTCCGCTTCCGCTCCCGCTCGCCGGCCTCCTGGCCCCTGGTGCCGCGCGGCTGTTGACGCCTGCCACAGCCTGCGCGGCCATGGCCAGTGAACTCTCTGTTCCCACCAGGGATGGTGTGCATCGCTTGTCCAGGGCGCCGATGCCGCTACATTCAGGTTCCAGCGCAGCATCCGATCCCGTCGCTTCGGTGCCTGCGCCGGCCGGCCGGCTTGATCTGCTCGCCCGGTCCCATCGCCCTCCGGGATGTCCATGACCGCCAGCCTTGTCAGTCCCCAGGGCAGCCATCGCCCCTCCCAGCGGAGTGAGAGCTCTGGGCGGGGTCAACGGCTGGAGACGCGGCCCGATCTGCGCTCTGATCTGCGGCCCGATCCGCGATTCGAACCGGTTTGCCCAGCGGCTCGGGCTGTGGTGCCACTGCGGCCCGTTCCCCTGGCCGAGGGGCTGCTGCAGGTGCACACCGCCCCCTTCCGCGGCAGCTTCGGCGCCGTGTTCAGCCAGGCCCTGCGCACGGCGGGTCTGGGCAGTCGTGTGCTCGTAAGCCAGTTTCTCAAGGGTGGCGTGGACCAGGGGCTGGGCCGCAGCCTCTGGCTCTGCGGCCGCCTGCAGTGGCTGCGGCCGGCCGTGCCCTCCTGCCTCTCTGCCCCCCTGCAGGCCGAAGCCGAGCCGGAGCTGGCCCTGGCGGCCGTCCGGGAGGTGTGGGACTTCAGCCGCCAGCAGCTGTTGACCGGGGCCGTGGATCTGATGGTGCTCGATGAACTGGGGCTGGCGATCGAGCTGGGTTACCTGTCGCTGCTGGATGTCACCGAGGTGCTGGAGCAGCGGCCGGCGCAGTTGGATGTCATCCTGACGGGCCCGGCGATGCCGGCCGCTCTGATGGCCATGGCCGATCAGGTCACCCAACTGCGCCGCGGCTGATGCTCAAGAACGACCGCTGGATCAAGGAGCGGGCCGAGGCCGGCATGATCGAGCCCTTTGAGGCCCGTCTGGTACGGCATCTCGAACCCGAGACCGCCAGCGCGCCGGTGCTCAGCTTCGGATGTTCCTCCTATGGCTACGACCTGCGTCTTTCGGCGCAGGAGTTCCTGATCTTTCGCCATGTGCCCGGCACGGTGATGAACCCGAAGAGGTTCAATCCGGCCAACCTGGAGCCGGCCCCCCTGCACGAAGACGGCGATGGCGCCTATTTCATCCTGCCGGCCCATTCCTATGGCCTTGGCGTTGCCATGGAGAAGCTGAAGGTACCGGCCAATATCACGGTGATCTGTCTGGGCAAGAGCACCTACGCCCGGCTCGGCATCATCGTCAACACCACCCCTGCCGAAGCGGGCTGGGAAGGCCATCTCACGCTTGAGTTCAGTAATTCTTCCGGCGCCGATTGCCGGATTTATGCCAACGAAGGCATCTGTCAACTGCTGTTCTTCGAAGGCGATCCCTGCGACACCACCTACCAGGATCGCGCCGGTAAGTATCAGCATCAGCCGGAGCGGGTCACGCTGGCCAGGGTCTGAACCGTCGTCCCTCTGCGTTGGCAAGCCTCTGAGTCAGTAACGCCAGCCTCTGGTGTAGGGCCGTCCGCCCAGTCCCATGGCCCGCTGCAGCACTCCGAGGCAGGGAAGGCCGCTGCTGCACAGGGGTACGGGACGGTCGTTGATCACGAAAGCAGCCACTGCTCCCGTGGCGGGCGCACCAGCCGCCCCTGAGCCAGCCGCGACAGGGTTGCGGCCCCCGCCTGAGTCTGCGGTGGCTGGAGTGCCGCCGGGTGCCGTCCCGGATCCGCCGGACAGGCGCTGGCGGGTCTGCTCCAGCAGCTTGCCGTAACTGGCTCCACTTTGCTGCTGCAGGCTGTTCTGCACCGATCCGGCCGCCGCCGCATCCAGCAGCATCTGGGCCCGGCCCGCCGGTGCGGTCAGCCCGCCGGCGGCCACAGCCGCCCCGATCAGGCTCAGGAGCAGCGAGGCAGGGGCGGCAGGGAACACGGGGAGCGCCAGGTTGTGGCATGAAGACAGGCCCCAGCTTGCCGAAAGATCGGCGCTCAGGGGGCCAGGCGGGCCTTGTGCAGCCGGCTTTTGGCGTACCAGTCCGCAAATTCCGGCGCCCAGTGCTCCAGATGGGGCCACATCAGATCGCAGAGGGCGCGGATTTCCTGTTGGGCATCGAGCTTGGCGCGCAGGTCGAGAAAGTGCAGGAAGGCCCGCAGCGAAAAGCTCACCACAAAGTGCTGGCGGTAATCGAACGGCAGGATGCCGCGGGCATGCTCCTCGGCAAAACCAGCCGCCAGCAGATCGCGATAGCGCTCAGCGGCCTGCTGGCAGAGCTGCAGATCGATCGCCCGCTGCTCCTCGCTGTAGAGGTAGCGCTTGCCCTGGCGGTCGCTGTAGGAACCCACCGGCCGCAGGTAGAACACCTCCTCCAGCTCCATCGCCCCATTGGCGGCGCGGCAGATGCGCTCGCCCGTGTAGCGCATCGATTGCACATCGAAGCTCACACCCACCCGATGGGTGCGGGCCTGCTGCATCACCGAGTGGGGGAACCAGCCCACATTGAGCACGATCTGCGCATGCTCCAGCGGTCCGAAGTGGCCGCGCTCGCCGGCCAGCAGGCGCTTGATGCAGATCTCGCCGGCCTTGGCTTCCTGCGGCCAGCTGCTGGGGTCGGCGGCGACGAAGCCCTCGCTGTAGTCCTGATGCATCGCCGCATAGATGCACCGCTGCGGCTCGGGAGTGGCGGCGATCAGGGCGACCCGGAAGCGGGGATCCATGGGCAGGGGAGTGGATGCGTGGGTGGGAAGGGCGTCAGCCGTGGCTGCGGGGATCGGCCATCACGGCCGGCGCCTGGGCCGTGTCGGCCAGGCTGCTCACGGCGCCGACACCGGCCAGGCGCGGCAGCGGCGTGCCATCGATCAGCGCCTCGACCAGGGCGTTGAGCTCAGGGGCGCTGCGGGCTCCGAGGGAGCGGCCCACGGATTGGCCGGTTTTGTCGAACAGTTCCAGCTGGGGAATGCCGTTCACCTCGTAGCGCTCGATCTCCGGCAGCCAGCGCGGATTGTCGACATTGAGCAGCACCACGTTGAGGCGATCACGATGCTGCCGCTCCACCGCCTCCATGGCCGGCGCCATCGATCGGCAGGCCTCGCACCAGTCGGCGTAGAACTCCACCAGGCTGGGGCGGCCGTTGCTCAGGGCCACCGGCAGATCCAGCGACCGGCGGGCCAGCTGCTCCAGCGGTGCCTCTGGATGGAGCCCTCCTCGCAACCACACCAACGCCACCGCCAGCGCCGCGGCGATCATCGCCAGCAGCACTCGCTCGCGGCGGCCCAGGGGGCTCGAGGGCGGGGAAGGATCGCTTGGGTTCGCCATCTGCCGCAGGGAGCCGACCGGCACTCTGGCAGTTCCGCGTCAGCCCTGACCTGTAGAGCTTGCTAGCGTCCGACTCGGAGGATGCGGCACCGTGAAACGACGTCTCACGCTGCATTTCCCCCGGGAAGCGGTGCACCAGCCGATCACCTACCGGCTCGCTGTCGACTTCGACATCGCCGCCAAGATTCTGCGGGCCCAGATCGCGCCCAACCAGAGCGGCACCATGGTGGTGGAGCTGTCCGGTGACATCGACGAACTCGAGGCCGCTGAGGTCTGGCTGGAGAGCCAGGGACTGGCGCTCAACCGAGCCCCCGGAGAGATCCGGATCGATGCGGAACGCTGCGTCGATTGCGGCATCTGTACCGCCATCTGCCCCAGTGGAGCCCTGCGCTGCGAAGCGCCGGCCTGGAGGCTGCAGTTCGAGGCGGATCGCTGCCTCGTCTGTGAGCAGTGCATCCCCAGCTGCCCGCTCGATGCCATCGCCCTGGTGCTGGATCAGCCATGAACCTGGATCAGCCATGAACGATGTGCTGCGCCTGATCTCGATGCCGTTCCGGGCGCCCCTTGTGCTCCTGCTGATCGGGGTGAGCGTCTATCTGGGGATGCACTGGACCCTCACCCTGCCGCAGCTGAGCGAGCGCTATTCAAGCCCCGGCCATTTCATCCTGCTGGTGGAGTACCTGCACGCCGTGGTGGTGGTGGTGATCTGCACGATGCCGGATCTGCTCCTGTTCCGTCTTTCACAGCTCATGGCCGCCAGTCGGGTGGTGAGCCTGGTGGTGAGCCTGCTGCTGGTCACCCTGGCCGGCCTGTACCTGCTGCACCTCAACATCCTGGCCAACGTGCTGATCCTGGCGCCGGCCGTGCTGCTGGCCCGTCTGGATCTGGTGCGGATCCGGGTGGTGCCCTCCTCGTTGACCATGGTCCTGGTGTTGAACATCCTGGTGTTGGGCGGGCTCATGGCAGGACGCTGGCTGGGCAGCCACGGTTAGGCGATGTGGGCGCAGGCGTGATCGGAACGGGTGCCTGGCTGTAGCTCCAGAGGTTGCCCAGCACCTTCTTCACGTAAAGCCGCGTTTCCGGATAGGGGATCGCCTCCACCCAGAGTTCCGGCTCGTCGCGCAGGCGACGGCGTGCGGCAGGCTCGGCCAGCCAGCCGGTCACGGCCCCCGGGCCGGCGTTGTAGCTGGCCACGATCGGCAGGAGCTGCTGATCCCACTGGCGAGCCAGTTGGTGCAGATAGAGGGCGCCGAGACGGGCATTGAGGCCGGGATCCTCCAGCTCCCGGCTGCTTGTGGGTCGGCCAGCCAGCTCAGAAGCGGTACTGGGAAGCAGCTGCAGCAGTCCCACGGCGTCGGCGGGAGAGTGCACCGTCGGCGTGAAGCGTGATTCCTGCTTGGCCACCGCCAGCAGCAGGCTCACCGGCAGCCCCACGGGCGCTGCCGCCTTCTGGAACTCCGGCAGGAAGCGCTGGGGGTGGAGGCTGCGCTCCAGCAGGGGCTGCAGCCCGCAGGGATCCGGGGCAAGCCGCAGCGAAGCCAGCTCCAGCTGCCCCAGGCCGGTCCAGTCATCGCCGACTCCCTGCCGGAGTCGCCCCTCCACCAGCAGGGTGGCGCTGTCGCCGGGCGGCACGTTGCCACGCCGCTGGCGCCACTGCTCCCAGGCCTCGAGCCGTTGATCGAGGCGCCAGAGGGTATCGAGCCCGGGATCGCCGCTCTGCAGCGGCCACCAGGGCTCGCCGCTGGCGGCAGGTTCGTCGGGGTTGGCAGGGGCGATGGCCTGTTCTTCCAGCAGGGTGTCGGCGGCGGGATCTCCCAGCTGCACGGCGGCCCGCCAGGCGTAGTAGCCCCCGGGCCACTGCCGACGCAGCTCCTGCCAGCGGCTGAGCCCCGCCTGGCGGTTCCCCTGGCGGACCTGGGCATAGGCCAGCCAGAAGCTGGCCCGGGCCGCCAGCGGTGCCGGCAGGGTTTCCGGGGTGATTGTGCTCAGCAGCTGGCTGGCGTCGGCCCATCGCCCCGCCAGCAGGGCGGAGCGGGCCAGCTCCCACTGCAGATCCCAGCTGGCCCGATCCGTGGGCCAGCGCTGCAGCACCGCCAGGGCGCCACGGCCTCCCCCTGCCAGGGCCGCGTGGGCCTGCACCGGCGCACTGGAGCGCCAGCGGGGTGGCAGCTGCGCCAGCAACGCGTCGGCCTGCGGCTGCAGGACCAACAGCCGCACGGCTTCATCGGCCTCGGGGACCTCCGGGGCGCGGCGGACCAGTTCCAGCAGGCGCCCCTGGCCCAGGGCGTTGTCGGCGGCAGTGCCCTTCAGAAGGGCCTGGGCCAGGCTCAGCTCGGTGGCGTTCGAACCGCGGCCACCCCTCAGGCAGGCCAGGGCGGCCTGGCCGTCGCCCAGCTGGGCGAGGCCGGCGGCAAGCTGATCCCGCTGGCCCGCGTTCGGCGCTGGATCCTTGAGGGCACAGGCCGCGCGGATCGGCTGCATCGCGCCGGGCCAGCGGGCTCCCCAGCGGGCCAGATGGCTGGCGCCATCCAGCAGGGCCTGGCCCTGATCGCCGGCCTCGAGGGCGGCGGCCAGGGCGGCTGGATGGGCGGGGAAGCGCTGCCGCAGCCGTTGCCGCTGGATCGGTTGCTCCCTTCCGAGGGCGTAGAGGGCATCGGCGCTGCTCGGCGCGTCGGGGAAGCGGCGCAGTTGTTGCTGCCATAGCTGGGTGGCGGCGGTGCTGTCGCCCAGGGCTTCGGCGGCCAGGGCGTCCTGCTTGAGCACCACGGCGGCGAGGGGATCGGCTCCCCAGCCCTGGTGACGCAGGAGCTGCCGCCGTTGGCGTGGCTCCTCGCCGAGGCGGGCGTGCAGCAGCAGCGCCGCGTCCCGCCGTCGCCAGGGATCCGGGTCCCAGCGTGCCGCCCTGGTCAGTGCAGCACTGGAGACGGCGGGAGTCAGGGGGGGGCGCAGCCACTGCAGCAGGGCGCCGCCACCGAGGAGCGCCGCACCGGTCCCCAGGGTGGTCGCGGCGATCAGCAGGGGGAAACGGGGCACGGCGTGCGGGCCAGGTGCCGGCATTCTGGGGAGCCCTCCGCCGCCGGTGCCGCCGGCTCGGTCGATGCCGCGGTTGCCGTCCCTGCCGCCCTTGCCGCCGTTGCTCACCACCCTGCCGGGAGCGGCCCAGCGCCGCCGCACTCTGCAGATCTGGGCGGCGGCAGGGGTCGTCCTGCTGCTGCGCCCCTATCCCCCCTTCCGCTGGTTGCCGGGCTGGAGCGTGGGCCTGCTGCTGCTCTGGGCGGTGGTGGAGCTGCTGCGCTGGGCCTGCTGGCCGCGGCGCTGGCGCTGACACGGCGCTTAACCTGCTGCCCGCCATCGATTGCGTTGCCATGCCCGGGCCGCTGCCCCCTCCGATCGGTGCGCCCCTTGGTGACGCCGTCACCGGATTCGGCACGGACGGCATCCGCGGTCGCGTCGGCACCTGCGTGACCCCGGCCCTGGCGCTGCAGGTGGGCTACTGGTGCGGGCGGGTGCTGCGCACCGCCGGCCCGGTGGTGATCGGCAGTGATTCGCGCACCAGTGGGCCGATGCTGGTGGCGGCCCTCACCGCCGGTCTGACCGCCGCGGGTCGGGAGGTCTGGAACGTGGGTCTCTGCCCCACGCCGGCGGTGCCCGGCACGATCCGCCGCCTCGGCCTGGCCGGTGGGCTGATGGTCTCGGCCAGCCATAACCCACCCCACGACAACGGCATCAAGGTGTTCGGGGCCTCCGGCGCCAAGCTCAGCCGCGACCAGCAGGAGGCGATCGAGCGCGGTCTGCGGGGCACGCCCGAGCCTGAGGCCGGAACTCCGATCGGCGGCAGCAGCGGCAGCGGCGCCGCTGCGAGTGCCTCCCGTGCAAGCGGCAGCAGCGCCGGCGACTTCCAGACGTTCGGCGCTGCCTACGAGCGGGGCGACCTGCTGGAGGTCTATCGGCAGGGTCTGCTGGCCAGCGTGGACGGGCGACGACTGGATGGGTGCCCGGTGGTGCTTGACCTCTGCTGGGGATCAGCCGCCGCCTGTGGGGAGGCGGTCTTCCGTGACCTCGGCGCCGCAGTGACGGTGCTGCACGGCGAGCCGGATGGCCACCGCATCAACATGGGCTGTGGCAGTACCCATCTCGAGCCGCTGAGACAGGCCGTGCTCGCCAGCGGTGCCGCCATGGGATTCGCTTTCGATGGCGATGCCGACCGCATGCTCGCTGTCGATGGCCAGGGCCGGGTGGTGGACGGCGATCAGATCCTCTACCTCTGGGGCACGGCCCTGCAGGAGGCCGATCAGCTGCCCCAGAACCGCATCGTGGCCACGGTGATGTCCAACCTGGGCTTCGAGCGTGCCTGGCAGGCCCGCGGCGGGGTGCTGGAGCGCACCGCCGTGGGGGATCAGTACGTCCACCAGGCGATGGAGGCGCTGGGGGCGGGGCTCGGTGGTGAGCAGTCGGGTCACATCCTCTCGGCCCGCCATGGCATGAGCGGCGATGGCCTGCTCACCGCCCTGCAGGTGGCCACCCGCCTGCACCAGGCCGGCCTGAGCCTGGCCGATTGGCTCGAGAGCAGCTTCCGGCCCTACCCCCAGCGGCTCGTCAACGTGACCGTGCCCGATAGGCAGCGGCGGCAGCAGTGGCAGCAGTGTGAGCCGCTGCGTCGTGCGGTGGAGGCGGCCGAGCAGGCGATGGAGGGTCAGGGACGGGTGCTGGTGCGGGCCAGCGGCACCGAGCCCCTGCTGCGGGTGATGGTGGAGGCGGCCGAACAGGGGCAGGTGGATCACTGGACCCACCACCTGGCGGCCCAGGCCGAAGCGCACCTCTGCGCTGTCTGAGGGCTCAGGCCGCCTGATCCGCCAGCTGCTGGGCGAGCTGGAGGGCACCGGCGCAGGCATCGCCCTGCGGGTCCACCAGATGGGCGCCGCCCAGCCCCTCCTGCAGCCGCTGGGCGAAACGCTGGTGCAGGCCCTCCAGGTGGCGCAGGGCCCCGCCGCTGGTCACCACGGCCGGGTTCTGCAGCTCCAGGGCCGCGGCCACCGCCACGACCATCGCCGCCAGGGCGGCGGCGTTGGCCTCCAGGATCGCCGCCGCCTCGGCATCGCCGCGCCTGGCCAGGTCGTTCACCACCGGCGCCAGGGCGGCGAAGCCAGCGGCGCCGAACTGCGGCTGCACCACCAGGGTCTTGATCCGCTGCGGTGCCTGGGGGTCGTCCACGCCCAGATCCAGGGCCTGCCACAGGGCCCGGCGCAGATCGGAGTCCGGGCTGCGGCCATCGGCCATGCGCAGACTCAGGGCCAGGCCGTCCCGGCCGATGTCCATCGCCGAGCCGGCCCCATCGAGCAGCCAGCCCCAGCCGCCGCAGCGGTGGCTGCGGCCCTGGCCGTCCTGGCCCACGGCGATCGTGCCGGTGCCGCTGATCACCAGGATGCCGGCCCCACCCGCGAAGGCGCCGTGCAGGGCGGTGCGCTCATCGCCGGTCACCTCCAGCCGTTCCAGGGGCAGTTGCAGGGCCCTGGCGGCGAGGCGTCGCCCCTCCTCCTGCACGGCGGTGCCCTGCTCGATCCCGCTGGCGCCGATCGCCGCTGCAAGGAGGGGCTCCGGACCTGCCTGGGCCTGCGCCTCTGCCGGCAGCCGTTCCAGAGCGCTCTGAAGGCTGAGCTGCAGGGCCGCCCGGAAGCGCTCCGGACCATCCGGTGCCGCCAGGTGGCAGACGCCCGGCCCCTCGCCTTCCGCTAGGACCACACCCGCTGCCGGATGGGGCAGGGCAAGGCGGCAGCGGGTGTGGCTCTGGCCCGCGTCGAAGCCGGCGATCAGGCCCTGAGGCTGCGGCGCCGCCGCTGCTGGCGAGCCGGTCATCAGGGGCGATCCGTGGCCCGGCTCGGCCGCGGCGCGGCCGCGAGGGTGGCGAGGCAGAACCAGGCGATCAGCTGCACCTCCGGCCGGAAGAAGATCGTGTCGGTGAGGCCCTGCACGATCAGCCCGGCGATCACCGCCACCGAGGCCAGGCAGGGCAGGGCCAGCAGGCCGGGCTGGCGCCACTGGGCCAGCCCGGCCCTGATGCCCGCCAGCGCAAGGCCGACGCCGGCCAGCAGGCCGGGAATCCCCGCCTCCACGGCAAGCTCCAGGGGGATCGAGTAGGTGCTCAGGGCGTTGAACTTGGGTTGCTGATAGAGCGGGTAGATCAGGTTGAAGGCCGTGTTGCCTGGCCCGATCCCCAGCCACGGCCTGTCGCGGATCATGTCCAGGGCCGCCATCCAGACGTTGATGCGGAAGTTGTTGGAGCTGTCCTCGCGGCCCACCAGCAGGCTCATCGCCCGCACCCGCAGGGGCTCCACCTGGGTGACGAGCAGCACCAGAATCAGCGCCCCGCCGCCCAGCAGCAGCAGCGGAAACAGGCGCCGCCACAGCAGGGGCCAGGTCTGGGTCTGGCGGATCGCCAGCAGCATGCCGATCACGGCCATGGAGACGACCATCCCCATCCAGGCGCCGCGGCTGTAGGTGAGCACCAGGGCCGCAGCGCCCAGCACCAGGGAGGCCAGGGCAAAGAGCTTGCGGGCCAGGCCGGGCCAGCGCAGCAGGGCCACGATCGCCAGGGGCAGGATCGGCAGCAGGTAGCCCCCCAGCAGGTTGGGGTTCTCCAGGGTGCTGTAGATCCGCACCGTGCCGCTGGCCACCGAGTTCGGATCGGCCCAGCGGGCCAGTTCGCTGGTGTTGGCATAGAGCTGCCGCAGGCCGATCACGCTGGTCACCAATCCGCCGGCCAGCAGCGCTGCCACGATCCGGTCCCACCACACCGGCGCGGCGGCCAGCAGCTGGCGCATCAGGGCATAGACGGCCATGTAGCTGAGCAGTTTCAGCAGCCCCTTGGCCGCGGCGGCCGGCACTGGCGAGAAACCCGTGGCCAGCACCGCCAGGGCCAGCACCACCAGCAACCAGCCATTGATCGGGCCCAGGCCCTGCGCCGGCGTGCGCAGGGCCCACACCAGCCAGAGCAGGCCACTGGCCAGGATCAGCAGGCTCAGACCTTGGCGGGTCACCAGGGGCAGGCCGGCCATCAGGGCGCAGAGCACCACCCCGGCCACCAGGGGCAGCCGGCTGCTGAGGGGGCCGGCGGGGGTGTTGGCCAGGACCCCCTGCCAGCGCAGCAGCCAGGGGGTGGGGGCAGGGGAGGTCAAGGGGCTGGTGGCTCCGCGGCGCAGGAGTCGGTGGTGCTCACCGGCTCAGTGGCGGGATTATCGGCGGCCAGCGCCACCAGCTCCTCCAACCCGGGGGCGGGCGTCAGGGCGCGTTGATAGAGCACGCGGTAGACCGGAAGCCCCTGCTCCAGCACCAGTCGCTCCCGTTCGGTCGGCACCGGCAGGGGGTTGTGGTCGCGCCAGGGGCGCCGGTCCTGCGGCGGACGGCTGAAGCAGGCACTGGCCTCGATCAGGGCCACCATCGGCTCGATCACGGCCAGCACGTCGCTCTGGATGAACAGCTCCCGGCCCGGCGCCAGGGCGGCCGCGATCGCGTGCAGCAGGGCGGGCTGCAGCACGCGTCGCTTGTGATGCTTCGTCTTGAACCAGGGATCGGGGAACTGGATCGTGACCCGCTCCAGCCTCCCCTCCGGCAGGGCCCTGAGCCAGTCCTGCAGGCTCACGTTGGCGTTACAGAGCAGGTAGTGCAGGTTGCTGAGGCCCAGGGCCTTGCGGTCGGCTTCGGCGGCCTCCACCAGGGGCCTGCGGATCTCGATGCCGAGATGGTTGCAGCCCGGATCCGCCTGCGCCAGGGCCTGCAGGAAGCGGCCGCGGGCCGAGCCGATGTCGAGCCTGAGCGGGAGAGCCGGATCGGCGAACAGCTCGTTCAGCGGTGGCAGGGGCCGCGGCAGCAGGTGGCGGCGGCTGAGGGGATTGACGTGTTGACGCACCATGGCGGCAGTGTCGCTCCCGGCGTTCAGGCCGCGGCTTCGGCTGCTGGGGCGGGTGGGTCCACGGGCTCCTGGGGCACGAGGAAGCCGATGCTGGCGGTGTAGCCATGCAGGTGGGTGTTGCCTGCCACCGGCCCGATCTCGCCGTTGCAGAACGCCCCGGCGATCGGCACCGTCGCGAAGGCGGCGCGACAGAGGCTCACATCCCCGTCCGGGCGGCCGTAGAGGCCCTGGCCCCGGCCCAGGCAGGCAAAGACCAGCGCCGCCAGCGGCTCCGGCTCCCGTTCAGCCTGGTTGGCCAGCAGCTGGCGCAGCTCCTGGCTGGAGGCGGCGGCATCGCGCAGCTGGAATTGCACCTGCTGGCCCACCCGCATCCGCTCCGCCACGGCCACGGCGCCATTGCGGGGATCGACGCCAATCAGGTTGCGCACCAGGAAGGCGGCAGAGTCTTCGCTGCTGCTGCTGAGGCTGAAGTTGCTGCGCCCCACACCCAGGAACAGGGAGTGCTTGACCAGCTCCCGCTCCTCTGGGGTGAGGGCCGTCAGAATTTCCTGCAGGGCGGCCACGGGGGTGTTGCGCCGCTGGCCGAGGCTCACTTCCAGCACCACATTGCGCTGGGCCTGCTCCACTTCGAACACCGGGCCGATCGGCCGGCAGCCCTGTGCGACCACCGCATCGAGCCGCCAGGCTCCATCGATCAGGCAGCCCACTGCGCCGGTGCAGACCGCGCCGTCGAACAGCAGGGAGCCATGGCTGGCGCTGTGCTGTCCGGCGATCCCTCCCACCTTGTCGACCCCCGCAAAGGCGTAGTCGAGGCCACTGATCAGGTCGTTGATGGCCGGACTGGAGGGATCCACCAGCAGCAGCATCGAGGCCGACGCGCCTGCGGCCGTGCCGACCCGATCGATCCAGGGTTCAGCGGGGCCGTCCAGATCCGGCAGTTGGCTCGTGTCGATCTGGAATGGATGCAGCCGGGCACCGGGCAGGCGCAGCAGGGTCACGCTCAGGGCCGGCTCGCGTTCCAGCTCCCGCGGCACCCCGGCAGGGTCGGTGCCCACCACGCCGCCGCCGACACAGCCGAGCCAGTGGCTGGAGCGAAGGCGTTGGCTGAGCAGCGGCAGCAGGCGCGGCAGGTCACTGGCGTAGGCGCTCGAGACGAACACCAGGGCCAGATCCGCTTCCTCCTTGCTGCTCAGTTGGCCGGCGACGGCCTCCACTGCGGCCTCCAGGGAGGCCTCCTGGGAGAGCGCGCTGCGACACCAGGCAGCCGGCTCAGCTGGCTCGAGCCAGCGCAGGAATGGAAATGCGGCCATGGGCGGACCCTATCGCCTCAGGCAGGCTGCGGATAATGGCGTCTTCCCGTACCGCCGCCGTGTTCGAGTCCGATCTCCTGTATCGCTCGCTGGTGTGGCTGGATGTGAGGCTCGCCAGTGTGTTCGCCCTGGGTCTGCCGCTGGTGCTGCTGATCTGGGCGGCCCTGCGTCGGGAGGCGGCCCTGGTGCGGCTGCTCACGATCTACTGGAAGGTGGCCAGCTTGCTGCTGGTGGCTCTGCTGCTGCTCACCGATCGCCGTCCGCTCGGCTACGCCCTGCTGGTGATTGCACCGCTGTTGATCGCGGCGTCCCTGTGGTTCTGGGTCGATCTGAACGAGGAACTGGCCGACCTGCCGCCCTGGCGGCCCTTGCCGCTCACCCTGCGCCTCTGGCGCTGGAGCCTCACGGTGCTGGCCCTGCTCGGGGCGGGCCTGGCGGCAACGGCGCTTCCCTGTCTGGGGGGTGGCGTGGCTCTGGAGCGCACCCTCTGCCGTGCCTGGCTGGAGGCGCCGCAGGGCATTCATGGGGGCGTCGACCGGGTCTTTGACTTCGTCTTCGGTGCCGATTGGACGCCGGTGGTGGCGGCCTTCGTGGGCTACCTGGGCCTTGTGGGCTATGGCGTGGGGATGTTGCAGTGGCTGGTGGTGCGGCTGCCCAAGCAGGGGAGGGTGGCCGGTGAGTTCTGAGACGGGCGCTGCCGGCTCCCAGGTGCTGGCCCGGCTTGAGGAGATCAGCCGGGACCGGCCCGATCGGGTGCTGCGGCTGCGGGGTGTCCTCGGCGAGGACCCGCTGGAGTTGCTGGTGTTCCGCGGCTTCTCCAGCAGCACCACCCACCCCACGGAGGTCGATCCCGACCAGTCGGTGCTGCCACCGGGCGCCCGGATCGAAGCTGCCGAACTCCTGGTGGGACCATTGCGGCCCGGTGCCGAGCAGGTGCTGGTGGGGCCGGTGCCGATGGATCAGTTTCTGGATCCGGGCTGCTGGTGCTGACGCGCCTGGCGGGCTGACCGCAACCCGAACTCAGGGGGTCAGCACCGCCACGCAGCGGCCGCAGAGGCTGGGGTGCCGCACGTGCTGGCCGATGTCGGTCTCGTAGTGCCAGCAGCGCGCGCACTTCTCGCCCTCGGCCCTGGCAATCCGCACCTGGAGGCCGCCTGTGCTGGCCTCGGCCAGCACCGCGTCAGGGGGAGCACCGCCCAGCTGCAGAGCCGAGACCAGCAGCCAGTCGGCCAGGTTGTCGACGCTTGGCGCGGCTGAATCCGCCAGCCAGTCGAGGCAGGGTTGCAGGGCCGCTGCGGCCTCGCCGTCGCTGAGCTCCAGGTGCACCTGGGCCTCGAGGGAGGCACCGAGCTTGCCTTCGGCGCGGCAGCTCTCCAGCTGGCGGTTCACCAGGGCGCGCAGCTCGAGAATCCGCTCCATGGAGCTCTCCAGTTCGGGTGCGGCCCAGTCCGGTGGCGCCGTGGGCCAGCCCCGCTCAAACACCGAGACCTCGGCCACGGGGTAGGGAAGGTTCTGCCAGATGTCTTCGGCCATGTGGCAGAGCACCGGTGCGATCAGGCCCGCCAGACGCTCCAGCACCAGGCTCAGCACGGTCTGGCAGCTGCGGCGGCGGAATTCGGCAGCGCCGCTCACATAGAGCCGATCCTTGGCGATGTCGAGGTAGACGTTGGAGAGATCCACCACGCAGAAGTTCTGCAGCGCCTGAAAGAAGCGGTAGAACTCGAAGCGCTCGAAGTCGCCCGTCACCGAATCGATCAGAGCGGCGGTGCGCTGCAGCATCCAGCGGTCCAGCAGCGGCAGCTCGGCGTAGGCGATCGCATCGCCGCCCTCGGCCACGGGCCGCGGATCGAAGTCGTGGAGGTTGCCCAGCAGATAGCGGGCCGTATTGCGCACTTTGCGGTATACATCCGCCAGTTGCTTGACGATTCCCGGACCGAGGGGCACGTCGGCCGAATAGTCGACCGAACTCACCCACAGCCGCAGCACATCGGCGCCATAGGCGGGATCCTGCTTGGCGTTCTTGCCGCCCTCGACCAGCACCGCCGGGTCAACCACATTGCCCAGGGATTTGCTCATCTTGCGGCCCTTCTCATCCAGGGTGAAGCCGTGGGTGAGCACCCGCCGGTAAGGGGCGTGGCCATGGACAGCCACCGAGGTGAGCAGGCTGCTCTGGAACCAGCCGCGGTGCTGGTCTGAGCCCTCCAGGTAGAGGTCGGCGGGGTAACCCAGGGGCGAGGCCTCCGCCGGTTCGTCAGCGGCGACGAGGCCGCCAAGCACTCCGGCCCAGGAAGAGCCGGAATCGAACCACACATCCATGGTGTCGCTTCCCTTGCGCCATTGATCGGCCTGGTCCGCATAGGCGGCTGGCAGCAGGCCGGCCTCATCGCGCTCCCACCAGACGTCGGAGCCGTGCTCGGCGATCAGGGCCTGGATGTGGTCGAGGGTGTCGGCGTTGAGCAGCACCTCACCACTGCTGCGGTGATAGAAGACGGGGATCGGCACACCCCAGGTGCGCTGGCGCGAGATGCACCAATCGCCCCGATCCCGCACCATCGCCTCGATGCGGTTGCGGCCGCTCTCGGGCAGCCAGTCCACGGCGGCGATCGAGGCGAGGGCCTGGTCGCGAAAGCCGTCCACCGAGGCGAACCACTGTTCCGTGGCCCGGAAGATCGTCGGTTTCTTGGTGCGCCAGTCGTAGGGATAGCGGTGCTCGTAGCGCTGCTCCGCCAGCAGGGCGCCGGCATCCCGCAGGGCGGTGATGATCGCCCCGTTGGCCTCTTTCAGCACGTTCAGGCCGGCGAATGGACCGGCTTCGGCGGTGAGGTTGCCGGCCTCATCGACCGGGCAGAGCACCGCCAGGCCGTACTTGCGGCCGGTGTTGAAGTCGTCCACGCCATGGCCGGGGGCGGTGTGCACCAGGCCGGTGCCTGCCTCGGTGGTGATGTACTCGCCGCCGATCACCACCGGGCTGCTGCGATCCAGCAGGGGGTGCTGGTAGGTGATGCCCTCCAGCTCCGCGCCCTTGACCTGCAGGATGGGTTCGAGACTCAGCCCCAGGGTGTGCTCCAGGCTGGCCGCCAGATCGGCCGCCACCACCAGGTGGGCAGCACGGTGTTGGCTCCCCCCTCCGCCCTGGCCGATGCGGCAGATGGCGTAGTCGAGGCGGTCGTTCACCGACACCGCCAGGTTGGCCGGCAGGGTCCAGGGCGTGGTGGTCCAGATCGCCACCGCCAGGGAGCCAGCGCCTTCGAGGGTCACGCCGGCGCCGTGCAGGCGCTGGCGCAGCGGCTCGGGCAGCTCCACTACCGGAAAGGCGACGTAGACGCTCGGGGAGGTGTGCCCGTCGGGATACTCCAGCTCGGCCTCCGCCAGGGCGGTGCGGGAGCTGGGGCTCCAGTGCACCGGTTTGAGCCCGCGGTAGATGTGCCCGGCCAGTACCATCTGGCCGAACACGCCGATCTGGGCCGCCTCGTACGCCTTGTGCAGGGTCAGGTAGGGCTGGTCCCAGTCGGCCCAGATGCCCCAGCGGCGGAACCCGGCCTTCTGGCTTTCCACCTGCTCGAGCGCATAGGCGTGGGCCTTGCGCCGCAGCGCGATCGGCGTGATGGCCTGGCGTTCGCTGCTGCTGAGGCTCTGCAGCACCTTCAGCTCGATCGGCAGGCCGTGGCAGTCCCAGCCAGGCACGAAGCGGCAGCGCTTGCCCTGCAACAGCGCCGTTTTGTTGATGATGTCCTTGAGGATCTTGTTAAGGGCGTGACCCACGTGCAGGGCCCCATTGGCGTAGGGCGGCCCGTCATGCAGGGTGAAGCGTTCGCCCGGGTTCTCGCGGCTGAGACGCTCGTAGATCCTCTGCTCGGCCCAGAAGCGCTGCAGCTCCGGCTCCCGCACCTTGGCATTGGCCCGCATGCCGAAGGGCGTCTGCAGCAGGTTGAGGGTGTCCTTGTAGGACACCTCTGCGGTGGGGCCCGCGGCCGCAGCCGGATCGGAGGGCGAGGAGGAGGCCGGGCTGGCGGTCACGACGCCTCGGTGCAGCAAGGCGCGATTATCCCGTCCCGCTGCATTCGCCCCTGCGTGAGGGCGTCTTCGGCGTCAGGGCGCCTCTGGCGTTGAGCGCAGCAGCGCGTCGACATCGTCGAAGCTGCGCACCACTGGGGCCGATCCACTCTCCGATTCGCCTACTTCGCCTTCGCGAGCTTCGGCTTCGGCTTCGGGAGCTTCGGGGCCGGCTTCAGCTGCTGGTTCTGCCGGCGCCTGAATCGAAGACTGGTCCTGAACCGAAGCAGGCTCTGGAACCCAAGCTGTCTCCGGAACGGAAGCAGCCTCCGGAACCGAAGCAGGTGTCTGGGGTTCTGAGTCCTGTTGCGTGAGCTCGGAGGGGTTCAGGCCGTCCTCCGGGGCAGGGCTGGGCGCTGCCGCTGTCCCCGCCGGCAGGGTTTCGGCCTCATCCCTTGGGGCAGTCCGCAGAGGGCTCGATCTTTCTGGCTCGGGGCTTTGCTGGGGCGCGGACTCGAGGCTCGACAGGGAATCAGAACCGGGCTCCAGCTGGTCCCCTGGGTTGGATCCTGTTTCGGCCAGGGCTTCCCTGTCCGTCCCTGGCTCTGACTGGACCTCCAGGGGTGGCTGTCGTTCGGAAGCTGGTTCTGGATTGCCAGCAGCGGCTTCACCCCCGGCCGCTTCAAGGCTTGCAGCGACTGTAGTTTCAGGGTCAGAACTGACCTCTGAGCTGTCCGTGGCCGCAGGCTCCTGACGCACCCAGCGCTTGGTGACGCTGCGCGGTTGGCGCCGCTCCTGGATCCAGCTGGCCAGTCCCGTTGCCAGGCCCGTCGCCAGCTCAAGCAGCTTGCCGACCGCGACCAGCAGTTGCTCCAGGCTGGTGCGCCACCGCTCCAGCGACCAGAGCCGCTGCTGCTCCTCGGGGGTGAGCTGACGCCAGCGCGCCTGGCCCACCTCGCTGCCGAGGCGGCCGATCAGCAGACCGCCGCAGAGCACGGCCACCATCGGCGCCCCCACCAGGCGGTCGGCGCTGGTGACCAGCACCAGCCCCAGCAGCAGCACCACGGCCCCCCACACCGTGTCGCGGGGGCGGCTCAGCTCCTGGGCCAGCAGCGGCAGCAGCAGAACAGCCAGCCCCAGCAGCAGGGCCAGGCTTCCCCCCAGGGTGGCGAGCATGGCGGTGTGGCGAACGGCCCCCATTGTGGAAGCTGTTCCCCGACACTCCCTAGAGTTTCCAGACGCCCACCTGGCGGAATTGGTAGACGCGCTGGGTTTAGGTTCCAGTGGCTCAGGCTGTGGGGGTTCAAGTCCCCCGGTGGGCATCCCCAGTTTTTTAGGCTGGGTCGACCTTTTGGCCTCAGATGCATCGGCAGGGGATGACGGACGTTGCGGTTGCGCCTGAAGCGCTTTCCATCCAGCCCCCCGCCGGCCAGGTGCTGAGCCGTTCCCCTTCCAGTGCGGTGCCGCGCCGGTTCCTGGACCCGCCGGATGCCTGGAATCCAACCGTGGGGTTGTTTCTGGGGGGCTATGCCCTGGCTGGGCTCACCATCTGGGGCTGGTTCGGCGCGGGTTGGCCCCTGCCGGTGCTGCTGGCCCTCGGCTTCCTGGCCCTGCATCTCGAGGGCACCGTGATTCACGATGCCTGCCACAATGCCGCCCACCCCAGCCGCTTCTGGAACGCGGTGATGGGCCATGGGGCAGCGTTGCTGCTCGGCTTCAGCTTTCCGGTGTTCACGCGTGTGCATCTGCAGCACCACGCCCATGTGAACGACCCCAAACACGATCCCGATCACATCGTGTCCACTTTTGGACCGCTGTGGCTGATCGCACCGCGTTTTTTCTATCACGAGGTCTTCTTCTTCCGGCATCACCTCTGGCGCCGCTATGAATTATTTGAGTGGGGCCTGGCTCGCGGTATCTTCTTCGCGATCGTGCTGGCGTCGTTCAAGTATGGCTTCCAGGATTTCGTCTTCAACTGCTGGTTCGCGCCGGCGCTGATGGTGGGTGTCACGCTTGGGCTGTTTTTTGATTACCTGCCCCATCGGCCCTTTCAATCGCGCAACCGCTGGCACAATGCCCGCGTTTATCCGGGCAGGTTGATGAATCTGTTGATCATGGGGCAGAACTATCACCTGATCCACCATCTCTGGCCGTCGATTCCCTGGTTTGAATACCAGGGGGCCTATCACGCCACCCGTCACATTCTCGACGCCAAGGGATCACCTCAGCGCCTTGGCTTGTTCGAGACCCGCACGGATGGGCTCAATTTCCTCTACGACATCTTTCTCGGTGTCCGCAGTCATAAGAAGCGTCGCAGTCGGCTTAGGCCTCTGGCTGCTCTGATGCCGACCCGCCATGCCCGACGCAGGGTGCTTGAGCTGCTGCATCGAACCGCGGTGTCGCCGGTCCGCTGAGGGGTTACTCGGCCAGGATGCGCGGCACCCGGAAGAAGTCGCCTTCGCGCTGCGGGGCAAGATCCAGAAGGTTCTGCCGCTCCGAGGTGACTTCCACCGCATCAGCCCGGGTCACATTCACCACTTCCACGGCCCGGGTGGTGGGCTCAACGCCTTCGGTGTCCACCTGCTGGAGATGGGCGACGTAATCGAGGATGCGCTCCAGCTGACCGGTGTACGTGGTGATCTTCTCCTCGGGGAGATCGAGGCGGGCCAGGTGGGCCACCTTGCGCACATCGTCGGCCGTGATCCTGCTCATCGCTGCACCCGGGTGGGGGGGAAGGCTGGAGGCGAACCTACTCGGCCAGGAAGGCGGTGAGATCCTCCGCCAGGGCCGTGGCCGCCAGATCCAGGAAGGTCTGGCCGTGGTCGGCACGGGCAAGGAAGGGATCGGACCCCATGCGGCCATCGGGATGGCGCCGGCGGAAATCGGCGGGCCCATGGATCGGGCCTGCCGGCGCCGCTTCGGGCAGGGGCCGCTGCTTCTCGGCCAGGCTCGGCTCCAGGTGCAGGGTCAACGCGATTTCGCTGGGGGTGGCGTGATGGCCTTCCCGTTCGCCATAGCGCTGCCTGGCTTCACGCATCACCGGTGCGGCGGTGAACCAGTTGGCCAGGCGGCAGCGCAGCCGTTCCGGGTGGGGTAGTCCCCGGGCGGCAGCGGTGCCGTAGGCCTGGGCGAAGGCGGCCCGGGCCGTGGCGATGTTGCCGCCGTGGCCGTTGATCACGAAGATCCGCTCAAAGCCGTGGCGCGCCAGCGACAGCACCACGTCGTGGAGCACAGCCAGCAGCGTGGCCGGCTGCAGGCTGATCGTGCCGGCGAAATCGAGGTGGTGCTCCGCCATGCCGAAGGCCTGGGTCGGCGTGACCAACACACCGGTGCGGCGGCCCACCTCCAGGGCCACGGCTTCGGCGGTGAGCGCATCGGTGCCGATGGCCCCGGTGGGTCCGTGCTGCTCCGTGGAACCGAGCGGCACGATCACCCCCTTGCAGTGCTCTAGGTAGGCCTCCACCTCCGGCCAGCTGCGCAGCTGCAGGCGAATGGCTTCGGTGCTGGGGGAGATGGTCATGGTGAACAGCGGCAACCTGGATGGATCTGCTTAGGATCAATGGGCCTGCAGCCCGGAGGGACCATGCTGCACCGCAAGCTCCAACAGTTTTGCTCTGAGAAGCGCCCGGTGTGGGTGTTTCTGCGCGATCAGCAGCGCTGGATCGAAGAGGCGCGCATCCTGGAGATCGACGGCGATCTCGTCACCCTGCGCTACGACGCCGAAGACGACGACGAGCTGCACAGCTGGGAGGAAAGCGTGCGCCTCGATTCGATCGGCGCCGTCAGCACCCGCCTGGCCTACGTGTGCCGCACCAACACGGCCGACGATCTGCTGACCTCCGAGGACTGCCCCGAAGCCGAACGGCTCGGCAGCCAGGGCTCCTGAACAGCTCCCAGGTGTGGTCAGTGGGCCGTTCCGTTGCCGTCGTAGGCATCGGTGTCGTAGTAGCCGCCCTTGGTGCCGAAGAACAGGGTGGTAAGGCAGAACAGCACGCTCACGACCAGCACCACGATGGCTGGGTTGAAGCCGGAGCTCGGATCGGGCACGGGGGCATTCACTCGTTGATGGCCCCAGTCTGTCGACAGACGCTGCCGCTGTGGGGCCTCCGGTCAGGATGGTGGCGTCTCCTGACCTCGCGCCTGTGATCCGGCTGCCGGCACCCCTGTCCCAGGGGTTCTTCGCGCGCCCGGCCGAAACGGTGGCGCCGGAGCTGATCGGCACCCTGCTGGTGCGGCACCTGCCGGATGGAACCGTGCTGCGGGGGCTGATCGTGGAAACGGAGGCCTACTGCCAGAGCGAGCCGGCCTGCCACGGGCATCGCCGCCGCACGCACAGCAACGACACCCTGTTTGGTGAGCCTGGGCGGTTTTATGTCTATCTCACCTACGGCCTGCATCACTGCGTCAACGTGGTGACCGGCCGCAAAGACTGGGCCAACGGCGTGCTGTTGCGGGCGGTGGCGCTGCCTGGCGAACCGGAGCGGCTTGCGGCTGGTCCCGCCCTGCTGGCGCGCCGTTTCGGCCTCGATCGGGCACTGGATGGCTGCTCCGTGGCGCCGGAGTCGGGGGTGTGGCTGGCGCCGGTTCCCCCGCGGCTGCAGGGCTGGCTCGATCAGTGCCGCAGCCGTGGGGAAGACCCGCTGTGCCAGTGCCCCCGCATCGGCATCTCCTCTGCTCAGGAGCTGCCCTGGCGCTGGTATCTGCGCGCCAGCCGCAGTGTCAGCCGCCGGGTGCGCGGTGATCGGAGGCCGCCGCTGGCGCTTGCCCTCGATCCGGCCGTCCTTCTGGACGGCTGAGCCAGGCTGGTCGGCTGAGCCCTACCTTGTGGAGTGTTCTGCGCGACCGCGGCCCCTTGAGCGGCTGGAACCACCGCCACGTGATCGACCTGGCGGCGTTTTCGCTGCAGGATTTCGCCACTGTGCTGGAGCTGGCTCAGCGCTTCCGTTCCCTGCCTGACGCCGGCGCTCGCAAGCTGCCGGCTCTGCAGGGCCGGTTGATGACCACCCTCTTCTTCGAGCCGAGCACCCGCACCCGCAGCAGCTTCGAGTTGGCCGCCAGGCGCCTCTCCGCCGACGTTCAGAGCTTCTCCCCCTCCTCTAGCTCGCTCAGCAAGGGCGAGAGCCTGCTCGATACCGCCCGCACCTATGTGGCGATGGGGGCCACGGTGCTGGTGGTGCGCCATCGCTGCGCCGGTGTGCCTGCCTGCCTGGCGCGGGATCTTGATGGGGCCGGCGAGCGGGTGGCGGTGCTCAATGCCGGCGATGGGCTGCACAGCCATCCCAGCCAGGGTCTGCTGGATCTGTTCACGCTTGCCCGCTACTTCGATCCTCGGGCCCCAACACCCGAGAGCCTGCGGGGCCGGCGGGTCGTGATCGTGGGCGATGTGGTGCACTCGCGCGTCGCCCGCTCCAACCTCTGGGCCCTCACCGCCTGTGGCGCCGATGTGGTGCTCTGTGGTCCACCCACCCTGGTGCCCGAGGCCTTCGCCGATTTCGTGGCGGCCCCGCCCCCGGGCCAGCCTGAGGATCCCGTGGCCCGGCGTGGTTCGATCCGGGTGGTGCGCTCCCTGGAGGAGGCGCTGCCAGGGGCCGATGCGGTGATGACCCTGCGCCTGCAGAAGGAGCGGATGCAGGAGCAGCTGCTGTCCAGCCTCGACACCTACCACCGTCTCTATGGCCTCAGCCGCGATCGCCTGGCCCTGTGTGGCCAACCCGTGCCCCTGCTCCATCCCGGCCCGGTCAACCGTGGCGTGGAAATGGCCGGCGACCTGCTCGACGATCCCGGCGCCAACCTGGTGGAGGAGCAGGTCCGCAACGGTATCCCGGTGCGCATGGCCCTGCTCTATCTGCTGGCCGCTGGTGAGGCCGCCGCTGCTCAGAACAGCTTGAAGCCGTCCAGCAGCAGGCCGTAGAGCAGGCCGATCCGCCCCATGTCCAGCAGTTCCAGCCCCAGATGATCGCCGCGCTGCCGCAGCAACCAGCGGCGGGCCCGGATGGCGAATTCCATCGCGATCACGCAGAACAGGGCCGCCAGATGGTCGATGAAGGCAAGGGCGCCGCAGATGGTGCCGACGCCACCGCCGATCACAAAGCCCAGCAGCAGCACGATCAGCAGCAAGGCCAGCCGCCGCCAGGGATTACTGGCCCAGCGGCTCAGGGCTGCGCCGGAGTCGACCACCTGGCGTTGCAGGCGCGTCGGTTGTGGCTGTAGCGACCCTGAGCCGAGGGCGGGCTCGATGGGCGGGGACGGGTTGGCGCGGCGAGCCGGAAAGGGAGTGCGCATCAGGCGGCCGGTGCCAGGGCCAGTGAGCCGGAGCCCAGTGAACCGCACGGCGGAGCTGGAGGACAGCCGTCGCGCGGGCGGACCTCAGGCTTGGACCTGTCCTGCGTGCTGACGGGCTTGTCGCTGGAAGCCGGGAATCAGCCCTCGCTGTCTTTCTTGCGGGAGCCCTTGCCTTCCAGCAACTCAAGCAGGGCCTCCATCTGGGCCATCACGCCCCGCACCTCACCGGCTTCGGGCAGGAGTCCGTCTTCCATCACACCCTGGTGCATCTCGCGCAGTTCCTGGCGGATGTAGCGCAGATGACTGACCACCTGTTCACGCTTGGACTGCGACATCGCAATGGTAGGGAACGGATCAGACCTCTCTTTTACCCCATCGCCCTTCCAAGCCCGGCTCGGCGTGAGGGAGCCGGGATCGGATCAGCGTGGGCGAGGGTCCGCTCACTTCTGCCCGAACTGGGCCTTGGCCTGCTCGTAGAAGGCCAGGTCGATCCGCTCCAGACCCGCATCGCCGGCCAAGCGTTCAATGCGTCGACGCACCGCTGGCCGCACGAAGAAGGGGACCTCCTTCAGCTTGGTTTCGGCGTCGCTGTTCCATTCCATGCAAGCCAGTCTGACTGACTGAATGCTGGCTGGGAGCGGGCCACGCCACAGCGGATGCCCTCAAGAGACCGTCGTTAAAAGAAGGGTTGCGCAGGGAGGTTCAATCGTTAAGTCTTACCTGATAGCCCCACGGCCGCTCCCGGGGCTGACTTGACGCGGACTGGCTCAACGGGAATCGTGGCAACGACAATGTTAATGGAGGGGCTGATAATGATGTCGTTCGAGGCGGCGACGACGTCGATAATCTTTCCGGCGAGGCGGGGGACGACATTCTTGTCGGTGATCTGGGCAAGGATTTCTTGGCTGGTGGAACAGGGAATGACCGCTTTGTGCTGCGGACTGAGGCTGGCAACACCTCGGCCAATGCTTCCGAAGTTGATGTGATCACTGATTTTGCCATTGCCGCCGGCAATAAGGACAAAATCGTGCTGCCCGGCGTGACCGCCTTTTCGCAGCTTGATTTCACGAACACCACGATTGACGGGTTTGCCGGGACATTGATCAGTTTCGTTGGGGGGGGATCGCATCGGCTTCGTTCGCAATATCACCGCTGCAAACCTCAGCGCCGGCGGCGGTTCCAACTTGGTGCTTGGCGCAACGGCAGACGATTTCTACTCAAAAATCACTCCCGATTTCTTCCTGCAGAACCCGACCATGGCCACGACACTGATCCCCGTCTGAACCTGCGCGGCGAAGCAGGGGGTGTTCTGGTGCCCCCTGCCCAGCTCAATGTTGCAATGGAGAATAGGGGACTCGAACCCCTGACCTCTGCGGTGCGATCGCAGCGCTCTACCAGCTGAGCTAATTCCCCGTTCCGCACCCTCAGGGTGTGCGGCATTGGTCGGTGATCGCCTCACAGCGGTCACCGATACCAACAGTTTTACCATCGCCGGCTGCGGGATCCCTGGCAGGATCACGGAGTCGATTTGTTTTGCGCCATGGGCCCGGCTTCGATCACCCACGAGCAGCTCGAGGCTTTCGACGAGGTCGGCATCGCTGAGCTGGCCCGGCGCCTCGAGGAAGACGACTACCCCACGGCCTTTGCGGGCCTCGGGGACTGGCATCTGCTGCGGGCCCTGGCGATCCATCGCCCCGAGCTGGCACGGCCCTACGTGCACCTGGTGGATCAGGAGCCCTTCGACGAGGAGTGAGCGCCTCGACTGTCGCTTCTGTCTGCGTCGTGCTGCTCCACCCCTGTGCCGGCCCCCTTCCCCCACCCCGCCGTGGCTGCGCTCCCAGGGCTTGACCCGCTCGAGGGTCGCCGGATCCTGGTGCTTATTAGCGGGAGTATCGCCGCTGTGAAGCTGCCGCTGGTGGTGAGTGCCCTCGCCAAGCGGGGCGCCCAGGTGCGCTGTGTCTTGAGCCCCAGTGCAGCCCAGCTGGTCAGTCCTGTGGCCCTGGCCAGCCTCAGCCGTCACCCCTGCTTGCTCGAGGCCGATGCCTGGAGCCACCAGTCCTCCCGGCCTCTGCACGTGGAGCTGGCCGAATGGGCGGAGCTGGTGCTGTTGGCTCCCCTGAGCGCTTCCAGCCTGGCCCGCTGGGTGCACGGCCTCGGCGACACCTTGCTCTCCAGCGTCCTGCTGGCCTGCGAGGCGCCGGTGGTGGCCGCTGCGGCCATGAACACGGCGATGTGGGGTTCTCCGGCGGTGCGGCGCAACTGGGAGATGCTCCAGGGGTTCGAGCGGGTGTTGCCGTTGGGCCCCGCAGCCGGTTTGCTCGCCTGCGACCGGGTCGGTGACGGGCGTATGGCCGAACCGGCCCAGCTGCTGCTGGCGCTTGAATCGCTGGCCCTGCATGGGTGGCGGCGTGACTGGCAAGGCCGCCAGCTGCTGGTGACCGCCGGCCCCACGCGGGAGTTTCTCGATCCGGCCCGCTGCCTCACCAATCCCAGCACCGGCCGGATGGGGGTGCTGCTGGCCCAGGCAGCCCGTCTGCGGGGGGCGGCAGTGACCCTGCTGCATGGTCCGCTGGCACTGGATCCGCAGCTGCTTGATGGGCTCAACTGCCGGGCCATCACCACCGCCGCCGAGCTGGAGCAGGAACTGGCGGCTCTGCAGGCCAGCCATGACGCCATTGCCATGGCGGCCGCCGTGGCCGATCACCGCCGCGCCCAGCCCCTGGCGGACAAGCCGGCCAAACACGAGCTGGAGGCGCTTCTCCAGGGCGGCTGGGAACCGGTGCCTGATCTGCTGGCGGGCCTGGTGCAGCGGCGCCAGGAGCTGCGGCCCGATCGGCAGCCGATTCTCGGCTTCGCGGCCCATTCCGGCGATGTGCTGCCCCAGGCCCGAGCCAAGTTCGCCCGTAAAGGGTGTGAGCTGCTCTTTGCCAATCCGATTGATCAGTCCGGTGCCGGTTTCGGCTCAGCCACCAATCAGGGCTGGCTGCTGGGCCCGGGCGAGGCGGTCACACCGATCGGACCCGCCGGCAAGCTGGCGGTCGCCCATCGGCTGCTGGATGCCCTGGCTGCGCTTCTTGCGCCGCAACCAACCAATCGGTAAGGACTCCATCCGCCAGGCCTCAAGCCGCCAGGGGATGCTCCTCCTCAGGACGATCCTGTTGCAGTAGATCCATGAAGGTGCGCAGCTGCAGGCGGGGGATGTAGGGCCAGCCGCCGGTCTCCTCCATGCGCTTCAGCACACCGAACAGCCTGTTCCGATCGGCCGGCAGGCTGCCGCGGAACGGACCGTCCTGAATCGAGCGATGGGTCTGCTCCAGCTGGCGGAGCAGATCCAGCAGGGATTCGGGGTCGTTGCGCAGCTCGTCGGCCATGGTTTCGAGAGCAGCCAGCTGGGTGCGGAGGTGGTCCTGCTGCTGGCTCGTGAGGCTCATGGGGTGACGCTTGTGGGCAAAGAAGACGGCTCCCCCATACAGGTTGTTGAGAGCCCGGTGATGCTACCGGGAATGCGGGTTTGCCACCGGTAAGATCCGCCTCGGCGCTTCCTGTTCTCCTCTCTCCCGCCTTCCATCCCCCGCCCCTGCGGCTTCTCCCGATGCGTTTCCGTCCCCTGCTGGCCCTCGGGCTGGCCCTGTGCCTGACCCTGGTGACCGCGTGCAGCGGTGGGGCCAAGGCTGTTGATCGGGCCAACCTCACCTACGACGACATCCACAACACGGGTCTCGCTAACAATTGCCCCACCCTGCCGGATTCAGCCCGCGGCTCGATCAGCCTCGATGCCGGTACGAAGTACCAGCTGCGTGAGATCTGCCTGCACCCCACGGAGGTGTTCGTAAAAGGCGAGCCGGCCAACAAGCGGCAGGAAGCGCAGTTCGTGGCCGGCAGGATCCTGACCCGCTACACCTCCAGCCTTGATCAGGTCTACGGCGATCTCTCCGTGGACGGCGACAAGCTCAACTTCCAGGAGCTGGGTGGGATCGACTTCCAGGCCATCACCGTTCTGATGCCCGGCGGTGAGGAAGTGCCCTTCATGTTCTCCAGCAAGGAGCTGCTGGCCCAGGCCGATGGCGCTGCCATCAGCACCAGCACGGATTTCACCGGCAGCTACCGCGCCCCCAGCTACCGCACCAGCAACTTCCTCGATCCCAAGGGTCGTGGTCTGACCACCGGCTACAGCAGCGCCATGGGTCTGGTGCCGGTTGGCGACGACGAGGACCTGCTGAAGGAGAACGTCAAGCGCTACGTCGACGGCACCGGAACCATGGAGTTCTCCATCACCAAGGTGGATTCCTCCAGTGGTGAATTCGCCGGCGTGTTCACGGCCATCCAGCCCTCCGACACCGACATGGGCGGCAAGCAGGCGGTGGACGTCAAGATCAGCGGCGAGCTCTATGGCCGTCTTGAGCAGGTCTGATCCCCTGCCCAGCTGATTGATGCGAGAAGGGGCCTTGAGGCCCCTTTTTCATGGCCATCCCCGGAGCCGCCTCGGGCTGGTCTGGGAGAATCGTGCCAACGTTTTTTGGGGTCTCCATGTCGGTTGCCGAGTCCGCAACTCCCGCCGCCCAGGGCCTGATCGTCCCGCATGGCGGCAGCCTGGTGGATCTGATGGTGCCGGCGGCCGAGCGAGAGGCGCTCAAGGTGGGCGTGGATCGGGTGCTGGAGTGCAGCGACCGCAACGCCTGCGACGTCGAACTGCTGGTGGTTGGAGGCTTCTCGCCCCTGCGCGGCTTCATGCACCAGGAGGATTACGACGCGGTGGTGGAGCAGCACCGCACCACCAGTGGTCTGCTGTTCGGCCTGCCGATCGTGTTCGACACCAGCGATGCCTCGATCGCCGTGGGTGATCGGCTGCTGCTCACCTATCGGGGCCAGGACCTGGCGGTGCTCACGGTTGAAAGCCGCTGGGAACCGGACAAGGTCAAGGAGGCCAAGGGTTGCTACGGCACCACCTCCCTGGAGCACCCGGCCGTGCGGATGATCGCCACCGAGCGTGGCCGCTACTACCTGGGCGGTCGGGTGCAGGGGCTGGAGCTTCCGACCCGCGTCTTCCCCTGCAAGACGCCGGCTGAGGTGCGCGCCACCCTGCCGCTGGGCGAAGACGTGGTGGCGTTCCAGTGCCGCAACCCCATCCACCGGGCCCACTACGAACTGTTCACCCGGGCCCTGGAGGCCACCAACGTCAGCAAGGGCGGCGTGGTGCTGGTGCACCCCACCTGCGGGCCCACCCAGGACGACGACATTTCCGGTGCGGTGCGCTTCCAGACCTACGAGCGGCTGGCGGCGGAGGTCAACAACCTCCGGATCCGCTGGGCCTACCTGCCCTACTCGATGCACATGGCCGGCCCGCGGGAGGCCCTGCAGCACATGATCATCCGCAAAAACTACGGCTGCACCCACTTCATCATTGGCCGCGACATGGCTGGCTGCAAGTCGTCCCTGAGCGGTGACGATTTCTACGGTCCCTACCAGGCCCAGGATTTCGCCCGCGACAATGCCTCTGAACTGGGGATGGAGACCGTGCCGTCGCTCAACCTCGTCTACACGGAGGAGGAGGGCTACGTGACCGCCGAGCACGCTGAGGCTCGCGGCCTGCACGTGAGGAAGCTCAGCGGCACCCAGTTCCGCCAGATGCTGCGCGGCGGCGAGGAGATCCCCGAATGGTTCGCCTTCCGTAGCGTGGTCGACGTGCTGCGGTCGGCGGCCGGCTGAGGTCCAGGCTCCGAAAGGCGCCCACAACCGCCCGATCCTGAGGGCGGTTAACATTCCTTTACTTCCTAGAGCGGAGAGTCGAGTGGCGAAGAAGGGTTGGCGCAATGCGGGGCTCTACGTCCTGCTGGCCGTGGTGGTTATTGCGGTGGGCACCGCCTTCCTGGATCGCCCCGATCCGGCCAATGCGCCCCGAACGCTCCGCTACAGCGATTTCGTCGAGGCGGTTCAGGGCAACGAGGTGTCGCGCGTGCTGATCTCCCCCGATCGGGGCACCGCCCAGGTGGTGGAGAACGACGGCCGCCGCGCTGTGGTCAACCTCGCCCCCGACAAGGACCTGCTCAAGCTGCTCACGGATCACGATGTGGACATCGCCGTGCAGCCCAGCCGCGAGCCTGCGGCCTGGCAGCAGGCCGTGGGCAGCCTCATCTTCCCGCTGCTGCTGCTCGGTGGTCTGTTCTTCCTGCTGCGCCGTGCCCAGGGCGGCGGCGGCAACCCGGCGATGAGCTTCGGCAAGAGCAAGGCGCGGGTGCAGATGGAGCCCCAGACCCAGGTCACCTTCGGTGATGTGGCCGGCATCGAAGGGGCCAAGCTCGAGCTCACCGAGGTGGTCGACTTCCTCAAGAACCCGGATCGCTTCACGGCCGTTGGCGCCAAGATTCCCAAAGGTGTGCTGCTGGTGGGCCCTCCGGGCACCGGCAAGACCCTGCTGGCCAAAGCCGTGGCTGGCGAGGCTGGCGTGCCCTTCTTCTCGATTTCCGGTTCGGAATTCGTGGAGATGTTCGTGGGTGTCGGCGCCAGCCGCGTGCGCGACCTGTTCGAGCAGGCCAAGAAGAATGCCCCCTGCATTGTGTTCATCGACGAGATCGATGCGGTGGGCCGTCAGCGCGGAGCCGGCCTCGGCGGTGGCAACGACGAACGCGAGCAGACCCTCAACCAGCTGCTCACCGAAATGGACGGCTTTGAGGGCAACACCGGCATCATCATCGTGGCGGCCACGAACCGTCCGGATGTGCTGGATCAGGCGCTGATGCGTCCCGGTCGCTTCGATCGCCAGGTGGTGGTGGATCGGCCCGATTACTCCGGCCGCCTCCAGATCCTTGCCGTGCATGCCCGCGGCAAGACCCTGGCCAAGGATGTCGACCTCGACAAGGTCGCCCGCCGCACCCCCGGCTTCACCGGGGCTGACCTGGCCAATCTGCTGAATGAGGCGGCGATTCTGGCGGCCCGCCACCAGCTCACCGAGATCTCGATGGATGAGGTGAACGATGCGATCGAGCGGGTGATGGCCGGTCCGGAGAAGAAAGACCGGGTGATGAGCGAGAAGCGCAAGCGGCTGGTGGCTTATCACGAGGCTGGCCATGCCCTGGTGGGTGCGCTGATGCCGGATTACGACCCGGTGCAGAAGATCTCGATCATTCCCCGTGGCAACGCCGGCGGCCTCACCTTCTTCACCCCCAGCGAAGAACGCATGGAGTCTGGCCTCTATTCCCGCGCCTATCTCCAGAATCAGATGGCGGTGGCCCTGGGTGGCCGTGTCGCTGAGGAGATCGTCTACGGCGAAGATGAGGTGACCACCGGAGCCTCCAACGACCTGCAGCAGGTGGCCCGGGTGGCCCGCCAGATGGTGACCCGTTTCGGCATGAGTGATCGGCTCGGCCCTGTGGCCCTGGGCCGCAGCCAGGGGGGGATGTTCCTCGGTCGCGATATTGCCGCTGAGCGCGATTTCTCCGAAGACACCGCTGCAGCGATTGATGAGGAGGTGAGCGAGCTGGTGGGTGAGGCCTACCAGCGCGCCAACGCAGTGCTGAGCGCCAACCGCCCCGTTCTCGATGAGCTGGCCGAGATGCTGGTGGAGAAGGAGACTGTGGACGCTGAGGATCTGCAGGAGTTGCTGGTGCGTCGCGACGTGCGCGTGGCCGAATACGTCTGACCGGCATCAGTCGATGCGTTGCGGTTGACCGCTATCTGTTGACCCGTCTCGCCGTGAGTCTCCCTTGAGGCCTTCCGCTGCGGTTGCCGCTGATCCCGCTGGGTTGATTGCCAGCCTGCGGAGGCAGCCGCTGCTGTTGGTTCTTCGACCCCAGACCCCGCTCGACGCCGCTCCACTTCTGGAGCGGCTTGTCGAATTGGGGCTTCGTCATGTCGAACTGGCCTTCCAGGAGTCGCCGCACTGGCGGCCTCAGTGCCGTGAGTTGATCGCTGCCTTTCCAGGTCTGCGTCTTGGGGCGGCCTCGGTCTGCACGGTCGAAGCCCTGGCTGCATGCTCAGCGGCGGGCTTTTCCTACGTGGTGTCGCCGATCCTGGATGGGGAGCTGGTGCAGCATGCGGCGGCGGCCGGCATCACCCTGGTGCCTGGCGTGATGAGCCCCACCGAAGTGAATCAGGCCCGCTTGCTCGGCTCTCCGCTGGTGAAGCTCTTTCCGGCGAAGGCCCTGGGCCGCGGCTACTGGTCAGGCCTGCGCGCCCCGCTCGGTGCCTTGCCGTTCTGCATTGCTGCGGGCGGCTTGTCGCCTGCGGATGTGATCCCATGGCTGCGCAGCGGCATCGATGCGGTGGCACTGGGCTCCTCACTCGCCCTGGATCGTTCAGACGACTCGCCGTCCCAGGCTGAGCAGGGTGACCGGTCTTTCGAGCCTCTCGAGCCCTTGAGGCGCCTGCTTGTCGAGCTGGGCCACACCTGGCCGGTCTCAGAATCGGCGACGGCTGCAGACTGAACCGCGCCTGATCTCCATCCTGGCGCTGCTGCGGTCACCAGAGGCTGCACTGGCCCTGCTGGCGCAGCAGGTGATCGGCCAGCACCAGGGCCACCATGGCTTCCACCATCGGCACCGCCCGCGGCAGGACGCAGGGGTCGTGGCGCCCCTTGGCGGCCAGGGTGGTGGCGGCGCCGCTGGCGTCGATCGTCTGTTGCTCCTTGCGGATCGTGGCGGTGGGCTTGAAGGCCACCCGCAGCACGATGTCCTCACCGTTGCTGATGCCGCCCTGGATGCCACCGGAGTTGTTGGTGGCCGTGTGGAGGCGGCCGTCGTCGCTGGGCAGGAACGCGTCGTTGTGCTCGCTTCCCCTGAGCAGGGTGCCGCCGAAGCCGGAGCCGATCTCGAAGCCCTTGGTGGCGGGCAACGACATCACCGCCTTGGCCAGGTCGGCTTCGAGCTTGTCGAACACTGGCATGCCGAGCCCCACCGGGGCCTGGCGCACGACGCACTCGATCACGCCGCCGCAGGAATCACCGTCGCGCCCGATCGCTTCGATCCGATCGATCATCCGCGCGGCGCTGTCGCCATCGGGACAGCGCACGATGTTGGATTCCACGGCCTCAAGGGTCACCGCTGCCGGATCGATGGACGCCTCGATCGTGTGGATCCGCTGCACCCAGGCCAGCACTTCGGTGCCATGGCAGTGGGCCAGCAGTTGCTTGGCAATGGCGCCGGCGGCCACCCGGCCGATGGTTTCCCGCGCCGAGGCCCGGCCACCGCCGCTGCGGGCCTGAATGCCATATTTGGCCTGATACGTGGCATCGGCGTGGGACGGCCGAAACGCCACCGCCATCTCGTTGTAATCGCCGGGGCGTTGATCCTTGTTGCGCACCACCATGGCGATGGGGGTGCCCAGGGTCACACCGTCCAGCAGGCCGCTGAGGATCTCGACCCGGTCCTCCTCCTTGCGGGGTGTGGTGATGCGGCTCTGCCCCGGTTTGCGCCGGTCCAGTTCCGCTTGGATCGCCTCCAGATCGAGCGGCAACCGCGGCGGGCAGCCGTCGACGATCACCCCGACGCCGCCGCCGTGGGATTCACCGAAGGTGCTGATCCGAAACAGGGTGCCGAAGCTGCTGCCCATGGCGGCGTCACGTTGACGCGAGCGTAGGGGACGCTCCTGCCCCTGCTGCGAATGAGACGGGACGCTTTGCTGCGGGCCGGTTGGGTTCAGCCTTCGCTCTTGGGCAAGGTGCTGGCATTGCCGTTGCGGATGGCGTGATAGCCGGGCGAGAGAATCTCCACTTCGGCGGCCGCGAAGCAATCCTGCAGCGCTGCCAGCACATCGGAGAGGGTGCGTCGGTAGAGATCCACATCTTTGACGAAGGCCGTGAGCTCATAACTGATATGGAAGTCGTTGAGCGCGGTCTGCAGCACGAACGGTTCGATTTCCTCTGAAATTCCCGGTGCACTCCTGGCGGCCGACAGCATCAGCTCGTGCACTTTCCGCCACGGCACGTCGTAGCCGATAGTGATCGTGGTCGAGAGGGCAACAGGAGTGCTGAGTTCGCGGCGGGAAAAGCTGTAGTTGGTCACGGAGGCGGCAATCACTGCGGCATTGGGAATGCTCACCAGCTCATTGCGTGGTGTACGAATTCGGGTCACCAGCAGACGCCGTTCCTGCACCAGTCCCACCACACCATCAATCATCACCCGATCCCCCTCGGTGAAGGCGCGGGTGTAGATCAGCATCAGGCCACTGATGATGTTGGAGGCGATGGCGCTGGAGCCGAGGGCAGCCAGCACGCCCACGAACAGGCCAGCACCCTGGAAGGCCTTGGTGCTGGTGCCGGGGATGTAGGGATAGGCAATCACCAGACCGCCCACCAGGATCAGCACGGCCGCGATCCGGCCCGTGGGCCGCGCCCATTCGGGGTAAAACCAGGCGAAGTGCAGCTGGCCGCGCTCCAGGGCGTTGAAGCAGAAGGTGCTGAGCCGCATCACGCTGATGGTGAGGGCCAGGATCAAGGCGATGGTCAGTAAATCGGGAATGGAATTCACCACCCCCGCCAGCACGGCGCTGATCACGCTGAGCAGTTGTGCCCGCAGGCCTTCGGCCATGGCGCTGGTGGGCGGGAACAGGCCGAGCAGCAGAGGAATCAGCAGGTAGCTGAGCAGCAGCAGCAGACTCCAGTGGATGATGCGCAGGGCCGCGGCCAGAATCCGCGTGAACTGGCCGGCACTGAGAAGAGCATTGTCGCCGATCTGGAATCGGCCCAGCTGGATTTCATGCAGTTGGGAGATGCTCTGCTGTAGGCGTCTATGCAATGCCGATTGCCAGCGGATCCAGAGCACGTAAATCCCCAGCACCAGGAGAGCCAGTGCTGTGCCCCGCAACCAGCTGGAGAGACTGTTGTTGCTGCGGTAAGAGCTGATGGCGCCACGGATTTGATCGCGGTAGCGGGTCGCTAAGGCCTCGCGGGTGAGGTCAAAACACTGAGCAACGCGATCATCGATGGCCAGAAGCCGGATGAAGTTATCCGGCTTGGCGCCCTTGATCCCGATCAATGTATAGGGATCATCTTGGAAGAGTTCGATTTGTTTGGGCTGAATCGTGTTGTCTTTCGCCACCCGCAGTAGCGCTGCGCTGCCTCGGCGGACAACCTCGTTAAGGTCCTGCGCTCCGATCGCTGAGCGCATCTGCAGCACTTGGCGGCCTTCCAGCGTGAGCCAGGCAGGTTTTGCACTGCACCATGGTTTGGCTTCCGCCGTTGAAGCCGCTCTCGTGTTGGCGGTGACGAGCCCCTCAAGCCCCCCCCATACGAGCAATCCAACCAGGAGTCCTGCCGTCAGAGCAAGGAGACCGGCTGGCCCTGGCCGGCGCCGCGTCGAGCGGGATGGAGCTCGTGGACGCAGGAGGCCTCGCCACTGCCGAAGTGGATGACGCAGCCAAGACCTGGCCATGGTCGGTTCTGGGGGGGGAGTGTGTTGGCCCCGGGTCCAACAGGTTTAGGGGAGTGGGGGGCACAGGGACCTGCTTGTTACGAATGGGCAACAGCTGGAATGCGGACCTGGCCCGTGGGGAAAGAGTGATACTTGATCGAAAGCTTCTTTATCAGCCAGTAAGATCATCTGCTTGGCTTTTCGTTCGAGTTTTGGCTTGGGCTGAGCCATCTCCCATTCATTTTTGCCCTATGCAGCCTGACGTCTCTTCCCTCGTCGATCGCCTGGCTTGGCGCCGCGTCGTGAGGCAGGTGATGGATCCTTTGGGTTGGTGTTGTGTGGGGGCGGGCCTGATCGCTGCCGGATCGCCCGGGTGGAGTGAATCTGTGCAGGACCTCCAGGTGGAGGCGGCTCCCGCAGTAGAGGCTCCCGCGGCAGAGGCTCCAGGGCCGATGGCTGAAGACGTGCAGGTCGAGGCGGATCCGCGGGCATGGGCAAGCACGGTTGAATTGTATGGATTTCTGCCGATTCGGCTCACCGGCACCACAACGATTCGGGGGTTTTCGGCCGATACGGATCTTGATCTTGGCGACGTGCTCTCACGCCTCCAATGGGCCACGTCTGTGCGTGGCAGCGTGGAATCTGGCCGCATCGGTCTGCTGACGGATCTCAGTTATGCCCGGGTGGGAGATCAGGCAACGCGCACCACCAGTCGCGGGCGTTTCACCGGGAATGGAGCGCTCACGGCCGTTCAGGGGATGTATGACCTGGCCCTGCGCTATCGCTTCGGAGCACCGGAATCCGCGCTCGGCAAGCCAGGGCAGTTCAGTGTGATCCCCTACGCCGGGATTCGGCTGCTCCAGGCCAGGCTGGATGCCTCGGCTCAGGTCCGGGGCAATGGCGATCGTGGGCTGCGTGTGGAACGGGAAGGCAGCTTCGGTCGAACCTGGGTGCAACCTCTGGTGGGTACCCAGGCGACCGTGTTTCTCTCGCCGAAGTTGCGTGCTTTCGCCCGCGCTGACGTGGGCGGCTGGGGATTGTCCGGTGCCCGGGATCTTTCCGGGAATGCCCAGGTGGGGCTTGGTTATGCGGTGGGCAACAACACGGATCTCAACCTCTCCTGGCGGTATCTGGGCATCGAGTATGACAATGGTTTGTCAGATCGACCCAGTGGATACACCAGTTATCAGAATGGTGTCGAGCTGGGCCTGAAGTTCTTCTTCTGACCAGGTTGATGGCTGGCTCGCGCCTAGCTTGCGCTGCTCTTGGGCTGTTCCATCGACACGCGGGCTGCCAGTAGCTTCAGAACAATGATGGAGACTACGGTGCTGATCAAGGTGTAGGACAGTACGGCAGGAATCAGGCCCTTGATCGAGGCGCCGTAGACCACGGCCAGCTGAGCGGCCAGCCCCAGATTTCTTGTGCTCGTCACCAGGGCCACCGTGGGACGGTCACTCGGATCTGGACCTGCCAAGCCATAGCCGATGCCCAGACTGATCGCCACCATGGCGGTCATGACCAGCAGTCCGAAGAGGTTCTGGCTTAGGAACGGAATCAGCTGACTGGCGGTGATCGCCAGCAACACCACGACCATCACCACCAGCAGCGCCGTGGCCACCTGGTTGATGGTGCTGGTCCAGCGCTCGGCCCAGCCTGGTCGCCAGGTTTTCACCAGCAGCCCTGCGGCCAGCGGAATCAGTTGAACCCGGGTCACCTGGAGGGCGATGTCCAGTGGACGAATGTCCCAGCCACTCACCGGCCTGACCAGGGTGAACAGCTCCGCCAGCAAAGGGATCGAGAGGATTGCCAGCAGGGCTGCCGACACCTGAATGCGGGCGGCCAGTCCGGAGGCCCTTTCCGGTGAGCTCGTCCGACGGAGGGCCAGCGGGGCGCTGGGGCAGATCACCATCAGGGCGATGGCGAATCTTACGGGCACAGACAGCTTGGCCGCCAGTGGAAGCTCCAGCAGCAGCAGTCCAGCCAGGGGAACCAGCAGGCAGGTGCCGATCAGAATCCGGCCGAGCACTGCCGGTTGATGGCGGCTCAGGGCGAACGTGGATCCCCGTAGCCCCAGACCCAGGGCAAACATGACCGTAAAAATGGTGAAACTCACCAACAGGCCAATGATCGGCGGCATAGGAAAGGGGGCGGATTCAATGACGTGGTTGTGTGGTGGTCTGTGACTTCAGCCCACTATCAGGAGCTGGAGGCTCCGACAAGGAGTAGTGCTAAGGCTGCAATCCCAATCAGTGTGAGTGCGATGGCTGTGAAGATGGCGATTGATGATTGGCTGATATAAGCGAAATCGTCCCGTTGTAGCCGTTTGAGCACGCGGAGGTGTTGGCGTGTTGCCGCTGCCATCGCCAGAATGCCTGTGAGAACGAATCCGATTGCAATCAGCCGCACGCTGATTCCTGCATGGGAACTGCCTTCGAAGCGTGAGCGCTCGATAGCGCCGATGATCTTGTCGAGGCCGAATCCGAAACTGATCAGGGAGAGGCAGGTGCGGATCCAGGCCATCATGGTGCGCTCGGCCGCTGCCCGGCTGCGCTCTTTGGCCAGTTCGTTGTTGAGATTGGTCATCGCCGTACTTCCCTGACAGGGCTAGCGGAAAGGTTCGTGATGTCGTCTTCCAATTCTGTTCGGCTTCCAATTCCTTGGCCAGAAAGAGATTCAGCAGGGTGCGGATCACGGCAATGGTGGCTAGCTGGATCAGATTCTGCTCCGAGGGTGAGGCGGTGGTGGAAACGATGTCGGCGCCCAGCTGAAACTCCAGTGCCATTGACAGCCAGGTGCCGAAGGTGAGTCGGCTGCGATGCCAGAATCCTTGCAGCAGCGTGATCACCAGGCCAATCGCGACACACAGCAGCGAAAGAAACTCCAGGCACAGCCGAAGTGGCTCGGCGATGTGCTCCATCCCCAGGTCCATCAGGGTGGCCAGGCCCATCGATCAGCTCCGCACGATGCAGCGAAATCCCATGTGGCAGGTGGATGTATCAATCCCCTGGGCCATGCGTGCCGACGGTCGGTAGCGGCGTCAATAGCTGGGAGTACAAAGGAACGATCCTCCTTTCACAACCTTGCGGGGCATACTCTGGTGCTGGGAGGTGGGGTCGATGTTGGCCTCACGGGAGCCTCCCCGGGGATTGGGGATGGGGCAGCAGCCTGTCTCGGTCTGGTCCTGATGGCGCTGAACCTCGGCATCGGCGCCATGGTGCTGATACCAGTCATCGGTCCACTCCCACACATTGCCGATCATGTCGAGCAGGCCGTATCCGTCGAGCAGGCTGTTGTGGTGGGGGAAGTCACCCTGAAAGGTGTTGGCCATGGGCCGGCCGCCGGGGTGGAGTTCCTCCCCCCAGGCGAACTCAACCCCCTCCACCCCGCCCCGGGCGGCCCGCTCCCATTCCGCTTCGCTGGGCAGCTGTTTGCCGGCCCAGGTGGCGTAGGCGACGGCATCCTCATGGGCCACATGCACCACGGGATGGTGGTTGCGGCTCTTGATCGAGCTGCCGGGCCCTTCGGGGTGGCGCCAGTTCGCCCCGCTCAGCTACTGCCACCAAGCGGTAGGGGTCGCCCGTGCCGATCGGACCCGGCGGTGGCACGAACACGATCGAGGAGGGCGCCAGCAGCTCCGGCAGGGCATTGGGGTAGGCCGCCGGATCCGCCCGCCGCTCGGCCAGGGTCACGTGACCCGTGGCCTTCACGAACTTGCGGAACTGGGCGTTGGTCACCGGGGCACGGTCGATCCAGAAGCCCACCACCGCCTTTGGCCGGTGACGATCCACCTCGGCCCGCATCCTGGTGAGAACGCCATGGGCATTGGCGAAGAACAGGCGCCCCTCGGCACGGAGCAGCAGCAGCCCATGCCAGGTCTCATCGTGGGGATGCCGGGCTGAGAGAGGTCGGAACACATCAGTGCCGCGCTTGCGGCCGATGGCATACACCGGCGGGTTCACCTCCTGCTGCACCAGCGCCAGCAGGGAGAGGATCACGGCCACCAGGATGCCCTTGAGGGTGCCCAGGAACGCCACCCCGAGGAAGGCCACCACAGCCCAGTTGAATTCGGCATGGCGCACGCGCCGGATCGCGAGGAACTCCCCGGGGGCGATCAGCTCGAAGGAGTACACGATCACCACTACGGCCAGGGCCGTCAGGGGCATCAGCGCAAGCCAGGGGGCCAGCAGCAGCAGGGTGACCAGCGCGGCCCCCGCCGTGACCAGCTCGGCCATCTGGCTGCGGGCGCCGGCCTGGCGGTAGCAGGCTGAACAGTCCGGCCGAGGGCAGGAGCGTGGCGATCGAGGTTCGCGGGATGTCCCCCAGCAGGGCTGCCAGGTCGCGGAAGAAGCCGGCCTTCTCCACATGCAGCCCCAGCAGCTTGGGCAGCTGATCCACCACGATCACCAGCCCGATGCCGGATTTGAAACCCACCAGCACCGATTCGGAGATGAAGTTGGCGATGAAGCCGAACCGCAGCAGGGCCGCGCCGCAGAGCATCGCTCCCACCAACACGGTCAGAGTGGCGCTGGCTGTCATCAAGGCGCTGGGCTCAGCGTCAGGCGTCAGCCGATTCAGCTCACTGCCCACCAGGATCGCCAGGGTGGTGGTGGTGCTGACGCTCAGGGGCTGGAGCTGCCCAGCAGGGCATAGACCGCCATCGGCACCAGAGCCGTGTACAGCCCCACCTGCACCGGCAGACCGGCAATGGTGGCGTAGGCCATCGCCTTGGGCAGCACCACCGCGGCGGCGGTCAGGCCGGCGGCCAGATCCGCCTGGCCCAGTCCCTGCCCAAGCCTCTGGCTGTAGCCGCTCATCAGCCGCTCATTCCACCGGCGATCAGCAGCACCAGGGCAACCAGGCCGATCAGGGTGAGGGCCAGCGCCGTCGCCATCGAGACCGAGGCCTCGTCGATGTAGACGAAATCGTCCTGCTTCAACCGCCGCAGCACCTTGCGGTGTTGGCGGGTGGCGGCTGCCATGGCCAGGATCCCTGTGAGCACGAATCCGATGGAGATCAACCGCACGCTGAGCTGCGTATGGGCACTGCCCTCCAGGCGGCTGGCCTGGATCGCCCCGATGATCTTGTCGAGACCGAAGCCGAAGCTGATCAGGGACAGGCAGGTGCGGATCCAGGCCATCAGGGTGCGCTCGGCAGCCGCCCGGTTGCGCTCCTTGGCCAGTTCGTTGGTGAGGTTCATCGGGTTGCCGCAAGCAAGGGCTGGCTGCTCAGGATTTCGGTCGCAGCTGGCGATCCTGCCCCAGCGCCTGGGGCACGGCCTCGGGTGATTCACACCAAGGCATCTAAGGGATCACGAAGGGCACCTGCTGCTTCTGGCGCTGCCAGCGCAGGAAGGGAATCGAGAGCAGCACAGTGATCAGCAGATAGGCGAGCACGGCGAGTTTCAGGCCAGGGATGTCGGCGCCGTAGGTCGTGGCGAACAGCAGCGCCAGCCCTGGGTTGCGCATTGAGGTGACGAGGGCGAGCGTGGTGCGCTCCCGGGGGTCAGGGCCAGCGATCCCATAGCCGATGGCCAGGGCCGCCAGCACCATCACGGCCATCAAACCCAGAGCCACCAGGTTGGTGGCCGCGAAGGGCAGCAGCAGAGGCAGCGACTTGACCAGCACCAGCACGATCAGCAGCAGCAGCAGGCCATTACCCAGCTTCTCGAGCGGACCCGACAGCCGGTTCGCCCAGAGCGGCCGCCAGCGCCTGAGCCCCAGGCCCGCCAGCAGGGGCAGCACCTGGGCCTTGCCCACCTGGAGGGCCACCTCCTTCGGGCCGATGTCCCAGCCTGAGATCCCGAAGGAGGACCGGAACAGATCCACGATCAGTGGGATTGAAACGATCGCGGCCACGGCCGCACAGGCCTGGAGCACCGCCGCCAGCTCGCGGTCTCCGCCCATTTTGCCGGCCTTGCGCAGGGTGAGGGGAGCGCTGGGTGAGATGGCCATCAGGGCAATGCCGTATCGGGCGGCCTTGGAGAGGGCCAGGTCCGGAGTCAGCTTCATCAGCACAAGGGCCACCAGAGGGACCAGCACACAGGACGCAATCAGTACCCTGATCACCAGGGCAGGCCTGCGGCGCAGCTTGACGATGGCCTCTCCCTTCAGGCCAACACCCAGGCCGAACATGATCGTGAACAGGGTGAGGCTGACGAGCAGCAGGGTTGCCTGGGCCATGGCGTCGGGGTCGGGGGGAGGTGTCGGCTGGAGATGGGGCTGGACAATCGAGGCGGATCAGGACCGCTGCCTGGGCCCCCTCGGCGGCGGCCGATTCAGCAGATGGGTCAGCCATCCAGGTACGGAGAGCGTGGCCACCAGGATGGTCAGGGAGGTGCTGAGCCGGCTGGAGAAGGTGCGAGCCGTATCCAGGCCGGAATGCAGAAAGGTGAAGGTGACCAGCACAGCGAAGATGCCGGTGGTGAGTGCACTGGCCGAACGCAGCAGGTCCCTGGGGTGGCGGGCGGAACCGCCAGCGGCATCACGGCTGAGGTTGTATCCGGCGATGCAACCGGCAAGGGCGAGAAACCCGAGCAGCACGGCCCTGCTGGAGAGATCTGACTGCGGTTCGCTCTGTTGGAGTTTCGCCGCCAGCACCACGGCGCTGCCCAGAACCGAGCCGCAGGCGGTGCCGAGCAGGGCCCACCACCGCAGCGGGTTTTGGATCCGACCGATGAACGTGGAGGTGGCGGCCAGGACCAGGGAACTCAGCAGTGTGGCCGGCAAGAAGGGCAGCTGGCGGGTGATTGCATATCCGGCTGCAATGCCGACGAAGGCCCCGGCGAGCCGGCTCATCTGGGCATGGGGTGCGCTGGAGTCAGCAGCCGGGGGATGGGGAAGTTTTTGGATCACCATGACAACTGATCGAATCACGGGCGATCGATCGAGGCTGCAATGCTCCGATCGATCTTTGTTCCCCCCAGATCAGCATCCTGGAAGACGGTGCCGGTCAGGATTGCACCGCTGAGATCGGCATTGGTGAGGATGGCTCGGGTGAAATTTGCCTGAGTGAGATCGGAGCCGGCAAGATCGGCTCCGGTGAGATCAGCCTCCGTGAAGTTGGCCCCCTTCAGATCCGCACCCTGGAGATTGGCCTTGCACAACACCGTGTTGGCGAAGTCGCAACCTCGCCAACGACTGAATGGAATCCTCAGCCCCTCCAGGTTCGTGCCCTGCAAATCGAAGTCGTCCTGCCAGATGCCGTCTGAGCTGAGATCCTCGATGGCTCTGATACGCCCCAGGCTGTATTTTACTCCAGCCTCTTGTTGCGCTAACAGCAAAGTAAGTTGCTCGTGATGTTCTCTTTCCTTGCGACGCCCCGCCTCAAGGATGTAGACGAAGCCCGCTGTGACGATGCTGAACGATTCGACATTGCCAATGCTGATGACATCTAGAAAGTTACTGGTCAGGCAGTTCTCTCTTGGGTTGGCTCCATTGCAGTTGTCGAAGCGATTGACGAGTGAAAGCAATGCAAAGGACATCATTGCCGCGATCAGCACCCTGAAGCCGAAGGAGCGATCCAGCAGCAGAAAGAACGGGGATGCGCGGCGGCGCTGCTGACGGGTCAGCCAGGTTTGTCGATGTGAGTGAGTCATGGCTTCAGAGGCGCACGATGCAGCGAAAGCCCATGTGGCTTGTGGAGGTGTCGATGCCCTGCGCCATGCGTGCCGCCGGCCGGTAGCGGCGGCAGTAGCTGGGGGCGCAGAGATAGGAGCCGCCCTTCACCACCTTGCGCGGCATCGTTCCGTGCTGGCTGGTGGGGTCGATGCTGGCTTCACGGGCGTCAGCCGCTCCGGCGCAGCAGCCGCTGCTTCCCTCAGCCGCTAACTCCTCATCGGCTTGGCGCGGGTGGTGGCCATACCAGCTGTCGGTCAACTCCCACACATTGCCGATGGTGTCGAACAATCCGTAGCCGTTCGCCGGAAAGACACCCACTGGCGAGGTGCCCGCGTAGCCGTCCAGCAGGCTGTTGTGGTGGGGGAAATCGCCCTGGAAGGTGTTCGCCACCGGTTGGCCGCCCGGGTGCAGCTCCTCCCCCCAGGCGTACTCGGCGCCTTCACGGCCGCCCCAGGCGGCCCGCTCCCACTCCGTTTCGCTCGGCAGCTGTTTGCCGCTCCAGGCGGCATAGGCCGCCGCATCGGCATGGGCCACATGCACCACGGGATGGTGGTCGCGGCTCTTGATCGAGCTGCCAGGGCCTTCGGGATGCCGCCAGTTGGCGCCGGCAATGTATTGCCACCAGCGATAGGGATCGCCGGTGCCGATCGGTCCGGGCGGCGGCACGAACACAATCGAAGACGGCACCAGCAACTCCGGCAGCGCATCGGGATACTGGGCCGGATCGGCGGGCTGCTCGGCCAGGGTGACGTGTCCGGTGGCCTTCACGAACTTCAGGAACTGGGCATTGGTGACCGGTGAGCGGTCCATCCAGAAACCGTCGATGCTCACCATGTGGGCGGGCGCCTCTTCCGGGTAGTGGAGGTCTGAGCCCATCACAAACCTGCCACCCGGGATCCACACCATGTCCCGCGCAGGGGGGCGGCCAGGCCCCCGCGGGGCGGCCGGCTTCAAGGTGGCCCTCACGGCTGGTGAGCTGGATGCAGAACGGGACATCGAAAGGATCGTGGGTTCAGGGCCAAACACAACATGATCATCCGCTCCCGCATGAGCTTGAGAGATTGAAATGGAATGTAATCGCAGCGACTCGGGTGAATTCAGGCTTCCCTCATCAAGAGGCTGTTGTGTTGGTGCTGGCGTTTCCAGCACATGTGCGAGGAGATCCAGAATAGGCCTGAAAGATTATGGTTCCGGTCCGGCATTCCCCGGTAGCATCGAGTGCCTCGTAGAAGAATCTGAGCCCGCCTGACAGCCGCCACTACGGGCGCCGTTACGGGCTCCGGATGTCTCTGTCAACGCCTGCTGAATAAGGTTCAGAGGATCTCACTAATGACCACTGTGGCGAAGATGTTCGTGAAGGGCTCTCGGCGCCGTGGTCCATGCGGATCATCGGCTTTGTGGCGGCTGCCCTGCTGGCGCTGCTGCTCACGGCGACACCGTCCGGATCGGTGGAGCCAGGGCCGGCTCAGGCCACGAATGCCCCCGAGCAGCCTCCGGCTTTCGTGACCCTCGACGGCCGCAAGGTGATCGAGATCCGCGCCGCCGTCGGCGCCCAGACCCCCCAGCAGATGGCACGGCGCGGCAGCCAGAGCCTCGCCCAGATCGCTTCCGACTACGCGATCAGCCCCGACCAGCTCGTGGTTCGGGAAGCCCCTCCTTACCCCGAGATCGGCCTGTTCAGAGGCGGCCGGTTCGTCGCCAAAGTGGCCGTCGACGAGCGCAACGCCAGCCTGTTCCAGCTGAGCCGCCAGGAGCTGGCCCAGCGCTATCTGGAGCAGATCCGGGCCTCGATCAAGCGCTACCGAAGCACTCACCGGCGCCAGGACTGGCTGCGGGGAACGGCACTTGCTCTGCTGACCCTGGGGGGCTACGTCCTCTGGCTGCGGGGGCAGCTGGCGCTCAATCGCCGTCTCGCTGCCTGGATTCACGCCCCCGCCAACCCACGACTGGGCGGGGAGTGAACGCGGTGGTGCTGGCGGTGGTCAGCTATCTGTTCATCCCCCTGGTCCTCGGGTTGTTCCCACCGACCCAGGCCGTTTCAGAAACTCTGCAGGCGCAGAACCTCGCCCTGATCAGTGGCGCGCTCGATGCGTTCGTGGCCGCGATCCCCGATCTGATCCCCTGGCCTTGATCCTCGCCTTCACCGTCGTGCTCGTGAGGGCCAGCAATGCCTGGTTCCGTTCGATCGAGCTGCAACGGCTGCGCCTCAGCTGGTTCTACCCGGAGTGGGCCCGGCCCACCGCCCGACTGGTGGCGATCATGATCCTTCTGGGTGGGCTGGTGTTCGCCTATCCCTATGTGCCGGGGACCAGCTGCAAGGCTTTTCAGGGGGCCGGTCTGTTTCTGGGGGTGCTGGCGGCCCTGGGCTCGAGCGCCGTGGCCTCCAACCTGATCGGCGGCCTGATGCTCACCTACACCCGCGCCTATCAGGAGGGTGATCGGGTGAAGATCAACGACACGATCGGCATCGTCGAAGACACGGACTTGCTGACCACGCGCCTGAGAACACCCTGGAATGAGCTGGTCAATATCCCCAACGCCACCGTGCTGGGGGCCTCGATCGTCAATTACACCCTCGCCAGACGGGAGCTCGGCAAACCAGTGGTGATCGCTGCCACCGTCACCATCGGCTACGACGTGCCCTGGCGGCAGGTGCACCAACTGATGCTGGATGCGGCCAATGCCACCGCCGGCATCAGCCAAGAGCTGCCGGCTTTCGTGCTGCAGACCTCACTCAACGACTTCCACATCAGCTACGAGCTCAATGCCTGCGTAGAAAATGTGGATACCTACCGTCTCACCTTCTCGGGCCTTCTGGCGGCCATCCAGGACCAGTTCGCGGCCGCCGGCGTGGAGATCCTCTCTCCCGGCTATCACGCCATTCGCAATGGCAACCGCAGCACCGTCCCGAAGGTCACCGGCGAAGGCGGCTGATTGGGCAACCGAGAGGTCGTCGTCGGAGCGATTTGCTGATCGGAATCCCGCTGACAAGCAGGAAAACGCCACGACGCCACGACGTAGTGCTAATTGGCTAGTTCGTTGTTGAGGTTGGCCATCAGATGGGGGTGATGGAGATGTTGGAATTCTGCTGGGACTGGGCCTCTTCGAGCTTCTGTTCCGCTTCCACTTCCCGGCCGAGAAAGACGTTGAGAAAAGTTCTAATCACAGCGATCACCCCCAGCTGGATCAGGTTCTGACTGGATGGTGCTGTTGTGGTGGCAACGATATCTGCAGCCAGCTGAAACTCCAGCGCCATCGACAGCCAGCTGCCGAAGGTGAGTCGGATGCTGTTGAATCGCCGGCCCCGGGGTTGGCCGCTCCGGCGCAGGCGAAGCGTCTGGCGCACAGTGGCCAGGAACCCCAGCGCCACGCACACCACCGAGACACTCTCCAGCACTAAGCGCAGGCCAACGGCGAAAACTTCCAGCCATTCCAGAAGGGGGATCTCAGGCACGGGTCAGCTCCTCACGATTCAGCGGAAGCCCATGTGGCCGGTGGAGGTGATTCTCCCCTTCACCACCTTGCCAGGCAGGGCTCCTGGCTTGGCGGCCGGATACCCTGGCCGATCGGCCGGGACCACCCGGAGGTGTGAGGCCAGAGCCCAACGCTGCAGACCACATACGCTGGATCTTGATATTAGTGGGCCATCTGGCTCCAGTACTCACGCCACCTTGAGGTGACATGACAGCCACTACCTTGAAGTCAGCTTCTATGGTCGTGACAGATCGAAACACCATCCTTTGTAACCGCATGGCTATTTAATCAGCAGATTCTTGCTTTCATTCTTTAGAAACTGGATGGCACTCTCTTTTGACCTGGGAACGTAGATGCGCAGCAGGGCGCTGAAGGGTGAAGGCGTCTCGACGTTGTTCGGGCTGCCCGGAGAATTGAACCGCATCGTATATGTTCCGTCTGGGTTGGGAGTTGCCTCAGAATTCGATAGGGCGGCTTTGTCCCTGGCCAGCCAGCCTTCACTGTTGTAAGTGGTGATCGACCAGAAACCGCCTCGTTCAGCATCGATTTCCGGCGGCATGAAGGTGATGCTCGATGGCAACGCCTTGCCCTCCTTGATCTCCGTGCGATTCGCGATCGGAGCGTAGGCTGCATGTTCGACCGAGAGGCCACCCCATCCGTAGGCGGTGGCGTAAAGATGATCCTGCGGGTCGGTATCTGTCGCACCACCCTGGGCCCTGCTGGTGTCAGGCAGTTTTCCAGCCTGAACGTCCTTGATCAGCGCCATACGGATCGCCTCCATCTGCTTCTGATCGATCACAATGTCGGGAGTTAGATAGGGAACGGCTGAGGCCGCCTCGATGGTTGCCATCCCCTGAAGTGTGTGGGTGGCAGTTAGCCCACCTTCTGAATCCGGCAGCTTTCGGATTCGCATGTTGAGGTAGACGTAGTTGCCGTATGTCAGATCATCGAGGGTAATGGCGAGAGCCTTGCCGGGATACACCACACCAACGATGTAGTTCTGCTGGTCGATGATCTCGATGATGTGATAGGTCTTGCTTGCCGGCACGGAGAGTGTCGCTCCGTTCCGGACATCAACGACGGCGCTCGAATAGATGACATCCTGATTCTCCCGGATGACCTGCTGTGTCTTGACGTCGCTGACATCACGCTGATGCGCCCACGCATTGATACCTGCCTTGGCAAGACTTCGCTTGATGTTGAAATCAGTCTCCGAGACTTTGTAAGCAGTGTCTGTCACTCCAAAATCGACTGGTGAAGCGAACATTGAGTTTGTCATCTCTGCTCACTGAATGGGGGCTGCTTTAGGCATCTTGTAGCTTCCGTCCAGAACAGACGGCCCTGGACGGTACACCCGCATCAGGAAGCTCCATCCCTCGGTCACATCCAACCGGTTGGAGACGTCGCCACAAACCTCCTTCGATCCGAAAGACACGGTGAACGTGCCATCGGCATTCAGCTTCACATTCGAGGAATTGACCAGACTGTTCTCTTTCTTGATGAAGCCGTCGTTGCCGTAAATCAAAATGGACCAGAAGGCTTTGTTCTCCGGCACGGCGTAGGTGGCTTTGTGGCACACCTTTGGATCATGGCCCCCGCTGTAGTTCAGGTAGGTGGCGTCCCATTCGGGGAACAGCCCCCAGGCCGCCGCAGCAGCAATGTGACGGGTCTTTTCATCAACCTTGCCGCGCGGCCCCTGCATTCCCTTCCAGCTGCTGTATTGCGCCGAATCCTTTTCATACTGTGCGGTCAAGGTCTTCAGCGATGGTCGGTCCCACTTGAGCGCTGGCAGTGGATCGGCGCTGCCAGCCTTGATGACGAACTGATCCTGCAACTTGTTGATCAAGGCGATTTCGCCTGGGTCTTTCGGATTGAGCACCTGGATGCGTACTCCGATGGCCAGATATTTGGTGTCTTTCGGCAGTTCGTGAGTTCCTGCAGTGTAGATCACGAAAGGTGTGTAGTGGTCGTTGTCCACGAGATACACCGATGCGTAGCGATCTTTTGGCAATTCAGGGACAGTAATCGTTGCGCTCTTGGATGTATCGACAACGCCCATTGAGTAAAGTGTATCGCGGTTCATCCTCACGACGTTCTGCTTATCGAGCGGGGTGGGAGTGCGGAAGTGATAGAAGCGATTGATGCCCCCCGCCATTTTCACGATCTCGGCGAACTGCCGATCGGTTTCGGCCCGGATGTAGGTTTTTGGCGTCACCTTGACACCGGCTTGAGGAGGGCGTGGTTGCGTCATGGTCTGCTTGGGAACGGGGCTTTGCGCGCAGACCGGCTGTGCGACGGTCGCCCCACATAGCGCCATCACAACGCCAGCGAAGTTCAAGGCGCTGAAGGTGGTGCGATTCATCCTGATCTCTCCTTATGGTTTCATGAGCCTGCTTCATTGAGCCAGCTAACGCTCTAGTTCAGCTGGCCAAATGAGAACGACCTGGAGCGGTCTCAATCCCCCTTGGGTGTGAGCGACTTCATGGCTTCGTCGATATCGAAGTCCAGGCTCGCCATGCGCGGCGGATACTCCTTGAGCGACTGCATCAGCTCGCCGACCTGAGCGAAGGCAGGCGCATAGGTCCAGGCGTGGTTCTCCTGCCATTCGTCAAAACCGCGTGCCTCATGCATGCGCTCGAACGGATCAAGCTTCAGGTTGGTGACCAGCGGCGTCAGCATGTTCTGCTGGACGCCGTTGAACCACTTGTCTTGCTTGACGAAGAGGAACTTCCAGTCGCCGTAGCGGATGCCGTGGAGCTTGGTTTCTGTGAAGTAGTAGAACTCCTTGCGCTTGGACTTTCCCTTGCCGGTGATGAGCTCAGTCTGGTCGTACCCATCCAGGTGGATATGGGTGTAGGTCTGCTCGCCGGCCTGGTAATTGGTGAGGAGTTTCTCCTTCACGTTCGGCTCGCCGGCGGCGGCCATGAGGGTGGGAATCCAGTCCTGCATGGTCATGAACTCACCGGTCGTCTGGCCTGCGGGGATCCTGCCGGGCCACTTCACCAGCATCGGGACGCGGAAACCGCCTTCCTTGCCGCCGACGCCTTTCTCACCGCCGAACGGGGTGTTGCCGCCATCGGGCCAACTGTTCATGGCCGGACCGTTGTCGGTGGAGAACATCACGATTGTGTTGTCCGCGACGCCCAGGTCGTCGAGCTGCTTGAGGAGTTCGCCGACTGTGTCGTCGAGTTCCATCATGCCGTCGGCATAGAGGCCATAGCCACTCTTGCCCTCGTACTCGGGCGACAGGTTGGTGCGGTAGTGCATCCGCGTGGTGTTGTGCCAGACGAAGAACGGTTTGTCTGACTCAACCGCGTCGTTGATGAAGCGCTTGGATTCCACAAGGATTTCAGCATCCAGCGTCCGCTGGCGCTGCTGCCCGAACGGGCCTTTGTCTTCAATCTTCTGCGTGCCATCCGGATTCGCCCAGGAGTGAATGACGCCGCGCTGGGCGAACTGCTTGGCGACCTCGGGGTCTTTCGGAAAGTCGTACTGCTCCGTATATTCCCCGGCATTGAGGTGATACAGGATGCCGAAGAACTCATCGAAGCCGTGGGCGGTGGGCAGGTGCTCATCGCGATCGCCCAGGTGATTCTTGCCAAACTGCCCTGTGGCGTAGCCGAGCGGCTTGAGCAGGCTGGCCAGCGTTGGGTCAGCCTTGTTCAGGCCCTGTTCCGCACCCGGCAGGCCGACGGTGGCCAGACCAACCCGGATCGGATACTGCCCCGTGATGAAGGCTGCGCGTCCCGCCGTGCAGGAGGCCTCGCCGTAGTGATCCATGAAGGTCATGCCCTCCCTGCCGATCCGGTCGATGTTCGGCGTGCTGCCACCCATCATTCCGCGGTGGTAGGCGCTGATGTTCCACATGCCAACGTCGTCGCCCCAGATGATCAAGATGTTGGGCTTGTTGGTTTTTGTCATGTGGAACTGCTTTGTTGATGGTTGAGGTCTATCCAATACAAAGTTGCTCCCAGCTGATGCTGGGAGCAACGGTCATCGGGAGCTCAGCCTGCTCCCCCTGCGGAGATCATCTTCTCGAGCACATCGCCCACCGTGAAGCTGGCGGCCTTCTGGCGGGGGGGGTAGTCCTTGAACGACGCGAGGAAGTCGGCCACGAAGGACTGTGCTGGGACCAGCATGAAGGCATGGTCGAGCATCCAGTCCCAGTAGGTGTTGGAGGTGATGTCGGCCCGCTCGTAAGGATCGGTGAGCAGGTTGAAGATCTTCGGCACCCGCAGGGCGGTGAAGGGTTCGGCCCACACCTGCAGCGTGCCGGCGGCGCGCTGCTCCATGAACACGAATTTCCAGTTGTCGTAGCGCAGGCCGGTGAGATCGCCGTCGTCGGAGAAGTAGAAGAACTCCACCCGCGGGCTCTTGTCGGTTTTGCCCGTCCAGTAATCGAGCATGTTGTAGCCATCGAGATGGATGTGGAAGTTCTTGCTTCCCACCTGATGGCCATCGAGCAGCTTCTGCTTGATCTCGGGCTCGCCGGCGGCGGCCAGCAGCGTGGGCAGCCAGTCGAGATGGCTGACGACGCCCGTGAACAGGGTGCCGGGCTCGATCTTGCCCGGCCAGCGCACCAGGGCGGGCACCCGGTAGGCCCCCTCCCAGTTGGAGTTCTTCTCGTTGCGGAAGGGGGTCATGCCGGCATCGGGCCAGCTGTTCATGTGCGGGCCGTTGTCGGTGCTGTACATCACGATCGTGTCGCCCGCGATGCCCAGCTCATCCACCAGATCCAGCATCTGGCCGATGCAGTTGTCGTGATAGATCATCACGTCGTGATACTCCGACTGCCAACGCCCTGACTGGCCCACATCCTGGGGCCGCGCATGGGTGCGGAAGTGCATGTGGGTGGTGTTGAACCACACGAAGAAGGGCTCGCCCGAGGCCACCGCATCGCGGATGAAGCGCTTGGCTTCAACAATGAACTCGTCGTCGGCGGTTTCCATCCGCTTCTTGGTGAGCGGGCCGGTGTTCTCGATCCGCTGGGTGCCGTCGCCGTTGGCCCAGCAGTGCAACACGCCGCGTGGGGCGAAGCGCTTGCGGAAGTTCGGGAACTCCGGATCATCCGCCTTGGGATAGTCGCGAAGTTCGGGTTCCTCCTCGGCGTTGAGGTGATAGAGGTTGCCGAAGAACTCATCGAAGCCGTGCATCGTCGGCAGATGCTCGTCGCGGTCGCCGAAATGGTTCTTACCGAACTGGCCGGTGCGGTAGCCCAGCGGCTGGAGCAGCTCGGCGATGGTGGGATCCTCAGCCTGGAAACCCACCGGAGCGCCGGGCAGCCCCACCTTGCTCAGGCCGGTGCGGAACACGCTCTGGCCGGAGATGAAGGCGGCCCGGCCGGCGGTGCAACTCTGCTCGGCGTAGTAGTGGATGAAGCGGCCGCCCTCCTTGGCGACGCGGTCGATGTTGGGGGTCTGGTAGCCCATCAACCCATCGCTGTAGCAGCTCAGGTTGCTCTGGCCGATGTCATCGCCCCAGAGGATCAGGATGTTGGGTTGTCCGTTGGGCATGGCTGTCGCGGAGGGGCTTGGGAGGGGGCGTGCAGGACACCACCCGACCATAGTGATGAGGGTGGCAGGCTTGGACCACTCAAAAAGTGCAATCCTTGCGATGGATCGGCTGTGGTCGTTCGACGGCGTTGAGCAGCTGGCCCTCCATCTCGTCGAGGCCGGCCTGGATCTACAGCCCTGCCAGCTCTCCGGTGGTGAGATGTGCGGTCAGTTGGCCGTGAGGGCGCTCGGGCCCCTGCGCTTGTTGCGCTTGCGGGTCAACCGCAGGCTCCACATCACGGGACCCAAACCCGCCGATCAACAGATGGTGGCCCTCGTGCTCAACCCTGGGCAGCAGCAGGCCAGTGCGCCGCTGCGTGCCCATGGCGTGGCAGTGCTCCCGGACATGTTGTTCGGTCTCACGGTCTGTTCGGATGTTCACCTCTCCACGCCGGAGGTGCTCGATCTCGGCGTGATCATGCTGCAGCGCAGCCGCCTGAAGCGCTTCAGCAGCGAACTCGGCTGGGCTGATGTCGAATCCAATGCCCTCACCTCCAATTGCCTCAGCATCAGTCCCGAACGGCATGGGCGCCTGCGCCGATTTCTGTTGACCCTGCTCTCCAGCTCCGCTGCGCCCCCGGAACGGCTGAGGCACGATCTGCTGCCTCTGGTGCTGGAGGCCATGGTTCACGGCACCAACAGCCATGCCAGCCTCTGCCCAGCTCCCACCCGGTTCGAACTGGTCAAGCAGGTGCAGCAGTGGGTGCAGGAGCATCCCCGGGAACCGATCACTCTGGAGGCCCTCTGCCGCCAGATCCACGCCGGCCGCCGGAGCCTGCTCCAGGGCTTTCGCGAGCATCTCGGGATGGGCCCCATGGCCTACATCAAGCTGCATCGGCTCCATGGGATCCGCCGGGAGCTGCTCGCGGCGGATCCACAGACGGTGTCCATTGTGGAGCTGGCCCTGCAGTGGGGCTTTCTGAACCCGGGGCATTTCGCACGCGACTACCGCCGTCTGTTCGGCCAACTACCAAGCCAGACCCTGCATCGCGGCCGTCAGGGGCAGGCCTGCGAGGCCGCTGCCGCATCCAGCTCCGGGAACACCTGCGCCCAGTCGTCCCGCATGCTCACCACGGTCCAGCCACGGCCGGACGCCTCATCGAGAGCCCTGTCGAGTCTGCCGAAGGCCGAGCGCCTGTCGTAGGCCACTTCCCGCTCGGCGTCGTCGTGATGGATGAGCATGCCCAGCCGTGCCCCGGGAAACGACGTGGTCCACGCCAGCATCTCCCGATCTCCATCGGAGTTGCCGAAGGCCGCGATCGGAGGCCGGCCGATCACGCGCTCGATCAGCAGGGGCTTGGTGGGGCCATCCGTCAGCACCTCCAGCCCGGCCTCCCGCAGGATCACCGGGCGACCGTTCTGCAGGGCATAGCGGGTTCGGATGCTGGAGCCGATCACCTGCTCCGGTGGAATCCCGTAGAGCTCCTCGCTGATGACCCGCATGAAGGCGGAGCCGCCGGCCGAAACGATGTAGGTGCGGAAGCCATTGGCGCGCAGCAGGTCGAGCAGCTCCCGCATGGGGGTGTAGAGGAGGGAGGTGTAGGGCCGCCGCAGGGTGGGATGGCAGGCGCTGCGGATCCAGGCGCGGGCCAGGTCGGTGAAGGCGTCGGTGCTCATGCCGGCGTGGGTGAGTCCCACCAGCTCCAGCAGCCCCTCCATGCCCAGCGTCCGCACCCTGGCTTCGCCATCCGGGCCGATGGCGGCGGCCACGACCGGATGGGCCGCCAGTTCAGGCCGCTCCAGCGCCAGCAGGCGGGCGCGCTCGATGGCAAAGGCCAGCTGCACATACATCGGCTGCTCCGACCAGAGCGTGCCGTCGTTGTCGAAGACGGCGATCCGTTCCTCGGGTGGGACGTAGCCCTCTCCCCCCTCCATGGTGACCGTGCGCAGGAAATCAAGCAGACGCTCGCGGGCGGGGCCTTGGCGCCAGGAGGGCAGGGAGGCTGACGCGGATGCCTCCCCAGATCGTTGCTCCGTTCGCGCTGGAGCGGCGGTCAGGCTCAGCGATGCCGCGACGAGAAGGGCGGAAGCGAGCCGGAACCAGGGGCGGACTGCCATCAACTAACTGTTCTCTGTCTCCTGGGCTGGCTGACGGTTCAGCGCCTGCAGCAACGGAATCGACAGCACGACCGTGACCAGCACGTAAACAAGGATAGCAATCTTGATGGCTGGCAGCTCAGGGGCATAGGTGCCGGCAAACAGCAGGGCCAGACCCGGATTGCGCATCGAGGTCACCAGGGAGACACTGATCCGCTCGTGGCGCGCGGCTCCCGCGAGTCCGTAGCCCAGCCCCAGGCAAAGCGCCACCAGGGCCGCCATCAATCCCAGTGCGATCCAGTTGGCGGTTACGAAGGGAAGGAGCAGGGGGCCTGTGGTGACCAGCACCACGGCCAGCAGCAGAACCAGGAGGGCGTTGGCGAGCTTGTCGAGCGGTCCTTGCCACTGCTGTGTCAATTGGGGCGATCGCTGGCGCAACAGCAACCCCAGCAGCAGTGGCAGCACCTGGGACAGGCCCACCTGTTGGGCCACCTCCTGTGGCCCCAGATCCCAGCTTTGAACCGCGAAGGCGGCCCGATACACATCCGCCAGAACGGGGATCGAGACGATCGCGGCCATGGCCGCGCCGACTTGCAGCACCGCAGCCAATTCCCTATCGCCGCCTTTCTTTCCAGCCTTGCGCAGGGTCAGGGGCGCGCTCGGGCAGATCGCCATCAAGGCGATGGCCAGACGAGCCGGTGTGGAGAGGCCGGCGCTGATCGGCAGCAGCAGCAGCCCGAGGGCGATCAGCGGCACAACCACACAGGAGCCCACCAGCACACGGGCAAACAGCGCCGGTCGTTCACGCAAAGACCCGAAGGACTGAGGCTGCAAGCCCAGCCCCAGGGCGAACATGATCGTGAACAGGGTGATAGAGGCGATCATCCAGGGCCAGCGGCGGGATGGCCGAGGGCGATCGGCATCGGTGTCAACCTAAATTCCCCACCCCTTCCTGCCGAGCAGAAAGCAACGCGTCAGACTCCAACCAGCGGTGATCCGTCGATGGCTTCGAGCTCCCGATCCGAGCCCAAGACACAAAAAAGCCCTTCTCTTGGAGAGAAGGGCCAGAAAGGTGATCGATGATTCGAACGCCTGTTGGGTTGAGGGTTGACCTCAGCCGATCGCAGGAGCCATCAGAGCCACGGGGGTGGCTTCAGCGGCGGCCAGATCGAGCGGGAAGTTGTGAGCGTTGCGCTCGTGCATCACTTCCATGCCCAGACCAGCGCGGTTCAGCACATCGGCCCAGGTGTTCACCACACGGCCCTGGCCGTCGAGGATCGACTGGTTGAAGTTGAAACCGTTCAGGTTGAAGGCCATCGTGCTCACGCCCAGGGCGGTGAACCAGATGCCGACCACGGGCCAGGCAGCCAGGAAGAAGTGGAGGCTGCGGCTGTTGTTGAAGGAGGCGTATTGGAAGATCAGGCGACCGAAGTAACCGTGGGCAGCCACGATGTTGTAGGTCTCTTCCTCTTGGCCGAACTTGTAGCCATAATTCTGGCTCTCGCTCTCGGTGGTTTCACGCACCAGCGAAGAGGTCACCAGGGAGCCGTGCATGGCGGAGAACAAGCTGCCGCCGAACACACCGGCCACACCCAGCATGTGGAAGGGGTGCATCAGGATGTTGTGCTCAGCCTGGAACACCAGCATGTAGTTGAAGGTGCCCGAGATGCCGAGGGGCATGCCGTCAGAGAAGGATCCCTGACCGAAGGGGTAGATCAGGAACACGGCGCTGGCAGCTGCCACAGGGGCGCTGTAGGCG
>NZ_JAHLYT010000030.1 GCF_025128095.1 Synechococcus sp. CS-1328 | reverse complement strand
CGCCTACAGCGCCCCTGTGGCAGCTGCCAGCGCCGTGTTCCTGATCTACCCCTTCGGTCAGGGATCCTTCTCTGACGGCATGCCCCTCGGCATCTCGGGCACCTTCAACTACATGCTGGTGTTCCAGGCTGAGCACAACATTCTGATGCACCCCTTCCACATGCTGGGTGTGGCCGGTGTGTTCGGTGGAAGCCTCTTCTCCGCCATGCACGGTTCGCTGGTGACCTCCTCGCTGGTGCGTGAAACCACCGAGAGCGAGAGCCAGAACTACGGCTACAAGTTTGGCCAGGAGGAAGAGACTTACAACATCGTGGCAGCCCACGGTTACTTCGGTCGCCTGATCTTCCAATACGCCTCCTTCAACAACAGCCGCAGCCTGCACTTCTTCCTGGCTGCCTGGCCTGTGGTTGGCATTTGGTTCACCGCCCTGGGCGTGAGCACGATGGCCTTCAACCTGAACGGTTTCAACTTCAACCAGTCGATCCTCGACGGCCAAGGCCGTGTGGTGAATACCTGGGCCGATGTGCTGAACCGAGCTGGTCTGGGCATGGAAGTGATGCACGAGCGCAACGCTCACAACTTCCCGCTCGATCTGGCCGCCGCTGAAGCCACCCCCGTGGCTCTGATGGCTCCTGCGATCGGCTGAGGTCACCCCTCAACCCAACAGGCGTTCGAATCATCGATCACCTTTCTGGCCCTTCTCTCCAAGAGAAGGGCTTTTTTGTGTCTTGGGATCGGATCGATCTGATCCGTCAGCCAGCAAAGCGATCAGCCGGCAAATCGATCGGCCGCGGAGCGATCGGCTGGGGCCGCATACCCCCACGTCCGCACAGAGCTGCAAGACGTTGAGCCGGTAACTCCCCCCTACCTTTCTTCGATCCCGTGGTGTTGCTGCGTCTGCAGATCCGCTCGTGGCGGAGCAACACGGCGGGCCATGGCAGCGTGCCTTCCGGTCCAGGCTGCCGCGTCAGGTTGAACCGGCAATGCTGTGGCGGAAGCGCGGTTCCAGCAGCAGCTCCAGATCCTGGGTTGCTGGCTGGGGTCTGCCGAAGAGATAGCCCTGGAAATGGCGGCAGCCCGCCTCCTTCAACAGAGTCCATTCCTGCTCGGTCTCAATCCCCTCGGCGATGACCCGCAGTCCCAGGGTGTCGCAGAGCGCCACGATCGCCCGCACGATCGCGGCATCCTGGGGATCGAAGCTGAAGCGTTCCACGTAGCTGCGATCAATCTTGACTTCCTGCACCGGTAGCCGGCGCAGGTAGGTGATCGAAGAGAAGCCGGTGCCGAAATCGTCGAGGGAAAAGGCGAGATCGTGCTCACTGAGCTCACGCATCCGCTTGGCCGCGAAGTCGAGATCGGTGAGCACCGTGGCTTCGGTGATCTCCAGGTTCAGCAGCCTTCCGGGGATCCCGGTGTCGTGCAACAAAGAGATCAGATCGCCGGGGAAATCCGGATGGAGAAACTCCGTGGGACTGATGTTCACAGCAACCCGCAGATCCGGCAGCCGCTCCAGGCCCCAGCGTGCGATCTGGTGGCACACGGTTTCCATGCTCCAGCGCCGCAGAGCATGGATCACCCCCGATTCCTCGGCGATTGGGATGAATTCAGCCGGGGAGATCAGGCTGGATCCCTTGGGGTCCCAGCGCATCAGGGCCTCCAGTCCGCAGAGCTGGCCCTTGTCGTCTACCTGGGCCTGGTAGTTGACGCGCAGTTCGTCGTCTTCAAAGCCCTGGCGCAGCTTCGATTCGAGCCGGCTGCGGGTCTCGATCCGTTGCAACATGGCGGGTTCGAACAGCTTGACCAGGTTGCGCCCCAGCTTCTTGGCTTCATAGAGCGCCACATCAGCCCGTTGCAAGAGGGTGTCGACGCTGAGGTCGTTGGTGGTCATCAGGGCGATACCGATGCTGCCGCTGCTGTGCACGACGCCGATATCAATCACCTTGGGCTGGTGGAGGGCCTCCAGAATCTCGCCGGCGATCCGAAAAGCTTCCCGCTTGGCGGCCTGGGGTGTGGCGCCGAGGTTCTCGAGCACCACCATGAACTCGTCTCCCCCTTGCCGGGACACGGTGTGGCTGTCCCGCATCAGGCGACGCAGCTGGCGGCCGATCAGGCAGAGCAATTGGTCGCCAGCGGCATGGCCGTGGGTGTCGTTGAGGATCTTGAACCGGTCGAGATCGAGCATCAGCACGCCATGGATCCGATCGACCCGCGGAAAGGCGATCGCCAGCTGCTGCAGCCGATCCACCAACAGGCGCCGATTCGGCAGTTCGGTGAGGGGGTCGTAGAAGGCGAGTCGATGCACATGCGCCTCGTGCCGCTTGCGTTCGGAGAGATCGAGGATCGATCCGGCGAAGTGGGTCGGACGTCGTTCCTGGTCGCGGGCCACGATGCCTCGACTCAGCACCGTCAGAAAGGATCCGTCCTCGTGGCGTAAGCGCAGTTCGCTCTCGACGCTGTCGATCTCACCAGCCAGGGCCCGCTCCAGCTGCAGCTCGAAGGCGGGCCGGTCCTGAGCATGAATGCGCTCCAGCCACAGACCGGCGGTATGGCGGGCTTCCAGCGCCTGGTGGCCGAGCATGTTCAGCCAGCGCACCGAGAGGAAGCAGCTGTCGTTGGCGATGTCCCAGTCCCACCAGCCATCGTTGGTGCCCTGCAGCACCAGTTCCAGGCGCGACTCAGAGGCATGCAGGGCCTGCACCTGGGCTTCAATCCTGAGGTGATCGCACTCCCGATCCAGGTGGGCGGCGAACTTCTCGGCGATCAGGCTGAGCACCTCGGTGGCATCGGTGCTGATCGGCTCGAAATTGGCGGCCACCGAGCGCCGGTTGGCGGCCAGCAGCACGGCATGGCAGCGGCCCTGGCGGCCGATGCTGCGGCAGGCCAGGGCGTCGCAGAGATCGAGGCCAGGCAGGATGCCGCCCATCTGGTTCGGCAGGATCACCGCCTGAGCCGAACCGAGACTGGCCAGATAGGCCGCCAACCGCTCGATCGAGTCGGAGCTCTCCTGCAAGGGCGGATCGCTGGGCAGGCTGCCGCAGAGGGCGAAGTCCCAGACATGATCGGAGGCCTCGGACGGCGCCACCCACACGGCCCCGATCCCCAGATCGAGCACATCCGCGATCGCCTCAGCCACGATATCGATTGCCCGGCGGCTGGGACCGCTTGCCAGCAGGGAGTCCGAGAGGCGATTGAGTCGGGTGAGCTGGGCGATCTGGTGATCGAGCCTGCAGCGCAGTGTGATCAGCTCCTGCTGGAGCCGTGAATAGGCCACGGCCCAGTCCCTGATCTCAGGCGGGTCGGGGCGCATGGTCATCCGTGGGCCCTGCTGCGGCCAGTCATGCCGGATCGACGCGGTACAGAGCCGCCAGTGCCGTGGTGTAGTTGTGATAGGCGTTCGATCCACCCAGCTGGGCGTACTCGCCGAAGCCGTACATGCCGAACCAGGGGGGAACCTGGCCCTGGTCAAGAAAGGGTTGCTGCATGCGGTGGACCAGCTCCTCCTTGATGACGCGGTTGAACAGGCGGCGGCCGCGTGCCAGGCAATCAGCGTGGAACACCGCCACCGGGGGACCTGGGGGAGCGGCGGCGGTCATGGCGGCCAGCATGCGGTCCATGTCCGCGAAGATCCTTTCTTCATCCCGCACCGTAAGCCGGAGGGACGTGCCTGCGGCGCACTCAGTGGCATAGATGATCTCACCGGCGGCGGTGTGATGGGTCACGACCCGCAGGATGTGGTCATTGCCGTAGTCCGCGGTCAGCTCCGCCGGCAGCAGCTCGGCCAGGGCCCCGATCGGAATGGTGTCCGCTTCGCTGGCATCGGCCGGCAGGCCGAGCCGTTCGAGGTAGGCGCTCCAGGCCGGCTGCCCATTGATCCGCACGATCCTGTTGCCCCGGGCTTCGCTCACCCATAGCGGCTCTCCCACCGCCACGAAGCCATGGCTGGCCTGAGTGATCACCGCCAGGCTCGGGTCCCAGATTCCCACCGCGAAGGCGGCGTGCTGGTACAGCACCCCGTCGATCGCTTGATGGGTGCTGACCCCCTGCATCTGATCGGACGAGGTGGCACCGAAGATCACCACCTCCGGTCCAAGCACCGATTCAATCCCGGCGATCAGGCGGTCGTTGGCGATGTCGATGCCGGAGGCAAGCAGGTAGAGCATGCGCACCGGCTGCGGCGCGGCCTCCTGCAGCCCCCGGGCCAGTTCAGCGCCCTTCTCGAAGGAGGTCGGCCCCAGCAGTCCATCGACCTGGGCGACGCTGCAGCCCTCACCCGTGATCCCCATCACGGCAATGTCGTGCATGGATTCCCCGGGCCCCTCGCGGCCCACCACCCCGGCGCAGGAGGCGGCCAGGATGCGTGCCTGCGGACACTGACGGGCAGCCACGGCACTGAGCGCCAGCAGGTCGTGCCCCACCACCGCATTGATCAGCAGCAGGGAACATTCAGGCTGGTCGGTGCCGTAGGCCTGCTCGAGGGCCTCGAGAATCGCCCGCTCGGCATTCACGGCGCGGATGGTGCCGGAACGGAACTCGAGCATGGTGCTGCCAGTGGGCAGGGAACGTCTTGCCATCGACAGTAGCGAGATCCCTGCTTCTGGGGCCTCAGACTTTTGCGGCCGTCAACAGCTGTGGCTGCCGGCAGGGTGGCCTGCCTGCAGGGTCGGCTTCAGCGGGCTCTGCTCCAGGCTCCTGCTCCTTCAAGCCAGCTCTGCGCCATGGCCGTACAGATCCATGGCGGCACGGCTCCAAGGCGTTGCCGCTTCAAGGCTGTGCTTGCCGCTTCAAGGCAGTGCTTGCTGCTTCTAAGCGGTTCTGCTGAAAGAGTTTCCCCGCAACGTCAGCGTGTCTGCAGGCAGGGTCGCTGCTATTGATCAGAGTCCAGAAGCACGCAGCTGTTGAGGATGCCAGAGATGGTTGGCTGGGTGGTGGTAGGTGCAGAACTGGAAAAGTGTGAAACAGCGAAGTGGAAAAGCCGGTGACTGGATTTGAACCTGCGACCTACTGATTACGAATCAGTTGCTCTACCGCTGAGCTACACCGGCAACCCCCTGAAACTAGCATTCGCCTTCACGTTGTCCCCTGGTGGTGCGTCTCATGGGATCCAGGCAGGACGACTCCCGGTCGCGCGATCTCGATCCCGCCCTGCGCCAACGGCTGCTCACCGAGCTCCGCACTCCCTGGCGAGGGCTGCGCCGGGCCTTGTGGTTCGCACTGCTGGCTTCGGCCAGTCTGGGCCTGGCCACGATGGCTCTGAGGGGCGCCAGTGGCGAGGGGGTGGCCTCAGCCGATCTGTTGATCCAGATCGGAGCCTTCGTGATCTTTGCCGCGCTCCTCTGGTTCGATCGCACCAAGGAGAGCTGAATCGTCGGTCTGGTGGTTGGCGGCCTGTTCTGGCCCTGATTCCAGGGCGGCGGCGGCTGGATCTGGTGTGATGTCTGCGTTGATCGCATCAGGTAGAGCTGTCTCGCTGGCTTCGGCAACGAGAGGCTCCCTTGCCGCCGCCTCTGGAGCTGTCGCAGCGACAGGCAAGGAAATGGCCAGATCCGGAAGCAACAACAGGGGGAGACCGAGGCAGAGCCGCCTGTCCTCCAGTTCCACCTGGCTGAAGGGTGCTGCAGCCGCGATCGCGGCTGGGCTGCGGCTGAGCAACCAGGCGCTCTGAATCAGCTGCTGCCACTGCCACAGCATCAGGGTCAGCACCGGCATCGTCAGCAGCAGGGCCTGCAGCCGCTGATCACCATCCAGCAACGCCAGTGGTCCAGCCACCAGGGCAGCGTGACCATCCAGCCACCAGAGCAGGGGCAGCCCCGCAACGGCGCCAGCGATCAGCCCCCCCCGCAGCAGCGGGGCCTCCTGCAGGCGGCTGAGCCGCCGCTGCTGATCCCGACGGGCCCGCAGTGGGGCCTGCACAAGCAGCAGGGAGAAAGGGTCCGGAGGCCGGCGCCAGAACAGTACCGCCGGCACCAGTACGCCGATGGCCCAGGTGAGCAGCCGTTCCAGGCCAGGCCATGGGCCTGGATCACTGCCCCCGAGCAGCAACAGCACCACCAGCGCTTCCAGGGGAAGGGCGGTGATGCCGAGGAGCTGCAGCCACAGCAGCGGTTCGCTGCGGGGATTCACGACGATCAGGTGCTGAGAGTCCGGCGCTGGGTGACGAACTTGTAGGCCTCGACCCGGTCGCCTTCCTGCCAGGCGTTGAAGCGATCACAGCCGATGCCGCACTCGAAGCCGGTGGCCACCTCCTTGACATCGTCCTTGTTGCGGCGCAGGGAGTCGAGATCGCCCTCGTACACCTTGTCCTTGCCGCGGTGGACGCGCACCTTGCAGTTGCGCTGCAGCTTGCCGTTGGTGACATAACAGCCGGCCACGGCGCTCTTGCCGATCGTGAACACGGCGCGCACTTCGGCTTCGCCGAGGGATTCCTCGACCAGCTCCGGCTCCAGCAGGCCTTCCATGGCCATCTGGATGTCTTCGAGCAGTTTGTAGATCACCTCGTAGTCGCGCACATCGACCCCGGTGGCATCGGCGGCGCGCTTGGCGCCGGAGGCCATCGAGGTGTTGAAGCCCACGATCACGGCGCCGGAGGCGGCCGCCAGGTCCACATCCGTTTCGGTGATCTCGCCCGGTGCCGAAAGCAGCACCCGCACCTGGACCTCGTTCTTCGGCAGTTGCTCGAGCGATCCGAGGATCGCCTCCACACTGCCCTGCACGTCGGCCTTGAGGATCAGATTGAGCTCCTTGAGTTCGCCCTCGCTGACCTGGCCGGACATCGAGGCCAGGGAGACCCGGCGGGAGGCCATCTGCTGGGCCAGGCGGGTCGCCCGGGCCTCATTCGCCCGATCGCCCACCACACTGCGGGCGGTCTTCTCATCGGGGTAGACCTCGAATTCGTCGCCGGCGGTGGGCACTTCGCTGAAGCCCAGAGCCTCCACTGCGCAGGAGGGGCCCGCTTCCTTCACCCGCTTGCCGGTGTCGTCGACCATGGCGCGCACCTTGCCGAGCACAGGGCCGGCTGCCAGTACATCGCCGGCCCGCAGGGTGCCGTTCTGGATCAGCAGGGTGGCCACCGGTCCCTTGGCCTTGTCGAGGTGGGCCTCGATCACGGTGCCGCGGGCCATCCGATCCGGGTTGGCCTGGAGGTCTTCCACCTCCGTCACCAGCAGGATCATCTCCAGCAACTTGTCGATGTTTTCACCCTTGATGGCGCTCACCGGCACCATCACGGTGTTGCCACCCCAGTCTTCCGCCACGAGATCCTGGCCGGACAGTTCCTGCTTGACCCGCTCGGGCGACGCGCCCTCCTTGTCGATCTTGTTGATCGCCACCACGATCGGCACTTCGGCTGCTCGGGCATGGCTGATCGCCTCCAGGGTCTGGGGACGGACACCGTCATCGGCGGCCACCACCAGCACAGCCACGTCGGTCACCTTGGTTCCACGGGCACGCATGGCGGTGAAGGCCTCGTGACCTGGGGTGTCCAGGAAGGTGATGCGGCGGTGCTCGCCGGCGTGGGGGATCTCCACCTGGTAAGCACCGATGTGCTGGGTAATGCCACCGGCTTCGCCGGCTGCCACGCGGGTCTTGCGGATCGCGTCCAGCAGGCTGGTCTTGCCATGGTCGACGTGGCCCATCACCGTCACCACGGGAGGGCGGCGGATCAGGTGGGCCAGATCGCTGGCCTCGATCATCTCCACCGTCTTCTTGGCGGCGGCCTCGACGTCGTCTTCAAGCACCGGCACGCCGAATTCCTCGGCCACCGTTTCGATCGTGGAGAGATCCAGCGTCTGGGTGACGGTGGCACTGATCCCCTTGAAGAACAGGCTCTTGATGATCTCGGAGCTCTCGACACCGAGTCGGTCGGCCAGTTCCTGCACCGTGAGGTTGCCCTCCGGCACGATCAGCATCTCGGGGCGCTGAGCCTTGGCCTCGCGAGCAGCCCGGAGCTCCATGGCACGGCGGCGCTGGCGCTGGCGGGTGGTCTCCTTCTTGCGCTTGCGCACCGCCACGGTGGGCTTGGGTGCGGCGGCGACGGCGCTGCGTGGCTTGGCCGGGCGAGCCAGGCTGGCCTGCAGAACCAGAGCTTCCTGTTCGCCAGCGAAGCCGCCGGTCTCGGCGGTGAGCGCATCATCGTTGTCGCCGATGATGTGGACCTTCTGCCGCTGTTTCTGCGGCGAGCGGCTGCGCAGCGCCTCTAGTTTGGCGCTGTCGTCCCAGTCGGGGCGGCGGGGCCGGTTGGTTCCGGCCGGCATGCCGGGCCGGAAGGCCGGCCGGCGGGGCGCGTTCGGCGGGGTGGCGGTGGGACGGGCCGGATCGGTGCCGGTGCCTGCCGCCGCTTCGCCACGCTCAGGCCGGCGCGGCGCTGCCGCGATCGGCCGGGCATTGGGCTTCTGCAGCTGCATCAGCTCGCCGGGAGCCATCGGCTTGCGCATGCCGGCCGGCATGCCTGGGCGGGTCACGCCGGTCGCACCGGGGCCGGCGGCATCACGGCGGATGGGCTTGCCCACCAGCTCGAGCGGGGAGGTGCCGCTGCGATTGCCGGCACCGCGGGTACCGGCCTGGCCGGGCCGCACCGGAGCGGGGGCCGCAGGCCGCTGCGGTGCCCCGGGCCGTGGCCCCGTGGCTGTGGGACGGCTCACCGGCGGTGCTGCCGGACGGCCGCCAGCAGCGGCGGGAGCAGGGGTTGGGGTGGGCTGGCCGCTCTGGCTCTGGGGCCGACCCACGAGCTGGGGTTTTCCGGCTGGCCGTGCCGGCTGGCCGCCCGTGGCGCGTTGGGCTTGGCCGGGACGCTGCGGCATCGCGGGCCGCGGCGATGTGGGGCGGGCGTTGGCCCCGGGGCTGGCCGCTGCTGGCGCCTCGGGTTTCCGGGGTGGCGGGCTGGCAGCAGGTTTAGCCGGTGCCGGGGGCTTGATGACGGCGGCAGGACGGAGAGGTGCCGGCGGCTTGGCCGGCATGGCAGCAGGTTTGGCCGCTACCTGAGCTGGCTTGGCAACCACTGCAGCAGGCTTGGCGGCAACAGCAGCAGGCTTGGCGGCCGGTTTCTCAGGCGTGGCCGGTTTGGCTGCCGGAGCAGGGGGCGCCAATTCAGGCCGGCTGGGGCTGGCCGGCTTGGTGGCGATGACGGTCGGAGGTGCGGCTGGCCGACTGGGTTTGGCCGGCGCCGGGCGGTTGGGCGCAGCGGTAGACGCTGCCGGCCGACTGGGGGCGGCTGGCTGGGGCGCCGCTGCCGATTTCGGCGCTGCCGGCCGGGCGGGGGGGGCAGCGGGCTGGGTCGGGCTGGGAGGGGCGGCGGCCACCGGACGGGCGGGGGCAGCGGGCTTGCTGGGAGCCACGGCGGGGGGCTGGGGTTGGGTGTCGGCTGCGGCTTTCTTCACGGAAAGAATGGCCTTGGCGGGCGCTGCCGGGGCAGCTGGGGTCGCTCCGGATCCGTTGCCCTTGATCAGGGTCCGGATGCGGATGGCCTCGTCGTCGCTGATCGAGCTGCTGTGGCTCTTCACGGCGATGGACAGTTTTTCGGCGGCGTCGAGCACGTCCTTGTTCTCCAGGCCCAGGTCCCGGGACAGCTCATAAATTCTGACTTTGCCGCTGCTGGTCATTCAGGTCTCCAAGGGTCGGGGCCATCCGGCCGCCAGTCGGGACAACGGGTGCCACCGGGCCGCATCCATGCTGCAGCCACGGTTCATCTTGCCTCAGAGGTGGTCGCGTCGTCGTCGCGCAGACGCTGGTCAAGCGTGGCGATGATGGAATCCGCAACCTGGGTGCGCAGGGCCCGTTGGAGCCGCTTGCGCCGTTTCGCCTCGTCCAGGCAACTGCGGCTGGGGCAGAGGTAGGCCGAGCGGCCCATTCCCCTGTCCAGTCCGATACCGCCCTGCGCCAGCCGGATCACCCGCCAGAGCTGTTCACGGTTGAACAGCTCTCCGCAGGCGACGCAGCGGCGCAGAACGGGTCGCGCCATCACCGGGTTCCATCCTCGGCGTCTGCGGCGGGTTCAGGGGCGCCCTGGGATTCCGTGTCGCTGGCGTGATCAGCCGCAGCTTCAGGGGTGTCTGTGGCAGTCGCCTCAGTTGGGACATCGGCTTCTTCAGGCTCCACTTCGTCCGGCTCCGCATCAGCCAACTCAGCTTGAGCCAGCTCTGCTTCGCTGTTGTAGTCACCCCCCAGCATCTCCTCGTCCTCGGGCAGGGGATAGAGCTCGCGCAGGCGGGCGTCTTCCTCGGCGCGGGCGGCCTGCTCAGCGGCCAGGCGAGCCTCCGCCTCCGATTGCAGCGCCTCCTCTTCCTGGCGCAGGGCGATCAGTTCGGCCACCTTCTCGTCTTCGCTGGCCTGGTCGTATTCGGCGGCGTTCTTGATATCGATCTTCCAGCCGGTCAGTCGGGCGGCCAGGCGCACATTCTGCCCTTCGCGGCCGATGGCCAGGCTGAGCTGGTCGGGGGGCACCAGCACATGGGCGTGGCGTCCATCGGGATCCACCAGCCGCACCATGTCTACCCGGGCCGGGCTGAGGGAGTTGGCGAGGTACTGACCCGGATCGGGAGACCAGCGGATCACGTCGATCTTCTCGCCGCGCAGTTCGTTGACCACCTGCTGAATGCGGGAGCCGCGGGCTCCGATGCAGGCTCCGACCGGATCCACTTCGCGTTCGACGCTGTCGACCGCCACCTTGGTGCGGGGGCCGACCGATCGGGAGGGGGGGTTGGCCTCGCGGGCCACGGCCACGATCCGTACCGATCCTTCCTGGATCTCAGGCACTTCGTTCTCGAAGAGATACACCACCAGGCCGGCGTTGGAGCGGCTCACGAACAGCTGCGGGCCACGGCGAGGCACCTCGCTCACCTCCTTGAGAAACACCTTGAAGGTGGCGTTGGCGCGGTAGTTGTCGTTGGGCAGCTGGTCACGGCGCGGCAGTTCCGCCTCCACTTCGGGCCTGCCCAGGCCGCTGCTCACGGCCATGATCACGCTCTGGCGCTCGAAGCGGATCACCCGGGCGGTGAGCACCGGATCCTCCAGATCGGCGAACTCCTCCTGGATCATGCGACGCTGCTGATCCCGCAGCTTCTGGGCCAGCACCTGCTTGGTGGTGGCGGCGGCCATGCGGCCGAAGTCGTCCTTCTCAGGGGTCACATCCAGCACCACCGTGTCCCCCACCTGGGCGTCCGGGGCTACCTGGCAGACTTCTTCGTAGGCAATCTGATGGTCGTCGCTCTCGACCTCATCCACGATGATCTTGCTGGCCAGCACCCGGTAGCCCTCTTCATCGAGGTCGAGCGAGACGTCGAAATTGCTGAAGTAGTCCTCTTCGAACGGATCTTCGCTGATGCCCAGATACAGAGTGCGCCGGTAGCGCTCATAGCCCTTCAGCAGGGCCTCCCTCAGAGCGGCCTCCACCACCTGGGGGGCAAGTTTCTTCTCTTCGCTGATGTCCTCGATCAGGTTGTTCAGACCGGGGAGCAGGACGAGGGCCATGGACGAATCGGTGGTGGATGGAAAAAAAAGGGGGGGGGAGACGAACCGGAAGCGCGGGGGCTCAGGCGCTGCCGTCAGGAGTGACCAGGCGGACGCCAATCACCGCGTCGCGGGGGATGCGCACGATGCGGCCCCGCTGGTTGAGGCGCACGTCAGTGGCGTCGCGTTCCAGCAGCAATCCCTCCAGGCTGGTGCGAAGCCCTTTGGGGTCATCGAAACTGACTTCCACGGGAAAGCCACGGAAGCTGTGAAAATCCCGATCGTCGTGGAGCTCTTCGCCGATGCCGGGACTGGTGATCTCCAGAACATAGGCCTCGGTCAGCAGCCCGGACGTCTCAATCGCTTCGGCCAGCGGTCCGCTCAGGCCGGCGCACTCATCGAGGTTGATGTCGGCGCCATCGGCTCGCTGCACCACCACCTGCAGGGTCAGGGGGATCCGGTGGGTGTGCAGCCGCACCTCACGCACGTCGAGCGCCAGGGTGGAGGCCACCGGAGCGGCGAGCTGCAGCAGATCAGGAATCAGCGGATGGGGCAAGGCTCAAGGCTGCGGGCGTCGGCGTGCATGGCCGCCGGGCATCGCAGTTCTGGAACCGCCCCGAAACCACCCAGCGCCTGACGGCGTTCGGCGGAAGCGGGTCCTGCCCGGCGGGCAGTGCAGGTCTTCACCCTAGGGGATTGCTGAGATCGATCTCCGGCGCTTCGGCGTAGTAGTCGCTGGCAACAACCTCACCGCGCCGCGTCGCGTCCTGGTTGAGGCACTGCGAGCACTGTTCCGGGGTGCGCAGGTACTGGCAGACCCGGGCCCAGAGTTTGGCGCGGCTGCCGGGGGCTCCCTGGCTGAAATACACCAGGTCGTTGCCACCGGCCATGCCCTGGATCTCCACCTGGCAGAGCGTGCAGCGCTGGCGACTGCCGGGAGGAATGGGAGCCATGGCCGGCGAAAACACTCGCGGCAACTTAAGCCGATCGCGCCGTGATGGGGCACGGCCGTGCCCTTTTGCCACCGAGCTCCACCGGGTCAGGAGGCTCTGGCGTCAGAGTGATCTCTCCTGACCTCTGCGGTGCTCGGCTGTCTCCGGGTGCTCCCTGTTGCCTTGCGTGTCCTGCAGCTGAGCGATCCCCACCTGCTGGCCGATCCGGACGGTTGCTATCGCGCCCGCCAGCCGTTGGCGCAGTTGCGGCAGGCCCTGGAGCAAAGCCTTGGTGCCGGCGGGGCGGTCGGCAAACTCCCCGACGAGCTCCCCGATGTGGTGCTGATCAGCGGCGATCTCTGCCAGGACGAGACCTGGGGCGGCTACGTCAATCTGCGGGATCTGCTGGCTGCCGCCTGCCCCGGGCCAGGACGGCCCCAGCTGGCCCTGTTGCCGGGCAACCACGACCATCCCCAGCTGCTGCGCGCGGCCCTGGGGCGCCAGGCCTGGATCGCACCGGCGGAGCTGCGGATTGCCGGTGCTCGCCTCTTACTTCTGGACAGCCATTGGCCCGGCCAGCTCGCTGGCCGGCTGGGTCCGCGTCAGCTCGCCTGGCTGCGCGACCGGCTGGCGGCCGGCACCACCGCCGAACCCCTGCTGGTGGCGCTGCATCACCCACCGGTGCCGATCGGTGATCCCGGCATGGATGCGATCGCCCTGGTCGATGGTCCCGAGCTGCTCGCACTTCTGGCCGCTGCTGCGGGGCTGCAGGCTGTGGTGTTCGGGCACATCCACCAGCACTGGCTTGGCCAGCTGCCGGGTCCTACTGCCGTGCCGCTGCTGGGCTGTCCCTCCACCCTCTGCCCCTTTCCGGCCGTGCAGGTCTGTCCTCAGGGCCGGGCTCAGGACCCGGGCGGCCGGCTGCTCACCCTCTCCCCGTCCGGCCTGCGGCAGCGGCTGCTCCGCTGGGCGCCTGCGGCGGTGCCTAGCGTCGGCTGATGCTTCCTTCCCACCGTCTGGCCACCCTGGAATGCTCTGTGGCGCCCGCTTCGATCGCGGCGTGTCCCGCATCGCTTCGATGGGGGCAGCGCCTCCTGGCGGTGCTGGTGCTGCTGGCGGCTCTGCTGCTGCCGCTCGCGCCTGCCTGGTCTCTGGAGCCAGCCCCGGTGGCTTCAGAGACCCTGGCGGTTTCAGTTCCCCAGCCGGCTCCCCACAGTTTCGTGGCGGAGGCGGCCCGGCGGGTGGCTCCGGCGGTGGTCCGGATCGACACCGAGCGCACCGTGGCGCGCCAGCCCTTTGATCCGGCCCTGCTCGACCCCTTTCTACGGGAACTGTTCGGTGACCCCGCCGGCAGCATGCGTGAACGGGGCCAGGGCTCCGGCGTGGTGATCGAGGCCTCGCAGGGCCTCGTGCTCACCAATGCCCATGTGGTGGACCAGGTCGATGCCGTCGAGGTCACCCTGGCCAGCGGTCGCCAGCTGGACGCCACCGTGGTGGGCACCGATCCGGTCACCGATCTGGCCCTGGTGCGGATCGCCCGCGGTGGTGGTCTGCAGGCGGCTCCCCTGGGGGATTCCGAGGCCCTGGAGGTGGGCGACTGGGCGATTGCGCTGGGCAGCCCCTATGGCCTGGAGCGCACCGTGACCCTGGGGATCGTCAGCAGCCTGCACCGCGACATCAACAGCCTCGGCTTTGCGGACAAGCGTCTTGATCTGATCCAGACCGACGCGGCCATCAACCCGGGCAACTCCGGCGGCCCGCTGATCAACGCCGCCGGTGAGGTGATCGGCATCAACACGCTGGTGCGTTCCGGGCCGGGAGCCGGCCTGGGCTTCGCCATCCCGATCAACCTGGCCAAGCGGGTGTCGGATCAGTTGGCCGGCGGTGGCCGGGTGGTGCACCCCTATCTGGGTCTGCAGCTGGTTCCGCTCACGGCCCGGCGTGCCCGCGAGAACAACCGCGATCCCGACGCCCTGGTGCAGCTGCCCGAGCGGGACGGCGCTCTGGTGCAGCGGGTTCTTCCGGACAGCCCGGCGGAGGCGGCCGGGCTGCATCGCGGCGATCTGGTGGTGGCGGCCGGTGAGCAGGCGGTGGCCAGCCCCTCGGTGCTGCTGCAGCTGGTGGAGCATGCCGCCGTGGGCGAGCCGCTTCCCCTCAAGGTGCTGCGGGGGCAACGGGAGCTTCAGCTCTCGATCCGGCCGGCCGACCTGCCCAGGGCCGGCTGAGATGCCCTCTGGGGGGCTTGCGGCAGTTCCATTGCTACGGTCACGACCCCCGATTGCGCATGGCATGTCCGATCTGCAGGACCGCATGAAGCAGGCTGTGGCTGAGGCTGCGGTCGAGCAGATCCAGGACGGCATGGTGCTGGGGCTGGGCTCCGGTTCCACCGCTGCCCTGATGATCCGCGCCCTTGGCGCCAGGCTCCAGCAGGGCGAGCTCAAGGACATCGTGGGGGTGACCACCTCGTTTCAGGGCGAGGTGCTGGCGGCGGAACTGGGGATTCCCCTCAAAAGCCTCAATGCGATTGAGCGCATCGATCTGGCGATCGACGGCGCTGATGAGGTCGATCCCTCCTTCCAGCTGATCAAGGGCGGCGGCGCCTGCCATGTGCAGGAGAAGCTGGTGGCCCGCCGTGCCGATCGCTTCGTGGTGGTGGTCGATGCCACCAAGTTGGTGGAGACCCTCAACCTGGGTTTTCTGCTGCCGGTGGAGGTGCTGCCCGGTGCCTGGCGGCAGGTTCAGGCTGAGCTGATCACGCTGGGGGCTACGGCGGAGTTGCGCATGGCCGTCCGCAAGGCCGGGCCGGTGGTGACCGATCAGGGCAATCTCGTGCTCGATGCGGCGTTCGCCGGCGGGATCACCGATCCGCTCGGCCTGGAGAGGGAGATCAACAACCTGCCTGGCGTGCTCGAGAACGGCCTGTTCGTCAACCTCACCGATCAGGTGCTGGTGGGAGAGATCATCGATGGCGTGCCCGGTGTGCGGGATCTGGTGAAGCGCTGAAGCCCCGGCCCTGATGTGGGGCCCAGGGGGTCAGTTGAGCCGCCGCCGCACCGACTCGGCATGGCTGTGCAGCCCCTCGCTTTCGGCCAGGGTGATCACCGCCGCGCCCGTGGCCTCCAGCGCTGCCCGGTTGAAGTGAATCAGGCTGGTGTGGCGCAGGAAGGTCTCCACGCTCAGGGCCCCGGCGAAGCGGGCCGTGCCTGAGGTGGGCAGGGTGTGGTTGGGACCGGCCAGGTAATCGCCAACGGCTTCGGGGCTCCAGGGGCCCAGGAAGATGGCGCCGGCATGGCGGATGCGGTCGGCGAGGGCTTGGGGGTCGTGGACCAGCAGCTCCAGATGTTCCGGAGCGAAGCGATCACTCAGGGCCGCCGCTTCCTCCAGATCAGCGCAGAGCACGATCAGGCCCCAGTCTTCCAGGGCGCTGCGGGTGATGGCGGCCCGCGGGTGGCCAGCCAGCTGGGCCTCCAGGGCGGCCGGCATGGCTGCGGCCAGTTCGGCGCTGGTGGTCAGCAGGATCGCGGCGGCGAGGGGGTCGTGTTCGGCCTGTGCCATCAGATCGGCGGCCACCTGGTCGGCGCGGGCGGTGTGATCGGCGATCACCAGCACCTCGCTGGGGCCCGCCAGCGAATCGATCGACACCCGCCCATAGACCGCCTTCTTGGCCAGAGTCACGTAGAGGTTGCCCGGGCCGCTGATCACATCCACCCGGGGGATCGTTTCGGTGCCGTAGGCCAGGGCCGCCACGGCCTGGGCGCCGCCGATCCGGTACACCTCCGTCACCCCAGCCAGATGGGCCGCGGCGAGCACGGTGGCGTTCGGTTCGCCGCCGGGGCCCGGTGGGGTCACCATCACGAGGCGCTCGACGCCGGCAACCCGTGCCGGCACGGCATTCATCAGCACGGTGCTGGGGTAGGAGGCCCTGCCACCGGGTACGTAGAGGCCAGCCCGCTCCACCGGTCGCCAGCGGCGCCCGAGCTGCTCGCCGTGGGGGCCGGTCACGGCCAGATCTTCAGGCTTTTGCCGCTCGTGGAAGGCGAGGATGCGTTGCTGCGCCAGGGTCAGCGCGGCCTGCAGCTGGCTCGGGCATTCCTGCCAGGCCTGCTCCAGGCGCTCCGGCGCAATGCGCAGCGGGTCGGGGCGGATGCCATCGAAGCGTTCGGTCAGCTCCAACAGCGCCTGGTCGCCCTGGCGGCGCACCTGCTCGAGGATCTCCTCCACCCGCTGCTGTTCCTGCTGCAGGCGGCTGCCGCTGGTGCGTTCGGCGATCGCCTCGAGCTGTTCCCACGCCGCCGCCGCATCGTGGAGCACCGTCAGTCGCAATGGACCTTGGGCTCGGTCGGGGGCGGCGGCAGGGGCGGAGGCAACCACGGGGCGGAGGCGCGGAGGACCGGCGCTGCAGAGGTTGGAAGCACGCTAGTGCTCGGCTCATCGAGGGGGTGATGGGCCGACCGGTAGGATCCTCGTTTGCCGAATCCGCGCCAGTACGCCTGTGGCCAATAACAAGTCGTCGAAGAAGCGCATCGAGATCGCGGAGCGCAACCGCCAGCGGAACCGCACCTACAAGTCGGCTTTGCGGACCCTGATGAAGCGCTGCTTCACCGCCTGCACCAGCTATGCGCAGGAGCCGGGCGATCAGACCAAGGACGTGGTTCAGACCAGCATGAGCGCCGCCTTCAGCAAGATCGACAAGGCCGTGAAGTGTGGTGTTCTGCACCGCAACACCGGTGCCCATCAGAAGTCGCGCATCAGCGCCGCCGTCAAGAAGGCGATCGAGCCTGCCGCTGCTGTCGGTTGATCCGGCCGTTTCCGGTCGATCACCCCAGTCCCTCTGCAAGGCCCCATGCCGGCGACCCTGGTTGATAGCCATTGCCACATCGTTTTCCGGAACTTCGACGACGACATCGACCTAGTGGCCCAGCGCTGGCGTGAAGCCGGAGTTCGGAGCCTGGTCCATGCCTGCGTCGAGCCCTCGGAGATCCCGGCGATCCGTGCCTTGGCGGATCGTTTCCCTGAGCTCCGGTATTCCGTGGGTGTCCATCCTCTGGATACGGAGCACTGGCAGTCCGATACCGCCAAGGTGCTGCGTCAGGCAGCCCTCGACGATTCCCGGGTTGTGGCCATCGGCGAACTGGGTCTGGATCTGTTCCGGGTCCAGAATCTCGACGAGCAGCTGGCGGTTCTTGTGCCCCAGCTGGACCTGGCGGTGGAGCTGGATCTGCCGGTGATCATCCACTGCCGCGATGCGGCCGAGCCCATGTTGGATCTGTTGCGCGATCGCGCCTCCGATCAGCGCTGCCCCCGTGGGGTGATGCACTGCTGGGGCGGTACCCCGGAGGAGATGGCCGGTTTTCTGGAGCTGGGTCTTTTGATCAGCTTCAGCGGCACGGTCACCTTTCCCAAGGCCGAAGCCACCCATGCCTGCGCTCGGGCAGTGCCCGCCGATCGTTTTCTGGTCGAAACCGATTGCCCTTTCCTGGCCCCCGTGCCAAGACGCGGCAAACGGAACGAACCCGCTTACGTGGCTGCCGTGGCCGCCAGGGTTGCCGAGCTCAGGGGCGAGAGCCTCGAGCAGGTGGCCCAGACCAGCAGCGCCAACGCAGCACGTTTGTTCGGCCTGGGGCTTGACAGTGTATGATTTTTTATTGCCTTGGTAGCGGAAGCGCTCCTTTGTCGACGCCTGCAGCCGTGAAGCGAGTCCCGTAAAGAGAGCCGGCAGCGCTGGCCGTTCCTGGTGCCAGGAGCGGCTGTTCGCATGTCGGAACTCTCCAGCCCTGGCTCACCGGCCTCAGCTGCACCCCAGCCCCCTCAAGCCCATCGGTGGCATTTCCCCAACGGTGTCCACAGCCGTTGCCGTTCCACCGAGCCCATTTTTTACCCCACCGTTCCTGCAGGTCCACCGCATGAGCAGCGCGATCCAGGTCGCCAAGACCGCCACTTACCTCCCTGATCTGGTGGAGGTACAGCGGGCGAGCTTCAAATGGTTCCTGGAGAAGGGCCTGATCGAAGAGCTCGAGAGCTTCTCTCCGATCACCGATTACACCGGCAAGCTGGAGCTGCACTTCATCGGTAGCGAGTACCGGCTCAAGCGTCCGCGCCACGACGTGGAAGAGGCCAAGCGCCGCGATGCCACCTTTGCGTCACAGATGTATGTGACCTGCCGCCTGGTCAACAAGGAGACTGGCGAGATCAAGGAGCAGGAGGTGTTCATCGGTGAACTGCCTCTGATGACCGAGCGTGGCACGTTCATCATCAACGGCGCCGAGCGCGTGATCGTCAACCAGATCGTGCGCTCCCCCGGGGTCTATTTCAAGGATGAGCAGGACAAGAACGGCCGCAAGACCTTCAACGCCAGCCTGATCCCCAACCGCGGTGCCTGGCTGAAGTTCGAGACCGACAAGAACGACCTGCTGCATGTGCGTGTCGACAAGACCCGCAAGATCAACGCCCACGTGCTGATGCGCGCCATCGGCCTGTCGGACAACGATGTGCTCGACAAGCTGCGGCATCCGGAGTACTACCAGAAGTCGATCGAGGCGGCCAACGACGAGGGCATCGCCTCTGAGGATCAGGCCCTGCTGGAGCTCTACAAGAAGCTGAGGCCCGGTGAGCCCCCCTCCGTCAGCGGCGGTCAGCAGCTGCTTCACAGCCGTTTCTTCGATCCGAAGCGCTACGACCTCGGCCGGGTCGGTCGCTACAAGATCAACAAGAAACTTCGCCTCACGATCCCCGATGCGACCCGCACCCTCACGCCGGAGGATGTGCTCAGCACGATCGATTACCTGATCAATCTGGAACTTGATGTCGGTGGCGCCAGCCTCGACGACATCGATCACCTCGGCAATCGCCGGGTGCGCTCGGTGGGTGAACTCCTGCAGAACCAGGTGCGTGTGGGCCTCAACCGCCTGGAGCGGATCATCAAGGAACGCATGACGGTCGGCGAGACCGAATCGCTCACCCCGGCCCAGCTGGTGAACCCCAAGCCCCTGGTGGCGGCGATCAAGGAGTTCTTCGGCTCCAGTCAGCTGAGCCAGTTCATGGACCAGACCAATCCCCTGGCGGAGCTCACCCACAAGCGGCGCATCAGCGCCCTCGGTCCAGGGGGCCTCACCCGGGAGCGGGCCGGTTTCGCCGTGCGCGACATTCACCCCTCCCACTACGGCCGGATCTGCCCGATCGAAACGCCGGAAGGTCCGAATGCCGGCCTGATCGGTTCGCTCGCCACCCACGCCCGGGTGAATGAGTACGGCTTCATCGAAACCCCTTTCTGGAAGGTGGAAGAGGGCATCGTGCTCAAGCAGGGCGATCCGATCTACCTCTCCGCCGACCTGGAAGATGAGTGCCGCGTCGCCCCTGGCGACGTGCCGACCGACTCCACCGGCCTGATCACCGCCGAACTGGTGCCGGTGCGCTACCGCCAGGACTTTGAAAAAGTGCCTCCCGAGCAGGTGGACTATGTCCAGCTCTCGCCGGTGCAGGTGATTTCGGTAGCCACCTCGTTGATTCCCTTCCTCGAGCACGACGACGCCAACCGTGCCCTGATGGGCTCGAACATGCAACGGCAGGCCGTGCCTCTGCTGCGTCCGGAGCGCCCCTTGGTGGGCACCGGTCTGGAAACGCAGGTGGCTCGCGACTCCGGCATGGTGCCGATCACCAAGGTGAACGGCACGGTTTCGTTCGTGGATGCCACCGCGATCGTGATCCGCGATGAATTCGGTGTGGATCACACCCACTATCTGCAGAAATACCAGCGCTCCAACCAGGACACCTGCCTCAATCAGCGCCCGATTGTCAAGCTGGGCGATCCGGTGATTGCCGGTCAGGTGCTGGCCGATGGATCCGCTTGCGAGGGCGGTGAAATCGCCTTGGGTCAGAATGTATTGATCGCCTACATGCCGTGGGAGGGATACAACTACGAGGATGCCATCCTGGTGAGTGATCGCCTTGTTCAGGAAGATCTCTACACCTCGGTGCATATCGAGAAGTATGAGATCGAGGCTCGTCAGACCAAGCTCGGCCCCGAGGAAATCACTCGCGAGATTCCCAACGTTGCCGAGGAGAGCCTTGGCAACCTCGATGAGATGGGCATCATCCGCATCGGTGCCTATGTCGAGAGTGGCGACATCCTGGTGGGTAAGGTGACGCCGAAGGGCGAATCTGATCAGCCCCCCGAGGAAAAACTGCTGCGCGCCATCTTTGGCGAGAAGGCCCGTGATGTTCGCGACAACTCCCTGCGGGTGCCCAGCACCGAGCGCGGCCGCGTCGTTGACGTGCGCATCTACACCCGGGAGCAGGGTGATGAACTGCCGCCGGGCGCCAACATGGTTGTGCGGGTCTATGTGGCGCAGCGCCGCAAGATTCAGGTGGGCGACAAGATGGCCGGCCGCCACGGCAACAAGGGGATCATCAGCCGCATCCTGCCGCGGGAAGATATGCCCTACCTGCCCGATGGCACGCCGATCGACATCGTGCTCAACCCCCTGGGTGTGCCGAGCCGGATGAACGTCGGTCAGGTGTTCGAGTGCCTGATGGGCTGGGCGGCGTCCCACCTGGAGTCACGGGTGAAGGTGGTGCCCTTCGATGAGATGCACGGCCCCGAGATGTCGAAGCAGACCGTGCAGGCTTTCCTGGAAGCGGCCAAGGCCCTTCCCGGCAAGGATTGGGTCTACGACCCTGAGAACCCCGGCAAGATCCAGCTGGTGGATGGCCGCACCGGCGAACCATTTGATCAGCCGGTCACGGTGGGCTTCGCTCACATTCTCAAGCTGGTCCACCTGGTCGACGACAAGATCCACGCCCGTTCGACCGGCCCCTACTCCCTGGTGACCCAGCAGCCCCTGGGCGGCAAGGCGCAGCAGGGTGGCCAGCGCCTTGGGGAGATGGAGGTGTGGGCCCTGGAGGCCTACGGCGCCGCCTACACCCTGCAGGAACTGCTCACTGTCAAGTCCGACGACATGCAGGGCCGCAACGAAGCCCTCAACGCCATCGTCAAGGGCAAGCCGATCCCCCGGCCTGGCACGCCCGAGTCGTTCAAGGTGCTGATGCGCGAACTCCAGTCCCTGGGGCTCGACATCGCCGTCTACACCGATGCCGGTGAGGAGGTGGATCTGATGCAGGACGTCAATCCACGCCGCAGCACCCCCAGCCGTCCCACTTACGAATCCCTCGGCGTCGCGGACTACGACGACGACTGATCGCTGATCCGTTCCGTTCCCTTCGACCTCCGCGCGCTCCAAGCCCATGTCCAACAGCAACCTCCGCACCGAGAATCACTTCGACTACGTCAAGATCACGCTCGCTTCGCCCGAGCGGATCATGCAGTGGGGGCAGCGCACGCTGCCCAACGGTCAGGTGGTGGGTGAGGTGACCAAGCCGGAAACGATCAACTACCGCACGCTCAAGCCGGAGATGGACGGCTTGTTCTGCGAGAAGATCTTCGGCCCGTCGAAGGACTGGGAGTGCCACTGCGGCAAGTACAAGCGTGTGCGGCATCGCGGCATCGTCTGCGAGCGCTGCGGTGTGGAAGTTACGGAGAGTCGGGTGCGTCGCCATCGCATGGGCTTCATCAAGCTGGCGGCCCCGGTATCGCACGTGTGGTACCTGAAGGGAATTCCCAGCTACGTGGCAATTCTGCTCGACATGCCCCTGCGGGATGTGGAGCAGATCGTCTACTTCAACTGCTATGTGGTGCTCGACAAGGGCGACCACAAGGACCTCACCTACAAGCAGTTGCTCACCGAGGATGAGTGGCTCGAAATCGAGGATCAGATCTACGCCGAGGATTCGGAAATCGAGAATGAGCCCCAAGTGGGCATTGGCGCCGAGGCTCTCAAGCAGCTGCTCGAAGACCTTGATCTGCCCGTGATTGCTGAGCAGCTGCGCGAGGATATCGCTGCCAGCAAGGGCCAAAAGAGGGCCAAGCTGATCAAGCGCTTGCGTGTGATCGACAACTTCATCGCCACCGGCGCCAAGCCGGACTGGATGGTGCTGGATGTGATCCCGGTGATCCCGCCCGATCTGCGTCCGATGGTGCAGCTCGACGGGGGCCGCTTCGCCACCTCCGACCTGAACGATCTCTATCGTCGCGTCATCAACCGCAACAACCGCTTAGGCCGTCTGCAGGAGATCCTCGCTCCTGAGATCATCGTCCGCAATGAAAAGCGGATGCTGCAGGAAGCTGTTGATGCGCTGATCGATAACGGTCGTCGTGGCCGCACCGTGGTGGGGGCCAACAACCGGGCCCTGAAGTCGCTGAGCGACATCATCGAGGGGAAGCAGGGTCGCTTCCGTCAGAACCTGCTCGGCAAGCGGGTCGACTACTCCGGTCGTTCCGTGATCGTGGTGGGCCCCAAGCTCAAGATGCACCAGTGTGGTCTGCCCAAGGAGATGGCGATCGAGCTGTTCCAGCCGTTCGTGATCCATCGCCTGATCCGTCAGAACATCGTCAACAACATCAAAGCCGCCAAGAAGCTGATTGCGCGCGCCGATGATGAGGTGATGCAGGTGCTTCAGGAGGTGATCGAAGGCCATCCGATCCTGCTCAACCGGGCCCCGACCCTGCACCGCCTCGGTATTCAGGCGTTTGAGCCTAAACTGGTCGATGGGCGTGCGATCCAGCTGCACCCACTGGTCTGCCCCGCCTTCAACGCCGACTTTGACGGTGACCAGATGGCCGTGCACGTGCCCCTGGCGATTGAGGCCCAGACCGAAGCCCGCATGTTGATGTTGGCCAGCAACAACATCCTCTCGCCGGCCACCGGTGAACCGATCATCACCCCCTCCCAGGACATGGTGCTCGGCGCCTACTACCTCACGGCCGTCAAGCCCGATTTTGAAAAGCCTGCGTTTGGCGATCGCCGCCGCAGCTTCGCCAGCCTCGACGACGTGATCGCCGCCTTCGAGGAGAAGCACCTCACCCTGCATGACTGGGTCTGGGTGCGTTTCTCCGGTGAAGTGGAGAGCGACGACGAGGAGAGCGCTCCCTTGCTGGAAGAGACCCTCAGCGACGGGACCCGCATCGAGCAGTGGAAGTATCGCCGCGATCGTTTCGATGAAGACGGCGCCCTGATCAGCCGCTATCTGCTCACCACGGTGGGTCGGGTTGTGATCAACCACACCATCATCGACGCGGTGGCTGCCGCCTGAGTTTCGGCAGAGCAGAACAGTTTTTCTTTCTCTTTTCGTTTTTCTCCAGCGCGCGCTGCCATGACCGCCACCTCGTCCAAATCCAGCAAATCCAAGGCCAAAGCTGCGGCTGCGGCTGCGGCTGTTGTTGAGTCCACCCTCACCGCTGAGGGCCGCAATGCGCCGCTGAGCAAGATGGCGCCGCCGTTCCGCAACCGCGTGATCGACAAGAAGGCCCTGCGCAACCTGGTGGCCTGGGCCTACAAGAACCACGGCACGGCCGCCACGGCGGCCATGGCCGATGAGCTCAAGGACCTTGGTTTCCACTACGCCACCCAGGCCGCCGTGTCGATCTCGGTGGACGACCTGCAGGTGCCGGACGACAAACCGCAGCTGCTGCGAGAGGCAGAGCAGCAGATCACGGAAACAGAAGAGCGCTATCGCCTGGGTGAGATCACCGAGGTGGAGCGGCACACCAAGGTTATTGACACCTGGACTGAAACGAACGAGCGTCTCGTCAACTCCGTGAAGCGGAACTTTGATGAGAATCATCCGCTCAATTCGGTGTGGATGATGGCCAACTCTGGCGCCCGGGGCAACATGTCCCAGGTGCGTCAGTTGGTCGGTATGCGCGGCCTGATGGCCAACCCTCAGGGGGAGATCATTGACCTGCCGATCCGCACCAACTTCCGCGAAGGTCTGACGGTCACCGAATATGTGATCTCCTCCTACGGGGCCCGCAAGGGCCTGGTGGATACGGCCCTGCGCACCGCAGACTCGGGCTATCTCACCCGCCGTCTGGTGGATGTGGCCCAGGATGTGATTGTCCGGGAAGACGATTGTGGCACTACCCGCGGCATCGTGATTGAGGCCGATGAGAAGGGCCGTTTCGGTCCCAAACTCACGGGTCGCCTCGCCGGTGAACCGGTGGTGGATGCGAATGGCGAGATTCTGGTGGATCGCGATGGAGAAATCGATCCCCCGACCTCGAAGCGGATCGAGGCCGCTGGGGTGCGCTCCGTGGTGGTGCGTTCGCCGCTCACCTGTGAGGCATCGCGTTCTGTCTGCCGCAAGTGCTATGGCTGGGCCCTGGCGCACAACGAACTGGTCGACCTGGGCGAGGCCGTGGGCATCATCGCGGCCCAGTCAATTGGTGAGCCGGGCACCCAGCTGACCATGCGGACGTTCCACACCGGTGGTGTGTCCACCGCTGAAACCGGCGTGGTGCGCTCCCTGGTGGAGGGTGTGGTCGAGTTCGGATCCAAGGCGCGGGTGCGTGGTTTCCGCACGCCCCACGGCGTCGAAGCCCAGATTGCCGAAACCGACTTCACCCTGACGGTGAAACCGACGGGCAAGGGCAAAGTCCAGAAGCTGGACATCAGCAGCGGCTCGTTGCTGTTCGTGGCCGATGGCGCCGTCACCCCTGGGGATACGATGCTGGCCCAGATCTCTTCCGGTGCCACCACCAAGAAGAGCGTCGAAAAGGCCACCAAGGATGTGATCTGCGACCTGGCCGGTCAGGTGCGTTATGAGGATGTGATCCAGCCCAAGGAGGTCACCGACCGCCAAGGCAACATCACCCTCAAGGCCACTCGCCTGGGTCGGCTCTGGGTGTTCAGTGGTGATGTCTATAACCTTCCCCCCAACGCGCAACCGGTGGTTCAGGGAACCAAGCCGGTGGTGACGGGTGAGGTGCTGGCGGAGAGTCGTCTCGTGAGTGAATACGGCGGTGCTGTGCGGCTGCGGGATTCGGCCGGCGATTCACGTGAAGTGCAGATCGTGACGGCCAGCCTCACCCTGCGCGACTGCAAGCTGGTCGGTGAATCCAACCACTCGGGTGAAACCTGGTATCTGGATGGCAAAGACAACAGCCGCTATCTGCTCAAGACAGCTCCGGGCAGCAAGATCGGTGCCGGTGAGGTGATCGCCGAGCTGGCCGATGACCGGTTCCGCACCCAGACCGGCGGTCTGGTGAAGTATGCCCCAGGCCTGTCGATCAAAAAGGCCCGCAGTGCCAAGAACGGCTATGAGGTGAGCAAGGGTGGCACGCTGCTGTGGATCCCGCAGGAGACCCATGAAATCAACAAGGACATCTCCTTGTTGATGATCGAAGATGGCCAGTGGATTGAGGCTGGCACGGAGGTGGTCAAGGACATCTTCAGCCAGACCGCCGGCATCGTGACCGTGACGCAGAAGAACGACATTCTGCGCGAGATCATTGTTCGTACCGGCACCCTGCATCTGGTGTCCGACAGCAAAGTTCTCAGCCGTTTCGGCGAGGGCAAGCTGGTGAATCCCGGCGAAGACATTGCCCCTTCCCTCAAGGCCGAGGCCATGGTGTTTGTCGAGACGGTTGACACGCCTGAGGGTGGCGCCCTGCTGCTCCGTCCAGTGGAGGAATACACCATTCCTGATGAGGCCCATCTGCCCGACCTGGGCTCGGTCAAGCAGAGCGGTGGCCCCTCTTTGGGGCTCAAGGCCACGCAGCGCCTCACCTTCAAAGATGGCGAGCTGATCAAGAGTGTGGAGGGAGTCGAATTGCTGCGCACTCAGTTGATTCTGGACACCTTCGACACCACACCACAGATGACCGTGGACGTGGAGGTTGTGCCCGACAAGCGGGCCAAGACGATCGAACGGTTGCAGCTGGTGATCCTCGAATCCCTGCTGGTTCGCCGCGACACCCTGTCCGATGCCAGCCATGGCTCCACCCATACCGAGCTGCAGGTGCAGGACGGTGATGCCGTCAAGAGCGGGGATGTGGTGGCCACCACCCAGATCCTCTGCAAGTACGACGGTGTGGTCCAGCTGCCTGAACTGCTGGCTGACGAGCCGGTGCGTCGCCTGATCGTCGAGCGCGAAGGCGACACCCATGCCATCCCGCTAGGGTCCGCAGCTCCCCAGGTGGTGATCGGCCAGCGGCTGGTGGAAGGTGATGTCCTGGCCGAGGGCCTTGTGGCTCCCTGCTGCGGTCAGGTGGAGGCGATCGATGCCGGCGAGGTCACCATCCGCCTCGGTCGTCCCTACATGGTCTCGCCCGATTCGGTGCTGCACGTGCGTGACGGTGAGCTGGTGCAGCGTGGTGATGGCCTGGCCTTGCTGGTGTTCGAACGTCAGAAGACCGGCGACATCGTGCAGGGTCTGCCCCGGATCGAAGAACTGCTGGAGGCGCGCCGCCCGCGGGAATCAGCCGTGCTCTGCCGCAAGAACGGCACGGTTCAGATCAAGCAGGGTGAAGACGATGATTCGATCACGGTGTCGGTGATCGAGGCCGATGACGCGATCACCGAGTACCCGATCCTGCTGGGCCGCAACGTGATGGTCAGCGATGGCCAGCAGGTGTTGGCCGGTGAGCTGCTGACCGATGGTCCGATCAACCCCCACGAGCTGCTGGAGTGCTTCTTCGAAGATCGCCGCAGTCGTAAACCCACGATGGAGGCGGCTCAGGAGGCGATCTCACAACTGCAGTACCGCATGGTGCAGGAAGTGCAGAACGTCTACAAGAGCCAGGGCGTCTCGATCGATGACAAGCACATCGAGGTGATTGTGCGTCAGATGACCAGCAAGGTGCGGATCGAGGATGCGGGGGATACCACCCTGCTGCCCGGCGAACTGATCGAGTTGCGTCAGGTGGAGCAGGTCAATTCCGCCATGGCCATCACCGGTGGTGCTCCTTCCGAGTTCACCCCGGTGCTGCTGGGGATCACCAAGGCCTCGCTCAACACCGACAGCTTCATCTCGGCGGCCTCCTTCCAGGAAACCACCCGGGTGCTGACCGAGGCCGCGATCGAGGGCAAGAGCGACTGGCTGCGCGGACTCAAGGAGAACGTGATCATTGGTCGCCTGATCCCTGCGGGCACCGGCTTCGGCGGCTTCGAAGAGGAGCTGCGTGCTGAGGCGGGCCCCCATCCCGACATCCTGGAGGAGGAGAACGCCAGCTACCGCCGCATGCAGAACCTCCGCCCTGATTACACGGTGGAACTCCCCTCGCCGGCCAGTTCCACCGCGGTGCTCGACGATCCCTCCGATGCGGATCTCGAAGCCACCCGCAGCCGTCATGGCATCGAGGGCAGCAGTTATGCCGCCTTCACCCGCCCTGGGGCGGACGATGGTTTGCAGGAGGAGTTGATCCCTGACCCCGATGCCGTCGAGGGTCTTCAGGAGGAGGGTCTGCTGAGCGACGATTGAGGTCTCTTTCCTGCGCCGATCCTTTCGCCCCCCACGCGGCTGGTGCCGGGATTCCGTTCTGACGTTCTGCTGTTTTCGCCATGACCGCCACCACCACCCCGGTTCCCCAGCGTCGACTGCCGCGCTTCGGCTTTCACACCCATAACGAGATCCTGAATGGCCGTCTCGCCATGCTCGGTTTCATGGCGCTGCTTGGGGTGGAGTGGTTTCTGGGGCATGGGCTGCTGGTGACCCCCTGATGGGGAGCACGGCGCCGCTGCCTCTGCTGGGGATGGGTCTGGCGGAGCTGGAGTCCTGGGCGCAATCCCAGGGCCAGCCAGCCTTCCGCGGCCGGCAGCTGCACGACTGGATCTACGCCAAGGGCGCCCGGCGCCTCGCGGATGTCTCGGCGCTGCCGAAGGCCTGGCGCGACAGCCTGGCCGCAGAGCCACCAGCGGGTTCGGCTGACTGGATCGGCCGCTCCAGGGAGCTGCACCGCAGTGTCGCCCGCGACGGCACCACCAAATTGCTGCTGGGCACCGCCGACGGCCTCAGCTTGGAAACCGTGGGCATCCCGGCGGAGGGGCGGCTGACGGTGTGTGTCAGCAGCCAGGTGGGCTGCCCGATGGCCTGCCGCTTCTGCGCCACGGGAAAGGGCGGCTTGCAACGCTCCCTGGCGGTGCACGAGATCGTCGATCAGGTGCTGAGTGTGCGCCAGGCGATGGACCTGCGCCCCAGCCACGTGGTGTTCATGGGCATGGGCGAACCGCTGCTCAACACGGAGGCCGTGCTGGCGGCGATCGATTGCCTCTGCCGCGATCTGGGCATGGCCCAGCGTCAGATCACGGTGAGCACGGTGGGTGTGCCGCGCACGCTCCCGACCCTGGCTGAGCGCGCTTTGGAGCGCCTGGGCCGGGCCCAGTTCACCCTGGCCGTAAGTCTGCATGCACCGGATCAGCGGCTGCGGGAGGAGTTGATCCCCACGGCCCACTCCTATCCGATTGAGACATTGCTGGAGGATTGCCGCCGCTACGTGGCGATCACGGGCCGTCGGGTCAGCTTTGAGTACATCCTGCTCGGTGGTCTCAACGATCACCCCCGTCAGGCGGCGGCCCTGGCTCAGCGGCTGCGAGGCTTTCAGAGCCATGTGAATCTGATCGCCTACAACCCGATCGAAGAGGAGGAGTTTCAACGTCCCAGTCCTGAGCGGGTGGAGGCCTTCCGGCGCGCGTTGCAGGAGCGGCATGTGGCCGTGAGTGTGCGTGCCAGCCGGGGCCTGGATCAGGATGCGGCCTGCGGGCAGCTGCGTCGAAGGCTCACGCCGGCCTGAAGATCGAGGGCCTGGCCTGACCGTTCAGGTGGGATCCTTGGCCGGATCAAAGGCGCCGCGGGCTTCCGCTTCGTTCCAGGGTGCCAGCCGTGCCAGCAGCAGAAAGGCGGGCACGGCCGCCGCCACCGTGAACAGGAAGAACGCGGGCCAGCCCACCCGCTCCGCCACCACGCCCGCCGGTGCCGAGAGGATCGAGCGGCTCATGGCATAGACGCCTGAGAGCAAGGCGTACTGGGTGGCGGAGAAGCGCGGGTTGCAGAGGCTCATCAGTAGAGCCACGAACACGGCGCCCACCATGCCGCCGCTGATGTTCTCCAGGCTCACCGCCGCGATCAGTCCGGTGAAGCCGCCGCCGAAGCGGGCCAGGGCCCAGTAGCTGAGATTGCCCAGGGCTCCCGCCACGGCGAACAGCCAGAGGGAGCGGTTCATGCCCAGCCAGGCGAACAGGCCCCCCCCCAGCACCGTGCCCACGATGGTGGCGCCGATCGCCCAGCCGCCCTGCACCAGGCCGATCTCCGCCGCACTGAAGCCGCGCAGCTGCAGAAAGGGAATCGCCATGGCGCTGAGCAGGCCATCGGGCCAGCGGTAGAGCAGCACCAACAGCAGCAGTTGCCAGGTGCGGCCCGGCCCGGCCCGGCGCACGAACTCCCTCGCCGGGCCCAGCACCGCCTGGCGCAGGCTGGTCACGGCATGGTCCACTGGCTTGAGCTTCGGTGCCGTGAGCGTGAACGGAATCACCGCTCCCACCAGGGCGGCGGCGGCCAGGAATGCGGCGGGCCAGCCGTAGCGGCCAGCCAGTAGAAATCCCCCGGCCCCGATGGCCAGCATGGCGGCCCGGTAACCCAACGCCGCAGCGGCGGCGCCCGGCCCACGCTCGTGCTCCGGCAGCAGGTCGGTGCGGTAGGCATCCACGGCGATGTCCTGGGTAGCGCTGCAGATCGCCAGCACCAGCGCCGCGATGCCGATGGTCGTGAGGCTGGCCGGGTCGGTGCTGGGCCGCAGCAGCGCCATGGCGGCGATCACTGCCACCAGCATCACCTGCATCAGCAGCAGCCAGCCCCGCCGCCGGTCGGGCCAGGGGATCGGCCAGCGGTCGAGCAGGGGCGCCCAGAACAGCTTCAGCGTGTAGGGCAGTTCCGCCAGCGGAATCAGGCCGATCAGCGCCAGGGGGACGCCGCTGGCGGTGAGCCAGCCCTGCAGCAGCTTGCTGCCCACCATCAACGGGGCCCCGCTGGCCACACCCTCGGCGCTCACGGCCACAAGGCGGCGGACGGTGCCGTCTGCCCCCCTGTGCTGCGCGGTGCCAGGGGTCGCTGCCGGCTCAGACGCCATCCGTTCAGACGCCATCGGTGCGGGGCGGGTGGGCGAACCCTAGGGTCGGCCTTCCCGTTTGCCGTCACTAAGGCCCGTCACCCCGGGCCGTCACAATGGGAAGCAAAATCTGGATTCCGTGCAATTTTTTCGCTCTACCTTGCTGCCGGCGGCAATCGTGCTGCTCTTCGGCCTGGCCCTGGTCGCGGTGAGTGCGCGCATCTGGTTGCCCGGGGACATGGCAGCCCCGGCTCCGCTCCTCTGATCTCCTCGCCGACGGGACCGCCGCCATGAGCGAAGACCATCAGCCCTCCGATCCGCGTGAGCCTCAGGGCGAGCCTGGTGCCACGCCGCCCCAGTGGCTCAGTCCGCCCGAACTGGCCCTCGATCCGGACGTGCTGGCCCGCGAGCTGGCGGTGGAACTGCTCGGTGACCCGCTCGATGAGCTCGACAGCCTCGGGCCGGACAGCTTCGATGTGGCGGCTGAGTGCGATGCCGGTCTGGAGCTGCTGCAGGGCAGCCATGACCAGCGCATGCAGGGTCTGCGGATCTTCTGCGAGCACCGCGATCCGCGCTCCAACCCCCTGCTGCTGCCGCTGCTGGGAGCCAGCTGCCCGATCGTGCGCATGAGTGCGGTCTATGCCCTCGGGCGCAATCCCCATCCTCTGGCGGTGGAGCCTCTGCTGGGTCTGCTCTCCTGCGACGACAACGGCTATGTCCGCAAGGCGGTGGCCTGGAGCCTGGGCAACTATCCCGAGGCGCCGATTCTCAATCCCCTGATTCGCGCCCTGCAGGTGGACGTGGCGGCCGTGCGGCTCTGGGCGGCCAGTTCCCTGGCGGAAGCGGGCAGCACGGGGCCGGCCAAGGCCGATCCGGCGGCGGCCCAGCTGCTGCAGAGCCTGCGGATCGACAGTGAACCCGCCGTGCGCAGCAACAGCGCCTGGGCCCTGGGGCGCCTCTATCCGGAACTGGTTGAACCCCGCCAGCAGGACGTGGTGCAGACCCTGCTGCACACCATGCTGGAAGACGGTGAATCGAGCGTGCGGGACGAGGCGCGGATCGCCCTCGAGCAGTTGGAGCAGCCGGATGTGCTGGAGCGGCTGCAGACCCTGGTGGAGGAAGGCCTGCTCAGCTGATCGGAATCACCGCTAGCATCCAGCCACCCTTTTGGGCTTCGGGATGGCACAGCGGACCATCCGTTTCCGCATCCGGCCCGATGGTCGGGTCGAGGAGACGGTGGAAGGAATCCAGGGTGAAGGCTGTCAGCAACTCACCGAGAGGATCGAGGCGCGCCTCGGTTCGGTGCAGCAGCGCCGCCCCACGGCTGAGGCCTTCCAAGCCGGGGTCTCCCAGGGGTCCATCGCCAGCCAGTCCCAGTCCCTCGAACAGCTCGGCTCCACCTCCGTCTGATCTGCGCACCGCTTAACCATGTCTCACTTCAGTACCGTCAAAACCGAGCTGCGCGACCGCCAGGCGCTGGTTGCCGCCCTTACCGATCTCGGCCACGAGCCAGCCGAGGGCGAGCGGCCGGTGCGTGGCTATCGCGGCCAGACGGTGACGGCCGATCTGGCCGTGTCCCAGAGCAGCGGTGCTGACATCGGCTTCCGTTGGAATGCCGAGGCCGGCAGCTACGAACTGGTGACGGATCTGGACCTCTGGAAGCAGCCGATTCCTGTGGAGCGCTTCCTGGCCCAGCTGCAGCAGCGCTACGCCCTGCGCAGCATCCTGGCCGCCACCGCTGAAGAGGGGTTCCAGGTGAGCGAGCAGACCAGCCAGGTCGATGGTTCGATCGAGCTGGTCGTGACCCGTTGGGACGGGTGAGCGACCCGGCTCTCGCCTTCCGCACCGCTGCCACCGAGGTCGACCCCCCCAGCGGCCTTGAGCCGGTCCTGGGGGGTGCTCTGCGGCAGCAGGCGGTGTGGGTGGATGAAGCCGTCTGCATCGGCTGCCGCTACTGCACCCATGTGGCCACCAATACTTTCGTGGTGGAACCCAACTGGGGCCGCTCCCGTGCCATCCGCCAGGACGGCGACAGCACCGAACGGATTCAGGAGGCGATCGAGACCTGTCCGGTGGATTGCATCCACTGGGTGGCCTATGAGCGGTTGCCGGCCCTCGAAGCCGAGCTCGAGCAGCAGGACATCCAGCCCCTGGGGCTTCCCTCCTCCTCTCGGCTGAAGCGCACCCTGCCGCGCCGCTCTTCTTCGCTTGGCTGACATCAATCGTCTGAAGTCAACCGTCTGAGTCCCCTCGCCTGACTTGCTGTCTCGTTGAGCGCCTTGCCCCCGATCCCCAGCCGCCGTTTCGGCCGCACCGAGCTGGCCATGCCGGTGCTGTCGCTGGGGGGAATGCGCTTTCAGCAGAGCTGGAGTGATCTGCCGGCCGATGCGATCACCGCGGCCAGCCAGGCCAATCTGCGCGCCACCCTGGAGACGGCGGCGGCAGCGGGCCTGCACCACATCGAAACCGCCCGCCACTACGGCACATCTGAACGTCAGTTGGGCGATCTGCTCGGCTCGGTGAGCGATCCGCAGCGGCTGCTGCAGACCAAGGTGCCCCCCTCTGAGGATCCGGCCGCCTTTGAAGCCGAGCTGGAGCGCAGCTTCCGGCGCCTTGGGCTGGCCGATCCCCAGAGCCCCGGCCGCATCGATCTGCTGGCGGTGCATGGCATCAACCTGCCCGAGCATCTCGATCAGACCCTGCGGCCCGGCGGCTGCCTGGAGGTGGTGCGCCGCTGGCAGCAGCAGGGCCGGATCGGATCGGTGGGCTTCTCCACCCATGCGCCCTTGCCGCTGATCCTGGCGGCGATCGAGAGCGATCAGTTTGATTATGTGAATCTGCACTGGTATTTCATCCGCCAGGACAATCGCCCCGCCATCGATCGGGCCCGTGCCCACGACATGGGCGTGTTCGTGATCAGCCCCACCGACAAAGGTGGTCATCTGCACAGCCCGTCGCCGCGTCTGCTGGAGCTCTGCGAACCACTGCATCCGATCGTGTTCAACGATCTCTTCTGTCTCTCGGATCCCGGCGTGCACACGATCAGCGTGGGGGCGGCAGGGCCGGCTGATCTGAATCTCCATCTGGAGGCGGTGCAGCTGTTGCCCCGGGCCGGCGAGCTGCTGCCGCCGATCCTGGAGCGCCTGCAGGCGGCACGGCGCGAGCGCCTGGGTGACGCCTGGCTCGGCACCGCGTTCCAGGGCCTGCCGGACTGGAGCCAGACCCCCGGCCAGATCAACCTGCCGGTGCTGCTGTGGCTGTATGAGCTGCTCGAAGCCTGGGATCTGGAGAGCTTCGCCCGGGCTCGCTACGGGCTGCTGGGCAACGGCAGCCACTGGTTCCCGGGAGAGAATGCCGATCAGCTCGATCACGCCGTCAGCGAGCTGGAGCTTGAGGCGGTGTTGGGCGAGAGCCCCTGGGCCACGCGGATTCCCGAGCTGCTGCGCCAGTTGCGTCAGCGGGTCGGGGGGCAGCAGACCAAGCGTCTGGCGGTGCCCTGATCCCGTCAGCGGGCGATGGCCGTCCCCAGGGGCTGCTTGCTGGGCAGCCCCACCGCCCGCGGATAGGTGCGGGGGCAGGGGCCGGTGGGGGTCAGGGTCAGGGCGTGGCGGATGCCGCGGCCAGCCGGCAGGTCACGGGCTTGGCTCGGCGTGCAGCGGGCCCGCAGCGGCACCAGGGCCCGGTCCAGGGCGGCCTGATCGTCGTTGCTCCATTGGCCGCGGTAGAGCAGGGCCTGGCCGTTGGGGCGCAAGAGCGGTACCAGGTATTCGGCCACCACTGGCGCGCTGGCCACGGCCCGTGCCATTGCCCAGTCGAAGCGACCGCGGCAGGCGGCCGCCTGGCCGGTCTTCTCGATGCGCTCGCAGCGCAGGCTCACCCGCTCGCCCAGGCCCAGGGCCGCCGCCATGGCCCGCACCGCCTCCACCTTGCGCCCCACCGAATCCACCAGGGTGAGACGGGCCCGGGGCAGGGCGATCGCCACCGCCAGCCCCGGGAAGCCGCCGCCTGTGCCCACGTCGATCAACTCCAGGGGTGAAGCGTCAGCGGCAGGGGTCTGCTCGGCCTGAAGCAGCGGCAGGAAGGGCCAGAGGCTGTCGAACACCTGGGCGATCCAGAAGTCTTCGCCCTCCACCAGGCGGGTGAGGTTGAGCCGGCCGTTCCAGAGGCGCAGCTGCTCCTGCAGCGCTGTGAACTGCTGCTGCTGCTGCTGCGTGGGCTGCCAGCCCAGGGCCTGCCACAGCGCTGGACCGGCAGTGGCATCGGCTGTGGCAGTGGCAGCGGCATCCTCCGGGGCGGGGGCATCGGGCCGGCTCGGCATCGGCAAAGGATCCAGGACTGTTCTCCCTAGGATCCCCCACATCCTGGCGGCAGCCCCGTGGCGGCCGCGGCCAAGCCCGGGGGCCATGCCCAGCCCGACGACCCCTTCCAGCCTCCTCCCCACGCCGAGCCACTACGCCTTGCTGCAGCTGGATCCGGGCGCCAGTGCCCAGGAGCTGCGGCAGTCCTTTCGCAGTCTCAGCAAGCGGTTCCACCCCGACACCACAACCCTGCCGGAGGCTGAAGCCGCGGCTGCCTTCCAGCGGCTGCAGGAGGCCTATGCCGTGCTCAGTGATCCGCAGCGCCGTCAGGCCTACGACGCCCAGTTGCGACGTGCCGCAGCCCTGGCGGCGGTGGCGCCCGTCAGTCGGCCGGCCCCGCCGCGTGCCGCGCCCCGCCCGGTGCCGGTGCGTCGCCCTCTCTCTGGCGGTGAGTGGTTCGCCCTGCTGTTGCTGGGGTGCGCCCTGGTGCTGAGTCTGGTGCTGGGCCTGGGGCTCGCCTGGGCCCGGGGGGTGGAGATGATCCAGCGCCCCAGCTGGTGGGTGGAGGAGGCCCCACTCCCACTGGTCGACGTCAACACGCTGCAGCCTGACGAGCGGCCTGCGCCGCAGACTGAGGGCACCGCCGCAGCCCTTCACGACGATGGCGAGCCCGATTCCTCCCGAGATCCCGCTCTACAAGCACCCCCTGCCCCGACTGGAGGATTGGCTGCGCCAGCTGGGCGGGAGCCAGTCGCGGACGGATCCATCCCAGTGGGATCTGCACCAGCCCCGCTGGAGCGCCCAGATCGTGCTGGAGGTTGAGGAGCTCAAGGTGACCTGGCACCAGGAGGGCCAGCAGAGCGTGCGGCACTTCCCCTATGGCCTGCCCCGTGCCGATGTGGAGGCGGCGATCCTGGCTGGACCCTGAGCGCCCAGCAGGCTCACCCTTCGTTGAGGGCAGTGGCGATGGCGCTGTAGCAGGCTTCCAGTTCCGCCGCGTCAATGCACAGCGGCGGCATCAGATACACCACGGAACCCAGCGGACGCAGGAAGACACCGTGCTGCCGCACCCGCCGTGCCAGCTCCTTTCCGGCCGGATTGAAGTAACTGGCCGGCTCGGCCCCCAGATCGAAGGCGGCGATGCCGCCCAGAAGCCTGGGCCGCTTGACCTGTGGATGGGCCGCCAGCCGCTCCAGGTGGGGGCGGTGACGTGCTTCGATCTCCCGATAGCGCTGGGGGTTCTCCTCCAGCAGATCGAGGCTGGTCAGGGCGGCGACGCAGCCGAGCGGATTGCCGGTGAAGCTGTGGCCGTGGAAGAAGGTGAGCTGCGGCTGCTCCCCCACGAATCCCTCGAACAGCGCTTCGCGGGCCATGGTCACCCCCATGGGCAGGAAGCCACCGGTGAGGCCCTTGGAGAGGGCCATCAGGTCGGGCTGGATGCCGGCCCGCTGGCTGGCGAACAGGGCCCCGCAGCGGCCGAAGCCGGTGAGCACCTCATCGGCGATCAACAGGGCGCCGGCCTGCCGCACCCGCTGCTCCACGGCTTGCAGGAAGGCCGGCCGCACCATCGCCATGCCGCTGGCCCCCTGCACCAGCGGCTCGAGAATCACGGCGGCGGTGGGGGTGTCCAGCAGGGTGTCGAGCTGCTGCAGGGCCTCTTGCTCGCGGGCCTCCACCGTGTCGTCAGACCACCAGGTGGCGGGCCAGGGGGCGCGGGCCACGTGGAACAGCAGCGGCTCGAACGCTGCTGAGAAGGCGGAGCGTTCCCCCACCGCCATGGCCCCGAAGGTGTCGCCGTGGTACGCCCCGCTGAAGGCGATCAGCTGGGAGCGCTGCTCACCGCGGTTGTGCCACCACTGCCAGGCGATCTTGAGGGCCACCTCCACGGCGGTGGAGCCGTTGTCTGAGAAGAAGAGGCGGTCCAGCCCCGTGGCGGCGCTGAGCCGTTCGGCCAGCCGTTCGGCCGGAGGATGGCGGAAATTGGCGAAAATCACCTGCTCGAGCCTGACGGCCTGGGCAGCGATCGCCGCGGCGATGCGAGGTTCGGCGTGACCGTGCAGGGTCACCCACCAGCTGCTGATCGCGTCGATCAGGCGACGACCATCCTCCAGTTCCAGCCAGACGCCCTTGCCAGCCACCACCCGCAGCGGTGGCTCCGCCGTGGCCACCTGGGTGGTGGGATGCCAGAGGTTCGGATGCCAGAGGTTGGGATGCCAGCCAGAGCCAGGAGCGGCCAGCGGATCCAGACCCTCCGAGGTTGGGCTTCCGTTCATCGATCGTGGGCTCAGCGGCAGGCTTGCGAGGCCTTCTCGCCGCTGCTGCTCCAGGGGCCGCAGTTGAACCAGTGCACAGTCCGCACTTCGATGTCGGTGAACAGCACCAGGATGCCGGCGCACAGCACGGCCACGGCACCGCTGATCAACAGGTGTTTCTTGCCCATGGCCGCAGCCTACGGGGCAGCTCGGAGCACTGCCACTGCTGCTGCAGACCACTGGCCTCAAGGGGTTCGAGGGGCGGCAGCTCCGCCAGCACCGGCACACCGCCGAGCTGTTCGAGGGTGCGGGGGTTGTCGGGATGGAGGGGACCGTTCAGCACCAGCCCCAGCACCGGGATCCGCCGGGCCCGCAGGGCTTCGAGCGAGAGCAGGGTGTGGTTGAGCGTGCCCAGGCCGCTGCGGGCCACCAGCAGCACCGGCAGCCCCCAGCGCTGCACCTGCTCGATCTGCAGCCAGTCGCGGCGCAGCGGCACCAACAGACCACCGGCGGTTTCGACCACCAGAGCTCCTGAGCCGGCGGGCAGCCTGAGGTGCTCGGGGTCGATCGTGAGGCCCTCCCGCTCGGCGGCCCAATGGGGGGAGACGGGTGCCTGCAGCCGGTAGGCCTCGGGCAGAAGCCGTTCCGAGGGCAGCTGCAGCAGATCCTGCACCCGGCCCCGATCCCCCTCGCCGTCCAGGCCGCTCTGCACCGGCTTCCAGTAGCGGGCCCCCAGGCCCTGCACCACCAGGGCGCTCACCACCGTCTTGCCCACATCGGTGTCGGTGCCGCAGATCACCAGGCCGCTGTGGTTCTCGGCTGCCGCGCCCGCTGTGTCGCCGCCGGCTGTTTCGCTGGCAGTGGCTGGGTCGGTACTGGAGGGGTCGTGGCGGTGGCTGGAGGGGTCGTGGCGGTGGCTGGCGGGCATCGTGTTGACGAAGGCAGTGTCACTGCAGGCAGAACCGCAGCGGCACTTGGGATTCTGCTCAGCGGCCCCAGTCAGCGCTCCCAGTCAGCGCCCCCCGTCAGCTGCCCCCTGTCGTGGGGCGCGAGCCCAACAGCAGCAACACCTCCCAACTGAGACCGGGCTGCTTCCAGTGGCGCAGGAGCCGTCGCAGTTGAGCTGCCGACAGCGGCGCGCTGCGGCTGGCGCCGGCGCCAAGGGCGCGCATCCGTCCCAGGGCCTCATGTCCATCGAGGCATAGCCGCTGAAAACGGAGTACCTGGGCATGCCGCAGCCCCAGACCGCCACGCTCGGCCGCGGCGATCAGAGCCTCAGCGTCTGGCAGGGGCAGGGCCGTGCAGGGAACGGCGGCGGCAGCGGCGGCGGAGCGCCATTGCGGAAAGCTGCCGCTGGTCGGCACCGCCAGGGCTAGCCAGCCACCCGGCATGAGGCTGTGGCACCAGCCTTCCAGCTGCTTTGCCGGGTTCTCCAGCCACTGCAGAGCAAAGCTGGAGATCAGCAGGGCCGCCGACTGCGCCGCCGCCGGCAGCCCGCGCTCCAGATCCCAGCCCCGCCGCTCCCGGCTGTTGGCCAGTGCGTTGCGGGTCAGCAGTTCGGGGCAGAGATCGATCTGCTGCAGCCGGGGTGAAGCGTTCCCTGAAGGCCATTGCTCCAGCAGGGCCCGGCTGAGCAGCCCGGTGCCGGCGCCGAGGTCAGCCCTGGGGCCTGGCAGCAGCGGCAGGTGGCGGCAGTGGTGTGCCAGCCGCCAGGCCACCGCGCGCTGCAGATGGGCCTCCTGGTCGTAGGCGCTGGCCCCAACGGCGAATCGCTGCCTCACCTGGGTGCTGAAGCGGGTCGCCGCTGTCGTGCCGAAGGCCGCAGCAGCCGTCATTCGGGAGACCCAGCCGGTACCGGCCCAGAGGCCGATGAACCGCTTCCCCCTGCCTGGCCCCACTGGCTCTGCCTGGCCTCAAGCCAGCTGAACACCAACGGCACCACGTTCGTCTGCAACAGGCTGTGGCCGGCGCCGGGCAGCACCTCCATCGCGGCTGTGGGCAGGGCGTTGCGCAGCAGGGAACGGGCGGCGGGCACCACAATCCGATCGGCTTCCGCCTCCACGATCAGCACCTGGGCTGCGGCGGGAAACCCGGTCGGCAGGCCGTCGCACTGTTCCAGTCGTTCCAGGTCGTCGAGCAGGCGTCCGCAGCCCGCGGGGGTGATGTGGTCGGTTTCCGGCCCGGGGGGCAGCAGGGCGGCATCAGCAGGATCAGCCGCCTGCTGCAGAAAGGCCGACAGCATGCTCTGAACAGCACTCTCACTGGTCTCCAAGCCGCTGGCCAGGTGGGCTTGCAGCGGCGCTGCCATACCGGCCAGTCCCCGCTGCAGCCGCCGGCGATCGCGGCCCTCCGGCACGAAGCGTCCGAAGCTGGCCAGCAGCACCACCAGATCGGCGGCTGCCAGCACGTTCGCTGGCACCAGGTGGGGGCCGAGGGAGTGGCCGATCAGCACGCGGGGCCCGGCCGTGGCCGCGCCGTTGGGGATCCAGGTGGGTTGGAACGGCGGCAGGGAGCCGTAGCCGCGTTCACCGCTCTGCCACGGCCAGTTCCGCTGCTCGGCCAGCTGCCGCCAGGGTTCCCAGGCCCGGCTGTCGCCGCCCCAACCGTGCATGGCGATCACCTGGAGGGTCATGGCGCAGGCGGTGAACCGAGGGCCTTCAGCAGGTGATGCAGACTGCCCGGAGGCAGATCCTCGCGCAGCACGAGGCGCAGACGGGCCTGACCCTCCGGCACCGTGGGCGGGCGGATCGCCACGATCAGCAGGCCGGCCCCCTCAAGTCGGGCCTGGAGGTCGAGCGCTTCCTGGTCGCCTCCCACCACCAGCGCCAGGATCGGGCCGTGGCCGGCGGGCCTGGGCCAGCCGGCAGCCTCGAGGCCATCGCGCCAACGCCGGGCCCGCTCCAGCAGTGCCGGGCCAGCCGCCTGGCCAGAGGCTTCCCGGCTCTCCATCAGTTCCAGCGCGGCGAGCGCCCCAGCCGCCAGCGGTGGTGCCAGAGCTGTGGTGAAGCGGAAGCCGCCACTGCGCTGCAGCAGCCAGTCGCCCACCAGGGCATCGCTGGCGAGGAAGGCACCGCCCCCGCCGAAGGCCTTGCCGAAGGTGCCGCTCACCAGGGTCACGGCGGGCAGTCCCCAGGCCAGGCCGCGGCCTCCCTGTCCCAGCACCCCCAGCGCATGGGCCTCATCCAGCAGCAGCAGGGCCCCATGGCGCTCGCACAGCCGTGCCAGGGCCTCCACGGCCGGGCTGGTGCCCTCCATGCTGAACAGGCTTTCGCTCAGCACCAGCAGGCGCTGCCCCGGATCGGCCTGCCGTGCAGCCACCAGGCGCCTCTCCAGATCGGTGAGATCGTTGTGTCGGAAGCGCTGCAGGCGGGCACCGCTGGCCTGCACGCCCACCAGCAGGGAGTGGTGGATCAGCCGATCGGCCAGCACCAGGCTGTGGCGATCCGCCAGGGCTGTCACCGCGGCGAGATTGGCCTGGAAGCCGCTCGGGAAGAGCAGCACCCGTTCCCGTCCCAGCCAGCGGGCCAGGGCCCGCTCCAGGGCTTCGTGGATGGGCCGGCTGCCGCACACCAGCCGTGAGGAGCCGGCGCCGAGGCCTTCCTCGTTCAGGCAGGCCGTCGCGGCCCGGGCCAGGGCCGGATGGCGCGCCAGACCCAGGTAATCGTTGCTGGCCAGATCGAGCAGGGGGGGGGCGTTCGCTTGCGCGTCTTGCAAGGAGGCGGCGCTGCGGCCGGGCAGGAAGGTGCGGATCCGGCGGTGGCGTTCCGCCGGCAGGGCGGACAGGCTGGCGATCAGCTGCTCACGCCAGAGGGGGGCTGTGCTGATCGGCTCGGACACCGGCATTGGCTGCCGCATCTGCCCAACCTAAGCAGGGTCAGGTTCTCGCCCGTTGTCCCCTGTTCTGATGCGGGGTCTTTCGCTGACGCCTCCAGGTCCGCTGAGCAGGATGGGCCGCAAGCCCGATCTGCCGTCGATGGCACCTCCGCCGCAAGCCGCCCCGCCGCAACCTGCTGCGCCGCCCGCCGCCCTGCCGCCGCACCTGGGGCTGCTGGAACGCTTCACCCTGCTCTTTCCGGTCTGGACCCTGGCGGCGGTGCTGCTGTCGCTGCCGTTTCCGCAGCTGTTCACGTGGCTGAAGGGGCCGGCGATCGTCTGGGCCCTGGCGGTGATCATGCTGGGCATGGGGCTGGGGCTGCAGCTCGGGGATTTCCGGCGGGTGCTGGCCCGTTCGGCCTTCACCAGCCCGCTCACGGCCTTGCCCGGTGCGATCTCGGCCGTGGTGCAGGCGGTGCTGGGCAGCCTGCTGGCCGCCTGGTGGCGCTCCCGCAGTGGAACCGGGTCAGCCCGCCCCTAGGATTCGCCGATGCCCAGTTCTGGCCAACGTGCTGATCAGCCAGTGCCGGCGCTGGACCAGCTGTTTCCGTTTTCGCTCGATCCCTTCCAGCTCGAGGCGATCGATGCGCTGAACCAGGGCCACTCGGTCGTGGTGAGTGCCCCCACCGGCTCCGGCAAGACCCTGGTGGGCGAGTACGCCATCTACCGCGCCCTGGCCCACGGCCAGAAAGTCTTTTACACCACGCCCCTCAAGGCCCTCTCCAACCAGAAACTGCGTGATTTCCGCCATCAGTTCGGGGCGGAGAAGGTGGGGCTGCTCACCGGTGATCTGAGCCTCAACCGTGAGGCCCAGATCGTGGTGATGACCACCGAGATCTTCCGCAACATGCTCTATGCGGAAATCGACCATCCCGACGACGACCCCCTGGCGGACGTGGAGGCGGTGGTGCTGGATGAGTGCCACTACATGAACGATTCCCAGCGCGGCACCGTCTGGGAGGAATCGATCATCCATTGCCCGCCGCCGATCCAGCTGGTGGCGCTTTCGGCCACGGTGGCCAATGCCGGCCAGCTTACCGACTGGATCGAGCGGGTGCACGGCCCCACCCGCCTGGTGCACAGCGACTTCCGGCCGGTGCCGCTGGCCTTCAGCTTCTGCAGCGCCAAGGGTCTCCACCCCCTGCTCAATGACGAAGGCACGGCACTGCACCCCAACTGCAAGGTCTGGCGGCCTCCCAAGACCACCCGCCGCAAGGGTCCCAAGCCGCCGCGGCCACCCCAGCCCGAGGCACCGCCTCTGGCGTTCGTGGTGGCCCAGATGGCCGAGCGGGACATGCTGCCGGCGATCTATTTCATCTTCAGCCGTCGCGGCTGCGATAAGGGCGTACGCGACATGGGCAAGCTCTGTCTGGTCACCCCCGAGGAACAGGCGCGCATCGCTGTGCGCCTTGACGCCTACGTAGCTGCCACACCAGAGGCGGTTCGGGAGGGCCATGATGAACCGCTGCTGCGGGGCATCGCTTCCCACCACGCCGGTGTGCTGCCGGCCTGGAAGGAACTGATCGAAGATCTTTTTCAGCAGGGACTGATCAAGGTGGTGTTTGCCACCGAAACCCTGGCGGCGGGCATCAACATGCCGGCCCGCACCACCGTGATCTCTTCGCTGTCGAAGCGCACCGAGCGGGGCCACCGCCCCCTGATGGGCAGTGAGTTCCTGCAGATGGCGGGCCGGGCGGGCCGGCGTGGCCTCGATGTGCAGGGCTATGTGGTGACGGTGCAGAGCCGCTTCGAGGGGGTGCGGGAGGCGGGTGCGTTGGCCACCAGCCCGGCCGATCCGCTGGTGAGCCAGTTCACGCCCAGCTACGGCATGGTGCTCAACCTGCTGCAGCGCTACGACCTAACAAAGGCGCGCGAGCTGGTGGAACGCAGTTTCGGGCGGTATCTGGCCACCCTCGACCTGGCAGACGACGAGGCCCGCATCGCCGAACTGGGGGCCCAGCTCGCCTCCCTCGAGGCCGGCAGCGGCGATGTGCCCTGGGACGACTTTGAAGACTATGAAAAGCAGCGCGGCCGCCTGCGCGAGGAGCGTCGCCTGCAGCGGATCCTGCAGCACCAGGCCGAAGAGACCCTGGTGCACGAACTCACCCTGGCCCTGCAGTTCTCCAGTGAAGGCACCCTGGTGAGCCTCCGGGCGCCCCAGTTGCGGGGCCGGGTCACACCGGCGGTGATCGTGCGGAAGGTGCCGGGCCCCGGCCAGTTCCCCCTGCTGCTCTGCCTCACCGATGAGAACCAGTGGCTGCTGCTCCCCTGCCATGCGGTGGTGAGCCTCCATGCCGAGCTCAGCTGCCTGCAGGTGAGCCAGCTGGATCCGCCCGAGCTGCAGCATCAGGGTGAATTGCGCCATGGCGACCAGGCCAGTGGTGGTCTGGCCCTGGCGGTGGCCTCGATGGCCCGCCGCCACGACATGAGCACCCCCCAGTTCGACCTGGCCGGAGAGGTGCAGGAGCAGGCGCGGCTGGTGCAGCAGCTCGAACAGGAGCTGGAACTCCATCCGGCCCATCGCTGGGGCGATCGCAAGCGGCTCAAGCAGCACCACCGCCGCATGGAGGAGCTGGCTGTGGAGATCGAAGAACGCCAGACGCTGCTGCATCACCGCTCGAACCGCCACTGGGATACCTTCCTGGCCCTGATCGACATCTTGCGCTTCTTCGGGGGGCTGGATGGAGCTGAGGGGCTTGAGCCCACGGAGGTGGGTCGCACTGTGGCGGCCCTGCGGGGCGACAACGAGCTCTGGCTGGGGCTCGCTCTGATGAGTGGTCATCTCGATGGGCTCGACCCCGCCGAGCTGGCCGCGGTGCTCGAGGCGATCTCCACCGAGGTGAACCGCCCCGATCTCTGGTGTGCCTTCCCGCCGCCACCGGCAGTGGAGGAAGCCCTGCACGACCTGCGCGGCCTGCGGCGGGAGCTGCAGCGCCAGCAGGAGCGCGGCAAGGTGGTGGTGCCGGTCTGGTGGGAGCCCGAACTCACGGGGCTGGTGGAAGCCTGGGCCCGGGGGGCCAGCTGGACCGATGTGATCGCCAGCACCTCCCTCGATGAAGGCGATGTGGTGCGCATCCTGCGCCGCACGGTGGATCTGCTCGCCCAGATTCCCTACTGCGAAGCGATCAGCGAGCAGCTACGCCGCAACTCCCGCCGTGCCCTGCAGGCGATCAACCGCTTCCCGGTCTGCGAGATCGAGGATCTGGTGGGACAGGCTGCTGCCCCGGCTGTGGCTGGGTCTGAGTCGGCGGTTCCGTCTTTGGTTGCGACTGAGGCGGTGGCTGCGGTTGAGGCAGTGGCTACGGCTGTGGTTGAGGTTGAGCCTTTGGATGAAGTTCCTGAGGACAGCCCTGCCTTCTAAACAACACCTTCAGAAGAATCCTGCTTCACAGGCCCAGATTGCGGAAGATGTCGCGGTCCAGGGGTGCAGGCCAAGGGCTCAGGAGGCAAGGGATCGGCCAGGCGCCTGTGGGAAAGTATCCGCAGTCACCCTGAATCGTTGCCTGTTTCGTCCAAGGCCTCTGGTCACCGCGGCATTATCCTGGCCGGTGGCAGCGGCACCCGCCTGCATCCGATCACCCAGGCGGTGAGCAAGCAGCTGCTGCCGGTTTACGACAAGCCGATGATCTATTACCCGCTCAGCACCTTGATGCTGGCGGGCATTCAGGACATCCTGATCATCTCCACCCCCCACGATCTGCCTCGGTTCCGGGATCTGCTCGGCGACGGCTCCCGCTGGGGCGTTCGCTTCTCCTACGCCGAGCAGCCCAGCCCCGATGGCCTGGCCCAGGCCTTCCTGATCGGTGAGACTTTTCTGGACGGCCATCCGGCGGCCCTGGTTCTGGGCGACAACCTCTTCTATGGGCACGATCTCTCGATCAGCCTGCAGGCGGCGGCGGCTCGCGGCGATGGTGCTTCGGTGTTCGCCTATCGGGTGGCGGATCCGGAGCGCTACGGCGTGGTGGGGTTTGATGCGCAGCGGCGGGTCACCTCGCTGGAGGAGAAGCCGGAGGTGCCAGCTTCCAACTACGCCGTGACCGGCCTGTATTTCTATGATTCCCAGGTGGTGGAGCTGGCTCATCAGGTGAAGCCTTCCCCACGGGGCGAGCTGGAGATCACCGACCTCAATCGCCTCTATCTCGAGCGGGGGCAGTTGCAGGTGGAACTGCTGGGCCGCGGCATGGCCTGGCTGGATACCGGCACCTGTGATTCTCTGCATGAGGCCGGCAGCTACATCCGCACCCTCGAAAAACGCCAGGGGCTCAAGATCGGCTGCCCCGAAGAAGTGGCCTGGCGGCAGGGCTGGATCAGCGATGACCAGCTGGCCCAACTGGCGGCACCGCTCCACAAGAGCGGCTATGGCGCCTACCTGGAAGGCCTGCTGGCGGAGCGCTGCGCATGATCACCCCGACTCCAGGTCCATCTTTTTCAATGGCCTCCTCTGCTGCTGCACCAGTGCTGCTGATCGGCCGCAGCGGCCAGGTGGCCAGCGCCCTGCAGGCCCTGGCACCGGCGCTGCTGCCGGATCGTCCCCTGGTGGTGGCTGGGCGGCCCGAGATCGATCTGGCAGCTCCATCGGGCGAGCTGGTCCAGCAACTTGAGGCTCTGCTCGATCAGCTGAAGCCTGCCCTGGTGATCAATGCCGCTGCATACACGGCGGTGGATCGGGCCGAGAGCGAGCCCGAGCTGGCCCAGGCGGTGAATGCCGTTGGAGTGGGTGTGCTGGCCCAGGCCTGTGCGGCGCGGGATCTGCCCCTGATGCACCTCTCCACCGATTATGTGTTCAACGGCTGTGGCGACTCGCCCTGGCGGGAAGAGGATCCCACCGGCCCCCTGGGGGTGTATGGCGCCACCAAGCTGGCCGGCGAGGAGGCGCTGCGAGCGGCCGCTGGTCCCCACCTGCTGCTGCGGGTGAGCTGGGTGTTCGGCATCCAGGGCGCCAATTTCGTGCGCACAATGCTGCGGCTGGGGGGGGAACGCCTGGCCCTGTCGGTGGTGGACGACCAGATCGGTGGCCCCACCAGTGCCGAGGCGATTGCCCGCACCCTGCTGCAGCTGGCCGAGCCGGCCATCACCGCAGGTCTGCCCTGGGGCACTTACCACTACGCCGGCCAACCCGCCGTGAGCTGGCACGACTTTGCCGCCGCGATCTTCGCGGAGGCGGTGGACCTCGGCCTGCTGGAGCGCGCCCCCGCCCTCAGCGCCATCCCGTCGAGTGCCTACCCAACCCCGGCAGCCCGCCCGGCGAACTCACGGCTGGATGGCTCCCGCTTTGAGGCGGCCTTTGGCCTCCCCCTGCCGAACTGGCGCGAGGATCTGCGGCAGTGCCTCGAGGCCTGGCAATGATGTTTTCTTCCATGACCCGCCATCTCTTGATCACCGGCGGCGCCGGATTCATCGCCGGCAACCTGGTTCACCATTGGGCCGCCACCCATCCGCAGGATCGCCTGGTGGTGCTGGATGCCCTCACCTACGCCGGCAAACGCGCCACGATTGCGCCCCTGATCGATGCGGGCCAGGTCCAGTTCGTGCATGGCGACATCGGCGATGCGGCGTTGGTGGCCAAGGTGCTCCAGGAGCAGTCCATCACCCATGTGGCCCATCTGGCGGCCGAATCCCATGTCGACCGCTCGATCAGTGGACCCGGCGCCTTCCTGGCCACGAACGTGGGGGGCACCTTCACCCTGCTGGAGGCCTTCCGGGCCCACTGGTTGGCCAACGGCTCACCCGAGCACTGGCGGTTTCTGCACGTCAGCACCGATGAAGTGTTCGGCAGCCTTGAGCCGCAGGATCCTCCCTTCAGTGAATCCACCGCCTATTCGCCCCGCTCGCCTTATGCCGCCAGCAAGGCTGCCAGCGACCACCTGGCCCGGGCCTGGCAACACACCTACGGGCTGCCGGTGCTGGTGAGCAATTGCTCCAACAATTACGGGCCCTACCACTTCCCGGAAAAGCTGATTCCGCTCACGCTGATCAACATCCTGCTCGGCCGGCCGATTCCGGTCTACGGCGACGGCTCCAATGTGCGCGACTGGTTGTTCGTGCACGACCACTGCCGGGCCCTGGAGCGGGTGCTGTTGGCCGGCGAGCCTGGCAGCACCTATTGCATCGGCGGCAACAACGAGGTGGCCAATCTTGATCTGGTTCACCTGCTTTGCGACCTGATGGAGGAGCTGGCTCCGGATCTGCCGGTGCGTCCCTGCCGCGAGCTGATTCGCTTCGTGGCGGATCGCCCTGGCCACGACCGCCGCTATGCCATCGATGCCTCCCACATTCGCCGCACGTTGGGGTGGGAGCCCCAGGTGACGGTGCAGGAAGGCCTGCGGCGCACGGTGCAGTGGTATCTGGCCAATCGCAGCTGGTGGGAGCCGCTGCTCTCGCCGGAGTACAGCGGCTACCTGGAAGCACAGTACGGAGCCTCCCTGGGAGCCTGAAGCTTAGGGATTCCCGAGCCCCCAGGATTCCCTGTCTTCGTTTCGCGCTTGATTCGTTGTTGTTCTGATCCTTTGTGTCGTCCTGACGCGTGGTTGTCCGGACGCGTTTGAGTTCTGTTCTTTCCTGTTTCGGTTCTCTCTCTCTCTCTCTCTCTCTCTCTCTCTCTCTCTCGGCTGCGTTTCACCGTCATGCAGATCATTCCCCAGTCCATCCCCGACGTGCTGTTGCTGCAGCCCAAGGTCTTCGGGGATGCCCGAGGCTTTTTTGTGGAAACGGCGCGCCAGAACGTGCTGGATCAGGCCGGAATTCCGCCGCTGGTGCAGCACAATCAGAGCCGCAGCCGCCAGGGGGTGCTGCGCGGGCTCCACTACCAGCTCGTGCAGACCCAGGGCAAGCTGGTGCGCTGCTCCCGCGGGGCGGTGTTTGATGTGGCGGTGGATGTGCGCCGCGGCTCTCCCTTTTTCGGCCAATGGGTGGGTGCCTTGCTCGACGACGTGACCCACCAGCAGCTCTGGGTGCCGCCGGGCTTCGCGCACGGCTTTCTGGTGCTCAGTGAGCTGGCGGATTTCTGCTACCTCTGCTCCGATTATTACCATCCGGCCTCAGAACAGGGGATCGTCTGGAATGATCCCGCCGTTGGCATTGTCTGGCCCGAACTGCCGCCAGGGGTGGAGATCCAGCTCTCGGCTAAAGACCAGGCCAATCCCACCCTGGCCAACCAGGATCCGGCGCTCCTGCCAGCCTCAGGCCTACTCGCCTGAAAGCCGGCGGCCTGAGAGCTGCGAGCCTCAGATCCCCAGCCGCTCCCAGATCACCCCCAGGTTGGCCAGGTGTAGGTCGGCGGCGAAGCAGTGTGCCAGCTGCTCGGGGTTGAGACGGCTGGTCACATCGGCATCGGCCTCGAGGTTGGCGCGGAAATGGCCGCCTTCAGTGTTCCAGGCGGTGTGGGCGTTGCGTTGCACGATCCGGTAGGACTCCTCGCGGCTCAGTCCTGAGGCCACCAGGGCCAGCAGCACCCTCTGGCTGAACACCACACCGCCGTAGACGTTCATGTTGCGGGCCATGTTCTGCGGGTAGACCCCGAGGCCCTTCACCACGTCGGTCATTTCGCGCAGCATGAAGTGCAGGGTGACCGAGCAATCGGGCAGCATCATCCGCTCCACCGAGCTGTGGCTGATGTCGCGCTCGTGCCAGAGGGCACAGTTCTCCAGGGCAGCCACCACGTAGCTGCGCAGCACGCGGGCCAGGCCGGAGATGCGCTCGCTGCGGATCGGGTTGCGCTTGTGGGGCATGGCGGAGCTGCCCTTCTGGCCCTTGGCGAAGTTCTCCTCCACCTCCAGCACATCGGTGCGCTGCAGGTTGCGGATCTCGGTGGAGAAGCGCTCCAGGGCGGCGCCCACCAGGGCCAGGGTCTGGACGTACTCGGCATGGCGATCGCGGCCGATCACCTGGGTGCTGGCCGTGTCGGGCACCAGGCCCAGTAATTCGCAGGTGATCGCTTCCACCTGGGGATCGGTGTTGGCGTAGGTGCCCATGGCGCCGCTGATCTGGCCCACGCTCACCACCTGCTCGAGCCGTTCGAGCCGCTCCTGGTTGCGCACCACCTCCGCCAGCCAGCCAGCCACCTTGAAGCCGAAGCTGATCGGCTCGCCATGGATGGCGTGGGAGCGGCCGATCATCACGGTGTTTTTGTGCTCCCGGGCCAAGGTCCGCAGGGCGTGGGCCAGAGCATCAAGCTCCTGGCGCAGCAGCTGAACCGAGGCCTTGAGCTGCAGGGCCAGGCCGGTGTCGAGCACGTCGGAGCTGGTCATCCCCACGTGGATGTAGCGTCCGGCATCCCCCACGTGCTCATTCACGTTGGTGAGGAAGGCGATCACGTCGTGACGCACCTCCGCCTCGATCTCGAGGATGCGGGGCACCTCAAACCGGGCTGTGGCCTTGATGGTGGCGAGGGCATCGGCAGGAACGCGGCCGAGGCGTTGATTGGCTTCGGTGGCGGCGATCTCCACATCCAGCCAGCTCTGGAATTTCGCCTCTTCACTCCAGATCTGGCCCATGGCGGGCAGGGTGTAACGCTCGATCAAGGGCCAGCGCGTGGCAACGACGGGGCCAATCTATGGCGTAGTGGGTGGAGGCTTGAGCGTGCGGGGCATCAGCGGCTGTTCGCAAAAAAAAAGCCGGGGATTCCCCCGGCTGGCTGGATCAAATCGATCAGACGATCACTCGAAGGTAATGAAGTCGATACCGTCTTCTGCCAGCTTGGCTGCGATGCCAGGCTGGGTGTAAGTCACATCACCGATCCTGAGAACGTCATTGCTATCGAAGTTCTTGATTGTCAGCTTCTTGACTTCTGCATCCTGTGCGATAAGGATCCTGTCACTGCCGCCGGTACCCAAGTCAATCGTAGACTTCGTGACGTTAGAGCCATTGCCGAAGCTCACAACATCGTCGCCCTCGCCAAGATTGAGGTCAGCCTGCTTGACCTTGGAACCTTCTGCGAAGGCGATCGAGTCTGCACCAGCTCCAAGATCGAACGACGTTTTCTTGAAGACAGTGGCTGCAGCATCAATGGCGTTGTCGCCTTCGTCGCCGGTAACGGTCGACTTCTTCGCCTTGAATTCGGCGAAGATGAAGTCGGCGCCTCCAAACATGTTGAAGCTGGAGCCGGTGGTCTTCTCACCAGAGACGAGGGTTGTGCCACTAATTGCAGTGGTGTTGACGCCACTGGTCTGGCCGCCAAAGACAACGGATGTGCCCTGAGGGGTTTCTGTGACGACGGGCGGCGTTTGGCCTACTGGCGTGATGACCTCTGACTGAGGCGTGATTTGAGTGGACATGGGTGAGGAATTCGGCCTCGTAGTCGCCAAACACTACGGGAATGGGGGG
>NZ_JAHLYT010000029.1 GCF_025128095.1 Synechococcus sp. CS-1328 | reverse complement strand
TGCGCTACGTACAATTTCAGCGAGCCAGCGCGAAAACATCAATTCGCTGCTTTCCCAGTCTGATTCCGGCCTGGCTTCCCATCGTGGTGGGAAAGCCCTCGATTTTTGTCCGACGATCTATGCGCGACAGGCTCCTAGCCCTGAGACTGTTCACTTCTAGGATCCACCCTTCCGCCTGGGTTGAGGAGATGGCCGCCAACGTTGAGATCTACACCTGGCGGTATTGCCCGTTCTGCATCCGCGCCAAGCAGCTGCTGGAGCGCAAGGGAGTGGCTTACACCGAGTACGGCATCGATGGCGACCATGCCGCCCGGGCGGCGATGAGCGAGCGGGCCGATGGGCGCACGAGCCTGCCCCAGATCTTCATTGATGGGCAGGCCATCGGTGGCTGCGATGAGTTGCATGCCCTGGATCACAAGGGCCAGCTCGATCCCCTCCTGGGCAGCTGACCGTGAGCGCCCTTCCGCCTCCCGGTTCCGCCTCCCAGCTGTTCCTCGTCGATCCGATCGCCCGGCTCAATCCCGCCAAGGATTCGAGCGTGGCCCTGATGCAGGCGGCCCAACGGGCCGGCCAGGAGGTATGGGTGGCCACCATCGCCGACCTGTCGGCCGCACCACCCGCCAGCGGCCTGGACGGCTGCGGCCATCGCGCCTGGGCGTGGGCCCAGCCGGTGTGGCTGGAGCCGATGGTGGCGGATCCGGCGGGCTGGCAGGTGCCCCAGCCCTGGTACCGGGCCGAGCCGCCCCGGTTGCTGCCCCTTGAGGCGTTCGCCTGCGTGTGGATGCGCAAGGATCCGCCCGTGGACGAGGCCTACCTCTATGCCACCCATCTGCTCGAGCTGGCCGAGCGCCAGGGGGTGCGGGTGCTCAACCGAGCCGCCTCCCTGCGCGGCTGGAACGAGAAAGTCGGTTCCCTGCGCTTCAGCCACCTGATGGCGCCTTCGCTGGTGAGTGCCCGGGTGGAGCAGCTGGCCGCCTTTGCCGCTGAGCACGGCGACGTGGTGCTCAAGCCCCTGGGTGGCCGGGCCGGTCAGGGGGTGGTGCGCAGTGCGGGCTCAGCCCCAGGGCTCAAGGCCCTGCTGGAGCTGGTGACCCAGCAGGAACGGTTGCCGGTGATGGTGCAGGCCTTCCTGCCGGGGGTGACGGCCGGCGACAAGCGCATCCTGCTGGTGGACGGCGAACCGCTCGGTGCCGTGAACCGCAAGCCCTTGCCGGGCGAATTCCGCAGCAACCTGGCGGTGGGTGGGGCGCCGGAGGTCACCGAGCTCACGGCGGCGGAGCGGCGGATCTGCACCGAGCTGGCCCCGGTGCTGCGGGCGGAGGGTCTGTTCTTCGTGGGGATCGATGTGATCGATGGCCGCCTCAGTGAGATCAACGTGACCAGCCCCACCGGCGTTCGGGAGGTGGAACGGCTGGCAGGGCAACCGCTGGCGGATCTGACGATCGAGCGGTTGCTGGCACTGGGCTGAGTCGCCCTCAGAGCCCGCTGAATCCCCACCGTGAGAATGCCGGTGGGCACCGCGATGATGCTGTAGCCCAGCAACATCACGATCGAGGCGACGAAGCGCCCCAGGGGGGTGACCGGCGCGACATCGCCATAGCCCACGGTGGTCACGGTGACCACGGCCCAGCAAATCCCGGCCGGGATACTGCTGGCGGTGATGGCGATCAGCAGCAACAGCAGAACGAGCAGGGAGGCCATGGCCGGCTATGGGCAGGGGCGGTGCCGAAGGCCGAAGCAGCGCTCTTGGCTCAAAGCGGCATCGGAGCCAGCGGCAGATTGAGCTGCTGCTGCAGCACCCCCAGCTTGAGGGCCACCTCCTGCAGTTCCCGCTCCGCCACTGAGCCCTGCACCAGTCCGGCGCCGGCGGTGAGTTCCAGCTCGCGGCCGCGCAGGGTGCCACTGCGGATCGCCACCCGCAGCTCGGCATCCCCCTCGCTGTCGATCCAGCCCAGGGGCGCGGCGTAGGTGCCCCGCTCGAAGGGCTCGAGGCTGCGCAGCCAGGCCATGGCCTCCCGCCGGGGCAGGCCGGCGACCGCCGGGGTGGGATGCAGGGCCGCGGCCAGGGCCAGGGGTTGCTGCTCCCCGAGCCTGGCGGTGATCGGGGTGTGCAGATGCACCAGCTGGCCGTGGCGGGCCAGCCGCGGTCGCCGCGGCCGACGCGGATCAAGGCCGGCCTCGCGCAGCACCTCGGTGATCGCCTCCACCACCAGCTCGTGTTCATGCCGGTCTTTGACGGAGCCGGGCAACAGATCAGCCGCTGGACCGATCGGGGCCGTGCCGGCCAGGGCATCGCTGCGCAGCTGGCCCTGGCGCACGGTGAGCAGCCGCTCCGGTGACGCGCCCAGCAACACCCCACCCTGGGTCTGCTGCCAGAGGAAGCGACAGCTGCCGGGCTGGCGCAGGCGCAGCTGGGCCAGGAGCTGGAGGGGATCGAGGGGGCGGTCCAGCTCCAGCCTCTGGCGCACCGCCAGCACGAGCTTGCGCAGCGCCCCCGTTTCCACCAGCTCCAGGCCTCGAGCCACCGCCTCGCGGTAGCCCTCCTGCCAGGGGGAGCTGTGCAACAGGCGGACCCCCAGCACATCGCCCGCCGGTTCGGCAGACGGCGGCAGTGCGCGCAACAGCTCGGCCTGCTCCCAGAGCTCCTCCGCCACCGAGCGGGGGGTCACGTCGCCGCCGAGGCTGCGCTGCAGCCGCAACCAGCAGTGGCGCCCCTGGCGGCTGAGCTGCCAGCGCGGCAGCACCGCCTCCACCCCGGCCACGCCCTGGCCATCCTGCAGGGGGCTGTCGAAGAAGGAGAAGGCCAGCAGCACCCGCGGCCGGGCCAGGGGAGGGCAGGCCTGCGGCGCCACCGCCAGCCGGCTGAGGCTCACGGCACTGAAGCGCTGGGCCAGCTCGAAGCGGCGCGGTCCGCTCAGCTCCAGGCTGTGGGTCTTGCCGCTGGCGGCCAGGCAGAGCCCGGGAGCGCTGTCCCAGAGGAATCGAAACCGCTGGCCGTTGGGCAGATGGGCCAGCAGCGCCATCGGGTCTCGCGCGGCCAGCGGCAAGGCGAGGCTCAGCACCCCGTCGTCTTCCAGCTGCCGGGCCCCCTGGGCCGCCGCGGCAAGGAGCTCCGTGAAGCTCAACTCCGGCAGGGAGGGCTCCGCGAGAGACGACGGGAGTGGGGAGGTGACGCTGGGTGGAGCCTGCACCGGGTGGCGCCGAAGCGGCTGCTCAAATGTATGGACCTTCTCGCATCAGCAGCTGCCGGCACCCATGTCCGAGCCCCAGGTCGTCGCAAGCCTTCACGCCGCCGAGGCGCCACGGCGGCCGCAGAACGGGCCACCCCAGGAGGGAGCGCCGCGGCAAGGGCCGCCGCTGGATCGGCGCCGCCTCTGGAAGGCGGCGATCAAGTGGCCCATGTATGCGGTGGCGGTGATGCCGGCCCTGATCGCCGCCGGCTGGCGGCTGGGCCGCGGCCTGCCGATGCGGCTCGACCAACTGCTGCTGTTCCTCTTGGCAGCTGTCCTGCTGCTGGCCTGGGAGAACCTGGCCAACGACGTCTTCGATGACGAGACTGGTGTCGACACCCATGGCAAGCCCCATTCGGTGGTGGCCCTCACCGGCCGGCGTGACCGGGTGGCGGCCCTGGCCAACGGGGCCCTGGTGCTGGGTCTGCTGGTGATGGCCGTGGTGGCGCTGCGCAGTTCCGGAGCGGTGCTGCTGCTGGTGCTGGCCTGCTGCGGCCTGGGTTACCTCTACCAGGGGCCGCCCTTCCGCCTCGGCTACCGGGGGCTGGGGGAGCCGCTCTGCTGGCTGGCCTTCGGCCCCTGCGCCACGGCGGCGGCCCTGCTGGCGCTGGCGCCGGTCGCCGAGGCCGGTGGGGCGGCGGGAGCCCCGATCCCCTGGGCCGATGCCCTGGTGCTGGGGGGCGGTCCGGCCCTGGCCACCACATTGGTGCTGTTCTGTTCCCACTTCCATCAGGTGGAGGAAGACGCCACCCATGGCAAGCGCTCACCGGTGGTGCAGCTCGGCAGCGATCGGGCCGCGGCCCTGGTGCCCTGGTTTGTAGCGGCCACCCTGGCCTGGGAGTGGGCACCGGTGCTGCTCGGCTGGTGGCCCCTCACGGCCCTGCTTGGGGCGATCGGTCTGCCGCCGGCCCGGGCCCTGATCCGCCTACTGCGCGACCACCATCAGGTGCCCGAACGGATCAGTGGCAGCAAGTTCCTGGCCCTCCGCTTCCAGGCCCTGAACGGGCTGGGGCTGGCTGTGGGCCTGGCTCTGGGCCCCTGGCTGGCGCGGGCCGGTCATTGAACTCAAGCCCTGGATCAGGAGCGGCCGTTGCGCTGCGGCTGCGGTGGCGCCCGTTCCGCCTGGCATTGCCCCAGCCTCTGCGCACCTCCCAGGGCTGGCTGTGCCAGAAGCAGGGCTGTCTGTTGCGGCTGGAGTCGCCCGATCACGCCCGCAGCGGCTGGGGTGAGGCGGCGGCCCTCGAAGGCGATACGGCGGCTCTGGCGGCGGCGATCGCCCGTTGCACGCCTGAATCGGGCACAACCATGCCGCGCGCCGCCCTCGAGGCCCTGCTGCCCAAGCTGCCAGAGGTGCTGGCGTTCGCGATCGGTGCCGCCCTGGCTGAGCTGGACGGGATGATCGGCCCCATCTGGCTGCCGCCACCGCCCGCCGCCCTGCTGCTGCCGGCCGGAGAGGAGGCGCTGGGTGCCCTCGAGCGACATCTGAACGCAGCCGGGGCCAATGAAGCGGCTCCGCTTTGCTGCAAGTGGAAGGTGGCCGCCAGCCCCGATCCACTGGAACGGCAGGTGCTGGAACAGCTGCTGGAGCGGCTGCCGGCTGACGCCCGGCTACGGCTCGATGCCAACGGCGGCTGGAGCCGCGCCACCGCAACGGCCTGGGCAAAGCGGCTGGCGGAGGAGCCAAGACTCGAATGGCTGGAGCAGCCGCTCGAACCCTTCGACCTGGAGGGCCATGAGGCCCTGGCCCGGCTGCTGCCAGTGGCGCTGGATGAATCCCTGCAGCGCCGGCCGGAGCTGCGCCAGCGCTGGCCCGGCTGGCAAGTGCGGCGCCCCTCGCAGGAGGGGGACCCGCGCCCCCTGTTGGCGGCACTGGCAGGGGGCGCGGGCGTGCCAGTGCCGCCGCTGGTGTTCAGCACCGCCTTCGAGACCGGTATCGGCCAGCGCTGGCTGGGCCATCTGGCGGCCCTGCAGGCTCGCCAGGGCGATGCCCCCGCCCCCGGACTGGCGCCAGGCTGGCTGCCAGGCACGGGACTCGGCAGAAGGGACCCTGAGGAGGTGTGGGAGGCGGCGGCCCGATGAAGGATGCGGAGTTGAAACGTGGCGCGGAACCGCTGCTGCTGCACAGCGGCGATGGTGGTGGCGGTGCTTGTGGTGGCGGCGACCCGGCGGAGCTGATTGCGGCACTCGAAACCGCCTGGCAGGAGCAGCGCCTGGTGGCCCTGGCCGATCCCGCTGAGGCACAGCAGCTGCAGAGCGAGCTGATCGGTGCCCAGTTGCCGGTCGGCGCCGGCGTACTGGTGGGCAGCGGCGGGAGCAGCGGCGGGCGCCGCTGGTGCCTGCAGCCCCTGGCCCACCTGCAGGCCTCAGCCGCGGCCACGGCGCGCTGGCTGGAACGGCAGCAGATTGATCCGGGCAGTTGTCTGCACCTCAATCCCCTGCCCCTGCATCACGTCAGTGGGCTGCTGCCGCTGCTGCGGGCACGGCAGTGGGCTCAGCAGCGGCAGCAGCCATGGGCAGGGCAGCAACCCTGGGGGGAGAGCCACCGATGGCTGCCAGCGACCCTGCTGCGCCAGCCCCAGCACCTGGCCGATGCCCTGCCGCACCCTGGCGATCGACCGGTGCTGCTCTCACTTGTGCCCACCCAGCTGGCGCGGCTGCTGGACCATCCGGCTGCCGTGGCCTGGCTGCGGGGCTGTGCCGTGATCTGGGTGGGCGGTGCGGCCCTGCCGCAGGATCTGGCCCGGAGGGCCCGGCACTGGGAGCTGCCGCTGGCCCCCTGCTACGGCGCCACGGAAACCGCCGCCATGGTCTGCGCCTTGTCGCCGCAACAGTTTCTGGCCGGCGATCCAGCCCACCCTGGTTGCGGCTTCCCACTCGAGGATGTGGAACTGCGGCTGGCGCCCCAGACCGGCGCCGTGCAGCTGCGCACCGCACGGCTCAGCCCCGGCTGGCTGGCGCAGGGCCGTCTGCAGCCGCTGCCGCGCACCCCGGACGGCTGGTGGACCAGTGGGGATGGCGGGGTGCTGACCCCCCAGGGCCTGCGCATCCAAGGCCGTCTCGATGGCGCCATCAACAGCGGCGGTGAGACCGTGTTTCCCGAGCAGCTGGAGGAGCGGCTGCGGCTGCTGGCGGCAGCGCTGCCCCTGCAGGAGGTGTTGCTGCTCGGCGTGGAGGAGCCCCCCTGGGGGCAGCGGTTGGTGGCGCTGGTGCGCGGCCACTCCCCGGAGGATTGGGGGTCGCTGCAGCAAGCCCTCCCGGCACTCACGGCCGACTGGCGGGCGGCTGAACGGCCGCGCCGCTGGTTGCACTGCCCCGATCTGGCGCCCTCCGCTGCCGGCAAATGGCAACGGGGGCATTGGCAGCAGTGCCTCGCCTCGCTACAAAACCTTTGACCCAGGCCCTCAAGACATGAACGGCGTTGATCCGGAAGTGAGCAACAAGAAGCTCGCGGCTGGCCTGCTCGGGATCTTCCTGGGTGCATTCGGAATCCACAAGTTCGTGCTGGGCTATACGAATGCCGGCATCATCATGGCCGTTGTCACGGTTGTGACCTGCGGATTCGGTGGCTTCGTGATGGGTGTGATCGGCCTGGTTGAAGGGATTATCTATCTCTCCAAAACACCTGAGGAGTTCAAGGCCACCTATCTCGACGCCAAGCGGGAATGGTTCTGATGCCGTTGGGACTTCCTCTTGCCACCCCTGCATCGCTCGGGCAGGCGTCGCTCGCGGTGTCACCCCGTTCCGAACCGCGTTCCAGCTCCCCGGCGTTGACCTCCTTCCCCATGGCCCTGCGCCGGTTGCCGCTGCTGCTGTTGGTGCTGGCCAGCCTGATCAGCCTCGCAGCCTTCGACGCCGTGCCCGATCAGGGCATCCATCCCCTGGCCTGGATGGCCAGCCTGCTGCCTCTCCAGCTCGCGGCCCTGCTGTGGGCCCTCAGCCGGCAGCGCTGAGGCTGGTGGCCTCCAACCAGCGCTGAATCGCCAGCGGTAGCGGACAGCGCCGCCGGTCTGCGGCCGTGATCGCCACATGGCGCGTGAGGCCCATGGCGACGTCATGGCCGTCGCTGCGGAAGGTGTAACGCACCTCGAAGCAACCGGGATCGAGGCGTTCCGGTTGCAGCCGCACGCCGACCTGATCGCCACACACCAGCGGGCGGCGGTAATCGGCGCTGCAATGCACGATCGGCAACGCCACGGCGAGCAGCTGGCCAGGCCGCGGAAAGATCTCCTCGGCGCTGATGCCGTAGCGCTCGAGGCTCTCCTCATAGGCCTCGTGGCACCAACGCAGCAGCTGGTGAAAGTGCATCACCCCGGCGGCATCTGTGTCGCCGAAGCGCACGGTGCGCTCGATCTGCAGCCAGTGACTCGATGGCATCGATCCTGTCCCCGGGTTTCCCTTGTGCGGCTTCGGTGGGCCCTTTACATTCCGGCCATCTTCGCCCCGCTGGTGTGGCCGCTGCGTTCGCCTACGAACCACCCAGCCTGAATCGGGCCTGGGAGGCCTTCGTGGCCCATCTCCCCACCCTGCTGGTGGTCTGGTTGATCACCATGGCGATCTCTGCGGTGGGCGGTGGGGTGGCTCTGATGTTTGCCCTGCTGGGCGTGGGCCTCGGCGGCGCTGATCCTGCGGCACTCACCCAGGGAGTCCTCGATCCCACCGGCGCGGCAGCCCAGATGGCCCTGCTGCTCGGCCAGCTGGGTCAGGTGCCTTTCGCCATCCTCTCCAGCCTGGTGGGGGTGCTGCTGGTGGCGGTGCCGGCCCTGTACTACGAAACAGGCACCACCGTCACCGTGTCCGAGGCCCTGCGGATCCTGCAGGATCGGCCGATGCGCTATCTGCTGGCGGGCCTCTTTTTCGCGCTGGTCACCTGCGTCGGCCTGTTGCTCTGCCTGCTGCCCGGCTTTGCGGTGCTGCTGGTGGCGCCAGTGTATGTGAACCGCATCTTCGCCACCGATCAGGGGGTACTGGACGCGTTCTCCAGCTCCTTCCAGGCCGTGTTCCGCTCACCGCATGGCATGGCCTTTGTGGGGGTGCAGGCCCTGGTGGGAACGGTGGTGCTGGTGGTGTCAATCTGCACCTGCGGTCTGGCGGCCCTGGTGGCGGTACCGGTGGGGAACTTCTACATCCAGAACTCCGCGTATCACCAGGGCGTGATCTCCTGAACCCGGCTCCGATCAAGGCCGGTCTGCTGGTCTGCTCTGGTCTGCAGATCTGAACCAGGCTGCTGATCTGAACTTGTCTATTCATCTGAGTCCATTGATCTGAATCTGGTCACTCTTGGCCTCTCCTGCTGCGGAACCCTCAGCGCGTCGGGAAGGCCGGCAGGCCGAGGCCGTAGTGGAGGGCCATGCGCACACCCCAATAGAGCAGCAGCGCCACACTGATCACCACCAGATGGCGCCCTTCCAACTGCAGTGGCACCAGCCGCCGACTGCGGATCGACACCACGGACCAGACCAGCAGTGCCACGGCCGCCGCAGGCCCAAAGGCATGCCAGCGCAGCGATTCGCTGAGGTTGCCCTGCAGGCTGGCGCACACAGCCCGGGTCAGGAAACAGGTGGGGCAGGGAATGCCGGTGAGAGCCCGCAGCGGACACGACCAGCCGGGCAGGAGGCCATGGCCCAGCCAGCCCTTGAGGCCCAGATACCCGGTGAGCGCGGCGGGCAGGAGGAAGCCGCCATGACGCAGCCGCTCCAGCCAACGCCGTCTGGCAGACCTGGGTCGCGTGTTCGGCGGCGTTGACGCTTCCATCACGCAGTCAACGAATCCCAGGGCTGAAGCGGTGAGGCGAGCGTAGGCGGTCAATCAGGTCCTGGTTCTGAGCCGTTGAGGCGAAGTCCAGACCCGGAAGGCCTTTTGGAATGAGGCAACGGAGCAGACCGACCGCAGAGAGCAAGGTCAGGAGCGACCACAGCAGAGAAAGCACTCCCACGGATCAATCTGGACTGAAGCCTGTCATTGGAACAATGAAAAGGTGCAGGAGAGCATCGTCAGGATCCGTTGGTCTGCGCCGATCAAGCTGCGCCGATCAAGCCGCACCGATCAAGCTGCAGCCATCAACCTGCAGCGATCGCGACCTACCGTTCGTATCCACAAAGGAACAGAGCCTCAGAACGATGCCCGGCCTCGACATCCTCCGGCGCAGGCTCATTGGAACTCCTCTGCCGACCAGCGCGCACCACGAGGAGCGCTACAACAATGCCGAGGCGCTGGCGATCCTCAGCTCCGATGCGCTCTCGTCCGTGGCTTATGCCACCCAGGAGATTGTGCTGGTGCTGGGGATGGCCGGCGCCGCCGCTCTTTCCTACACCCTGCCGATCACGGCCCTGATCGTGGGGCTGATGCTGATCGTGGCCACCAGCTACCGGCAGACCATCAAGGCCTATCCCCAGGGAGGGGGCTCCTACAGGGTTTCACAGCAGAACCTCGGACAGATCACCGGGCTGGTGGCGGGGGCCTCGCTCTCGATCGACTACGTGCTCACCGTGGCGGTGAGCGTGGCCGCCGGCATCGCCGCCCTCACCTCCTACTTCCCTGCGCTTGAGGCGGAGCGGATTCCGCTCTGCCTGCTGGCGGTGGTGCTGGTGATGCTCGCCAATCTGCGCGGCGTGAGCTCCAGCGCCAAGTTCCTGAGCATGCCCACCTATCTCTTCATGGGCATGGTGGTAACCCTGCTGGTGGCGGGCGCCATCAAGACCGGTCTGGGTCAGCTCCCCCCCCTGCCGCTATCGGAGCAGCAACGGCTGCTGGAGGCCGCCCACCACGGAGCGAACAGCATGCACGTGCTGGGTCCACTGCTGCTGATGCGGGCCTTCAGCTCCGGCTGTGCCGCCCTCACAGGGATCGAGGCGATCAGCGACAGCGTCGCTGCCTTCCGGCCGGTGGAATGGCGCAACGCCCGCCGGGTGCTGGTGGTGATGGTGCTGATGCTGGCCCTGATGTTCAGCGGCATCAGCGCCCTGGCACACCAGAGCGGCGTGGTGTACGCGGAGAACGGCCCCACCCTCCTCTACCAGCTGGGCGAGCGGATCTTCGGCAACGGCATCCTCCTGTTCGTGCTGCAGATGGCCACCCTGATGATCCTGCTGCTGGCGGCCAACACCGCCTACGCGGATTTCCCGCGGCTGGCGGCCTTCCTGGCCCAGGACGGCTTCCTGCCCCGTCAGCTCTCCTCCCTGGGGGACCGGCTGGTGTTCAGCAACGGCATCTATGCCCTCAGCGGCCTGGCCGGCCTGTTGCTGGTGATCTTCAACGGCAGCGTCAGTCGGTTGATCCCCCTCTACGCGGTAGGGGTGTTCATCAGCTTCACCCTCTCCCAGGCCGGCATGGTGATGCACTGGTGGAAGCTTCGGGAGCGCGGTTGGATCTCCAATGCCCTGCTGAACGGCTTCGGCGCCCTGATCACCGCCCTGGTGGGTGGAGTGCTTCTGTTCAGCAAATTCACCCAGGGGGCCTGGTTGGTGGTGCTGGCGATCCCATTGCTGGTGTCGATGTACCTGCGGATCCGCACCCACTACAACCATGTGGCGCGCCGCCTGCGCATGGCCTCGGACGTGCGCCTCAACCTTCCCCCCGCAGCGCCGCAGGGCAGCGGTCCCCCCACCGTGGTGCTGGTGGGGCAGCTGCACCGAGGCACCTTTGAGGCGATCTGCTTTGCCCGCAGCGTCACCAGCGATCTGGTGGCCGTGCACGTGGATCTGGGCGGAGGCCGTGCCGAGGCCTTCCGGCTCCAGTGGGAGCGGCAGATTCCCGACGTGCCGTTGCAGATTCTGGAATCACCGTATCGATCCCTGGTGGATCCAGTGGTGGAGTTTGTTCACGGCTTTGAGAAACAGCACCGCAAGGATCGCAACCGCTTCTGCATGATCGTGCTACCGGTGTTCGTGACCAGACATCGCTGGGAAAACCTGCTGCATAACCAGTCGACAATCCTGCTGCGACAGGCCCTGCGTAAAAAGGGCACCCGCGTGGTCACCACCGTGGGCTTCTATCTCTGATCCGAGTTGCTGCTGACCCGAGCTGCTGCCGTGGGCAGCGACGGGGGACGGGATCACCAAGAGCTGCTCGATGGTCTCCTCCTGGCCGAACCAGAACCAGGCTGTTTCCAGGCCGATTCCAGACTCTGCAGGCCGAGGACAGACTTGTCACTCCACCCGCAGAGCGCAACCGCAGGTCAGCGGTCCACCGAGCCCATGATCACGTCGATCGAGCCAAGGATCGCCATGATGTCGGCCACCTTGTTGCCCTTGAGCAGGTGGGGCAGGATCTGAAGGTTGTTGGAATCGGCGGCGCGGATCTTGAAGCGCCAGGGGGTGACGTCGTCGTTGCCCTGGATGAAGACACCGACCTCCCCCTTGCCGGATTCAAGACGTGTGTAGAGCTCGCCAGAAGGAATCTTGAAGGTGGGGGCCACCTTCTTGGCCACGTACTGGTAATCGAATCCATACCACTCGCTCTTCTTGCCCTCGGCCATGCGCCGGGCTTCCAGGTTCTCCGTGGGGCCGCCGGGAATCATGGTGCAGGCCTGGCGCAGGATCTTCAGCGACTGGCGCATCTCCTCCACCCGCACCCGGTAGCGGGCGTAGCAATCACCTTCACTGGCCCAGACCACGCTCCAGTCGAAGTCGTCGTAGCACTCATAGTGATCGACCTTGCGCAGGTCCCAGTGCACGCCGGAGGCGCGCAGCATCGGGCCCGAGAGGCTCCAGTTGATCGCCTGCTCGCGCTCGATGGTGCCGAGCCCCTCGATGCGGCGCCGGAAGATGGGGTTGTTGGTGATCAGCTTCTCGTATTCATCGATCTTGGGGCCGAACCAATCGCAGAAGTCGAGGCACTTCTCCAGCCAGCCCCAAGGCAGGTCGGCTGCCACTCCGCCGATGCGGAAGTAGTTGTTGTTGATCAGCCGCTGGCCGGTGGCCGCTTCCCAGAGGTCGTAGATCATCTCCCGTTCGCGGAAGATATAGAAGAACGGCGTCTGGGCGCCCACGTCAGCCAGGAAAGGACCGAGCCAGAGCAGGTGGTTGGCGATGCGGTTGAGTTCCAGCATCAGCACGCGGATGTAGCTGGCCCGCTTCGGCACCAGCACGTTGGCCAACCTCTCGGGCGCGTTCACCACGATCGCCTCGTAGAACATGCCGGCGGCATAGTCCATGCGGCTCACATAGGGCACAAACATCACGTTCGTGCGGTTCTCGGCGATCTTCTCCATGCCGCGGTGGAGATAGCCGATCACCGGCTCGCAATCCACCACGTCTTCCCCGTCGAGGGTCACGACCAGCCGCAGCACCCCATGCATCGAGGGGTGATGGGGGCCGAAGTTGACCACCATCGGCTCCGTGCGCGTCTCCAGCTGCGTCATGGGGCCGTGGCCTGCGGATCGAATGGCGGGATCTTAGGAAGGGAGCGCCCGCTGCATGGCCTCTTCTGGCACAGGCCTTCGATCACGTGCCGGTGCTGGCGGAGACGGTGCTCGCCAGCTTCGCGACGCTCCCGGCGGCGGCGGGCCCGCAAGACGGCCTGCTGATCGACTGCACCCTTGGCGGCGGAGGCCACAGCGCCCTGCTGCTGGAGGCCCATCCCGGCCTGCGCCTCATCGGTCTCGACCAGGACCCTACCGCCCGCGCCGCCGCCGCAAAGCGCTTGGCCCCCTACGGCGATCGGGTGCGGATCGTGGCCACCAACTTCGCCGATTTCCTGCCCCCCGAGCCCGCTGCCCTGGTGCTGGCTGACCTGGGGGTGAGCAGCCCCCAGCTGGACGTGGCGGAGCGGGGCTTCAGCTTCCGCGTCGATGGCCCGATCGACATGCGCATGAATCCAGGTGCCGGCGAGCCGGCCGCCGCGCTACTGGATCGGCTCACGGAAACCGAGCTGGCTGATCTGCTGTTTGCCTATGGCGAGGAGCGGCTGTCGCGCCGCATCGCCCGCAAGCTGGTGGAACTGCGCCCCTGGAGTGATCCCACCGGACCGGAGGGGAGGGGCACAGCCGCCCTGGCCTACGCGATCGCCGGCTGCTACCCGCCCAAGGCGCGGCGCGGCCGCCTCCATCCCGCCACCCGCAGCTTCCAGGCCCTGCGCATCGCCGTGAACAGCGAACTCGCCGTGCTGGATCGCCTGCTGCAGCGCGCCCCCGACTGGCTGATGCCCGGCGGACTGCTGGGTGTGATCAGTTTCCATTCGCTCGAAGACCGGCGAGTCAAGACCGCCTTCCTCGCCGATGAGCGGCTGGAGCGGATCACCCGCAAGCCCCTGGTCGCCAGCGAAGCGGAACAGGAGGCCAATCCCCGCAGCCGCTCCGCCAAGTTCCGAGTGGCCCGGCGACGGGCCCAGGAGGACGGTTGATGGCCCTGGCCGCGATCGCCCTGCCAGCCCTGACGGCCACGGCCCGCACCGACCTGCTCTGGTGGCTGGCGTTCCTGATTCAGCTGGCGGCTGTGCCCGGCACCCTGCTGCCGCTGCTGCCCGGCCTGGCGCTGCTGCCCCTGGGGGCGCTGCTCTGGCCCCTGGCAGTGGGCTGGAGCGTGGGCTGGCCGCCGCTGGCGCTGGCCGTGGTGCTGTTGCTGCTCGGCTGGGGCGCCGAGGCGCTCGGGCTGGTGCTGGGTCCGGCGCGGCTGCAGGCCACGCGCTGGGCCTACGTCGGCGCCGGCATCGGGCTGCTGGTGGGGCTGCTGGGCCTGTTGCCCGCCCTGCCCTTCGGGGGACCCCTGCTCGGGGCGCTGGTGGGGCCGCTGCTGGGGGCCAGTGTGGGGGAGTTGGTCAGCGCTCCGGCCTCGCTGGCACCCACCGTGCTGCTGCGGTTGCGTCGCTGCCTGCTGGTGGGGCTGGCGGTGGTGACCGGGATGCTGGTGAGCCGGCTGGCTCAGGCCCTGCTGGCCGTGGTGGGGGTGGTGGGCTTCGTGCTGCTCACCACCCTGTGGGGCCCGAGCGGAGCTGGTTGACGGCCTCGCTCACCGCGGTGATCGCCGTTGTGATGTCGGCCTCGGTGGTGCCGCGCCCCAGCCCGAAGCGGATCGAGGCGGCGGCCTCGGCGCGGCTGCGCCCCAGGGCCGCCAGCACGTGGGACGGACTGCCCTGACTGCAGGCCGAGCCACTGCTCACCGCGATCTGCCGGCGCAGCCGCTGGTGCAGCCGAGTGCCGTCCAGCCCCGCCACGCTCACATTGAGGCTGTGGGGCAGGCGGGCGGTGGCGCAGCCGTTCAGGGTCACCCCCCCGAGGCTCTCCAGCGCCTGTTGCAGATGGTCGCGCAGGGGCGCCAGCCGCAGGGCCCTGGCCTCCCGGTCGGCCAGGGCCAGCTCCACCGCCACCCCCAGCCCCACGATCAGCGGCACCGGCAGGGTGCCGGCCCGCAGCCCCCCCTCCTGGCCACCGCCGTGCTGCTGGGCCGCCAGGGGCACGCCGGGGCGCACCAGCAGCGCCCCCACCCCCTTGGGCCCATACAGCTTGTGGCCGCTGAGGCTGAGCAGATCGATGCCCAGCTCCTCCCCCAGCTCCTCGGTGGTGAGCGGAATCTGGCCCACCGCCTGGGCGGCATCGCAGTGAAACAGAACCCCCCGCTCGCGGCAGAGCCGGCCGATCGCCGCCAGGGGCTGCAGCACGCCGATCTCGTTGTTGGCGGCCATCACCGAGAGCAGCAGCACGTCCGGGGTGAGGGCCTGCTCCAGAAGGTTCAGATCGAGCAGCCCATCGGCCTGCACCGGCAACAGCGTCAGCGGCGCACCGTGGCGATGCAGATGGGCGAGGGGATCCCGCACCGCCCGGTGTTCGCTCACCAGGCTCACGATCCGCCGGCGGGAGAGGCCGCGCTCCGCCGCCGCTTCCACCACCCCCTTGAGGGCCAGGTTGTTGGCCTCGGTGGCGCCGCTGGTGAAACACACGGCGTCTGGAGCCACGCCGAGGGCCGCGCCGAGGCGGGCACGAGCCTGCTCCACCGCCGCCGCGGCCTGCAGGGCCGGCCGGTAGAGGCGGCTGGCGGGATTGGCGAAGGCCTCACTCCACCAGGGCGCCATGGCGGTCACCACGGCCGGATCGCAGGGGGTGGTGGCGTGGTGGTCGAGGTAGGCCAGCATGGATTCATGCTGACAACTGCACGGACAACCGCGACACCCAGGCTGACCGGAGGGTTGCTGACCCGCAGGCTGGCAGTTCTGGCGGGGTTGCTTTCCAGCTGGGTTCTGGCCGCGGCGGCCTCCGCCCAGAGCCTCAACACGATCCCGTCGGAAGCGCGGCCCAAGAATCTGATCCTGCTGGAGGAACGGCAGGTGCGGGGCGGCAAGCAGGCCACCGGCGTCTATGGCGCCACGGCCGATCCTTCCGAGCCCGGCCTCTGGCGGATCAAGGTGTGGGAGGAGCTCCCCGACGACATCAAGGTGCGCACCGAGTCGATCCGCTGCAACCCCGACACGCCGATGCGGATCACCAGCGACGGTCGCAACCTGATCGTGCTGGACCTCAACCCCGGCGGGCAGATCACCCCCGGCAACAGGCTCCACCACATGATCTGGTGGGCCACCTGCTTCCCGGAGCAGGCCGGCAAGGATCCGGCCACCCTGGGGGCGGTGGCCCGCCAGCTGGGCTATCCCGGCCATCTGCAGGAGCGCCGCCAGGTGCTGCCGGGAAGCCGTCGATAGATTGATCGCATGACCTCCGACCCCACCGGCTCCCGGCCCGCCGATCCCCATGCGGCCGGAACCAGCCCCGCTGGAGCCAGCTCCGCTGGAGCCAGCTCCGCAGCGGCCAGCTCCGCCGCAGCCGTTCCCGCCGAGGCCACCGAGCCGGCTCCGCAGGCACCGGCCCGGCTGCTGCTGGTGGACGATGAACCCGGGCTGCGCACCGCCGTGAAGGCCTACCTCGAAGACGAGGGTTTCGTGGTGACCACCGCCAACGACGGTGAGGAGGGCTGGACCCTGGCCCAGGATCTGCTCCCCGATGTGATCATCAGCGACGTGATGATGCCCCGCCTCGATGGCTACGGGCTGCTGCAGCGTCTGCGGGGCGACGAGCGCCTAGGGGGTACCCCGGTGATCTTCCTCACCGCCAAGGGGATGACCGCCGATCGCATCGCCGGCTTCAATGCCGGCGCCGACGACTACATCCCCAAGCCCTTCGATCCCGACGAGCTGGTGGCCCGGGTTCACAACGTGGTGCGGCGCCAGGAGCGGCTGCTGGCCGAGGCGGCCCGCTTTGCCGATGCCGACATCGGCCAGATGGCCAAGCAGATCACCGAGATCCGCTCCCTGCTCTCCAGCAGCGGCAGCAAGAAGCCACCGGCGGCGGTGCGGCTGGAATTCACGCCCCGCGAGGCCAGCGTGCTGCAGCTGGTGGCGGAGGGGCTGATGAACAAGGAGATCGCCCGGCGGCTGGAAACCTCGATCCGCAACGTGGAGAAGTACGTCAGCCGGCTGTTCACCAAGACCGGCACCTCCAGCCGCACCGAGCTGGTGCGCTACGCCCTCGAGCACGGCCTGGTGGAGTGAGGTCCGGGGCCCCTCCGGGCAAGGCGTCTTCGAGGGCGGCAGCTCCGTCGGCAGAAGCGCTGTCAGCGGAATCGTTGTCAGCGGAAGCTCCGCCTCCGGACTGGCTGCCGGAGAGCCTCAATCAGGGCCACGTGTATCGGGAGCGGATCAGGGCGGAGGATCTGCGCCAGCTGGAGACCGTCTCCAGCCCCGAATCGGCGGCTGGGGTGCCGACGGCTTACCCCGCAGGCGTGTTGTCTTACTTGGCGTCCCACTTCACCCATTCAGAGGCGGCGCTGTGGCGCCAGCGGCTCGCCGCCGGTGAGCTGTGCAGGAACGGCCACCAGCTCCGGGCCGATGGGCCCCTCGCAGCCGGGGATCGGCTGGACTGGCATCGGCCCCCCTGGAAGGAGCAGGCCGTGCCGGGGTCGTGGAACGTTCTGTTCGACAACGGCGACCTCTGCGTGATCGACAAGCCCAGCGGTCTGCCGGTGCTGCCCGCCGGTGGCTTCTCGGAGCACACCCTGCTGCGGCTGCTGGAGCGGCGCCATGGCGGTGATGCCGCTGGGGTGCCCCGGCCCGTGCATCGCCTGGGCCGCTCCACCTCCGGCCTGCTGGTCTGTGCCCGCCGCCCCGCCAGCCGTGCCTGGCTCAGCGCCCTGCTGCGCGACAGCAGCAGCCAGCGGACAAGTACAGGCCAGCAGGGACAGAACCGCTGCCGCAAGATCTACCGCGCACTCACGACTCCGCTGCCGCCGGAGCTGGCGGGGCTGGCCCCAGGGGAGAGCCTCAGCATCACCACCCCGATCGGGCGGCGTCCCCATCCCTTGCTGGGCACGATCTGGTGTGCCGCCGAGCCGACCGACGACCCCGCCGCCCTGGCGGCCGAGAGCCGCCTGACGCTGCTCCAATGCCGATCCGGCGCCTGCCTGGTGGAGGTGGCCATCGCCACGGGCCGGCCCCACCAGATCCGCATCCACACCGCCGCGCTCGGTGCCCCCCTGCTGGGCGATCCGCTCTACCAAGCCGGCGGTAGCGCCCACCCGGCGATCCTGCCAGGCGCCGGCGGCTATCACCTCCATGCCCACCGGCTCAGCCTGCCCCTGCCCGAGGGTGGCTGCCTGGAGCTGGAGGCGCCGTTGCCGGCCGTGCTGTGGCGCAACGGCGCCATCGCCCTGAGGGGACTCTCCTCGGAGGCAACAGCGTCACCTGAGCCCATGCCTGGCTAACAAGGGACAGCCCCCCTCTGCCGCCATGTCCGTTTCCTGCCGATCCTGCTGGGGGACCCGGCCCCTCGGCCTGCGGCTCAACCCTCTGCTGCTGGCTCCCCTGCTGCTGCTGCCCCTGCTGCTGCCGGTATCCGAGGCCGCGGCCAGGCCCATGCGCGGTGGCGGGGTCGGCGGACCCGCCTCCGGTGCCGGGGTGCGTCCTGGTGCCGGCTTTGGTGAGGCCGGACCCGGCCTGTACAACCGCGGTGGCGTGGGAGGACCGGCTTCAGGGCGGGGCGTGCGGCCGGGCGCTGGCTGGGGTGCGCCCGGTGCCGGCGTGGTGCGGGGGCCTGGCGTCGGCGCCTGGAATCCCGCCTGGCAGGGCGGCCGCTACTGGCAGGCCAGGCCATGGACCACCGGCTGGTACCGCGTCAACCCAGCAGGCTGGGGCTGGTGGGGAGCGCGATCTGCCGCGTGGGGTGTCGCCAGCCTGGCCACGGCGGCGGCAGTCACCGATCTGGTGAACGCGGCGGTGGAGGAGCACAACAGCGTGATCGTGGTGCCCCAGACCTCGATTCAGCTCGACTACGCCTCGGTGCAGGCCGTGCCGCCGAAGAGCGCCAGCTTCGCCTACGCCATCAGCGGCGGCAGCTATGGCTATGGCCAGGCGGATTGCGACCAGGGCCTGTTGCAGGGCCAGCCCCCCAGCACGGTGGACCAGGCCCAGCTGCTCAATGCGGTGTGTCAGATCGCCTATGGGGCCGGCTGACGCAGCCTTTGTAGGCGTGTAACGGTGGGTGGGGCACAGCTCCCGTCCACCTGCCGTCGGACGTTGGACGTTGGACGTTGGACGTTGGACATGATGCCCCGGCATGGGGTGGCCTTCGTGGCCCACATGGGCGGCGAGACCATGGAGATCCGTCTGCAGGAACTCTTCCCGAGCCACTCCAGTGGCTGCAAGCTGCTGCTCGCCTCACCGGGCCTGGAGCTCACGGCTGTCGACCTGGCTGGCGATTCGATCGCGCTGAGTGACAGTCAGGCGCTGCTGTTGGAGCCCCTGGCACGCTGAGTGCTCAGGCCAGGACTGCGGCCTGGAACCTCAGCCCCGCTTCTCGAATTCGATCAGCCGCGAAAAGTAGAAGGGGGCCTTGTTGAGGCTGCGGCGGATCGGCTGGAAGCCGCAGGCCATCGCCGCCCGGACGATGCCCTCTTCCCGCAGGGTGTAGGCGCGGGTGGTCTTGCTGGGGCCGGGGAACAGCTGGCCGATCCCCTTGAGCAGGGCCAGCAGGGGGGTGTAGGGGGCAAAGCTCACGATCAGGCGCTTCTGCGCCATGCCGGCCAGATGGCGCACCATCTCCTCGGCAGCCGCCTGGGGGTAGTGGATGAACACATCCAGGCAGATCACCGTATCGTAGTGGCCCTCGAGGCTCTCCAGATCGGAGGCGGTGAAGCGCAACTGCTCGCCGGAGATTCCCGCGGCTGCAGCACGGCGGCTGGCTTCTTCCACCATGGCGGCGGACAGATCGCTGGCGGCGATTGACCCTGCCCCCAGCTGGGCCAGAGGCAGGCTGAGGCTGCCCACGCCACAGCCGGCATCACAGAAGCTGCGGTTGGCCAGATCACCCTGCTCCTGCAGCCAGGCCAGCACCTGATCGACGGTTTTCTGGTGGCCGATGCGGATGTTGCGCTGGACCCGATTCACCTCCGAGCTGTCGCTGTAGATGCGATTCCAGCGCTCGAAGCCAGTGCTGTTGAAATAGGCTTCCACCACGGCTTTCTCGGCTTCTTTCGTGGGCATGGGGCTGGAATTCGTCGCTGGGAATCGTGGCGCGGATCTTAGGCAGCGCGTCGCCAGGTCAGACCTGTGCTGTCCTGATGCCAGCGCAACGCCTCGCCGAGCGGGGTGCCCACAAGCATCGTTTCAACGGAGCGTTCGTCGCCGAGCACCCGCCGCGGCGACACCGTGGCGGCGGCGATCGCCTGCTCCGGCCGGCCGCTCCAGCTGGCCAGCCGCCGCACCCCCTCCAGCAGGGGCAGGGTCACACCGGCCAGGGTGCCGTCCTCCAGGCGGCAGGAGCCGTCCGCCACGAGCAGCAGCCGCTCATCCCAGCGGTGGGCGCCTTCCCCCAGTCCGTAGGGCGCCAGGGCGTCACTCACCAGCACCAGCCGATCCGGCGCCAGCCGCTGCAGCAGCACCGCCATCGACGGGGCCACATGCACCCCGTCGGCGATCAGGCCCAGGGCCACCGTGCCCGCCAGAATCGCCGCCCCCACTGGCCCGGGGCTGCGGTGCTGCAGGCCGTCCATGGCATTGAAGGTGTGGGTCACCATGGTCACGCCGGCCCCATAGGCGCGCTGCGCCGCCGCCTCATCGGCGCCGCTGTGGCCGAGGCTCACCACGATCCCCCGGGCCCGCAGGGCGTCGATCACGGCCTCGGCGCCGGCAAGCTCCGGGGCCAGGGTCACCAGATCGATGGCGTCCTCATGGCCGCCGATGCGCTCCTGCAGGGCCTCCAGGCTGGGCGGGCAGAGGTGCAGGGCGGGGTGGGCGCCACGCCGTTCGGGCGCCAGGAAGGGCCCTTCCAGGTGGGCGCCCAGCAGCCGGCAGCGCCCGGGCTGGTGCTGCTGGCGGGCCTGGTCCAACACCGCCAGGGCCTGGCGCAGGGGGGCGACACCACAGGTCACCAGGGTGGGGCAGATCGCCTCCACCCCATCACTCCAGAGCCGCTCCAGCAACTGCAGCAAGGTCGGCAGATCCGCCGGGGTGAGTTCCGGGAAGGCCAGGCCGAGGCCACCGTTGATCTGCAGATCCACCCCGGCCGGGCTGAGCCAGTCGCCCCCCCAGGCCTCACCGGCGGCGGCGCTGCCGGCCGGAATCGGCTCCACCGCCGCAATCTGGCCGGCATCATCGATGCCGATCCGCCAGGAGCGGTTGTGGCCATGGCGGCAGGGGGAAGCCTGGGGCAGACGGACGTGGCTGAGCCAGCGCATGGCGAAAGCCGACCCGGCAGCGGGGCAGGCGGAAAGATGCCATCCTCTCTGGCTTGCTCCCTCGGCCCGTCGTCGGGCGATGCCCTTTGGTGTTTTCCCCTTCCACTGCCGATGCCGGGGCCGCTGCCGATGCGGTGGCGCCTCAGGCCCAGCCCGTGCGGGTGGCGGTGATCATGGGCAGCGATTCAGACCTGCCGACCCTGCAGCCCGGGGTGGCGATGCTGGAGCGGTTCGGGGTGTGGCCGGAGGTGCGGGTGCTCTCGGCCCATCGCACGCCCCTGGAGATGGTGCAGTTCGCCCGCGAGGCGGCGGGCCGCGGCCTGAAGGTGATCATCGCCGGCGCCGGCGGCGCCGCCCACCTGCCCGGCATGGTGGCCTCACTCACCACCCTGCCGGTGATCGGCGTGCCGGTGCAGACCCGGGCCCTGGGGGGCGTGGATTCCCTCCATTCGATCGTGCAGATGCCCGCCGGCATCCCGGTGGCCACGGTGGCGATCGGCAATGGCACCAACGCCGCCCTGCTGGCCCTGCAGATCCTGGCCACCGCCGATGCGGAGCTGAGCGCCCAGCTGGAGGCCTACCGCAGCGACCTGCACGATCAGGTGGTGGCCAAGGACACCCGCCTGCAGGAGCTCGGCAGCAGCACGTATCTGGAGCAGATGCCCCATGCTTGAGCGCCTGGTGCTGCCCCCCTGGCTGCGGTTCGGCCTCGCCCTGCCGCTGCTGGTTCTCAACCTCTGGGTGCTGCGGCAGCTGCTGCTCCCCCTGGCGCCGTTTCCGGCCCTGTTCCTGGGGGCGGCCCTGATCGCCTTTCTGCTGGATCTGCCGGCCCGCTGGCTGAAGGATCGCGGCATGCCGCGCCTGCTGGCCCTGGCGCTGGTGCTGGGGGGCGCCCTGGGGCTGGCGGCCCTGGCGGTGCTGTGGCTGGTGCCGCGGCTGGTGCAGCAGCTCGGCGATCTGATCAATGCCCTGCCCTCCTGGCTGGCGGAGGGGGAACTGCTGCTGCAACACCTGCAGGACTGGGCCGTGCAGCGCGGTCTGCCCAGCGACTTCGGCAATCTCAGCAGTGACCTGATCAGCCGCACCAGCCGGATTGCCAGCCAGGTGAGCCAGCAGCTGCTGGCCCTGCTGGGCACCACGCTGGGGATCACGATCAACACATTGATTGTGCTGGTGCTGGCCGCCTTCCTGCTGCTGGGCGGCGACGCCATTGTGGCGGGGCTCGGGATCTGGTTACCGGCGGGGGTGCGCTCCCTGGTGCTCACCACCTTGGGACGCACCTTCCGCGGCTACTTCGCCGGCCAGGTGGTGCTCGCCCTGATCCTCAGCGGCGCCCAGATCATGGTGTTCACCCTGCTGGCCATTCCCTACGGCGTGCTGTTCGCCGTGGCGATCGGCTTCACCACCTTGATCCCCTACGCCAGTGCCCTCACGATCGTGCTGGTGAGCGTGCTGCTGGCCCTGGAAGACCCCCGCACCGGTCTGGAGGTGCTGGCGGCCGCGATCAGCGTGGGCCAGGTGGTGGATCAGGTGATCCAGCCGCGGCTGATGGGCAGCATCGTGGGACTGCAGCCGGCCTGGCTGCTGGTGAGCCTGCCGATCGGGGCGCGGGTGGGCAGCCTGATGGGCTTCGGGGAGCTGCTGGGCCTGCTGCTGGCGGTGCCCCTGGCCAGCTGCGTCAAGACCTTCCTCGATGCCTGGGGTGAGCGGTTGCGGGCGGGGGAACTGGTGGCGGAGGAGATGACCACCCTGCCTCCGCCGGCCGGACCGCTCAGTTGACTGCTCAGTTGACCGCCGGGATGATGCCCTGCACTTCGAGGTGGCTGATCACCTGGGCGACGCAGTCATCGAGGCTCTGGCCGCCGGTGTCGACCCGCAGTTCGGGGTTCTCGGGTTCCTCGTAGGGGCTGGAGATGCCGGTGAATTCCTTGATCTCGCCGGCTCGGGCCTTGGCGTAGAGGCCCTTGGTGTCGCGGTCTTCGCAGATGCCCAGGTCGGCGGCGCAGTGGATCTCGATGAAATCGCCGGCCTCCACCAGGGAGCGGGCCTTGTCGCGATCGGCCCGGAACGGCGACACGAAGGCGGTGAGCACCACCACGCCGGCATCCAGGAAGAGCTTGGCCACTTCCCCGATGCGGCGGATGTTTTCCTCCCGATCGGCATCGGAGAAGCCCAGGTCCTTGCAGAGCCCGTGGCGGATGTTGTCGCCATCGAGCACGTAACAGGCCAGGCCCTGCTCAAACAGGGCTGAGTTGACGGCGTTGGCCAGGGTGCTCTTGCCGGCACCACTCAGCCCGGTGAACCAGAGGATGGCGCTGCGGTGGCCGCGCTGATGGGCCCGGGCCGCCCGGGTCACCGTGGAGTGGTGCCACACGATGTTGGTGGAAGCCCCCCGGCTGGTGAGCTCGCCGTAGGCGGGATTCGAGGCGGGGCTGGCGGTCATCGGGCGGCGCGGGACAGGAGGACGCAGGCAGGCATTCTCCCCCTCACCTGCCGCTGCCGGCCTTCAGACGCTCTGCAGCCGGCAGCGCAGCAGCGCCAGCGCCTCATCCGGCAGGCCGAGAAAGCGATCCAGCCACGGATCGCCGCAGGGGGGCACGGTGGCGACCCCCACCAGCACCCCTTCCCCAGCGGCATCCAGGGACTGGCCCGCGAGGCGATGCCGCCGGCTGGCCACGGCCCCGGTGCTGAGCCTGGTGTCCACCAGCAGATCGGGAGCGGCATAGACGCTGCCGATGCGGAAGCGGAAGCGGGCCTGGAACTGCAGGGTGAGCTGGCCGCTGGCCTGATCCAGCTGACCGGCCAGGGCGGTGGGCACGATGGCGATGTGCAGAAACGGCGGCAGGGGAAGCCCCAGCTGACGGGTGTTACGGCTGCACAGCTCGGGGATCACCACGCCGGCTGGATCGAAATGCACCTCCTGCAGACCCTCAGCCCCCGGGGAGGAAAGGTGGCCAAGCGCACCACCACCGCGGGCGTCGTAGCGGAACCGGGGAAACCCGCCGATCGCCAGGCCGCAGTCATCGAGGGTGACGAGCTGGATGGAGGGCATGGGGGAGCGTTGCGTCGTGCTGGATGTCGCGCTGGACGTGGAGCTGGCCATGGCGCTGAACGTCGCGCAATCAGTCGCGCTGAATGGAGACGCTCTCGGGAGCGAAGAGGAACACCTGATCGCCGGCCCGTTCGGAGGAGCCATCGAGGGCGTAGACCCCACCGGCGAGGAAGTCGATCACCCGCTGGGCCACATCCTCGTCCAGCTGGGAGAGGTCCACCAGGATGGTTTTCTGCTCGCGCACCAGCACCAGCGCCTCGCATCCCTCCGAGAAGGAGCCGGGATGCACGACAACCACTTCGATCGGACGGATCCAGAAGGGGTCGTCCATGGCCTGCAAGGTGCCCTCAAGATCCATCGGGGAGATGGCGCGCGTCGACCTGATGCCGGATCATCGCCCGGGCATCCAGCCTGCCCTGCCGGCAGCTGGCCTGGCGTCCATCCGGCTCCAGAGGATCAAGAGGGCTGCAGATCGAGCGCTTCGATCAGGAAGCTTGTTGATAGAGCGCTTCCAGCCGCTCGCGCTGAAGGTCCACGTAGAGCACCGGCTCACCAGGCTTGGGAGCTTCGGGATGACGGGGCACCGCTGGGGGACTGGGGCGACGGAATCCCTGGCTCATCAGGGCGAAGGAGCCACCGAGCAGCGCGGCAAACACAATCAGATAGAGGATGGGGAAGAGGATTTCCATGGACGCTCCGCTGGCCCCTCAGACTAATGTAAAGATCTGTTAATCGTGACCGACGCGCCAGCCACTCCCCTCCTGTTCCTGGTGGTGCTGGGCGGCCGGACGGCCCGCTGCCATGTGGAGCTGCACGACGTGCGCTTCGTGGCGGGCGACTGCATCGAGGCCACCATCCCAGCCCTGCGCGCCCAGTGGTTCGGGCAGCGGCGCGGGCTGCACATCGACAGCTATGTGGCCGTGCATCGCGTGGATGGCTTCCAGGTGGTGCTGCGGCCCGAGCCCCAGCAGGGAACCGTCGAACGGCTCTACTTTGTGAACCTCGGTGCCTACGACCCTCGGCAGCTGGCGGAGCTGCACCACTTCGGGCTCGTGGTGGCCCGCTCACCCCAGGCCGCCAAGGCCAGGGCCAAGACCCGCTGGCTGGTGGGAGCAACCGAGCAGCACAAGGACGACCTCTCCCTGCTCGAGGTGCTGCCGGAGGCGGACGACTGCCTCCCCCTGGCGCAGGTGGGAGCGCTGCATGTGCACCTGATCGCCGATCCGCAAGGGCGTCATCAGCCCCTGGTGCCCGACTGGTTCGGCTACCGGCGCATCGATCGGGATGAGGCTTGATCGCCGATCAAGCTGATCGTGATGCCAACAAACGCGATCAGGGCCTTCAGGCCGGCACCACCTGGCGGTAGCCGTTGGCGGTGCACACCTTCAAGGGGGTGTCGAACAGGGCGCTGAGGGGAGCGTCCTGCAGCAGGTCCTCAGCAGGGCCGTCGTCGACCACTCGTCCCTGGCGCAACAGCACGGCACGGCTGATCTCGGGAAGGATCGCCTCGATCTGATGGGTCACCAGCAGCAGAGTGGTGCCGGACTGGGCCAGCTGCCGCAGGATCGCCAGGATCTGGTGCTTCGCCTGGAGATCGAGGCCGTTGGTGGGTTCATCGAGCACCAGCACCTCGGGGTTGTGCACCAGGGCCCGGGCCAGCAGCAGCCGGCGCCGCTGACCATCGGAAAGCTGGGCATAGGGCCGTTCCACCAGATCGGCCAGCCCCATCTGCTCCATCAGCTCGGCCACCCGCTGGCGCTGGGGGAGGGTGGGCTGCTGAGCGCGGCCGATCCCCACCGAGCCGAAGAAGCCGGAGAGCACCACATCAGCGGAGGGAACGCGGCCGACGTAACCCGCCTGCAGATCCTGAGACACCAGGCCGATCCGGCCGCGCAGCTGCCAGAGATTCACCGTTTCGCTGCCGAAGATCCGCAACCGGGAGCCAGGCTTGACCACGGGGTAGAGCTCGCGGCTGAGCAGCTTGATCAGGGAGCTCTTGCCGGAGCCATTGGGGCCCAGGATCACCGTGTGTTCGCCCAGGTGCAGCTGCAGGGAGAGGTCGTCGAAGACGCGGCGAGGTCCGAGCCAGGCCTCAACCGCCTCAAGCTCCAGATAGGGGGTGGGGGTGTGCAAGCGAGGGAATCGTGACTGTGTTGCGGAGGACAGAGTCAAGCGGTTGAGATCTGCCCAGAACGGGATCCTCTCCGCTGACCTGACCAAGGGGCGTTGCCGCTGAGCCGACTCGAACCGAGCGGTCAGCCTGGATCCTTCCCTTCCGTCTCACTCCAGATCGACGGACTCCAGCAGGATGCGGCTGCGCATCAGCCGGTCGGCATCGATCGACCAGGCAACGATCTGGCTGTGCTTGGCCTGCTCGTCATCCTTCATCTCCTCCACCACCTCATCGTGGAAACCCTCCAGGTGGCGCACCAGCGTCAGGGCGATCTGCTGGTCTTCGGCGGCACTGGTATCGAGCTGTTCAATCAGATCGAGCACCTCTTGAACCTTGGCACTCAGCTCCCGGTCGGGCTTCTCCGGACGCTCAGACCTGGCCTGCATGGCGATCAGTTCATCGGGGCTACCGGGAATGCCGGTCGCCGGCGGCTGAGACGGGTCGGAGTCGACCATTTCGGGATGCACGCCCTCGTTGGGATCAGCGGGCTTGCCGCCGTGGTAGCGGTAACGGCCGCTGCGGCGCTGGGGCTCCCCCGACGAGGAGTTCAGCGGCTGATCGGAAGGAAAGCCCATCGCAGAGGGGTGTGTCGTTGTCCCCAGGATCGCGCCAATGGGTCACGGCTGCCGTGTCAGGCCGGTGGGGTGGCCGTCGGTCCGGCCTGACAGCAAAGACAGATCAGGCGGCGCAGCAAACCCTGGGGCTGGATCGCAGCGGCACCTCCACATCACCAGGCTGCTGATCTCAGCGCATGACAGGCCGTGGTCTGCGGCAAAGGCCCTGCCTACGTTCAAGTTTGATGTGTCACGTGGATCCCATGCCCTCCGGCGCGGCCTTCAACACTCCCGACGACGATCCCGCCGCCCTTCCCCCCGATCACAGGGCTGCGGAAGAGGGCCGGTTGCGGGGCCTCATCCAGGCCGAAGGCATCCTCATGATCGTGCTTGGGATCCTGGCCCTGAGCTTCCCCGTGGTGGCCTCTGCCTCGGTCACCTTCATGGTGGGGATCGCCTTCCTGGTGGGCGGCATCGTGGGCTGGATCGACAACCTCGCGCGGTCGAGGCGGCTCGGGCGGTGGCACTGCTTCTGGCGGTTGGTGGTCTCCACCCTGTTCCTGGTCACCGGCCTCTGGATGGTGCTCCAGTTCAAAGCCGGCATCGTGCCCGCCGCCCTGCAGGTGAAGGCCCTGGCCACGGCGGTCGGCATCGTGTTCCTGGCCGAAGGGGTGGTGACGGCCATCGCGTCGCTCACCCATCGCTCCACCCGGGGCTGGGGCTGGGGACTGGCCAACGGCATCGTCACCCTGGCTCTTGGTCTGCTGATCCTCACCATGAGCCCGGCCGGCCTGCTCTCGGTGATCGGTCTCCTGGTGGGCATCAGTTTCCTGTTCACCGGGTTCGACCTGCTCGGCTTCAGCAGCCGTTTCCATCCGCGGCCGGAGTGAACCCGAGCATCGGGCCATGCACCTGCTGGCAGACGGCTCACCCTCAGGGCAAGGTGAAACCAGAGGTATTCAGGTGCTTGAGATCGAGCAGCACGACCGTGAGCCAGACCAGCAGGGCCAGGCCTCCGAGCGAACCGATCACGACCAGCAGGCCAGCGATCACCGACTTGAAGGACTTGCTGTCGTTCGGCACGAGCATGGAGGGAGGAATGGTCACTGTCCCACAGCCAGACCTTGCTCCTGAGGTCCTGCAGCACACCCCCACACCTGCCTGCCATGCCGATTCCGGATCCCTTGCTGGGGGCCGATGATCCGGCCGTGTTTCGGATCGTTCGCTCCGGCGGCCGCTCCGCCGTGCTGCTCACCGCCGACCACGCCGGCCGCGCCATTCCCCGCTCTCTGGCCAAGCTTCAGCTCAGTGATGCGGTGCTCGACACCCATGTGGCCTGGGATCTGGGTGTGGCGGCTCTGGCCGAGCGCCTCTCGGCGCGGCTGGATGCCGTCCTGTTCCTGCACAACTACTCGCGGCTGGTGATCGACGTGAACCGACCGCCCTGGGCGCCGGACTCGATCGTGACCCTGAGCGAGCACACGCCGATTCCCTCCAATCGCGACCTCTCTCCCGAGCAGCGTCAGCAACGGCGCCAGGCGCTGTTCGAGCCCTACCACCGCCACATCGCCGCCGAGCTCGATAGGCGATCCCGCCAGGGTCAGCCCAGCGTGCTGGTGGCCCTGCACAGTTTCACGCCGGTGCATGCGGGGCAGGTGCGGCCCTGGCAGGTGGGCGTGCTGCACGGCCGTGATGGGCGCCTGGCCCGGCGGGTGCTGCGGCAGCTCAGGTGTGAACCGGGCCTGCAGGTGGGCGACAACGAGCCCTACGCGGTGAGTGACGCCAGCGACCACACCGTGGTGGTGCATGGCGAGCAACGGCGGATTCCCCACGTGGAGCTGGAGGTCCGCCAGGACCTGCTGACCACGGCAGCGGGGCAGCAGGACTGGGCCGAGCGACTTGCCGCCGTGCTGGAGACGTCCCTGGCGGAGGGATTTCCGCCTCTGCAAGGCGCTGTGGCGCCCTTAGCCTGAGCCATGAGCGCTTTAACCAACCCCGCCCCACTCCCATCTGAGGCCATCGAAATCAGCGTGGGCTTCGACCTGGAGCTCCGCTGCCCGCAGCCGACGCCGATGATCGTGACCCTCGGCGTGCATGCGAGCCGGGCGGCGGATCTGCTGCAGAACGACACGCTGCAGTCGACCCCAGCGGTGCCGCTGCGCTCCTATGTGGATTCCTTCGGCAACCAATGCCAGCGGCTGGTGGCTCCGGCCGGTCTGCTGCGGTTGCACGCCAGGGGGCTGGTGGCGGATTCCGGTCGCCCCGATCCGGTGCTGCCGGCGCTGCCGCAGCGGCCGGTGGATGATCTGCCGGACGAGGTGCTGCTGTTCCTCTTGTCCAGCCGGTATTGCGAGAGCGACCTACTCACCGACCTGGCCTGGTCGCTGTTCGATCGGGCGCCCACCGGCTGGGGCCGGGTGCAGGCGATCTGTGATGCTGTGCACCGCCATGTGCGCTTCGACTACAACCGTTCGAGCCCAACCCAATCAGCCCTGACGACCTATCAAAGCGGCGAGGGGGTATGCCGTGATTTCGCCCATCTGGCGATTGCCTTCTGCCGCTGCATGAACATTCCGGCTCGCTACTGCACCGGTTACCTGAGTGATCTCGAGGTGCCGCCGCCCCACTCGGCCATGGACTTCGCAGCCTGGTTCGAGGCCTACCTCGGTGATGGCTGGCATGTATTCGACCCGCGCAACAACACGCCGCGGATCGGGCGGATCCTGATCGCCCGTGGCCGGGATGCGGCCGATGTGGCCCTCACCACCACCTTCGGTCCCTCGAGACTGGAATCCTTCCAGGTACGGACGGCATGACCTATTGCGTGGCTGTGCTTCTGCAGGCCGGCATGGTGTTCGGCTCGGATTCACGCACCAATGCGGGTCTGGATAATTTCGCCACCTTCTGCAAGATGACCGTGTTCGAGCGCAGCGGCGATCGGGTGCTGGTGCTGCTCAGCTCCGGCAGTCTGGCGGGCACCCAGGCGGTGATCAGCCTGTTGCGCCAGCGGGCCGACGACAGCAATGGGGGCGAGAACCTGTGGACGGCGCGCACGATGTTCGATGTGATGGTGTTGGTGTCGGATGTGGTGCGCAAGGTCCAGCAGCGCGATGCCGCCTACCTGGAGGCCTCAGGCAATGGGTTCAATGCGTCGTTTCTGGTGGGCGGCCAGATCAGGGGCGAAGCGCCGCGGCTGTTCCGGATGTATGCCGAGGGAAATTTCATCGAAGCCAGCGCAGACACGCCGTTTCTGCAGACCGGCGAAGCGAAATACGGCAAGCCGATCATCGACCGGGTGATTCACGCCGACACCTCGCTGGCGGAAGCGACCAAATGTGTGCTGGTGTCGTTCGATTCCACCATGCGCAGCAATCTTTCGGTGGGGATGCCGATCGATCTGATTGCCTATGAGCGCGACAGTCTGACCATCACCCACCGCCGCCGCTTCGGTGAGGGCGATGCCGAGTTCGCGGAACTGAGCAGCGCCTGGGGTGTGGGCGTGCGCCAGGTGTTCCGCGACTTGCCGGATGTGCATTGGTAGTGGCAAACGTGCTGGGTCACGGCGCCATGACCAGCGCCCGGTGGATGCCATCCCAGAACTGCCTGCGGGCCGCCACGGCTCGATCGGCCATTGCCTGGGCTGTCTGAAGCCTGGAGGGGGAGCAGCCGCAGAGAGCGCTCAGCATCGCCAGGGCCCCGGGGCCGTGGTCGTCGCCATCCATGGCGATGTGCCGGGTCAGATACCAGTGCAGGGAGGGGGCCCGCTGCGGAGAAATCAGGGCCCGCTCCAGCAGAGCCTGAAACAACGACGGCACCAGCAGCTCACGGCCATGGGTGAAGGCCGCCGCCATCGGCAGCGCCTCACCGCTGCCGATCACCTCGAAGGTGAAGGCCATGAAGCGCCGTGAGGGCTGGGGGATGGGAAGACCCTCCAGGGCAGCAGCGAGCTCGGCGGCGCCCATCCTCCAGGCCGCAAGTCCCTGAAATCGGGCCATCAGATGCTCGACCGGTGCCGTGCAGGCCCCCACCTCCCGCATGGCCAGCAGGTAGATCTCCAGATGGCTGAGATGGCTGGCGCCAAGAGGATTGGCCGGTGCCTGATCGCAGTCCTCCTCCGCCACGATCCGATCGATCACCGCCACGGCCGCATCTGAGCCGGGCGACAGACCGGAGCAGGAAACCAAGGCAAGCTGCCGTTGCAGTGCCTTCGCCAGCAGGAGGAAGTCCCACACGGCGAACACATGGTGTTCCATGAACAGCCGCAGTGCCGGCAGGTCCGTGATGGCGCCGGCCAGGGGGTGGTCCTGCAGGCCTGAAGCCGCCGGTTTCACAGCCCCAGTTCACTCAGACCCGGGTGATCATCCGGGCGCGGGCCCTGGGGCCAGAGGAAAAGGCGCTCGGATTCGCGGATCGGAACGTCGTTAATGCTGGCCTCACGACGACGCATCAGACCCTGATCATCGAACTCCCAGTTCTCGTTGCCATGGGCGCGATACCAGTTGCCGGAGTCGTCGTGAAATTCGTACTGAAAACGCACGGCAATTCGATTGTCGTGCCAGGCCCAGACTTCCTTGATCAGGCGGTAATCGAGTTCGCGGGCCCATTTGCGTTTCAGAAACGCTTCGATCTCCTGGCGCCCCTTGATGAACTCCGATCGATTGCGCCAGACACTGTCTTCGCTGTAGGCCAGGGCGATCTTGGCGGGATCACGGGAATTCCAGGCATTTTCTGCCATGCGGGCCTTCTGGATCGCGCCATCGCGATCAAACGGGGGCAGGGGTGGCTTCGATGTCACAACGAGGGGAGTCTCAGCGAGCAGGTCAGAGCGAGGTCGCTCAGGAGATGTGGGGGTGGTGAAGGGAGTCGTGGGCCCTTCAGTCGCCCGACTGGATCACCACCATCTGGTCGGCCCGGTAGGCCGCCAGAGTATGTTGCAGTTTCATGGCCTCCTCATCGGTGCGCGTGCAGGCGAATCCATAGCGCGCCCTCACCCGCTCAGAGGCCTGCTTCAGACCCTCCAGCCCCCGGGTCTGCACCTCGCCGACGGAAAGTTGTTCGCCGGGGGGAAGGTGCTCCAGGATCACGGTGGAGGGTGAATAGAGCTGGGAGCTCAGGCCATCGGGCCACTGCAGGGTGAGGTGAACTTCTGGCACCAGGTGATCGGGCAATGGCTCAGGCCATGCTCCCAGGCCCCCAGGGGCATCGCCGTGCCCATGGTCACAGAGGCTCCTGGCCCAGATCGTCCAGGGCGCCAAAACCGGTGAGCGGGTCCTGCTGGTGCCACAGACAGGATTGTGCCCCCCCGGCGCTCAGCAGCAGCTCCGCATCCCCGCTCTGAAACCTGCCGATCTCCACGCACAGGAGATCGGGATCGATCGCGGTGGCATGCCGCAGCGCTGCCGACTGGGACGGATCCACCGCCAGGAGATAGCCATAGCTGGGGAAGCAGGTGAGCCAGGCTTCGAGCTCCACACCGTCGGGCGGCTGAAGCGCCTCAAGATCCAGCTCCAGATGGCAATTCGCCGCCTCGGCGAACATCACGGCCGTGCCCACCAGGCCGCCCATGCTGATGTCCTTCGCCCCGTGCACGATGCGGGCACCGGCGAGCTCCACCAGCAGAGCGAGATGGCGGCGCAGCCGGACGGGATCCGCCTCAGTCGCGGCATCCCAGAAAGGGTAATGGCGATGAAAGTGTCCGTTGATGTTCACCAGCAGGTGGCAGCGATCTCCCGGGCGGGCGGCCCGAGCCGAGAGCACGGGGCCTGGCGTGGTGCCGAGCACAGCCACCGAGAGCGCGTTGTAGGGGCTGTGCAGATTGGTGTGGCCGCCCACCATCGGAACGGCGAATGTGTCGGAGGCGAAGCGCATCCCCGCCAGCAGTCGCTCGGCATGCTGGTCACCGGTCGCCCACAGGCTGTTCACCACAGCAAGCGGGCTACCGCCCATGGCCGCGATATCGCTGAGATTGACCAGCACCGCACTCCATCCGGCGAACCAGGGGTCGTCGTCCACCAGCTGGGGATCCATCCCTTCGGAGGCCAGCAGCAGGGGTCCGGTCACGCCGGGGATCAAGGCGGCGTCATCGCCGAGGGCAGCTGCTGGCCCCAGTTCGGGAAAGGGCAACGGCGGGAAGGTGCGCGCCGGAGCCTGGATCTCCTCCTTTCCCAGCAGGCCTGGGTGCTGACGCAGCCGCAGCGTCAGTGCCTGCAGGTCTGCGGGGGTCATGCCGCCTGGGCGATCGGTCGCCGTTCCAGCGAGGGCCGGTAATAGGAGAGATCGGCTTCCATCAGGTGATGGGAGATGCCGCGGATGTCGAGTTGCTCGAGCGAGCGCCAGTGCAGCCGCCGGAAGAAGGGAACGTTCTGACGCTGCACGGTGGCCAGAAAGCGATCACAACCCCAGCCATGGGCGGTGGTGACAGCCTTCCAGATCAACCCCTTGCCGATCTGATTGTGACGGCGGAAATCGGCATCGACCCCGAGCCGGCCGCCCTGCCACACCCGCGGGCTGAGTTCCACGATCCGCACCACACCAACGGCCTCACCGGCGCGGGCATGGCTGTGGGACAGGGCAACAATCGGGTAGGCGCGGGCATCAAGCTCATCGCGATCCGAGTCTTCGAAGAGGTGCTGCTCCTCGCAGAAGATCCTGCTGCGCAGATCCCAGTAGCTCGCCAGCAGCCTGGAGCCAGATCCGAGCACATGGAAGGAAAACTCCTCGGAACTGGCCGTCGGGGAGAGCTGGAAATCCTCGGCATCGAGAGCCATGCCCCAGCGCACCGATGGGGTGAAGGCGGCCGGAGCCGAGGTAGTGCTGCGGCCGATGTCGTGGCTGCTGGGATCAATGAACAACATGGAACCGGGATGGCTCAGGACGCGTTTTCAAACAGGGAGAGGGCCGAGCAGGCACCGCACTTGGCGCAGCCGGCGGCCATGCGGTCCGAACGGATGTCGGACTGGGCCAGCAACCTGCCCACGGCCTCGTAGATCTCGACCATGAAGTCGGTACTCGGGGCCGGGTGGTGCTGCAGAGGAGTACCCGAGATCGGTACAAAGGGCACCACGAAGGGATAGACGCCGATCGCAATCAGCCGTTCGCTGCAGGAGATCAGGGAGCTGGCACTGTCGCCCAGGCCCGCCAGCAGATAGGTGCTCACCTGCCCGCGGCCGAACACGGCCACGGCCTGCTCGAAGGCCTCGACATAGCGCTCCAGACTGAGCTCCGATTTGCCGGGGAGTACGCGACGGCGTACCTCCTCGTCCACCACTTCCAGGTGCATGCCCAGGCTGTCAATCCCGGCCTGCTTCATGCGGAGATACCAGATCGGATCCTCCGGGGGCTCGCACTGGCCCTGGATCGGCAGGTCCAATCGCGCCTTCACCGCCGCCGCCGTTTCCGCCATCAGCCGGGCCCCCCGATCGTCACTGTTCGGGGTGCCGGTGGTCATCACCAGCTGGCGCACACCATCGAGCCGCACGGCCGCCTCGGCCACCTCCGCCACCTGCTCGGGGGTCTTGCGCACCAGCGTGCGTCCGTTCTCGAGGGATTGCTCAATGGCGCAGAACTGGCACGACTGGCTGCGATCCCGAAAGCGGATGCAGGTCTGGAGCAAGGTGGTGGCCAGCACATCGCGGCCATGCAGCAGAGCGATGGCGCTATAGGGCGTGCCGTCGGCGGTGGAGAGGCCGTAGAAGCGTGGTTGCGGCGGAGGCTCCACGGCGGCCAGGCTTGTGCCGGGCCGGTCGGTCACGGCAACCGCTCCATCGGCAGCCTGCTCCAGGCGGAACGGGGAGTCCTGGGACACCGCGTTGTAGACGGGAACCATCACGGTGGTGCCCGCGATCGTGAGGGCGCGATGGTCCGAGGGACCGGCTCCGCCGCGGCGCCCCTGGTTGCCGGCAACGGCGGGGTCCACCACCCCCTGCACCTGCAGCTCAGTCACGAAACGTCCGAGACTCTGGCCAACCAGAGCCGACTTGGAGGCTTCAGCCATGGGCCTGGGCCTCGGCGGAAGATAGCAGAACCGAGGCGCCTGACGGAGCGAAGCTGTCCTGCGCTGCCCCTGGGATCAGCATCGGGTCCACCTGGCTGGCCGGAGTTGCGTTGATGCGCAGCCCCAGCAGATCGGGACGGCTGTAGTGCCCCACACTGTCCATCATGCGTTTGCGTTTGGTGATCAGGGCGGTGTCGAGGGTGGCGATCGCCAGACCTTCACCCTCCGGCAGTGGGCCGGCCAGATAGCGGCCTTCCGGGCTGATCACCGCGGTGTGGCAGCCCCCCTGAAAGGCGCGATGAAGGGCAGGGTCGGGAGTGATCGCGGCATGGTCGGCCGGGTCCAGCCAGGCGGTGGACGACACCACGAAGCAACCTGCTTCGAGGGCGTGATGCCGCAGGGTCACGGCGGTCTGCTCGGAGAAGATCGGACCCACGAGCGATCCGGGGAACTGGGCGCAGTGGATTTCCTCCCCCTGGGTCATCAGGGCGAAGCGGGCCAGGGGGTTGTAGTGCTCCCAGCAGGCCAGGGCACCGATGCGGCCCAGGGCCGTCGGCACCACCTGCAAACCGGCGCCATCCCCCTGTCCCCAGACCATGCGTTCGTGGTACGTGGGGGTGATCTTGCGGCGCTTCAGCACAATCGTGCCGGAGGCATCAATCAGCAGTTGGGTGTTGTAGAGGCTGCCGCCATCGCGTTCGTTCACCCCGAGCAGCACATGCATGCCGTGCTGGATGGCGGCTGAGCAGATCTGACTGATCTCCGGTCCGGGGATCACCACGGCCTGCTCATAGAGGCGCAGATGGGAGGCACCCATCAGCACGGCCGGCTCCACGAAGGAGAAGTAGGGGTAATAGGGAAGAAACGTCTCCGGAAAGACGATCAACTCAACTCCTGAAGCGGCAGCCTCCGCCATGGCCGCGAGCACCCGGGCCACGGACCCCTCAAGGCTGAACAGAACCGGACGAATCTGCGCCGCCGCAACGGTGATCGTGCTGGCCATGGGAGACATCCGAAAGGTCCGAAGCAAAGACCTCAGAGGGTCCAGGTGTCGAGGATGAAGGCCCCATCCTTGCGGTGCATCAAGACGATGTCCAGCACGTCGAGGGGATTGATGGGGGTGATGCCTGGGATCAGGGCCCCTTCGCCGTGGCCGTACAGAGCCTGGAGGGCAAAGCGGCAGGCGTAGACCTTGCCGCCCTGGCCCATGAACTTCTGGATCCGGGCATTGAAGTTGAGATGGCCGTCAAAGGCCGCATCGCCCAGCTTGGGGAATCCCCGTTGAACACCCAGGGTGACCCCCGGGCCATACAACAGGATCGAGGTCTCGAAGCCCTTGGTGATCAAGCGGCTGGCCTGGAGCAGATTGACCAGACCGATCGAACCTTCGAAAGCGACTGTGTGAAAGGTCACCAAGGCCTTCTCCCCAGGCTCCGCTTTGACATCAGGAAAGACTTTCTCTTCGTAATCAACGAGAAAATCGCCCGGCTGGTTGGCGGGACGGGTGACTTCAGGCATGGGGGTGGGGCTGTCTGGGAGCGCAATCCGGCCCGAACCCTCCCACGCGTTTACTTTTGTTTTGTGTGACCGATGCAACCGAATCGTCGGCCAGCCGGAACAGGACGTTCTCTGCGCTGATGTGGCAATGGCTACCGGCCTTTCGTCCGCTGCCGCGGACACTGGTTCCTCTGTTTGATCGGGTCACCGTTGCCTGCTTCGGCTGCACTGCCGCCCAGACAGTCCTTGCCGCCCAAGCATCCGGTCGTGGTGGTGGGAGGCGGACAGGCGGGCCTTTCGGCGGCTGCCTGCCTCCAGCGCCGCGGCATCTCCCCCCTGGTGCTGGAGAAGCACCACATCGGCTACGCCTGGGACCAGCAGCGCTGGGATTCCTTCTGCCTGGTCACCCCGAACTGGCAATGCCGGCTGCCGGACTTTCCCTATGACGGGAATGATCCGCAAGGCTTCATGGTGCGTGACGAGATCGTGGCCTACGTGCGCCGATTCGCCGATGCCATCGCTGCGGATGTGCAGGAAGGGGTGAGTGTGGAGCGCCTGCGCTGGTGTGGTGGCAGCTACGCGCTCACCACCAGCGCCGGTGAAATTGAAGCCGATCATGTGATCGTGGCCACCGGTGGTTACCACAAACCGAAGCGGCATCCGCAGGCGGAGCGGCTTCCCTCCTCTGTGATTCAGCTGGATGCCCGCAACTACCGCAATCCAGACCAACTGCCGGCCGGGCCCGTGCTGGTGGTCGGCAGTGGCCAGTCGGGTTGTCAGATCGCCGAAGACCTGTTCCTCGCCGGCCGCAGGGTGCATCTGAGTGTGGGCTCGGCACCCCGTTCACCCCGTCGCTATCGCGGCAAGGATGTGGTCGACTGGCTGGATCGGATGGGCTACTACGCCATGCCGATCGATCACCACCCCGACCCCAGGCTGGTACGTGGCAAGACCAATCACTACCTCACCGGCAGGGATGGGGGGCGGGAGATTGATCTGCGCCACCATGCCCACCAAGGGATGGTGCTACATGGTCGGCTGCTCAGTCTCGCTGCGGAGACGATTGCCTTTGCCGACGATCTAGCGAGCAATCTCGACCAGGCCGATGCGGTGTATCGCCGCATCCGCGACAGCATCGACACCTACATCGAGCGGGAAGGAATCGAGGCACCTCAGGAACCGCCCTACCAGCCCTGCTGGCAGCCGCCGACCATCGCCGATGACCGGGTCAATCTCATCCAGGAGCCCCTTGCGGCGGTGATCTGGTGCACGGGATACGCGGCCGATTTCCGCTGGATCGATGTACCGGTGTTCGATGGCGCCGGCTATCCGGCCCATGAACGCGGGGTGACCCAGAGCCCGGGGCTGTATTTCATCGGTCTGCCCTGGCTGCAGACCTGGGGTTCGGCGCGCTTCAGCGGCGTTGCGGATGATGCCGAGCATCTGGCCGAGACCATCCGGCTGCGCCTGCAGCTCACGGACGCCCGCCATGAGCGGCTCGAGTGCACGGCTCTGCTGGGGTCGTAGGTCCTCCGCAGCCAGGCCCAACCGCTGGCACCGAGCCGTCAGCCCCCATCCACAGGCTCCCCATTGCGGTCGAAAGATCGAAGCCGAAGCAGCTCGGCCTCAAGGTCGGCGATGCGCTGCCGCAGTGGCTGCGCCGCATGCTCCACCTCCGCCGCCGTGAAGCGGGGCGTGATGAATTGCGGGCAGTTCCAGTCGAAGCCGTCCACCGCGATGCGGAACAGGCGTTCCACCGCACCCGCACCTGGATCTTCCTGCAGCAGCTGGGCACGCAGGGCAGGATCAGCATCCAGCGGCAACACCTCGGCGATGCCATCGAGCTTCAGGCGCCGGCGGTTGGGGTAATCCATCAGGAACAGGGCCACCCGCGGATCGCGGCGCAGATGGCCGGTGGTGAGCAGTTGGCGGTTGCCGCTGTAATCGGCGAAGCCGAGGGTTCGCTCATCGAGCACCCGCAGAAAACCCACCGGACCGCCGCGATGCTGGAGGTAAGGCGCCCCAGTTTCGGTGAGGCTGGCCAGATAGAAGCTGTCACGGGCGCCGATGAAAGCGATCTCCTTGGCGCCGAGACGATCGGGCTCCGGGGCGTCCGGCACGCCGTAGATCTTCTGCCCATAGGCCTGCTCCTGGGCCTCCCCCACGGCAGGGGTGAGATGGCGGTGGAGGTAGTGCTGGCTCATGGCTGGGTCTCCGCGGTGGCGTCCAGCCCCTTCATCGGCACATAGCCCGGCAGCGCCTGGATCCGGTCGATCCAGGCCAGAACGTTGGGGTAGGGGGCCAGATCGATGCCGCCGTCACCAGCGAGCGCCACATAGGGGAACACGGCGACGTCGGCGATGGTGGGGCGATCCAGCTCCAGCCAATCCCGATCGCCCAGGTGCCGCTCCAGTTGATCCAGGATGAAGGCGGCCTTCTCCTGGGCACGCTCGATCGGAATCGCCTTGACACCGAACAGATGGTGCAGGCGGGCACTCTCAGGGCCCTGCCGCACCTCACCGGCGGCGGTGGAGAGCCACCGCACCACCCGAGCCTGCTCAAGCGGGTCGGCGGGAAGCCACTGGCCATCGCCCTGGCGAGCGGCCAGATAAAAGAGGATCGCCTGGGCATCGGACAGGGTGGTGCCGTCTTCCTCCAGCAACGGCACCTGGCCGAAGGGATTGAGCGCCAGGAAAGCGGCTTGCTTGTGCTCCCCCTGCATCAGATCAACGCGCACCCATTCGTAGGGGACGCCGAGCAACGCGAGCAGCAGGCGCACCTTGTAGCTGTTGCCGGAGAGTTCGTGGCCGTGGAGACGAAGCATGGCAGTGAAGCGCGAAAGGGTTGTGGGCTTTGGGACGTGAGCTGTGAGCTGTGGGCCGAGCACGGAGCACGGAGCACGGAGCACAGAGCAAAGAGCACAGAAGACAGAAGACAGAAGACAGAAAGAAGAAAAGGCCGGGGCACTCAGCAGTAGACAGACCCGTCTGCCTTCCAAAAGATAGCAGACCGTTCTGTCTACGGACTAGGCTCGACGCAAGGATCTGACAGTCATGACCGGCAGCCGGGGCCCGCGCGCCCGACCCGCCTCAGCCAAGCGGGATGCCCTGCTCAGCACCGCCCACAACCTCTTCTCCCGCCAGGGCTACCGGGCCGTGGGCATCGACACGCTTCTGGCCGAGGCCGGCGTGGCCAAGATGACCCTCTACAAGCAGTTCGGCTCCAAGGAGGAGTTGATCGCCGCCGTGCTGGAGCGCCTGGCCGGCGAGATCGGCACATCGCTCACCGCCAGGCTGGCGGCCGCCAGCGGAGGCAGCCGCGGCCAGGTTCTGGCGGTGTTCGACTGGCTGGCGGACTGGGTGTGCTCACCCTCGTACCACGGCTGCCTGTTCATCAAGGCGGCCAGTGAATACCCCGAGCCGGGCGATCGGCCCCGCCAGGCGGCCGAAGCCTTCAAGGCCGGCTGTCGCGAGCTGCTGGAGACTCTCTGCCGCGACCTCGCCATCCCCGATCCGGCCCGCCTGGCCCGCCAGCTTCACCTGCTGCTCGAAGGCGCCCTGGTGCTCACCTTTCTGGAGCGCGATCCCCGCGCCGCCAACGACGCCCGTGACGCAGCCGAGGCGCTGCTCGACGCTGCCTCTACCCAGTCGCCATAGGCTTCGTTGGCGCTGATCAAGGCACCAGCCACCCTGTCTGTGCTGATGCCGTTGACGGACCAGGGGAGGGGGCCGCTTCGGCGTTGGAGGCGCGATCCTGCTGGCCTGCAGGCACCAAACTCCTAGGCTTGCAGTGAGCCAGCCAGTCGTCGCGCCCCGCGCATGGATCCCCGGACCACCGCCTTGATTCTGGTCGGGTACCAGAACGACTACTTCGCCCACGACGGCATTCTGCGGGGGGTGGTGGAAGACCCCGAGCGGATCGATCAGGTGCTGGATCACACCCTGGCGCTGATCCAGCGGCTCGCCCCGACGGCCGCCACCATCATCAGCACCCCGATCGTGCTGGAGCCCACCTACCGCGCCCTGTCCAGCCCGGTGGGCATCCTGCACACGATCAAGGAATCGGGGGCCTTCAAGGCAGGCAGCATCGGGGCCGACACCATCCCCGAGCTGCTGCCCTTCGGTGAGCGCATCCTCTATCTGAGTGGCAAGGTGGGCTTCAACGCCTTCTCGAACACATCCCTGGAAGAGGAACTGGCTCGCCGTTCGATCAAGACTGTGCTGGTGGCCGGCATGGTCACCTCGCTCTGCATCGACTCCACCGGACGGGCAGCCTACGAACGGGGCTACGACGTCACGATCCTCTCGGACTGCACCTCGGCCCGCACCAACACGGAGCAGTCCTTCTTCTGCGAGTCTGTCTTCCCGCTCTACGGCCAGGTGGCCGCAAGCGTCGAGCTCAATTTCAACCCCCTTCCCCAGGCCGTGAGCTAGCGGGGTGTGATGACCCTGCCCGATCCCATCGACGAGCCACACAACTCTGTCGATCTCCACATCCAGGCCACCTACCGGCTCACCGAGGCCCTGGTCGAGGCGGAGGAGCGGATGCGCAGGCGCATCAACATGCTCTCAGAAGTGGTCTTCGAAACCGACGCAGAAGACAACTTCGTCTTCCTGAACCATGCCTGGCAAACCATCACCGGCCACCCGCAGAAGACCTCCCTGAACCGGTCGATCGGCACGTTTATCCATCCGGATGACCATCCGGTCTGGATAGCCGTAGTGAACGCCTCCCATCAAGGTTCACTCCTGGCCGATCCCAACCTTCGCATCGTTCGAGCCGATGGCAGCATCGCCTGGATGGATCTGTCCGTGGCCCAGATCCCCCAGGGGGGATTGGTGGGGGCCATGCGAGACATCACCCAGAGCAAAGCAATCAAAGATGAGCTGGTCAAACTGTCTCTGGTGGCCAGCTACACCCAGAATCTGGTCTTGATCACCAACCGCGACGGCTTGACCGAGTGGGTCAACCAGGCCTTCATTGAGCGAACCGGCTACAGCCTCGATGACATGCTGGGGCGAAAGCCCGGGGATGTGCTCCAGGGGCCAGGCACGGATCCAGAGGCCGTGGCTGGCATCCGAAGACTGTTGAAGGAGGGTCGTTCCTTTTCAAGCGAGCTGCAGAACTACACCAAAGCGGGGGAGCCCTACTGGGTCAACCTGAACATCACCCCGGTCTGGGATGACTCTGGGGAGATCGAGCGGTTCATCTCGGTGCAGAAAGATTCCACAGAATTGCATCAGACCCAGGACGAGCTCACAGCAGCCAAGATTCGCGCCGAGGAAGCCAACGAGGCCAAGTCCCGTTTCCTGGCCACCATCAGCCACGAGATGCGCACCCCGCTCAACGGGGTGATCGTCTCCAGCGAACTGGCCCTGGTGGACCGGGATGACCCGACCGCCCTGAATGCCCATCTGCTGCGCATCCGCGACAGCGGCAATCTGCTGCTGCGGCTGATCAACGACATCCTCGACGTCTCCAAGATCGAGGCCGGCCAGATCGACATCGAACCCAGTCGGCTGCGGCTGCGCTTCGTGCTGGAGGAGGCCCTGGCTCCCATGACCAGCAAAGCCCGCGCCAAGGGCCTCAATCTGTCATTTGACTGGGATGACAGCCTGCCGCTCTTCGTGATCAGCGACCGGGACCGGCTGCGTCAGATCCTCACCAACCTGGTGGAGAACGCGGTCAAATTCACCGATGAAGGCCATGTGCGCGTCAAGGTGAGCCGTCTGCCTGCAAGCAGGGGGCATCCTGAGGCCTTCGAACTGGCCGTAGGGGATTCGGGCTTGGGCATCGCTCCGGAGACCCAGGCGCGCATCTTCGAGCCCTTCGAGCAAGGGGACAGCTCCACCACCCGGCGCAAGAGCGGGGTCGGGCTGGGGCTCAACATCGTGCGCTCGATCGTGTCGGCCATGGGAGGCACGGTGCACCTCCACAGCCAGCCCGGTACGGGCACCGAGCTGCGGGTGATCCTGCCCCTGGTGCCGGCGGAGCCCGCCCCAGACATCGAGCCCAACCGGCGGGAGGAGGGCAGCGGCAGCTCCCGGCCGGAGTCGCAGAGCGGCTGCCACATCCTGGTGGCCGAAGACAGCAACGTGAACTTCACGGTTGTGAAGGCGGTGTTGCGCAAGGGGGGCTACAGCCTGGAGCGAGCCCATGACGGACTGGAGGCCGTGGCTGCCGCCCATCGCTGTGATTTGGTGCTGATGGATCTGGAGATGCCGAACATGGACGGGCTGGAGGCCACCCGAAGGATCCGGGCCGACGAACGGGCCCGCCACAGCCCCCCCGTGCCGGTGATCGCCCTGACGGCCCATGCCCTGAAGGAGTACCAGGAGCGTTGTCTGGCGGCGGGCTGCACCGGCTATCTCACCAAGCCCATCCGGATGGAGGAACTGCTCGAGGCCGTCGGCATAGCCCTGCGGCACGGGCGAGGTTCAAAGAAGAGCTGATGGCGACCTGAGGCCCAGCTCCTCCTCCATGCCGGCCAGCACCACATCGGCCACCAGCTGGATGCGGTAGCGGCAGGCCTGGGTGACGCTGCAGTCGAAGCTGCCGTGCTCCCAGTATTTGTTGCTGCCGGCGCCGCCGCCGCAGAGGCCGAAGTAATCACAGCCCTGGCGGCAACGTTCCACACCGGCGGCGATCTCCCGGTGGACCACTTGAAACTTGTCGGTGGCGACCGCCGCTTCGAGGCTGCCGCTGAGCACATTGCCAAAAGAAAAATCGCCGTATTCCGCCGTGGAGACCGACAACAGTTCCGGATCAAAGGTGGAGAAGTTGCCCCTGGCATCCACATTCACGATCACAAACGGCGTGTTCATATCCGTCTGTTCCATCCGGGCGTCGGCGCAGGCGAGGCTGGTCACACCATCGAACTCGCGCACACGCAGCCGCTCCGGTTCGGCCCGGCTCCGCTGCCAGAGGTGCTCGAGGAAGACGCGATAGCGACGCTCCCCATCGGGGCGTTCAAGGGTGGACTGGAGGTTTTCGCCCTCGGTTTCCTCCATGTTGAAGCCCACATCCTCGATGCCGTGATCGGTGAAGAAGCGGTAAATGGCCTCGGCGTGATCCAGGGCGTCGGCCGTGAGCACACAGATCACCTGGAAGGGAATGCCGCGCTGCTGCAGATGGGTGATCCCGCGCATCACGGCGCCATGGGTGGGCTTGCCGGTGCGGGTGACGCGATGGGCGTCGTGCAGAAAGGCGGGACCATCCATGCTCACGCCCACATGGATGCCGTTGCGCTCAAAGCAATCGCACCAGGCGTCGTCGATCACCGTGGCGTTGGTCTGCAGCGATTGCTGGATCGTGTCGGGCGGCAGGCCATGGCGCGCCAGCACACGCTCAATACATTCGGTGGCCGCGTCGTAGAACGCGATCGGCATGGTGAGCGGTTCCCCCGCATGCCAGAGCAGGGTGAAACCACCATCGACATAGGGGCTCTCCAGCACCCGCTCCAACGCCGCCTCCAGGATCTCCAGGGGAATGCGGCTGCGGTCGTCGCGGTTGGGCAGATAGCAGTAGTCACAGTCGAGATTGCAGAACGGGGTGGGCTGCACCACCAGCAGACGCACGGGGCCGAATCGTCCCGGCAACGGCTCATGCAAGGGCTGATTCACCAGTGATTGCGGAAGCCCCCGTTACGGAATCCCCCCCCGTTGCGGAAGCCGCCATTGCGGAAACCGCCATTGCCGAAGCCACCATTACGGAAACCGCCATTGCGGAAGCCACCGTTATAAAAACCGCCGTTGCGGAAGCCGCCGCCATTGGCCCAGCCGATCCCGGGAGCGTTCAGAAACACCTGCGACATCGCCCCCTCTGGGATGGAGGTGGAGGTCGCTGAAGTGTCGATCAGCTCTCCCTCCCGTTCCCGCACAGCGGCGGCGATGCGGCGCAACCGAGCCTCAACGCTTCCCTGCGGCGGCGGATCCTCGAGCGGCTCCTGACGACTGCCGGACCCCAGGGCCAGGGCCGTCCCGGGGTCCATGGGCAACGACGCCATGATCAGCAGGAGGCCGAACAGACGGGATCGGGAAAGGAACGCCATCGAAGCAGGGGCTGACGAAGGAACGGAGGAACGACCCAGAGGCAGCCGACCTCAGGGGACGGCCTGGTTGGGAGCAGGCTGATTCAGGGAGCAAGCTGTGCCGACGGCTTGGCCGGTGGCAGCGGCCGGATGGCCTCCACTCCCAGCAACACGGACTCGTAGTACGTGCGGATCTGCTCAGGCGAGCGGTTCAGGGCACTGCCCGGGCCAACCCAGCGATGGACGGCCGTGACCGCGTCACGCTGGCCATCGAGGTAGCCCTGCAGGAAGCGGGCGATCGCCAGGTTGACCAGATTGCGAAAGGCGGAATCGTTCTCGGGAAGAACACAGGCCAGCGCATAGTTTTCGTAAGGGCTCTCGGGCGTCAGCACCAAGGGGGGAGACGCCGCGCCCACCGCGAGGCTGGCCAGCAGGGCCGTATCGCCGATCACCCCATCCACCCGACCGGTCTTCAACGCAGCCACCGCCTCAGCGAGGGAGGGGAAGTCCACGGCCTTGGCCGCGGGCTGGATGCCCTGCAGTTCAGTCGCGGCCAGGGATTCGCTGACCACGCCGATGCGTCGGCCCGCCAGCGATTCAGGCGAGCCATCCAGGCGCCCGGGGGGGGCAAGCAGTCGCAGGCCGGAGATGCCGATCGGCAGGGAGTAATCGATCCACATGTCCCGCTCCCAGCTGAACGGCAGCCCACAGGCCAGATCAGCCTTCCCCTCGGCGAGGCGTTGGCCCAGGTCGCCTGGATTCGCCACCGCCTCGAAGCGCAGCTTCACCGGGCGCCCCACCGCGGAGGCCAGCTCGGCCTGAATGCGCCGCGCCACCTCGACGCCGTAACCGATCGGCTGGCCCTGGGCGTCGACGGAGACCAGAGGCGCCAGATCCGACGGGCCGACCAGCACCAGCTCTCCGGTGCGAGCAACCCGATCGACGACACCCTCTGGCTGAACCTTGGTCTGGGCACGGGCCAGCGGCGCCCAGGCAAGGGTGAGCAGGATCAGAGCGGCGGGGGCCAGCCAGCGGCGGCGGCCGGAACGGAGAGGTCGCGGCAAAAGGAGGCGCAGCGGAGGCCACTGTCCAATGTGGGGAGGGATGGACCACCTGGCCACGCTGGCGGCGGGTGTTGGGGCGATTCTTCACCAAACGGCTGAGACAAGCAGCAGGTCAGACGCATCGGCTGGTTTTCCGTCAAGCCACAACCGGTTCAAACCGCATGCTCAGATCCAGCCAGGCCGAGCGGGTGATCGGAGCACTGGTGGAGATCAGATCGATGCCGGTGGCGGCGTAGGCCCGCAGCTGCTCCGGGGCGATGCCAGAGGCTTCGAGCACCACACGGCCCCGCCCGAGGCCCGCGGAGCCGGCGGCCAGCGCCCGTTCGCGGAGGCGGGGTACCAGCGCCAGCAGCTGATCGGGGCTGAATTCATCCAGCAGCACCCCATCGGCACCGGCGGCCACGGCGGCCTCGGCTTCGCGGGCGGTTTCGGCCTCCACGATCACCGCCGCCGGCCAGGGCGCCTGGGCGCGCACCGCCTCCACGGCGGCGGCCACACCACCGCCCCAGGCGAGATGGTTCTCCTTGAGCATGGCGGCGTCATCGAGGCCGAGGCGGTGATTCAGCCCACCCCCGCAGCGCACGGCGTACTTCTCCAGCAGCCGCAGGCCGGGGGTGGTCTTGCGGGTGTCAGCCAGGCGCACGCCCGTGCCCGCCAGCGTCGCCACCAGAGCGGCGGTGGCGGTGGCGATGCCGGAGAGCCGCATCGCCAGGTTCAAGGCGGTGCGCTCTCCGGCCACCAGGGCCTCGGCCGCACCCTCCAGCTCCAGCAGCCGCTGGCCCGCCTGCACCGCCTCCCCCTCCTCCACCAGGCGCCGCACCCGCACCTGGGGATCGAGCAGGCCAAACAGGGCCTCCGCCAGCACGGCTCCGCAGAGGACCCCGGGCTGTTTGGCGATCCAGTGGGCTTGCCCCTGGCGCCCCCGCAGCGCCGGTGCGGTGAGATCACCGCGGCCGATGTCCTCCGCCAGCCAGGCGCGCAGCTGGGCCTCGAGCTCTGGCGTGACAGGCAGGTGCGGCATGGCGCAGGCAGCGGAGCGGCATCGGCAAAGCCTGCCTGAGCCGATCACCCCAGGGCACGATCACCGCCGCCTCACTTGCCGATGCAGAAGCGCGCAAACACCCGATCCAGCACCGCTTCGCTCACCTCCTCACCGGTGATCTCGCCGAGGGCCCGCACCGCCGCCCGCAAATCGATGGTCCAGAAGTCCCACGGGAGCTGCTGATCCGCCGCCTCGAGGCTGCGCTCCAGGCTGGCCGCCGCCGCCGCCGCCAGATCCCGCTGGCGGGCATTGAGGGCCACCTGCATGCCTTGGGCCTCACCGGCTCCACAGCGCTGCAGCAGAAGCTGGGCCAGGGCCTCGCAACCGTCGCCGCTGAGGGCGCTGATCGCCACATCGGCAGGCGACGCCGTGGGCAGATTCCCCGGATGGATCGCACCTGCTTCCAGATCGGCCGCATCGGCCTTGTTGCCCACCACCAGCAGCGGCACCCCCTCGGGCACCTGCTCCCGCAACTCCTGATCGGCGGGGGCCCAGCCGGCCGCCAGATCAAACAGCAGCAGCACCACGTCCGCCGCGGCCAGGGCGGCGCGGCTGCGGGCGATGCCGAGCTGCTCGACCCGGTCCTGGGTAGGGCGGATGCCGGCCGTGTCGAGCAGGGTGAGGGGCACGCCGTCGAGCACCAACTCGCTTTCGAGCAGATCGCGGGTGGTGCCCGGCAGATCGGTCACGATCGCCCGCTCCCGCTGGCTGAGCCGGTTGAGCAGACTCGACTTGCCCACGTTGGGGCGGCCCACGATCGCCACCCGCAGACCCTCCCGCAGCAGCTCCCCCTGGCGCGCCTCCCGCACCAGGGCCTCTAGCTGCTCGCGCACCCCCGCCAGGGCGGCGACCACGGCAGCGGCATCCAGGGGTGGCAGATCCTCCTCGAAGTCCACCCGGGCCTCCAGCTCGGCCAACTGATCGAGCAGCTGCTCACGCAGCTCTGCGATGCGGCGTTGCAGCCCCCCGTCCAGACCGGCCATGGCCAGCTGGGCGGCCCGGCGGCTGCGGGCGGTGATCATCTCGCTCACGGCCTCGGCGCGGGTGAGATCAAGGCGACCGTTCAGGAAGGCCCGCTGGCTGAATTCGCCCGGCAGGGCACGCCGAGCCCCGGCCGCCAGCACCAGCTCCAGCACCCGCTGCACCGCCATCAGCCCCCCGTGGCAGTGGAGCTCCACCACAGTTTCGCGGGTGAAGCTGCGCGGAGCGCGCATCAGCAGCAGCAGGGCCTCGTCGACGCGCTCGCCACTGGCCGGGTCGACCACGTGGCCGTAGAGCACCCGATGGCTGTCCCAGGTCTGCTGGCCCGGCGCCCGGAACAGCGACCGGCCGATCGGCTCCGCCTCGGGTCCAGACATTCTTACGATCGCCACGCTGCCCTGACCCGCCGCGATCGCGGTCGCCACCGCCGCGATGGTGTCGACGCCATGACCCTGACTGCCGTTCCCCTGTCCGCCGTCCAACCGTTCATGGCGCCGCACTTCTCCCAGTTTCGACCGCACGGCTCCCTGGTGCGCCTGATCCAGCGCGCCGGTCTCTGGCTCTGGCATCAGGAGGGCAGCGCCGGCCAGCGGGCCCGCGGCCTGGCGGCCGGCGTATTCTGCGGCTGTTTCCCGTTCTTCGGGATGCAGACCCTTCTGGGGATTGCACTGGCCAGCGTGATGCGCGGCAACCACCTGCTGGCAGCGGCGGGCACCTGGATCAGCAACCCCTTCACCTATGTGCCGCTCTACTGGCTCAACTACAAGATCGGCTCACTGCTGCTCGGCCCCGGCAAGTTATGGCCGGGGCTGGAGGTGATGCGCAGCGAAGCGATCTGGCAGCTGGGCTGGTCCTTCGTGAACCGGATGTTGCTGGGCTCGCTGCTGATCGGGCTGGTGGCGGCCAGCCTGTGCGGCTGGACCTATTGGCGCTGGCTGCAGCGCCATGGCAACGCCCCGGCAAGCCTGAACGACCTCACAAGTTCGTGAGACCGGGGAACACCATCAGATCGATGTGGCCGCCATTGGGATGGCGCCATTCGCGGAATTCGGCGGCCAGGGCCCGCTGTTCCTGGGGCAACGACTGAGCCTGCAGATCCTGCAGACGTTGATGCACCAGATCGAGGGTGTTATCGATCAGCTGGGCGGCCTGTTCGGAGGTCATGTCGCACACTGCGGAGGGGCCGATACCCCGTTGATGGGCCGTTTGTAGGGAAACCAACCCCATGCGGCTGTAGCGGCAGACACCCGGCCCGAATGCTGTGGGGGGATGCTCACGTGCCGGCCAGCCAGGTGTGAAACGGTTGCCAATCGTCGTGTTGATCGATCGCCTCCCAGATCCGCTCGATCACCGGACGGATGGGCGTTTCGGGCAGGTTCCAGCGCTGCAGCCGGGCAGCCACGCTGCCGCCATCGCCCATGCCGGCCTCTCCCGCGCCAGCAGAGTCAGCGCAGTGGCTCCAGCTCCACCAGGTGTCCCGCCAGGCGAGCCATTCAGATCGCGGCGGCTCGGGAGCCCCCGGCAGGAAGGGAACCAGATCCTCAGGCCCCGCCGGCAAGCCGTGGGAGGCCACATGGGCGGCCAGCCCGGAGAAGAAGCTGCCGTAGCCCACCGGCCAGGCCGCCAACAGCTGCAGGGTGGGGAGCACCGGGTCGGGCAGCTCTGCCCTTGCGGCAACCAGCCCGAGCCGGCGCAGCAGGCAAAGGCGGTAGTGGGTGTCGTAAGAGGGGGCAAAGCGCTCCAGCCGGGCCTCGAGTTCGGCGCGCGGCAGCAGCATGGCCAGGGGCTCCTGCAGCAGGCGCAGGTTGTGATGGCAGATCAGTGGCTGCTGGCCATAGGCGTACAGACCGCTGTGGTCGAAATAGGCGGCGGTGAAGCCGGGATCCCAGCGCTCCAGGAAGGCGAAGGGGCCGTAGTCGAAGCTCTCACCCGCCAGCGACATGTTGTCGGTGTTGAGCACACCGTGGGTGAAGCCGGCGGCCATCCATTCGGCAGCGAGCCGCGCCACCCGTTCCACCAGCTCGCCGTAGAACGCCAGCAGCTGGGGTTCGGCATTGCCGGAAGCGGCGTCCGAGCCGGCACCCGGCCGGGTATCGATCGGATGGGCAGCAGCGATGGCGGGGTAATAGACGGCCACCACATGGCGCAGCAACCGCTCCAGCAGATCGGGGCGGCGCCGATGCAGCAGTCGCTCGCAGGTGCCGAAGCGCAGGTGGGTGCGCGCCATCCGCACCATCACCGAACTGCGGGTGGGCGACGGTTCATCACCCCGGTACAACGCTTCTCCCGTTTCCAGCAGACAGAGCGTGCGGCTGGTGGTGACGCCAAGGCGCTGCAGCGCCTCGCTGGCGATCACTTCCCGCACACCGCCCTTGAGGGTGAGACGTCCATCCCCACCCCGGCTCCATGGGGTGGTGCCGCTGCCTTTTGTTCCCAGGTCCTGCAGCAGGCCGTGGCGATCCCGCAGCTGGCCGTAGAGAAAGCCGCGCCCATCGCCGAGGAAGGGGTTGTAGGTGCCGAACTGGTAGCCGTGATACCGCAGCGCCAGCAGCGGCTGGCGGGCCTCGAAGCCTCCGTAGGCGGCCTCAAGGTGGGCGTTGGCCACTGCGCTGGGCTCAATGCCCAGCTGCTCGAGCAGGACATCGTTGCGGAAGCGCAGCGTCGTGCGCGGGAAGCGGGCCGCCTCCACCACATCCCAGTACTCAGGGCCGAGCCCCTCGATGGAGGGCTCGAAGGGCAGGCTCAGCAGGGGATTGGCCTGGCCAGCCGGAACTGAATGGGGCCGTTCAGCCAATGCCCGTGCGGCAGATGTCGAGCACGTCAGCCATGGAGCGGATCTGATCCATGGTGGTGCGCAACTGGCCGGCGCTGATCAGCTCAACCCGCAGATCGATCCGGGCCGGTTTGTCGTAAGCGGTGCGCACCCGGGCATCGCTGACGTTGATGCGGTGATCCGAGAGGCGGGTGAGGATGTCCTTGAGCACGCCCACCCGATCCAGCACTTCGATGCGCAGCTGCACGGGATAGCGGCGCTTGCCCTGATCGATGGCTGGGTTCCAGCGCACCGGCAGCCGACGCTCCAGCGGCACCTGGGCCACGTTGGAGCAATCCTGCCGGTGGATGGTGATGCCGTGGTTGCCCAGGGCCACACTGCCCAGGATCGGTTCGCCAGGCAGGGGGCTGCAGCAGCCCCCCATCCGATATTCCAGACCCTCCACCCCGAGGATCGGACTGCCGGCGCCGCTGCCTGGCCCCGGAGGGACAGCGGTTGCCTGGGACCCAACCCCGGCAGCCACCTGCTCGTTGCTGAGCACGGGCGTCGCCGCTTCGGTCGCAAGCCGGATCTCCTCCCGCAGCCGGTTGAGCACCTGGTGCAGGGTGACACCGCCAAAGCCAAGGGCCGCCAGCAGGTCTTCGGTGCCGACCAGATTGCAGCGCCGCGCCACCCGGGCCATAGCCTCGCCATTGAGCAGACCATCAAATCCCTCACGGCCCAGCTCACGCTCCAGCATGTCCGTGCCGCGTTGAATGTTGTCTTCGCGGTGGCTGCGCTTGTACCACTGGCGAATGCGATTGCGTGCCGTGGGGGTGGCGACGAAATTGAGCCAGTCGAGGCTGGGATGGGCGTTCTTGGCCGTGATCACCTGCACGAAGTCGCCATTCTGCAGCGGCGTGGCCAGCGGACAGAGGCGGTCATTGATCCGCACACCCTGGCAGTGATTGCCCACCTCCGAATGGATGCGGAAGGCAAAATCCACCGCCGTGGACCCTTTGCGCAACCCCACGACATCGCCCTTCGGCGTGAACACGAACACCTCCTCATCGAAGAGATCTTCCTTGATCGAAGCCAGATAATCGCTGCTGTCCTCTCCCCCATCCTCCTTCTGCCAATCCACCAGTTGGCGCAGCCAGTTGAAGCGTTCGGTGTCACCACCGGTGGAGGCCGGTGACCCACCTTCCTTGTACTTCCAGTGGGCGGCGATCCCATACTCCGCCACCTGGTGCATATCACTGGTGCGAATCTGCACCTCGACCGGCCGATGCCGACCGATCACGGCCGTGTGCAGAGACTGATAGCCATTCGGCTTGGGCAGGCCGATGTAATCCTTGAATCGCCCAGGAATGGGGCGGAAGGTGTCATGCACCACCGCCAGGGCCCGGTAGCAGGCTTCCAGGCTGGGGCAGAGGATCCGCAGCGCCGCCACGTCGTAGATCTCGTGGAACGCCTTCTGCTGGCGCTCCATTTTGCTCCAGATGCCATAGAGGTGCTTCGGCCTGCCGCTCACCTCGCAGTCCTGCAGACCGGCGGCGGCAAGACGATCGCGCAGCAGTTGCACCGTGACCGCCAGCCGCTGCTCCCGCTCGCTGCGCTTGGTGGACACCTGCTGCTGCATATCCCGGAAGGCCTCCGGTTCGAGCATCTTGAAGGCCAGATCCTCCAGTTCCCACTTGAACCGACCGATGCCGAGGCGGTTGGCCAGGGGGGCATAGATCTCGCGGGTCTCGCGGGCGATGCGCTGCTGCTTCTCGGGCTTGAGCGCCCCGAGGGTGCGCATGTTGTGCAGACGGTCGGCCAGTTTCACCAGCACCACGCGGATGTCGCTGGCCATGGCCAGAAACATGCGGCGCAGGTTTTCCGCCTGGGCCTGGGTGTGGTTGGTGAAGTGAATGCCACCCAGCTTGGTGACGCCCTCCACCAGGGCCCGCACCTCAGGGCCGAAGTGGGCCTCGATCTCCTCGGGGGTGACGTCGGTGTCCTCCACCACGTCGTGCAGGAAGCCGGCGGCGATCACCCCGGCGCTGGCACCGATGTCGCGCAGCAGATCCGCGACGGCGATCGGATGAATGATGTAGGGCTCGCCACTGGCCCGGTACTGGCCATCGTGGAGCTGGTAGGCAAAGTCAAACGCCGAGGCCAGCAAGGCCTCGGCGTCCGTGGGGCAGACATCGCCCACACCAGGGGGGACGTGCTCGATGCAGCGTTGCAACCACTCGGGCAGGGGCACGCCGTAATCGGCCGGCCTGAGGATTCGCGGCCGGGCCGCCGCGGCTTCCACAGCCCCGCTCCTGTCCACCACCAGCCCTCCAACCTCCGCTGCAACCGGCCCGCTGGGCCGCCTCGCGCCCGCAGCTGCAGCCTTGACTGCCGCCCCCACAGGAGACATCGGTTCGGAGGCGGCCTTGGGCATGCATCCCCGCAATCCACCCCATGGTATGCAGCCTGCGTCAGGTCGTAGAGGATCCGACAGGATCAGCGAGCAAGCTGGTGGGCAGAACGGCCATCTCTCACTGCCCAACGCCACTGCCCAACTCAGCTGCCTAACGCCGCTGCCTAACGCCGCTGTCCAACCCAGCTGTCCAACCCCATGGTCGACGAGCCTTCTGCCCCTGCCGGACCACCGCCAGCCAGCCAACCGGTGTTGCGGATCGCGAACCTGGTGGTGCGCTACCCCCTCAGCGAGCGCCCCACCCTGAATGGCCTCGATCTGAGCCTGGCACCGGGAGATCGCCTTGCCCTGGTGGGCCCCTCCGGCTGCGGCAAGAGCACCGTGGCCCGGGCGGTTCAGCAATTGCTGCCCCAGGGCAGCACCTGCAGCGGGCACCTGGAGGTGGCAGGAGTGGATCCACGGCAGCTGAAACGCCCAGCCCTGCGGCGGCTGCGGGGTGAGGCGATCGGCCTGGTGTTCCAGGACCCGATGACCCGGCTGAACCCCCTGCTCACCATCGGCGAGCACCTCAGCGACACCCTCGAGGCGCACCGTGCCCACTGGCTCACGGGGGCAGCGATGGGCGCCTCCCGGCGGCGCCGAGCCGTGCGGCAACGGGCCGAAGCGCTGCTGACCCGCGTGGGCATCGGCCTGGACCGCTACGGCAGTTACCCCCACGAATTCAGCGGCGGCATGCGCCAGCGCCTGGCCATCGCCCTGGCCCTGGCGCTGGCCCCGAAACTGGTGGTGGCCGATGAACCCACCACCAGCCTGGATGTGGCGGTGGCGTCGCAGGTGATGGCCGAACTCACCGGCCTCTGCAAGGAAGCGGGCAGCGCCCTGCTGCTGATCAGCCACGACCTGGCGATGGCGGGCCGCTGGTGTGATCGCATTGCAGTGCTGGATCAGGGGCGGCTGGTGGAGGAGGCCCCCTCCCACCAGCTGCTCACGGCGCCGGCCTCCCCCCTGGCCCGTCGCCTGGTGAGCAAGGCCCGTGCCCGCGAAGGCCTCCACAGCAGCGGCCCCGTGGGCGCCCCGCTGCTGCTGGAACTGGAGGAACTGCGTAGCTGGCATCCCCTGCCGTCACTGCCCTGGCAGCAGCGCTGGCTCAAGGCGGTGGACGGGGTGAGCCTGCGCCTGCTGGAGGGCGAAACCATCGGCGTGGTAGGGGCATCGGGCTGCGGCAAGAGCAGCCTCTGCCGGGCCCTGATGGGATTGGCCCCGGTGCGGGGCGGCGCCGTGCGCCTGCAGGGGCGGGATCTGCGCCAGCTGCGCGGCCGGGAGCTGCGACGGGCTCGCCGGCGCATCCAGATGGTGTTCCAGGATCCGCTGGCCTGCCTCAACCCCCAGATGCCGGTTGGGGAGGCAATCGCGGATCCGCTGCTGATCCACCGCCTGGCCAGCCGCCATGCGGCCCGCCAGCGGGCCCGGGAGCTGATGGAGGCCGTGGGGCTGACCCCCGCCGAAGACTTCGAGCATCGACGCCCCCGCCAGCTCTCGGGCGGTCAGCAGCAGCGGGTGGCGATCGCCCGCGCCCTCATCCTGGAACCGAAGGTGCTGCTGTGCGATGAGAGCGTCAGCATGCTCGATGCCGAGGTGCAGGCCGACGTGCTGGCCCTGCTGCGCCGGCTGCAGGCGGACCTGGGGCTGGGCCTGCTGTTCGTGACCCACGATCTCAGCGTGGCCAGCGGCTTCTGCCACCGGGTGATCGTGCTCGACGGCGGACGGATCGTGGAGGAGGGGCCGGGCGCCCAGCTGCTGCGGCATCCCCAGGCGGCGATCACCCGCGTGCTGGTGGACGCCTGCCCCCGGTTGCCGGCCCTGGCGGCGTGATGGGCACTCCGGAACACGAGGGGGGCGATCGATCCCTGGCCCTGCTTCAGGCCCGCGGAGATCTGTTGCGCGTGCTGCTGCGCCCCCATCCCGTGCTGGTGTGCATGTACCCGCGGCTGCTGGTGCTCACCCTGCAAAGCGGGTTGCGCCCCCAGAACACCGCGCCGAGGCTGCGCATCACCGCCTCCCTGGCCGAAGCAGACGCCTTGGTTCGACAGGCCGAGCGGCCCCTGCTGATCCTGGCCACTGAACTGCTGGGCGATGGCCATGGGCTGGACCTGATCCGGCTGGCCAAGGCCCAGACCCTGCCGCACCGCTGTCTGCTGGTGCTGACCCACTCCCGCAGGGGGCTGGTCGAGGCCGCCATCGAGGCCGGCACGGATGTGATCGTGCTGGAAGGCAGCCTGGGACAAGGGGGAGCACTCGTCTACGGCGTCGAGCGCCTCTGCCGTGGCGAGACCTTCGTGGATCCGGCGATCGCCACCAGCCTGGAGACAGGAGAGGACTCCTCTGAGCTTCCCGGTCGCGAGGCGGGAAGCGGGCGCGGAACCCTCTCACCCCGCGAGCTCTCGATCCTGGCGCTGGTGGCGCAAGGCCTGAGCAACCGGGAGATCGGCACCCGTCTGCACATCGCCCCCAGCACCGCCCGCGACCACGTGCACAACATCCTGCGGCGCCTGGGCGTCACCAACCGGGCCGCTGCCGCCGTCGAGGCCTTCCGGCTTGGCTATCTGCGCTGATGACCAGCGGTTCTCTTGCGGGGCCTCAGCACGTGCCGGGCCATGGCACTTGCCGGGCCACAGCAATTGCCGGGCAACAGGGTCAGATCTCCGTCATTTGAAGGATTGAGGAGTTGCCAGGGCCAGGCCTACACCTGAATCAACTCCAGTCCGACCCATGGCCCAGCCTGACGCTCTCCCCCTCAGTCCCCCCCTCAGCAGTACACCCGGTGTGAGCGTTGCCATCTCCGGCGACGTCTGGTGGAACGGGCTCACCGCTCAGCTGACCCTGACCAACACCTCAGCGGTGGCCCTGGAGCGATGGAGCGTGGTGTTCGACAGCCCCCACCAGCTGAGCGGCACGCCATGGGGAGCCACGGCAGAACGGATCGACATGGGCAACGGGCTCTGGCGCTACACCCTCACCGGCGCCGGCTGGGCCACCCGCCTGCCAGCTGGGGGAAGCGTGAGCGTGGGATTCAACGCCACCCAGGGACGGCCGATCGGCAACAGCGGCGCCCTCAACAGCTCCCTGCTGCTGGGGGCAGGCGGCGCCATCCCGACCGATCCAACGCCCATACCCACCCCAACGCCGGCACCCACGCCAGCACCGACGCCCACCCCGCTTCCCACACCGACACCCACTCCGACGCCCACCCCAGGCCCCACACCCTCTCCCTCACCCACGGAACCGGACCCGGCCCCGCGGGATGGACGGGTGTTCCGGGCCGATCCGGCCGGGGCGGACATCGAAGGCTTCGATCCCTCCCGGGACCGGCTCGACTTTGGTGACGTGTCGGTGCACAACCTGATCGTGGGCAAGACCGCCGCCGGAGAAGCGACGATCATCAATCCCTGGGCCTGGACACCCGAAGACCAGGTGATCCGGGGCGTGGGCCTCGAAGACCTGAACCCCGCCAACTTCGGCATCGTTGCCAACGAGCATCTGCGCCAGGACATCGGTGGGGCCCTGTCCTGGGAAAAGGGTGTGGGCGAACGGGACGCAGACACCGTCTATGTGCGCTCCCATGAAACCGGCGTGCAGGAACGGGTCGAAGGCTTCGACCCCGCCACCATGAAGCTCAGCTTCCTCTACTTCGGCACCAGGGAACGGCTCACGGTGTCCGACACGGCGGAGGGTCTGCTGATCGCGGTGGAACCCACCGGCCAGAGCCTCCTGCTGGTCGGCATCCGCCGCGGCCAGCTGATCCCGGCCAACCTCGAGTTCCACAACGATCAGGTGGTGGAAGACCGGCTGGAGGATGCCTTCGGGGTGCGAGTGGATCAGGTGAGCCTGGTCAGCCGCGCCGGGCTGCTGACCCCACAGGGGCCGGCCGGCCAGGTCACCGACGGACTGCAGAGCCGCAGGGGCACAGGCCTGACACCGATCGGCGGAGATGCGTTCAACGGCAGCGCGGGCGGGCACGGCCAGCCGCACGACCACGACAACCACGATCCCGCCGATCCCATGGACCCGATGGATCCCATGGACCCCACTGACCCTGTGGGCCCCACGGATCCCAGCCCACCGCAGACAGGAGGGACTGGGACCACCAGCCAACCATTCACGGTCAGCGTCGGCGGCAGCCGCTGGTGGGATGGCTTCACGGCCGAGCTGACGGTGACCAACACCACCGGCCAGGCCCTGCCGAACTGGAGCTTCAGCTTCGAGACAGTGCATCGGATCTCCGGCGATCCCTGGGGAGCTGGGGTTGAAGCCACCGATCTGGGCGGCGGCCTGACCCGCTACACCGTCAGCGGCCGTGACTGGGCCGCGGCGATCCCTGCCGGCCGATCCGTGACGGTGGGATTCAACGGCACCCAGGGCACACCCATTGGCAACTCCGGCACGCTCGATGCCTCGCTGCTGTTCCGCCAGGACAGCCTCCTGCCTGGAACGACCACGGGATCAGGCGGGACCTCGAATCCCACACCACCATCCGATCCCGTCAGCCCCAACCCCACCCCCCCATCCGATCCGGTGACCCCCGACCCCACACCACCGGGAAACGGGAATCCTGGAGCTCCTGGAGATGGCGGTTCAACCGGTGGGGTGGATGGCGGAACGACGGGCGGAGCCAATGCGGCGCCGGACTACGGCACGGCCCTCGGGCTCTCGTTTCTGTTTTACGAGGCCAACCGCTCCGGCGATCTGGATGAAGCCAGCAACCGTGTGCCCTGGCGCGGTGATTCCGGTCTGGGCGATGGCCGCGACGGGGTCTGGTTCGGTGATCGGCGCCCCGAGAACTTCCAGGCGGGTCTCAGCCTCGACCTGAGCGGCGGCTACCACGATGCCGGCGATCACGGCAAATTCGGCCTGCCCCTGGCCTCCAGCCTCTCCACTCTCGCCTGGGGCGGCATTCAGTTCAACGAGAGCTACGCCGCCACCGGCCAGCTCGACGACCTGATGGAGGCGGTGCGCTGGGGTACCGACTATCTGCTCAAGGCCCATGGCCGCGATGCCTCCGGCCAGACCACCTACCTGGTGGCCCAGGTGGGTGATGTGGCGGCGGACCACGCCCTCTGGAGCGCACCGGAAGTCCAGACGATCGCCAGACCCGCCATGGTGGTGACCCCCGATAAGCCGGGATCGGATCTGGCAGGGGCCACGGCAGCGGCCCTGGCCTCGGCCTCGGTGTTATTTCGCGAGAACGGCGAAACGGCCTATGCCGATGAACTGCTCGACAATGCGATTGCGCTCGACGCATTCGCCAATCGCTACCAGGGCAAGTATTCCGACGCGATCACGGAGGTGCGCGACTATTACAACTCCTGGAGTGGATACCAGGACGAACTCGCCTATAGCGCAGCCTGGCTGGCCCGGGCTGTGGAAGCGGCCGGCGGCGATGGCAGCGACTATCGCAACCAGGCCATGTCGATCTACACCTCCAAGGTCGGTGGCCTCTCGAATGGCTGGACCCACAACTGGGATGACGCCTCCTACGCCACTGCCGTGCTGTTGGCGGAAGACACCGGCAGCGCCACAGTGCGCAGCGATGTGGAGGGCTGGCTGGACAGCTGGGTGGATGGCCGCAACGGCGTGAGCATCACCGACGGCGGACTGCGCTTCATCAGCCCCTGGGGATCACTCCGCTATGCCGCCAATACCGCCCTGATGGCCGGCTTCTACGCCGACGCCGTGATCGACCCGGAGGGCGGCTACGGACAACTGGCGACGGACACGGTGGATTACATCCTCGGCGACAACCCCCGCCAGTTCAGCTACATGGTGGGCTACGGCAACGCCTATCCCCAACAGCCGCACCATCGCGCCGCCTCCGGCGTGGGCTGGGATGGTTTTCGCAATGGCCAGCCTAATGCCCACGTTCTGACCGGCGCCCTCGTGGGCGGCCCCAACCAGGCCAACGACTTCGCCTACACCGACCGCCGCGATGACTACATCAGCAACGAGGTGGCCCTGGATTACAACGCCGGCCTGACCGGCGCCCTGGCCTTTGCCTTCGGGCAGAACGCCGGAGTTGGACTGGCATAGGGCCGGCGGCTAGGCAAAGCTGGCTGCCGCCCTCAGAGAAAGAGGATGGGATTGGCCTGCTGAAAAGCCGACAGGGAAACACCCAACAGGGTTGTCGTACCGAAGCCCTCACGAACGATCACCGTATTGCGATCCGCATCCTCAAGCAAGGAGAAAGCCTGACCAGAAAGGATCGCGATCACATCAGGATCTGTAAAGGAAAAATCACGAATCACATCATCTCCCTTCGAGAGAAGAAACTGGTCAGCTCCCGCACCTCCAATCAGCACATCAGCACCGATGTTTCCATTGAGGATGTCATTGCCCTCCCCACCAATCACCGTATCCGACCCCCTGTCGCCCAGCAACCGATCGTTGCCAGACCCACCCTCCAATGTGTCTCGCCCCTTCCCACCGCGCTCAAGATCATCACCATCACCGCCCCGGAGAAGATCATCGCCAGCATTACCGCGTAGGTCGTCATCACCGGAGCGACCATCAACCACATCATCTCCATCGCCGGACGCGATGAAGTCGGGCCCTTCGGTGCCGCTGATGGTTCGCCCCAGCGGCTCGACCGGGGAGAGTTCCTGCGGTGGCGATACTGGAACGATCGTATCGATTGTGAGCAGAAACGCTGAGGAGGCGCCGCTGCTCAAGCCAACGGCATTCGTTGCGATCGCCGTGACGCTATGGCTGCCATCGGCTAACGCCGCTGCTGGCGTCAAACTCCAGGACCCATTACCAGCCGCAGCGGTTGTGCTGCCCAGACTGACGCCCCCATCAAACAACGCAACGCTGCTACCTGGTTCTGCTGTTCCTGAGAAGATTGGTATGGCGTCATCCGTCGTCGCACCAGAGACGAGCGGACCCTGGATTGTTCCTTGATCATCGCCCGCTGCAGTGATCAGGGGCGCCGCC
>NZ_JAHLYT010000028.1 GCF_025128095.1 Synechococcus sp. CS-1328 | reverse complement strand
TTGCGCTACGTACAATTTCAGCGAGCCAGCGCGAAAACATCAATTCGCTGCTTTCCCAGTCTGATTCCGGCCTGGCTTCCCATCGTGGTGGGAAAGCCCTCGATTTTTGTCCGACGATCTATGCGCGACAGGCTCCTAGCAACACCGGCACGATCTCGCCCGTGTTGATGGAGGGAACAGCCAGGGCGGGTAGACCTCTGGGAAGTGGACCGAGCACCGTCACACCGAATCGGGTCGCAAGATTGAGGGCTGTGACGATGACTGTCGTTGCCACGACGCTCAGCAGAACTCCCGGGACACGCCTGCTGTGTCTGAGGAGCCCGATCATCAGCAAGGTGCCGAGGCCAAGGGCCAGCGCTACCCCGTTCGTCCTTCCGGCCAGAACCGCTGACACAATGGCTTGCGCTTCATTCAGCAGCCCGTCGCCCTTGACCGTGAAACCAAACAAGGGCGGCACCTGGCTGACCAGCACGGTCAGGGCGATGCCGTTCATATAGCCGTAACGGATCGGCTTGGAGAGCAACTCGGTGATGAAACCCAGGCGAGCGGATCCTGCCAGAACGCACAGACTGCCTGAGACGATTGCCAACATCCCGGCCAGTGCCATGGCGCGCTGAGGATCACCCGCAGACAGCGGCAGCACGATGCCGAGGATGAGGGTGACGAGTGAAGAGTCCGGTCCCAGGACCAGCATCCGGCTGGGGCCGAACAAGGCATAGGCGAGCAGGCCGAAAATGGTTGCGTACAGACCACAGATCGCCGGAACACTGGAAGCAACCGCGTAGGCAATGCCAACCGGTAGTAGAACTGCCGTCAACGCCAGGCCGGCTCCGATGTCATGGCGGAGCCAGGCGATCTTGTACTGGCGGATGGCAGACAGTCCAGGGACCCATCGCCTCCATCCCATGGAGGTTTTTCTTCGCTTGCTGCCTGGATTGGGAGATGGAGCGAGGGGCGATGGAGGGGGTGTGGACGCGCTCATGTCAAAGATGCCTGTTTCGCTTCGGACCGGCTCGCTTCCAATCCAACCGACTGAGGAAGTAGTAACTTGCCAAACCCAGGAAGACCATGCCGAGCATGAATGCTGGATAGGACACACGCCAGTTATCGGGGCCTGTGATCATCGACCATTCGGACATCCCCCCCAATTCCGGCAAGCAGTGTCAACGGCATGAAAATTGTAGTGATGAGTGTCAGCCGCCTGACTGTCATATTCGTCTCATTAGCCGCCTTGGCCATTTCGTTGTTGAGCATAGACAGATACACTTCCATCAGGCTAGCAACGATGTCCCGATACGACTCGGTCAGCTCGTAGGAACGGACAAGGTGATCATAGATGTCGCGATAATGATAGATAGATTGCTCCGAAATAAATCGGCAATCCTTTCGGCATATCTTATTAAGGATCTCGCGCTCGTGAAATAGGCTCTTTCGCAGCCTCAAAAGATAGCGCCGAAACCTGATCAATTCTGCCGGCTTGAAGCTTGCGGCGTCTGAGATCAGCGCTCCTTCCACATCGTCTAACTCGTCTTCGATGGCCTCAATAGCAACAAACTTATGGTCTACAATGTAGTCAAGAATTAAGTGCATGACATAGGAAGGGCCACACCGGGCTCCTTCAATGTTCTTTTCGACAAAATACTGAATCTCATCAAGATATGGCCGCTGCATGGAATTGAGGTGACTGATGCTAGCGAAGAACTTGTCGTCGATGAACATATTGACTTCACCAACGCCCAGCACGCCTTTGTGATACTCAAAGATGTTAGAAAGAATGAGAGTGCTTTCCGGAAAGTCGTCGATCTTGGGGATCTGATTGTCATCAAGGCAATCTTCAATCGATAGGGAATGGAGCCCGAGTAGCTCAACGAGTCCAGAGAGTTCCTTTCGTGTTGGACCGACATAGTGCAACCAGGCAAAGCCATTTCCTTCCGCTGCTTCAACGGCCGAATCAGCCGTCTCAAACCGCTTCGGGGGGCCGTTGTTGCAGATCTGAAAAAAGAAGGAGCGGGACAAGTCGCCTAGAGCGGAGGTGAACAACCAGAGTAGGATGAGAAATAGCGTGAAATGGAAGTCCCCTGATTACGTTCTTAAATCATGGCCATAGCGGGCAGATGCCAGTAATTCTAAGCTTGGGCTCTATCCTCTAATGGTGTGTCGTTCCGCGTCTGGACTCCCCATTCCGAGCAGGCCTCCATGTTGGGGAGCGTTCAGCGACTGGGATGCGATCTTCAAGCAGCATTGGCGAAAAGAGGCCGCCTTGGCGGCCTTTCACAACGGCCGGAAGAGCTTTACTTCTAAGCTCTATAAGATCCTATCGCGCATAGATCGTCAGACAGTACCGAGTACTTTCCCGCCACGAATCGAAATAACCTATGTGCAACACGCTCCCAGGGTGACTTTTGCGGTATCAAACTCAGCAATAAGACCCACTGCTACAGCACCGATACTGTAAACGCAGTCTTCACCGAAGCAGTTGCCTTGCTGGCCTGGAAATCCACTGCCCATGCAGCGCAGCTGAGCTATCGGGGACATGTCCTCATGGACAACAGACATGAACCTGATCGTCGATTGCCGCATCACAGAGGCCACGGGCGCTACTGGGAGGGTTCGACTGCCGGCATCGTGCAAAGCAACAGCCGCAGCCTGTAAAACTCCAGCTTGATCAGCACCAGCGACAGAGAGTCGCTGAGGATCAGGGGCGCATGAATTCTGTTCAAGAAATAGATAGATCTACCTTTTGGCAGCTTGGGCAAAAGGCAGTCACTTCGGTTCGCCAGATTTTATCGCAACAAAGGCAAAGTTCTGGCAGAATGGCCTGAAGAGAAACGAGAGAATCCGATCGAGATACTCCAGGCCATGACATATGAAAACTTGATTTCCAAGACAGCTCAGAGGCCCCGAGAACAGATTCCTGGGCAGGAACCCATAGAGGGTGATGAACTCACAGAAAACCCAGCCTGATCTAACAGATTGACGACCTGATTGCGGCGGAATAGATATTGATGATGATACTTTCCAGGCAGCAGTCTTGAGAGCGCCTCAATGGGGCTAAGCACGTTGGGGAGGTGGTAGCCAATCAGCCTGCCGCCATCTCGAAGGATTCGGTTGATTTCCCGCAGGCTTTCGATCTCTGTCCCTCCAGTCTCCCGCACATGCTCAAGCACACCGATGGAAAGCACCGTCTGGAAAGAGCAGGAGGGCAGAGGGATACTGCTTCCATGGCGCTTGTTGGCCACGTGAATGGTCACTCGGCCATCACGACATGCATCGGAGCTAATGAGAGCTGGCGGCCTGAAGGCATAGCAATGAATCTGGGTGTAGCCCGCCTCCAGCAGAAAACAGGAGATATGGCCATTCCCGCATCCCCAGTCCAGGATGGGAAGGTGCAAGGGTGCAGAGTGCAGCACCATTCTGTAGGCCCTGTAGTACTGGCCAGCACTGAAGAGGGAGCCAAAATGTCCTCGCTTGCGCAGACTGTGGAGGTCTCCGCCTCTACTCTGAATCGCCCTAGAGACAGAGGAAAATCTTATTCAGACAACAGAGTAAACCTCTAGCATACTGGAAGATCGGAATCTCGGTCAACCCCGATCCAGGCACTGCATTCTGACTGGATCTGCATCAGCGCTGCGGTCGAATTCCATGCACCAAGCGATGGGGCTGCCTCTCCAGTGGGCAGGGGAACCGGAGGCAGCGGCGAGTGACTATGGCGGAAACAGGCAGTCTGAAACAACTTCTCCTGACTGAGGCTTTCCACCTGGGGGGGAGCACCTGGCGTCTCATAGCGCAACACAAAGATCTGGTCGAACTCCATCGGTCCGATCGTGGGCATCGAGGGCCAGCCAAGCCCCCTGGCCAGCTCGGGCATTCGGCGGTGCTCCCAGAACAGCACCACATTGCCGTTGCGATACGCCGGCTGGCGGAGGAGCTCCTGGCCATCCAGAAAGGAATCGTCCCGCGACACCTGGGCAATGGAAATATTGATCCCGGTGGCCACTCTCAAAGGAACAGCGCTCTGGTAACTGCGGGCGTTCTTGCTGGAAACGGGGTTGAGAAAGAACGTCCGGATGTGGGTGGGTGGCCCGAAGCAGGCGGGAATCAGACGGGCCAGATTGATCGCGCGCAGGAAACCATTGATCGAGAGGTTGTAGTTTCCGTCCCCCGACTCCACCTTGTCGCCATGGCGAAGCAGAATCACCTGGCGGGGAGCGGCATGGGCCGGTGCCAGGCTGATATTGCCCAGCGCCAGTCCGAGAAGTGCTGGTGAGACGAGATAACCGGCTAAACCGTTGCCTGCCCGATCAGGCCACCAGCCCCAGTGACACGTCCCGGCTCCAGGCCTGCGTTGATGCATAGCTCTCCTGAGGAGCGAAAAGCGTGGCATCCACAGACGCAGTCAATTGGATTCGGAAGTTACCGGAGCCTCTCTGCGGGGGTCCATGTTCGCTCCCAGCTCCCTGCAGGTACGGATCGGATCCACATCCGGCGCCACACCAAGAGCCTTGCGCAGGGCATCGAGCTGCGCAACGGATTGCAGATCGATTGTGGTGGCAGCATGCTCACAGGCAATTGTCTTCAGAGCCTTCGCATCGGGTGCCGCGCAGCCGGCAAGCATGACAAGAGCAGCAAAGGGAACAAGGCGAATCACTGACGAAGCTATAGCAGCCACACTTTCACTCTAGGAGCCTGTCGCGCATAGATCGTCGGACTAAAATCGAGGGCTTTCCCACCACGATGGGAAGCCAGGCCGGAATCAGACTGGGAAAGCAGCGAATTGATGTTTTCGCGCTGGCTCGCTGAAATTGTACGTAGCGCAATTGATCTCAAGCATCAGGCGTCGCTGAAGCAAG
>NZ_JAHLYT010000027.1 GCF_025128095.1 Synechococcus sp. CS-1328 | reverse complement strand
TGTTCATCTCTTCAAGAAACACTTCCTTGCGCGTCTTCTTGTGGAGGGGGTCCAGCCCCAGCGTGATTTGGTTCATGCCCCTATCTTCTCCTCACGCCGTTTGCCAGTTCAACGGAAGGGAGGTTTTGCAGACCTTCCCTAACGGGGCGGTCGATATTTTTTTGAGCGTCCCGAAGTGAGATCTTATGACAAAAATCACAACAATATAGTTATCTTATTTCGAAAATGTTTGCAAACGTCTAAACTACCATTTTGGGCAAAGCAAGTGCGATTGCTCGCACTTAGACCCGTTTTCCCTGTGCCCAGATGGCTTGCATAGACTCAGCTTGTGCAACAACGGCCCTGTTTGGTCTCCGCTGCTCCTCGCGTGATTTTAAAAACCTCCTCTTGATGAAGGATCGTGGGTAAAACACGATTTCTCTCAGCAGCAACAACATCAACATCCCAGCATCATCACCTGCGACAGAAATGCCTAACTCGACCCGCTTTCCTCTAATGCCAAGTGTGCAGCTGATATTTGGATGCCTCGACAAATGAATTTGTATCATAGGCTCTCTACAATGATGCTGAGAGTATCAAACTATTTCGGTGAAAGATCTGATGATAGATTGTATAGACGCACCTTGATCGCCTCGCTGGTAGCCGTTGGCCTGATAGTCTCGTTGATTATTTTGATGATATGGTTTCTGAAAAGCAGTTTTTTGGAGAAGTTGGAGCAAGAACTTGACACACAGATGCAGTTGTTGGTTGTCAATGCGCGAGAAGGCTTGAACCTTGCAGACTTTGTAGCCAAGCAGGCTCGATCTGAGTGGTTAGAGAGCGGAAAAATTCGTCCGCATTCTCTTCAGACAGATGGCTTTCCGAATTACGAAGGATCTATTGTTCAAATTGCTATAATTGATGCAGAAGGCTATCTCAGTGCATCTTCACTCGACAGCAGACCAGCAAAGATTTTTTTGGGAGATCGGCCTCACTTCATTGCATTGAAAGAAACTGTAAACGATCAGATTTATATCAGTAAGCCCGTGATTGGTCGAATTTCAGGACTTGAAACAGTGCAGTTCTCGCGCCCAATAATAGCATCGGATCAGAGATTTTTAGGCGTTGTAGTGGTCAGTATTGACGTTAATGTATTTCTTTCATCTGAGATGGAATCTTTAACGCGTGCAGGCACTGTTTTTGCCTTTGTTGGTGAGGATGGCATTGTCAGGTTCGGATCAAAGAGACGGCCTGAGGAAATCCAATATCAAACCAGCGGGAACTTACTCGACAGGCCTAGACATTTGATTGATCACATTGATCTCTATAAGGGTAACTTTTTGACACGGAGCATCTTGGTCGGAGAATATCCGTTACGACTGCTTTCTGCAAAGTCCAAGCTACCCGTTCAATCGAGTATCCAGATCATCTACGTCACTGGAGCGATTACTGCATTTATTTTTATTTTTGCCATCTCTGCTTCTGCGGGTAGCACACTCAAAATACTTGATTCGAGGCGCAGGACGATGATGCAGCTTCATGCGAGTCAGATCAAGGCAAATTCTGCCAATTTGATGAAATCAAGATTTGTTGCGGGGATTTCTCACGAGCTTAGAACTCCCTTGAACGGAATTCTTGGTTTCGCAGAGCTGTCAGTGCTCAGCGAAACCATCGAGGATTCGAAGCGGTATTCTGAAGTGATTTTCAGCAGCGCCCAGAAACTTCATCACCTGGTGGTCATGTTGCTCGACTTGGCAAGAATTGAGGCTGGCCAGATGGCGTTGACACTCACCAAAATAAATACAGAAGAGTTCTTTCAATCTGCCATTGCTTCGCATCGTCACGTTGCAGACATTAAAGAATTGGCACTTGGTCTGAATGTGTCAAAGTCCGCTCCTGCAATGTTTGTGACCGACCGAATAAAATTGATGCAGGTGATTGATCAAGTCCTTGGCAATGCTGTGAGGTTCACCGAATCAGGAGCAGTCTTTGTCAATGTTGAGAGACATCAAGGAACATGGTCTATAAAAGTGATGGACACCGGTGTTGGTATGACCGAGGATCAAGTTCGGCGTGCATTTGATCGTTTCGGTACCATGCAGCGCACCGAATTATCCAAGACGAAAGGGGAGGGTCCAGGATTGGGTCTTTCGTTGTGTCGCGAACTGCTGGAAATCTTGGATGGGACGATCGACCTGCAATCTGAAGTACACAGCGGCACCACTGTATCGATCAAATTTAAAGACCACAATGAATAGTTCTCACGCAACCAACACGGTGCTAGTGGTAGACGATGTCTGCCACAATCGACTGATTGCACGTATTTACTTGCAGATGCTGGGCTGGACTGTGCTTGAAGCTGACTCTGGCCACGCGGCAGTGAAGATTTTGCAACAAATCAGACCAAGTCATATTCTTTTAGATATCAAGATGCCCGACATCGACGGAATTTCCGTGTTAAAATTTATACGCGAAACGCTTCGTTATGATGATGTTTGTGTCATCGCCTACACGGCTCATGCACACGAGGAAGAATTGAGAAAAATGCTCCTGCTTGGATTTGACTCGGTGGTGGTGAAGCCCATCTTATATGAAAATGTATCGTCGAGATTCGGCCCAGTAAATATTCATGCAATTTAGATTGGATGTTCATTGCTGGGGTATCGATGGACCGTAGGGTTTGCTCAAAATCCGGGTCTCATAATTTCAATTCATCAGGTTGATTTTGTAATGGGCTTTGCTCTGTTGTGAAGGCTGTTGCGGTGAGATGGCTCAAATATGGATTTTGGCGCGGAGCTTCTCGATCGTTATTGAGCTGCAGATGAGCAAGCGATCAAGCTGATCATTCGGCAGCACAAAGCTCCTGCGCATACCACTGCTCGGCTGCGTCGAACGTGATGCCGTTTACGATGTCCGAAGGGAAGGCCGCGCGTGGGACTTGTTTCGCGCAGGGTTCATGCATCGAAGTTCGTGCAGCCAGCCGTCACCGCTCACGTTCCAGCGGGGATGTCCAGTAGATTGCCCCGGCCCTTCGATCTCAAGGCCCAGACAGGTTGTTCCTGATGGGAGGCAAAAGCCAAAACTCAGAGGAGTTAGGGATGGTGTTCAAAACTGGTTCAGCGAAGCTCGCTGCCCGCATGAATCTCGCGACATGAAACTGCGATGCCGGTCTCGATCGATTTCAGCGCAGCAAGGGCCGACTTCTCACTCCTTTTAGGCGCCATGCGGGTCGATCGGCGCGCTTTAGACCCTGCCACAGCAGCATGAGTGTCACGCCCTTGCGGTCGAGTTCGCGGTGGATGCGGCCCCAGTCGGGGGTGATGTAGGGCTGGGAGGTGGTGGCCTTGGGCAGCAGGGCGGAGGTCAGTCGCTGCTCGCTCCAATCCTGGACAGTCTCCCAATCCAGGCCAGCAGCATGGGCCAGGCCAACGTACTTGGCCACGGCCCCTTTGGAGATGTTGAGGGTGGCGGCGACCTGCTCGTGAGAGAGGTCGGCCTGCCACTTCAGGCGGATAACGTCTTTGATCATGCGTAGAGAAATTCGAGGTTTGGGCATCCGGCTCCTGAAGGCAAAAGCCGTCGAGGTTAGGACGTCCGGGTTGAGTTCTCTACGCAGCACCGCCTGGCTTCAGATCCCACAAAAACGTGGACTGAAACGGCGGTCACGATGACCGAAATGATCGGTCACGATGCCGAAACGGTCGGTCACGATGAACCGAAAACGGAGTCGGTCACGATGGGCCGAAATCCTCGGTCACGATACCGAAATCAGCGGTCACGTTGGTCCGAAATACCCAACCAACTCCATCTCGTTGAGGAACACCGCCTTGCGCGTGCGCCTCGTGCTCAGGTTGAGTCCCAGCTCGGCTTGTTTCTTCATGACCGATTGTTTCGCTTCGCCAGCCTTCACAGCAGTGCAGACCGTACGGGGGTTTGAACCCCACCAATAGTTTGTCGGTACTACAATAATAAAAACTATCTTAATGTTTACAAAAATGATGTTTTGGAATCTTTGGGAGGGTGGTGGGGTGGGCTTTGCGACCCGACTCCGCCGCCTTGGCACGCGGTGGCGTCTGATGTGTCGACTGCAAGGCCACTTCAGCGGCAGCCAAGCCCGCCACTCAGTGCACGCTTCGCAAAGCGAGAGCGATCACCAGGGGATCTGTTTGTCGGCGGTGCCCGGCGAGACGGCCCTTTCGCCTCACGCTGGCGTGCTCCGATCCCGGCCAGCGCGTTCGACGTTTGGGTCTCGGCGGGCCGGGCGTATCGAGCGAACTTGCATGCGGTCAGGTGTCAGCTTGGAACCGATACACCTTACGCCGATGGCTGGTTGGTGCTTGACATTCGGGTTGCTTCGTATTAGTTCGTTCGGCGTCACGTCAGCTGCACTGCTTGTGGTGGCCGCCTCGCTGGCGCCAACACCTGCTAGTGCAAGCTGGGAGCTGGTGCTTCACGCGGTGAGTCACCACGTCGATCCGCCAGTTGTGGGGCGCTGGAATGAGCGCAACTGGGGGCTGGGACTGCGTAAAGAGTTGGACAGCACCAGGTCGTTGCACGCAGGCGCGTACCGAAACAGCAATTTCGCGACTTCAGTCTATATGATCATGGACTGGAGACCAATCGAGAGCGGTTCGTTGAACTGGGGGCTCTTTGGTGGCGTGGTGAGCGGGTACAAGGGCCCTCTCGCGGCGGGGCTGATCGCCCGAATGGAGTACAGCGGTGTCAGCGCCACTGTCCGAGGTTCTCCCAAGGCGCACCGAACCGGAAGTGCAGTGATCGCGTTTGAGGTGGGCTACCAGTTCTGAAAAGTTGAGCGACCACTGGCGCAACGCCAAGGCCCTCCCTCCGATCTCTCGCCACCAACCGCCCCACCACCGGTGCTGTCGCTTGATCACCCGGCGCATGTTCTTGAGCTGTTTGGCGTGCGCGTACCGCCCAACCTTGAACCGAAGAAGCAGGCCCTCCTTGGCAAAGGTCTGCTTGAGCTCGATGCCAGCATCCTGCGCAGCTTGAACCAGCTGCATCCAGTAGCTTCGAATCCGTGGGGTGCGCCATTGCGTATTTCAGTCCTTCGTGGACGGCGTTTCAGTCTGATCGTGGATGCTGTTTCAGCGCCATCGTGGACGGTAGGGGGGGAGCGCGCAGGTGATCTTTCCACCGGCATAGGCTTGCCGCTTTTTGCGGTTCCAGCCAATGCCTACAAACAGAGTCACCATGCGCCGTATCCGAGAGGCATTGCGCCTGCACCTGCAGGCAGTATTGAGCTACAGCGAGGTTGGCCGAGCGCTCAAGTTTTCAAAGAGCGCGGTCGGCAAATACGTCTCGCTGGCCAAGGTGGCCGGCGTTGATTGCGCCGTGGCCGACGGCCTCGATGATGCTGAGCTGGAGTCTCGTCTGTACCGCCCAGCGGTGCCACGAGCCAAACGCCAACGCACCATCGTTGGCCGCCTGCAGCGCGAGATTGACCGCAAGGTCAGTGCTATCGGGCAAGCTGTGCGGGAGGCGCTCGCAGAGACTTTGAACAAGGCCCGGCGCATCGTGTCCCAGAGCGCTCAACGCAAAGTGGCGGATGGACAGTCCAAGCTCTACGCCTGGCACGCGCCCGAGGTGGACTGCATCAGCAAGGGAAAGGCCTAGCAGCCTTACGAGTTCGGGGTGAAGGTGGGTATCGCCAGCACGCTCAAGGGCAACCTGATCGTGGGCGCCCGGGCGTTTCACGGCAACCCGTACGACGGGCACACCTTGCACGAGCAACTGGAGCAGGCCACGATCCTGATGCAGGGCAGCACAGCCAGACCAGCGGCGGCCTTCGTGGATCTGGGCTATCGGGGTGTGGACGCTGACTTGCCCGATGTGCGCATCGTGCACCGGGGCAAAGCCAAGCGTATGAGCGAAGAGGAGAGAAAGCTGCTCAAACGGCGCCAGGCCATCGAACCGATCATTGGCCACCTCAAGAGCGATCACCGCATGGAGCGCTGTCACCTCAAGGGTGAAACTGGCGACCGGCTGCACGCTGTGCTGTGCGCGGCGGACTACAACATCAAATGGCTGTTGTGGGCTGCTGCCGGTTCCGTTGACACCGACCTAAGCTTCTTGAGCTTGCTCGAACTGTACGGGACTGAGATAGCCGAGCGTCGAATGCCGACGCGTCGGGTTGTAGAAGCACTCGATGTAATCGAACACGTCTGAACGGGCCTGCCCTCGCGTTCGATACACCTTCCTGGCCGTGCGCTCGGTCTTGAGCGAGCTGAAGAAGCTCTCCATGGCCGAGTTGTCCCAGACCTCGCCGGCCCGGCTCATGCTGCAAGTGATGTCCTGTTCATCCAGCAGCTTCTGGAAGTGCTCGCTGGTGTACTGGGCGGATTCAACCGGTCGTCGCAACACCGGGTTGATCAGCCGATTTTAGGTAGTCGTTGAGGGCATCTGCCGGAGTCTTCCAACCCAACGTCTTGCGCGGCCTGTTGTTCAAGGTCAGTGCCACGGCCTGAATCTCTTGTTCACTCCACCGAGACAAGTCGGTTCCCTTGGGGAAGTATTGGCGCAGCAGCCCGTTCGTGTTCTCGTTCGTACCGCGCTGCCATGGACTGCGAGGATCGGCAAAGAAGACTTTCACCCCGGACTCAACTGTGAACCGTGCGTGGTCGGACAACTCCTTGCCACGATCCCAAGTCAATGACTGCCATAGCTGGGTAGGCAGTTTGTTCACTGTTCTCTTGAGGGCGTTGGCCATGGTGATGGCACCGTACCCCGCCAGCGCCGGACCATTCTTTGTTCGAGGGGTCAGTCCATAGCCTTCCTCGCGCGGCAGGTGCACGAGCATGGTGAAACGGCTTGACCGTTCCACCAATGTTCCAATGGCTGACCTGTCCAGGCCGATGATCAGGTCCCCCTCCCAGTGACCGGGTACTGCACGATCTTCTATCTCAGCAGGGCGACTAGAGATCATCACCTCTTCACTGACGTGTGCCCATGCCTTGGCTTGGGACCTGGCCCGTGGGGTGCGCAAAGCACGCCCTGTACGCAGGTAGCTCACAAGCTCACGCTTGAGGGCACCTCTGCCTTGGATATAGAGCGCCTGGTAGATGGCTTCGTGAGAGATGCGCATGGACGGATCATCCGGGAAGTCGACCTGCAGGCGGTTTGCAATCTGCTCTGGCGACCAGCCATTGACCCATTTGCGATCACCACGATGAGGCTTGTTGCGGCCGATGAAAGGGGCCTGTCGAGGTCCCGCCACCTCCAGCCCTTGGGCATCACGGATCTTGCCCTCCCCCCGCGTCAGAATAGTTGTCGCCTCCATAGATCAACCCAGGGGGCGGCGATGAAGGACGAAAGTGGCTCGATACGGACAAGCATTCAAAGAC
>NZ_JAHLYT010000026.1 GCF_025128095.1 Synechococcus sp. CS-1328 | reverse complement strand
GGAGTCCAGGGCCGGAAGGTCTTGGACTTGCTCATGCCCCATCTTATCGGCCAGATCCATTGCAGTCACTGGGATCTGGGCAGATTCAGGGGCGTCTGTGGAGAATGCGGGCGGTGATCTATGCGCGACAGGCTCCTAGGCAAGGCGCCATTAAGCATAACGGGCGTTTGTTCGACTATCATTGCGATTCGAATGCATTGTGCGCATATTACCTTGGTCCAAGGTGCCCAAGCGGCAGCAGATCGTGCTCATGGTGGAGGGAGAGGGACTGAACATTATCTCATGTTCATATCATCAAACTTACCCGCTGGCAATGTCGGCCGGGAGCGTATAGAGGGCTTCGATGGAGACGCGGACGGCCGCCCGGGTGTCGTTCGGCTTTGCCACATGATCCACTTCAATCTGGACCAACTCATCAGCAAGACTCTCGTCCTTGATTTGTGCCCGTACCCATTTCGAAAAGTCGCCGTTCTTCCGGTGGTATTCCCACGTTTCATCGTCCACACCATCGGCTAGATGAAGGAAGACTTGCAAATTCGGTGCCTTAAGATTCAATTTACCATTCGGACCTCTGAAGTAAAAACTTCCCTCTGGCCCAAGGTTCCCCTCGGCATACTTCCGCGAATGTCGTTTCCGTACTGTCCGCGGTTGCTTCATGTGGATCACGATTGCTTCAGGACTGCCGCGTCGCCAGACCATCGCGTCCCCGGTCGGGAGTTTGTTGCCCTGAACCGCAGGGCAGACCGGCTCATTCTCTCCCGTTGCCTTGCAGAACCCTTTCAGCGTGTCGGCCGGTTGCCCGCCGATCAGTAAGAGCGTGTCGACGTTCGCCATCGTCATCGGTTCCACATCGCCTGGGTGAACGGTGATGAACAGGATGCCGCGTTCTGGCAACAGAGGTGCAAGCGCGACACTCGAAGGACCGTGCGGAAGCAAATGATGTGTTTCGTCGATCACGAGCCAGTGTGGTCGACCCGTTCGTGCCTTTTCCTGGAGTATGTGTGGCAACAGTTCTGCGAAGAACGTCGGCCGATCATCGAGAGGTACTCCAAGAAGATTCACGACGATCGACCGTATTGGATCCTTGAGAGCATCAGTAATCGCATCTTGCTGCGGAGCCTGGGTCGGATTCCCGATGTGGTTTGCGAAGTCAAGAGTCTCGTAATCTCCCTCGGGGTCGATCACGAGTACCTGATAACCTGCATCGGCCAACCCCTCCATAATGGAAGTCGTGATTGTCGACTTCCCGCTGCCCGATGTACCGGCCACGAGCACACCGTGGCCAGCCGGATCGAGCGGATATTCGTTTATGTCGTCGGTTTCACCAATGAGAATGTGGTGACGAGAAAGGGTCTTCAGGTCGAAGAGATCATTCGCGATGAGGCGGTCGACGAGTTCCACGACACCCTCTCCGCGAGCTTTGTCAAGGACAAGATCGGCTGTCTCCTTGACCGCTGGCAAGGCGTTGGCAACTGCCGCGGAGCACTCGCACAGCCGCATGAAGGCATGGTCGTTCTCGGCATCTCCAATAGCTACAGCATTGTGCGGTGACAGGGCGAGTTCCGCGAGAGCCGCAGCAAGCCCAGTTGCCTTGTTCACGCCAGACGGCAGAACCATCACTGAGCCTTTATTGAAGATCACCTGAAGTTCGAGTCCGTACTCGTGGATGATCTTCAATACCTCGATATGGTGCGGTTCGTGGGTAGCAACGATGACATAGCCAGTTGAAAGGGGAGATACCTTGTGAGCTCTCAACTCGGCCACGAACTTCGGCAGAGGCGGCTCGGCCAGAATGCTGACTTCCTTTGACTGCGGATTGAAGAGAACCGCCCCGTTCTCGACAACCACGAGATCGAACAGATCGAGACGTGGGAATACCAGTTGTAGATCAGGCAGTTCTCGACCGGTAACAAGAAGGAGTTTGCGGCCTGACTTCTTTGCCCGTTCCAACGCTGCCAGAGTGGCGTCATCCACATCATTATTGTGGGCGATCGTTCCGTCAAAGTCGGTGGCAATCGCATGGAACCGCATCGGCCGCTTCGCAATGTGAGTTGTTAGGAGCCTGTCGTGCATAGACCAACAGGAACTTAGGGGTAAGCGGCCGCCTGGCGTCTTCAGGCGTGATGCCAGGCCAAGCCGCTGATTCTGGTTCAGCCCATTCCGGCCTTGTCCTTGACGTCTTCAACAGCATTTCGGACTTTGGCCTCGGCCTGCTTCGCCTTGCCTGCGAGGCGATCTCCCTGGTTGCCAGTGACGTTGCCAATGGATTCCTGGGTCTTGCCCTCGAAGTCCTTGGCGCCAGCCTTGACGCGGCCGGCGGTGGCGGCCATGGGCAAGGGGGAGGTGCTGAGGGTGAAAGCTCCTGATGCCTGGGCGGGAGCACTCAAGGCCGGCGTGGCGATCAACACCAGCAGGCTAAAGGCCACGCCAATGAAGGTGGCGATCAGCTGGCGCAGATGACGAAGTTGGTGATTCATGGTGACGATTGTCAGGGTGAAGTGAGGCTGAGCAATGCAAGGAACTCTGGCAGCCCTGCATCATGCCAAATGCTGCTCAATAATCAGTGATCACTGATTATTGAGCTCCGGACATGATATTCTGAGTAGGTTAACGCGATTTACAAAAACTATTCAGATCACTCTGCGCCGGCCGGTGAGGAATGAGATCACGGCCAGCACGAGAAACACAAGAAACAGGACCTGGGCGATGCTCGCAGCTGATCCGGCGATACCACCGAAGCCGAGGACGGCAGCGATGATCGCAATGACAAAGAAGGTTATGGCGTAGTTCAGCATTGCGGGGCTCCTAAGGGGTGTTAATCAGCTGGGCAATCTCTTGCTGGCTCTTGCCTAACTTCTTCTGCAGATGGCCAAGGAATTCCTCTTCCTGGCCCTCGGCATAGTCCAAGTCGTTATCGGTGAGATCGGCGAACTTTTGCCTGAGCTTCCCCTTCAACTCATGCCATTCACCTTTGAACTGGAGCTTGTTCATGATCAGGTCCGCAAGCGTCTGGGATTGATGGCAGAGCGCATGGAGCGTCCGGATTGCTGCAAGAGCAAATCCTTTCGCTTGTCACGCCATAGCTCCTCACCTTTCAGGATGGGCATGGACGTGGTGCTTGATCGCAGTAGGTGTGCCTACTATTGGTGCCACCACCAAGTCTTAACGTTTTGAGCTGATTCGGCTGTGCTATTCTGATACTGTGAAAGTCTATTCCGATTTAATAACCCCACTTGCTCGGTGCGTCACTCGGCGGCCTGACTCCAGCGGGCAAGCTGTTTGGGGTAGAGGCTCCGCTCTGGGCAGAAGAGTGCCAGCTCGGGGCCGCTAAGAGCGTTGGACAGGATCACGGCAGCAAGCTTGTCGGCATGAGCCCACTGCTCCGGCGCCTTGCTGCCGGCCGGCACCCGCTGGCCCTGCTTCTGTCATTGGCCGCGCCAGTTGTAGAGGGTCTGCGTCGTGATGCCGGTGGAGCGGGCACTCTCCGCCACGGTCTCCCTGTTGGGCGGACTCATCCGCTTGTGGATCTCCGCCTGCACAGCCTGCTCGTCGATCGGTTTCATGGTCGTTCGAGAGCCACCCCCAGCGCGGCTGCTGAATCCAAGCGCCCGTTGGGCCAGAGTGCCAGCCCGCCTAAGAGTTTGCTGATAAACCAACCCACGAGTCCGTTTTCCACAGGCATCAGTGGATTTCTGGCTCAAAAAGTCGGATCGGCGGCTATCAGATCCGCAAACAGACCGATTTCGGCATCGTTGGCCTGACTGCAAGGCATT
>NZ_JAHLYT010000025.1 GCF_025128095.1 Synechococcus sp. CS-1328 | reverse complement strand
TCGCTCACCACCGCGCCTTTTGAACGCAGCAGCATGGGGTGGTTTGGAGCCTGCCCCTGCAGGCCGGCTCCGGGAGGACACACTCCCATCCTCGATGTAGTTGCGTCAGTGTTCATGATGAACGTTTGACTCGTGGCACAAATAGCCGCAGGCTTCTGCGAAGCAGAAGAGCGTGGCCTGACTGACACGCGGCTGGTGATTTCGGATGCCCACCTGGGGCTGACAGCCGCGATCAAGCGCATGTTCCAGGGCAGCAGCTGGCAGCGGTGCCGAGTGCACTTCCTGCGCAACCTCCTGAGTCATGTCCCAAACGTTGGCCAGGACATGGTGGCGGCGGCGATGAAAGCGGTGTTTGTGATCCAGAAGCCTGAGCAGGTCAAAGCCCACTGGCAGCAGGTCACCGAGATGCTGCGCAAGCAGTTCCCCGGCGCCGTGCCCGTGATGGAAGCCGCCCGGGACGACGTACTGGCCTTCCTGCACTTCCCCCAGGAGCACTGGCGCAAGATCTGGAGCACCAACCCGCTCGAGCGCCTCAACAAGGAGATCAAACGCCGCACCAATGTGGTCGGCATCTTCCCCAATGACGCCGCGATCGTGCGGCTGGTTGGCAGCCAGCTGCTGGAGCAGCAGGAGGAATGGCAGTTGGAGCGCCGCCGCTGCTTCTCCGAGGCCAGCATGGCCAAAATCCCCGAGCTCAAGGAGCTGCTGGAGCCCACCGATGGTGATCCGACCGAGCGGGCGTCAGTAGCCATGAGCTGAAACGCACCAACTCCTTCCTCGATCTACACGAATCCCCTCGATCGCTGAGTTGCATATTCAGCGATCAGGGTTCATAGTGGATCGATGGAGCTGTGCAATCAGCTCCCAAGCAGTCATCCCCTGACTGCTCCTGTTCACCCTCCAGAAAGGGTCACAGGACCTCCTGAGTTACACCACTCGAAGGGGCGCAACCAAGTCGCGCAGTATTCCCGACCGCATCGTCAACTTAGTTCAGCGGCAGGTTCGTCCCATTGTTCGCGGCAAGGCAAGTGCCGCTGTTGAGTTTGGCGCCAAAATCAGTGTTTCCGTGCACAATGGCTTTGAATTCTTGCACAGGATCAGCTGGGATCCATACAATGAGGGCGAGGACCTGATTCCCCAAGCCAAGAAGTATAAGCAAGAACACGGCTGTTACCCTGAGCGAATCTGCGCCGATCGCATCTACATCAACACGAAGAATCGAAATTTCTGCACGAGGAACAACATACGGCTATCTGGCAAGCGACTAGGAGCGTGTTGCACATAGGCCGTTTTGAGCAAAACGAACCAACTCGCTCCATGCCAACGCCCAATGCGGTCTCGGCGTGGTCTCAAAGGCAATCTTGCTTCAGCGACGCCTGATGCTTGAGATCGATTGCGCTATCTACGATTTCAGCGAGCCAGCGCGAAAACATCAATTCGCTGCTTTCCCTGTCTGATTCCGGCCTGGCTTCCCATCGTGGTGGGAAAGCCCTCGATTTTTATCCGACGATCTATGCGCGACAGGCTCCTAGCTGGCCAGCACTCTGAAAGACGTACATTGTCGAGCCAGCGAGTTCTTCTAAGCCAGAAATGGCTGATTTCGCCTGATCCCAACCCGAGACTGTCGCTGGAATCAACTACCCTGCAAAGGTTCTGGGTTCCTCGGCAAGCCCTATGTATCTTGATTTATCCTAGGTACTGCAAAGATCACAAAGCCTCCTAACATGGAAGAGATTATTTCTTTCCACCAATTCTGGCCACCCCTTTAGCTCGGTCCAGCCAGAGACGAATATAAAGTCAAGCCCAGAATTAGTAGCCGCTTGGTGATCATAACGACTATCGCCCAAGAATAGGGCGGGGAAAATAATATTTCCTAGCTCTATCTCACGCCTAAGGATGACTTCCTTGGTATCTGGACTCCCCATGATCCCACCGTCAAAAAGGCTTGAGAGACCGCGTGCATTAAAGATATCTCTCAATTCCGACTGATCTCCTCCTGAGGCAATCAACCAGCGAGCGCTAGGTGTAGCTGCGCGTAACTCATCGAGTCCCTCAGCTACTCTGCAATTCATCAGCTCTGACCGGACCGTTTGTGCATATGACGATAGCAACTGCTCCAATGCAGTTACTTCGATTTCAGGAATCAGATGGGGTGCATGTTTAGGAACAATGGTTTCAAGGAAGTACGCAAACTTGACATAGCGAGAGACGCCTCCATTGGAGATATGGTGCTTGACGAGCGCAGCGGCGGCTGCCTCGCCATAAGGCATGGCCGCGATACGGAACGCCTCTGTCTTAACCCGGTTCGAATCCAGGATGACCCCGTCACAGTCAAAGACTATCGTTGCGTAGCTGTCTAAGTTCATGATGTGGCTCGATTTTTTAGGACTTCTTCTACCTTCGCTACGTCCTCAGGAACGTCTACTGCAAGACTTCCTGGGGAGCATTCGTACATAAGGATGCGGCGGTTTAGTTCCAGGAAGCGCAAGATTTCAATGTCCTCGTGTCGCTCAAGTGAACTCTTCCTTTCGTAACTTGCAAAGGCTTGCAGCTCATCCCGATTAAAGCCATAAATGCACACTTGCTTCATATACTTTAAAGGCGCATTACTTGTGTCTTTGAAGCCCGGCAATGGAGATCGTGACATATAAACCATAAAGCCAGTCTCGTTGGCAATGACTTTAGGGATGTTGACAGAGGCCGGATCTTCGTTATGCTCGATCCAGCAGAATCCATTGACAATCACATCTGGATTCTCGGATTTAATGCTAATGCATTGGAGGATGTCCCCTGGCTCTACCAAGGGTTCGTCGCCCTGTACGTTTATGTAAGTGTCATAGTCAACCATCTTTGCGGCTTCAGCCAACCGATCGGTTCCAGTAAGTGCTTGTGGGCTTGTCAACAAAGCAGAAAAGCCAGCTTCACGAACAACTTTGGCAATACGTTCATCCTCGGTAGCTACAAATACATTCTGCTTTCCAACGGCCTTTGCCGAAAGCTCGGCGACCCACAAGACCATCGGCTTGCCAAGTAGCGAGACCAATGGCTTGCCGGGAAACCGGCTTGAGGAGTAGCGGGCAGGAATAATAACACAGGAGCGCATGGATTCACATTCCGTAGAGGCTGCGAGCTGCTAGGCCTTTATAAATTGTAGGAGTGATCGATTCAAGGCTGCAGTCTACGCCTGTGGATGAGAAAGCAGACAGCATTGCTTCAACATCATTATTCCTCGTATCTCCAGGAGAATACCCATCGAATCCAGCCATTAGAATTCTGGCTGCCTTTCCGCTGGTAGCTACTGCCAGGGAATAAGCTAGGACCAATGAGGTGGGTGTTATGCAGTGGGTTTCGTGAAACTCGAAGAGACCAGGTTCGATGCCTATGCCAAAATCTAGAAGTTCTTTGTCGCCAAGTTCCGATAAGATACTCTCGTGCAACATTGAGGCCGGAGTAATCAGGGGCTGAGGCAGGGCGGCATGGGCTTCTGCATCTGCCAACAGCCGAACCGGATGGCAGGCAATGCGAAGGTGAATCAGCTGTGTGTCGATCGCAGACTGGGTATTGAGAGCGATGACCAAGGGACGGGCCCGACGAATGTAAGCTTCGAGTGCGGGTCGATGGGCCGCCACACCAGGGCCTGTGGCGAGGATCAGCACATCCCGGCCAGCCATTGCTTCTGCCGGTTTCCAGCTACCTCGGGGAGAGCCTACATAAAAGTTGCGGGCTCCCTCGAGGGTGTCGAAGCTGAACTTCTTTCCGCCTTCAGCACGTAGGTGATCAATCACGGCAAGGATATCTTCTTCGCTGTATCTGGCATCACCCATTGTTTCCTGAACGTAGGTGGGATGGATGCCATACTTGCCAGCCAGGTAGTAAAAGGGGTTTGTGCCCCAGCCGAACTTCGCCTTCATCGGAGCAAAATGCTTGCGAATCAGGGTCATGAGCGGCACAAGATTGGCGCGTCGAACCCGCAGAACCTCGGCTTCGATCGTAAGCTCCTCGGTACGAGCGTTCCCCGGGCCTCGGCCCATCCCGGTCACAGTTGCGTCAAGCCAGCTCACTCCCTCAGCCTGAGCTCGCAACGTGTTCGACAGTGCCAGCCCCATGTTGTCGTGGGTGTGGATGCCGATCGGCCCATCCCAGCCTTCACGCAACCACCCGGTAATAGTGGCGATGTCGTTGCCCGTCATGCTTCCCATGCTGTCGGCGAAATAGAGCACCTCGATCGGCCAGTCGTTCGCCATGCGAGTGAGTTCGGCCACCTCTTCACGAGTGCGGTCGGCGATCTGCATCAGGTTGAAACCGATCCGATAACCACGCTTAGCCAGCCAACCTGCAGCGGGTAGCGCTTTCGGAAGCTCATGGAAATGACACGCAATGCGTACGAGATCAACGGGTGAGGCAACGGCAGGTGCGGGAAAGAGCCGTTCAAGCGCTGGCTCGCATCCCAGATCAGTACAGAGATCAGATCCATTGAGCATCACTCCCACCGTCAATCCATGCGGAATGGTCATACTCAGCAGGAAGTCGTCGGTTGTGTAGGCGCAGGGCCCCTTGAAGCCTTGATTCTTCAGAAATCTGAAGCCAAGTTCCACCACATCGACTTGCGCCGCCTTCATGGCGAGGAGATAGTCCTCGATTAGTGGTACCGGGAAATCCCATGAGTTGTAGTATCCACCATCTCGCAGTGTGCAGTCGAGAACGAGGGATTCGCCTGAGGTGGTCATGAAGTGATGAATTCCTGATTTTGAAAGCCTGGACCTAGCGCCTTGTATGCGCCACAATTAACCACTGGACTTACTCGCAGATATTAGCACACGAATGTCGTTGAGTGGCTCCCGCTGGTGTAACGCGCTGCCCTCCAATCGCAGGGGCTTGCAATCTCGGCGATGTTAATTGCTGATCACTGCGCCCATAGCGATCCTCGAACCTCACGATGTCGTCTTCGCCCAGGTAGGGGCCGCTCTGCACCTCGATCTTCTGCACCGTATCTTGCCCAGGTTGGTAAGCTGGTGCTTAGCTCCCAGCGGGATGTTAGGTCAGGGCCCATTAGAAGTCTGTCCTAGTTGCACTGGTTCGACGCTGTCAGCTGCGGTTTGGTTCGCAAGAACAGCTCCTCTCCGTTGGCATCCCACCTCAAAACCCCAGCCACAGCAACCGATCTGATCAGCTTCCTCAAGGCCCTGCCTGATTGCCGCATGCGTCGTGGGATCCGATTCCCGCAGTGGCGGATGCTGCTGGTGGCGATCCTCGCGATCCTCAGCAACCAGGGCTCACTGTTGGGAATGGAGCGTTTTGCCAAGCGTCACCGCAAGACACTGAACGAACTGCTGGGCACCCATGTCGCCAAGCCGCCGTCGGATTCCACCTTCCGGCTGCTGGTGGCTCAGTTGGACGTGGAGGGCTTTGAGAAGCTGCTCCAGGACTGGATGAGCACCCAGATCGGCGATGCCGAACCCGTCGACACCCTGGTCTGCGACGGCAAGACGCTACGGGGCTCGATAGACGAGACCGCTTCTGGCGCAGCGCGTTTCATCGCTCAGGTCAGCCTGTATTCCAACAACCTCGGCGTGGCGATCGCGCAAAGCACCTACGCCACCGATGCCGGCGGTGAGATCGCGGCGTTGCGCAAGCTGCTGGATCGGGTGGAGCTCGAGGGGCTGCTGGTACAGGCGGATGCGCTGCATACGAACCGCCCTTTTTTCTCTACCTCGAGAAGCGTGAAGCCGACTTCCTGATCGCGGTGAAACACAGCCGCCGCAAGGGTTTTCAGGTGATCAAGGATCGCCTGACTTACGGGAGGACGGCACCGCTGCGGGTCAGAAAGCGCGAGCGGAAGCATGGCCGCGACATCACCTGGACCCTGCGCGGCATGCCGGCTCCGGCGTGGGTGGTGGAGAACTGGCCCGGCAGCGCCACGGTGATCGCAGTGCGCAGCAAGGGCCTCCGAGACGGCAAGCCAACCGATGAGACCCGTTACTACGTCACGACGTTGCGAACCAACGCCAGGGCCTTGCTGCAGCACGTGCGTGATCACTGGAGCATTGAGAACAGCTGGCACTGGCCTCGCGATACCCAGTTGCGGGAAGACGCCCACCGTTACCGGGAGGAGAACGGTGTTCAGATCATGGCCACGCTCAGGAGCATGGCGATAAACGCGCTGCGGCTGGATGGGTTCTGGTCCATCGCAGAGGGGCTCGCTGCTGTGTCGCACGACATCAAGGCTTTGCTGCGGCTACCGGGCTGGCAAGAACCCTCTGCGGCCACTGGCATCTGGATAACTTCTAATAAGCCCTGGGATGTAGGTGCTCTGGTTCTCGCCCACCAGCTCCTCTACGCCGTCCTTTTCCACCACCGCGGTGCCCTGCACTACCCAGGGCTGATTCAAAGTGTGTCACAGGCGTTGTTGCCATGGCCGCGAGCATGGGTTGAGGTCGGTGGGATTGCCTCCTCTCAGTGCCCCAAAGCGTTTCTGCCGCCATCGATCTCGACCTGATCAGCTTCCTCAAGGCGATCCCGGATGCCCGCATGCGCCGGGGCGTACGCATTCCGGCTTGGTACCTGCTGCTGGTGGCGGTGCTTGGGATCCTGAGCAAATGCGAGAGCCTCCGGGATCTGGAGCGCTTTGCCAACCGGCATCACGGTGTTCTCACAGAGGCCCTGGGGATTGAGCTCAGGCGCCCACCTTCCGATTCAGCCTTCCACTACTTCTTTCTGCAGGTGGACGTCGCCGCCGTCTGTGCCGCCATCCCTGACTGGACGATCGCTCAGATCCCAGGTGGCATCACGGATCTCGATCAGCTGGTGTGTGACGGCAAGACCCTGCGTGGCTCAATCGAGCCAACCAGGGGTGGCGGCTCTGCGTTCATCGCTCAGGTGACGCTGTACTCCGCAGCCCTGGGTGTGGCGATCGCTCAGGCCTGCTACGCCACCAGCCAGAATCACGAACGAGCAGTGCTCAAGATGCTTCTCGGGGAGCTGGATCTGGAAGGTGTGCTGATTCAGGCGGACGCTCTCCATACGCAAAAGCCGTTTTTCAGCAGCTCACGGAGCAGGGGGCCGACTTCCTCTTGACGGTCAAGGCCAACCAGAAAACCCTCAACAGGCAGATCGCCAGTCAGCTGCTTGGCAAGCGCAAGATCTCTTTCATGGCAACGGATCACGAGTCTGATCATTGAGGTGGTCGCCAGGGGCACCCGTGAAGGAAAGCCATTCAAGACTACGCACCGATTCATGACCAGCTTGCGTACGTCCCCAAAAGCACTGCTGCAGCTGGTGAGAGAGCGCTGGAGCGTCGAGAGCTGGCACTGGATCCGTGACACCCAGCTCCACGAGGACAAGCACCGCTACCGCGGTAACGGTGCCGGGGTGATGGCGGCGCTGCGCACCGGTGCGCTGAACCTATTGCGCTTAGCCGGATTCGACTCGATCCGCGAGGGCCTGCAGGCGGTGATGCACGCCATCACGGCAATACTGGCGATGGTCCGGCGACAACCAAAAAAACCATTACAGGGTGAAACTTTTAATCAGCCCTGCCCACAGGGGCGTATCGGATGTTACCGAGGCAGGAGGACAGGGCACTCCAGGCCCAAAACACGGCTCCCCGCACGCTCGCCATACACTGGCCCCATGGCTCCATCCCCCAGTGCCAGCACAGCGCAACAGGCCCCGATCGAGCAGGATCATGCCCTTCTGATCGAGATCCCGCCAGGTCGGCCCTGGATGTCCGTGGCGGAGCTCAACCGCCTGATGCGGCAACAGGGCCTTGTGCTTGCCGTGGCCCAGGCCAGCATCTACGACGAAGTGATGCGCACCATCTCCCTCGACCCTGAAACCGTCGAAGACCTGGTCCATCAGTACCTGGAACGGGAAGAGGTGAATGGTCCCGAAGGGCTGGCTGCCTTCCTGGCGCGCAAGGGGATCGCCGAGGAAGACATGCGCTACTTCGCCACCAAGGGCCACCGGCTTGAGATCTTCAAGCAGCGCCTGTTTGAAGCAGAGGTGGAGATCCGCTTTCTGGAGCGCAAGCTCGATCTCGATCGGGTGATCTACTCCCTCATCCGGGTGGAGGAGCAGCATGTGGCCGAAGAGCTGCACCAGCGCATCCTGGAAGGCGAAAGCGATTTCGCTGATCTGGCCGAGCGCTTTTCCCTTGGCCAGGAACGGCACACCAAGGGCCGGGTGGGCCCTGTTTCATTCACCACGGCCCACGAGGAGGTGGTCAAGCGCCTGAGGGTGAGTCGGCCCGGCCAGCTTCTGGAGCCCTTCCAACTCGTGAACATGTGGCTGCTGCTGCGGCTCGAGCACTGGTTCCCCGCCGAACTCAACGACGCCACCCGCTCCGCCATGCGCGACGAACTCTTCGCGGAGTGGTTTGAGACGCGCGTCATGCAGCTCATGGCCGGCGAACCGTTGCCTCCCCTGCCCAGCCACCTGCTGGCCTCCGCATGAGCACCACCCTCACCGCCATCGAAGGGCTGCTGGCCGGCTTCCCGCCCTTCAACACCTGGACCCCCGACCAACGCTCCCACCTCGCCCAGCAACTGCAAGCGCGCCGCTATGGCCTCGGCCAGGTGCTGGTGCACGAAGGCTCCATGCCCGAAGGCGTGTGGCTGATCGTTCGCGGCCAGGTGCGTAGCCTCGCCCACGACCCGGCCCGCCAGCTGCGCAGCACCATCGAACGGCTGGAGCCGGGATCCATCACCGGCTGGCTCGGACTTGTGCATGGCGCCCCCCGCGAACATCTGCGGGCCAGCACCGAGCTCGATGCCCTCTTCCTGCCGGCAGATGGCTTCCATGCGCTGCTGCGCTCCAACCCAGAATTCGGCGCCTGGCTGGCCCAGCAGCAGCCCGCCGCCGAGTTGCACCAGTTGCTGCTCAGCCTGGTGCAGCGCGACCACAGCTGGCTGCCCCAACTCGAGCACTGGCCGGCAGTACGCTCCGAAGCCTGCCTGCTCAGCCAGCCGCCCGAGGCCCCCTGGCCCACCGACGCCCTCGCCAGCGCCGATCGGCTCTGGTTCTGCGCCAGCGGCGCCCCCTTCGCCGCCACTGCCGAAGACGCCGAGACTGAGCGAAACGCCAGCCAATGGCTGCGCCTGATCGGCCTGCCGGCCCTGGCGAACCAGGTCGATCCAGGCGGAGCCCTCGCGCCAGTGCTCCACGGCAGCTCCGACCTGGCCCAGCTGGCCAACACACTTCAACCCGGCGAGTACAGCCTCGCCCCCTTGCCCGATGCCGAACGGGCTGAATCCGGCAGCCTCGGCGGTGGTGCCCTGCGCCTGCGCCGCGCCAGTGGCCCGCGCGACATTCCCCTGGCCATCTGCGAGGCCCTGGCTCGCTATTTCGGCGTGCCGCTCAACCGCGACAACCTGATCGATCAGATCGAGGCGATCCTGCAACGCCAGAGCCAGCTCAACCTGGTGAACCTCGGCCAACTGATCAATGGCATCGGGCTGCAGGTGATGCTCTCCGAAGTGCCCCTCACCCAGCTGCGCCGCGTGCCCACCCCCGCCCTGCTGCTGCAGGACGGCCACATCGGCCTGCTCGATGGGGTGGATCCTGATGGCATGGTGCGCCTGCTTGAAGCGGAGATCGGCGCCCTGAAGCTGCCTGCCGAGGACCTGGCCACCGCCGGCAGCGATCGGATCGAGATCCTCCTGTTCCAGCGCAAGCCCGAAAGCAAAGACAGCCGCTTCAGCTGGGGCTGGTATCTCCCCTACCTCCGCGAACACCGCCGCGAACTGATCGAGGTGCTCGCCGCCTCCTTCGTGTTGAACCTGCTGATGCTCGCCACCCCCCTCGGCATGCAGGTGCTGATCGATCAGGTGGCCCGCACCGGAAACTTCAACGCCCTGATCAGCATCGCCTCGCTGCTGCTGCTCGCCAATCTGGTGACCGCCTTCACCCGCGGCCTGCGCAGCTTCATCTTCACCGGTGTAGCCAACCGGGTCGACCAGGCCACCAAATCCACCATCCTCGATCAGCTGGTGCGCCTGCCCCAGGGCTTCTTCGACAGCCGGCCCGTGGGGCAGATCACCTTCTACTTCACCCAGCTCGATCGGCTGCGCGAATTCCTGATCGGCCAGAGCCTCACCACGATTGTGGATTTTCTGTTCAGCATCCTCTACATCGGCATCCTCCTGGCCATCAACCCCCTGCTCACCCTGGTGACCCTCAGCACCTTGCCGCTCTTCGTGATCCTGGCCCTGGTGAGTAATCCCATAGTGGAAGTGCAGCTGAAGCGCAGCATCGGACACTCAATCAGCACCTACTCCTACCTCAACGAGGCGATCACCGGGATTCAGACAATCAAATCCCAGAACGCCGAACTCAAGACCCGCTGGGAATTCCAGAACCGCTACGCCCGCTTCATCGGCGAAGATTTCAAGCTGCGGCTCACCACCGAAACCACCGGCAACCTGGCCAAGTTCATCAACGACCTCAATGGCCTGTTGGTGATCGGCTTCGGCATCTATCTGGTGATGCAGAATCAGATCAGCCTCGGTGGCTTCATCGCCTTCCGCATCATCGCCGGCTACATCACGGGCCCCTTGGTGAAGCTTGTCTCAACCTGGCAGCAATTCAAGCGCTGCAATGAACAGCTGCGCCTCGTGGCCGACGTGGTGGATCGCACCACCGAGCAGACAGAAGAGGAAGCCACCAATATCCCGATGCCTCCTCTTCAAGGCCATGTGCAGATCACTGACGTGACCTTCCGCTTCAACGAGGATGCTCCCCGCGTGCTCCATGGCGTGACCCTGGATGTGCCCACGGGAGCGTTCGTGGGCATGGTGGGCGGCTCCGGCAGCGGCAAAAGCACGGTGCTGAAGCTGTTGCCCCGCTTCTATCGCCCCGAATCAGGCAGCGTCAAGATCGACGGGCTCGACATCAACAAGGTGGAGCTCTATTCCCTCCGCCGCCAGATCGGCGTGGTGCCGCAGGACAGCCTCCTGTTTGATGGCACGATCAAAGACAACATGCTGCTGGTGAAGCCCGATGCCACCGCCGATGAAATCATCCGCGCCGCCAAGATCGCCTGCGCCCACGACTTCATCATGGAGATGCCGCAGGGCTACAACTCCAGCGTGGGTGAACGCGGTGCCGGCCTCTCCGGCGGCCAGCGCCAGCGCATGGCCCTGGCCCGGGCTGTGCTGCAGAACCCCCGCATGCTCATCCTCGATGAAGCCACCAGCGCCCTCGATGCCCGCACCGAACGGCAGGTGTGTCTCAACCTCTTCGAAGCCTTCCGCGGTCGCACGGTGTTTTTCATCACCCACCGGCTCAGCACCGTGCGGCCGGCCGACATGATCGTGCTCATGGACCAAGGCGCCATCATGGAGGTGGGTAGCCACAACGAACTCATGGATCGCCGCGGTTGGTATTACGCCCTCTTCCAGAGCCAGAACCAGGAGGGTCTCAGCTGACCATGGCCAAGCGTCCCGCCGAATCCACCGACCTCGTTCCCCGCCAGCAGGACTGGGAGTTCAGCCATCCAGTGGTGCTGCGTAAAACCACCCGCGCCTCCTCGGTGTTCGTGTGGACCCTGGTGGGGGGCACCCTCGCCGCCTTCCTCTGGGCGGTGGTGGCGCCCCTCTCGGAAACCATCGCCGTGCAGGGAAAACTCGAACCAGGCACCCGCGTCAAAGACGTGGATGCTCCCGTGCCCGGATTGGTCGACGAGGTGCTGGTCAAGGAAGGTCAGACCGTGAAACAAGGTGATCCCCTGCTGCGCTTTGATCTCAGCGATGCCCGCACCAAGCTGCGCACCGCCGAAGCCGTGCGCAGCCGCCTGATCAACGAGAACGCCGTCTACCGCGCCGCCCTCGGTGAGATCGAGCCCGGTGCCCTCACCCCCAACCAGCGCCAGCAACTGATCAACCAGAAACTGGCCCTCACCAGCAGCAGCCGCGCCGCCAGTGAAGCCTTGCTCAAAAGCCGCGCCACGCTTTCTGGCCTCCGCACAAATCTGGCCACCGCCGAGAACATCGCCCGCCGCTACCGCGACCTGGCCCGCAGCGGCGCCGTGAGCGAGGTGCAGGCCCTCGACGCTCAGAACACCGTGGACGAAGTGCAGGCCAGGATTGCCGCCGAAGAGCGTGAGGTGGATCGGCTGCAGGCCACCCTGGTCAACACCGATTCCGGATCCCAGGTGGATCTGCGCGGCAAGATCGAGGAAAACCTGCGCCAGATCAGCGAACTCGACAAGCAGATCAGTGATGCCCGCCTGCTGCTGCGCTACAACCAGATCACTGCCCCCAGCAGCGGTGTGGTATTCGACATCAGCGTGGGGCGCCAGAGTGTGGTGCAGCAGCAACCCGAAAAACCGCTGATGAAGATCGTACCGCAGGACAATCTCCAGGCGCGCGTTTATCTCCCCAACAAGGCCATCGGCTTTGTGCGCATCGGGCAGCAGGCCGATCTCTCCGTCGACACCTTTGACGCCTCCGATTACGGCCGCATCCCCGCCACGGTGAAGCGCATCGGCTCCGACGCACTCACACCGGAGGAGTTGACCCGCGTGCTCGGCAGTGAAGCCAAGGGCCTTTACTTCCCTGCCACCCTGCAGCTCAACCAGCAATCCCTCACCGTGGGCCAGCGCTCAGTGCCACTGCAGGCCGGCATGTCGCTCACCGCAGATCTCACCTTGCGGGAGCGGCGCTTCATCAACATCCTCACCAGCCTGTTCGAAGACAGGCGACGCGGCCTCGAGCGGTTGCGCTGATGGCCCCCAAGCATCGCTCCACCTGGTGGCGCCATCTGCCTCCGGCCGAACGGCGGCGGCGGCGGCTGGAGGTGCAGCTCTATCGGCTGAGTGCCTGGATCCGGCGGCGGCGCAATGCCATCCTGCTCCTCAGCCTATTTTATCTCGGACTCTGCCTGATTCCCCTGGTGCTGGGTCTACCCACGCTGATGGGCTTTGCCCTGTTGCCGGTGATCTTCGTGCCTGCCGTGGGCTACGCCTCCTACTGGCTGGTGTGGAAGGAGTTTCACAACTGAGCTTTGCCGCTCATGAGCCTTCCACTCCGGTGAGCCTGGCCAACTCAGCGATCAGCCAGGCCGGCAGATGCTCTTCCCCACCGGCCAGACGAATCTTGCCAGGCGCGAAGAAGGGAAGCACAGCCAGCAGAGCATTCAGGGCCTTCTGGCGGCTCAGATCCTGCACCCAGGGGACCAACTGGGCGCGAGCTTCCAGATCACGCTCGTTCAGGGGCACGGCACCGAAACCACAGGTGAGAAGGCTGCGGTACACCGTGCCCACACCAGAGCGGTAGAGCGCCTCCATGCTCTGCGGCTCCACGTTCAGCCACAGCTGACCGATGATCCGCCGCAGGCCTGCCAGCTCCTTGTGGGTTTCGGCATCTTCGGGGTCGATCGAGAAGAGATTGATCAGCGCCGCCATCCGGTTCACGGCCGCTTCCGAGCTGAACAGGGCCATGGCATCGGCCGGTTCCCTGCGGGACAGGGTGGGCAGCGTGAGCCCATCCGGCTCCTCGGCGGCCTCGGAATGGATCGGCAAGGGGGCCGTGGCAGGCGGCGCGACAGGAACTTCCGGCTCTTCCACTAGAGGGACCTGGGGCGGTTGCGCGTCCAAAGACGAAGCGAGCAACCCGGCCGGCCCCCGCAGGCGGGCCTGCAGTGCGGGTTCGCAATGGCTGGCGTAATCCGCGAGCAGCCATTGGGGCACCCGCTGCAGGGGATCAGCGATCCGTAGCGCCTCGGGGGCGAAATAGGGCATCGCCGCCAGCAACAGGTTGGTGCGTTCCGGGCGATTGTGATCGTCGCTCAGGCGCTGGGCCAGACGATCGCGCCAGAGGAACTCATCACTGGCCAACGGCGCCCCACACAGGGCACTGGCCAGAATGGCCCGTTGCAGCTCCCCCAGGCCGGTGGCATAGAGCGCCTCCAGCTGATCCACAGGCACCGCCAGCCAGAACGACGACAGGCAATGACGCGCATACCGCGCCTCCCGGTCCGACAACTCACCCGGGTTGCGATCCAGGTCGCGGAAGATCGTGTGCAGGCGCACCACCGACCAGGGCTTGTCGCGCACCAGCAAGGGGATGTTCAGACGATCAGGAGGCTTGATCCCAGTTCCTCCGATCGAAACGAGATCCACATCGTCGATCGAGCGGGGAGCACCGCCGGCAAGGAAGCGCTGCAGAAATCGACGAAACGAGGGCATGGGCCAGCCACCGGTTGGGATGCCGGAGCAACGTGTAAGTGGGGGAGAGTATAAGGGAAGCCAATGAGCAGAACGGCCACAGCGGGCGGCGCCACCAAACCCACCATGCAATTGCTGCTCGTCCATCAGAACTTTCCCGGGCAATTCCGCGACCTGGCCCCCTGCTTTCTCGAACGTGGGCACAGCATCACTGCGATTGGCAATCGCCAAGTGGATCTTGAAAACGCCGGTATCGCGTATCACCACTATTCCTATGCGGAGCCATCTGAATCCGTCTGTATCGATTCGGAGCTCGAAAACAGCCTGCGGCGCGGCGTTGCCGTAGCCGCGGCAGCCCGCCGCCTCCAGCAGGAGGGCTACGAACCCGACGTCGCGATTGTGCACTCCGCCTGGGGGGAAGCCCTGCATCTGCGCGCGATCTGGCCCCGCTGCCGCTTGATCGTGTACCCGGAGCTCTATGGCAGCCCCCAGAGTCTGGGCTATGGCTTCCACCGACCCAGCGAGCAGTGCACCCCGGAGCAGCAGCAGCGCATCGACCGGCAGAACCTGCTGGCCGCAGCCGCCCTCACCAGCTGCGATGCGGCCGTGGTTCCCACCATCTTTCAACGCGACAGCTTTCCGGCGGCCTGGCACCCCCATCTGCGGGTGATTCATGAAGGGGTGGACGTGACCAGCATTCGCCCCGCTTCGGCCTCCCTCGGAGAGAGGGGCGCTGAGGAGGAACCAGACCTGCTCCTCCCCGATGGCAGTGTTCTGCGCCGGGGCGAGCCGATCCTCACCTTCGCCAGCCGCGCCCTTGAACCCCTGCGCGGCGCTCCGGTGTTTCTGAAGGCGCTTCCCGCCCTGCTGAGGGCGCACCCCCGGGTGCGGGTGGTGATTGTGGGATCCCAGCAGAGTGCCTATGGATCCAGTGGCCCAGAGCAGGACCCCAGCATCGCGGAACAGCTGGAACGGCTGCGGAACTCCAGCCAGGGCAAACGTCTGCATGTGGTGGAGCGCTTATCCCACCCAGACCTGTTGCAGCTGTTTCGGCTCAGCAGCGCCCACACCTACCTCACCTATCCCTATGCCCTCTCCTGGAGCCTGCTCGAGGCGATGGCCTGCGGTGCCCCCGTGGTGGCCTCCCGTTCGGCCCCGGTGGAGGAGGTGATCCAGCACCGCCACAACGGAATCCTGGTGCCCTTCGATCAACCCGATCAGCTCGCCGCTGCGCTGCTGGAACTGCTGCTCCAACCGGAGCAGGCCAGACGGCTGGGTGCTGCGGCCCGCCGCACCATCGAGAAGTACTTCAGCCTGGAGGAATCGGTTGAGGCCTATGAGCGGCTGTTCAGCGAAGAGCTTGATCTGCGCACCACAGATCCAGATGGGCCATCACCAAGGTGATCAGCCCCTGCCAGTCGCCATGGCTCGGCTGACGCAGCAGCTTGAGTGTTGGATACCAATCGGAGTTCCGCCGCCCCCGCAGCCAGCGTGAATCGGCGGCCCAGGGCAGCAGCATCCAGGCCGGCAGGCCCAGGGCTCCGCACAGATGGGCGGTGGCTGTGTCGACGCTGATCACCAGATCGAGCTGGCTGCAGAGCTCCGCGGTGGCCGCGAAATCGGCCTCAGCCGGCAGCTCTTCGGAGAAGCTCCCCCCCCACCCAGGCAGCTGATCCCGATCCGGCCCGATCTGCAGATTCACAATCTCCAGATCCCGCACGAGCAAGCCATGCAGCAACTGGCGCAGCGGCCGGGCCGGCAGGCTGCGCTTGATGTATTCGCGCACCAGGTAGGCATCCTCTCGCTGATGCCCCGCCGCCCACACCACCCCCACCCGCCGTCCGTTGCGGAGGCGGCGCGCCTGCTGCCAACGGCTGCTCTTCAGATAGGGATGGGCCTGATGGATCAGCGGGGCGGGATCACCGCCGAGCAACAGCGGCAGACTCATCAGGGAACCCTGACATTCTGCAGGTGCAGCCGCCTCGGCGTCAGCTGGCAGGCACTTCGGCAGGATCCGGGTGCCAGCAGGCAAGCACCAGCCCATTCCCTCCCGCACCAGAGACACCAACGGCGCCTCCATCTCCAGGGTGATCCGCTTGCCGCTGACCGCCAGCTGGGGCAACCAGCGCAGGTACTGAAGGACGTCGCCGAAGCCCTGCTCGCTCCACACCGTGACGGCCTCGGCTTCTGGCCACCCCAGCCAGTAGGGAGCAGGGCGATAGGGCGGCGGATTGTGCAGCTCAAGCCGAGCCTCCCCCCATGTGAAGGCCTCGCCATAGCGCTGCAATCCCATCAGATTCTGGGCTCGGCTCCAACGGGTGGCCGGGTCATCGCGCAGCTCCAGGCTGCGTCCATAGGCGGCATCGGCCTCTTCGAAGCGCCCCAGGTCTTTGAGCACGCTGCCCAGACCGCGCCAGCCCAGGGGCTCCTCCGGAGCCAGATCGCGGGCGCGCTCAGCAACGGGGAGCGCCTCCAGGGGGCGATCGGCCTTCCAGAGGGCACTGCTGCGGTTCAAGGCCAGCGGGAAGGAATCCGGCTGGTGCCACTGCAGCCGCTCGTAGAGGCTGGCCACTGAATCCCAGTCGTTCTGGGAGCGGCACAGCCGAAGTTGCTCAGCCAGTTCCACGTCCACAATCCATGGGCTGGCCAGCATGGCTGGACAACGTTGCCAGTCTCCAGAGCTCCTAAATGCACAAAGCCTGGAATCCGTCAAGATCGCCCCTGCCATGTCGTGATCCAACAACACGGCAGCGGCCACTGGCGCTTCGCTAATGACAAATCCCCCCATTCCCGTAGTGTTTGGCGACTACGAGGCCGAATTCCTCACCCATGTCCACTCAAATCACGCCTCAGTCAGAGGTCATCACGCCAGTAGGCCAAACGCCGCCCGTCGTCACAGAAACCCCTCAGGGCACATCCGT
>NZ_JAHLYT010000024.1 GCF_025128095.1 Synechococcus sp. CS-1328 | reverse complement strand
GGCCGCGACATCACCTGGACGCTGCGGGCAAAGGAGGCACCGGAGCACATCCGCGAGAGCTGGGTTGGCACCAGCTGGATTGTGGAGATGACCGCTACCGGCACCAGAGACGGGAGACCGTTTCAGGCCACCCACCTGTTTGTCACCAGCCTGCGCACCACCCCAGAAGCCCTGCTGCGACTGGTGCGCGACCGCTGGAGCATTGAGTGCTGGCACTGGATCCGTGACAGCCAGCTCCACGAGGACGCCCACCGCTACCGGGGAAACGGGGCCGGAGCGCTGGCCTCGCTGCGCACAGCAGCCCTCAACCTGCTGCGATTGGCGGGCTTTCAATCGATCCGCGCTGGGATGCAGGCGGTGATGCACGACATCACGACACTGATGGCGATGGCGATGCGTCAGCCAAAGCCCAAGCCATGCTGAAACTTTGAATCAGCCCTGCTTCACGAGGGATGCTGAGTTCTCCAGGTCGAGCGCTGCAGCGGCAACTGTGCATGGAGGCGGCGCTAACGGACTTACAGAATGGAAGACCAAAGATGGGATCACACTTAAGGATCTCGACGAGAAGGCCTAACGAACAAGGATAAGATCATGCGTAGCCACGATCTTATCCGGTGTTGGACAAGCCCTTCACAGCTGCTCGACAGACCTTCTATAGCAGAAACATCCGGCCAGAATTCAGGGGGTTGCTTCAGCATTGCCTCTAGGCAGAAGTTCCCGCCCGAGAGTCCTCGTTGCTGCCTGATTGTTCGTTTGCCATTCTATAGCCGCAGCCGCGCCTGCGCTGCGGCTCTCTTTGCTGAGTGCAGCGTTGTTAGCTGATGCTCTTATTCAGAATCTATCAGGATGGATATCGTTTGGCTTCCAAGACTGGCACTCAGCACAACATCGGTCCATTCAATCGCAGCCGGGTGTCGATGATAGTCATCGCATGGCCGCAATGCGTACAGAGAACCGGAACACGCTGGCTCGGCTGGGGATGCTCAGGCACCACGACTTTCAGCAATAACCGGAGCAGCTGCATCAGCTTCTTGCCGTTGCCATGGAGGAATCCATAATCCCGCGCGCGCCGGAATCGTTTGGGCAGCACATGCTGCAGCAGTAGCCAAAGAAACTCTCCTCCTGAGAGTGTGCGTGTCCTGATGGCTCCGCTGTTTTCAGTATACCGAAAGGTCACGCTCCCACCTTGATCAGCAGTGATGTCAGGTTCCTTATCACGCCACGATAGAGATACCTGCCCAGGTAGTGCAGGGCCTTGCCTCCACGGCCGACAGCCTTGTAATCCACCACCCATTGCGACGGCACACTCTCCTGGGCGTGCAGACCCGCCAGCCGTATCGCCTCGAACCACTTGGCGCGGAAGACCCTGGCGAGATTTCGGGCCGGAAAGAGGTGGTTTCCCCTTTTCCTGCGCCACTGGTTCTTCTGTTCGTCCACCGCTCCTGCTGGAACGGTCAGGTGCACATGGGGATGATAGTTCAGGCGCCTGCTGTGGGTGTGCAGCACGGCATGAGCACCGATCTGGCCCATGAGGCTTGGATCGCGCCGTCCAAATGAGGAGAGGGTTGCTCAGGCTGTTTTCAGCAGTAGATCGTAGGCTGTGCGTTGATGCTGCCAGAACATTCGCCTGAGTTCTGCTGGCACCGTGAAGGTGAATTCGCTCAAGTTCACTGCTGTAGCGATCCACAAGATCAGCAAGAAGGATCATGATTCTTTCTTCCAGCGCAGCTGGAAGTCACCCAGCAGCAGATGGATGGCATAGGCATGGCGCAGCGTTGCACCGTCCAGCGCTTGTGGATTGGGAAACTGCACACGCGGATAGAGGTGCCTGACCCATCTTAGCAAGTTTCCCCTGCAAATTGAGAGACGGCAGATGTTCAGCTTAGAGTTGATCGAAACAATTCTGTTCTTGTGTGCCGATGGCAAGATAGGCAGTCCTTCAGTGTTGCCATCGCCATCGAGCTTAGGCGCGTCTCCTTCGAGAGGCAAGCATTCAGGCGGCGGCAGAAGATCCAGGTGGCCCGTGTTTATTGAATTGTCTATAATGGAAGCTACATCTGTCGCGCAGCGGACTCGTCCAACATCGCCATTCGCCTAAATTGCCGACGCATGAGGCTCGCCCATTCCATCGTCTCTATAGTTCCAGGCAAGCGCGACCGCAAGCAATTCATTAGAGAGACCATGTTCAGCCTAGATCAGATCGTTCCATGGGGCCGTTCGTTTGACGAATACTCTGCCATATTTTCACTGGCCGATGCCGAGATGGCAGGCCGCATTCTTGGCTGTGGAGATGGACCCGCCAGCTTCAATGCAGAAGCAACAAGAAGAGGCGCCAAGGCTGTCTCTTGCGATCCAATCTATTCTTTCAGCAAGGCCGATATCGAAGCTCGTATTACCACGACCTATGCGCAAGTGATCGATCAAATAAGGCAGAATCAGAATGAATTCATTTGGAAAGCAATTTCATCGGTCGAGGAGCTAGGACGGGTCCGCATGGCCGCCATGCAAACGTTCTTGGCTGATTATCCAGCCGGCCTGGCTGAGGGTCGGTACTTGAACGCGAAACTACCATCTCTCCCTTTCTCTGACGGCGAATTCGACTTAGCCCTCTGCTCGCATCTGCTTTTCTTGTATAGTCAACAGCTGGACGCGGGATTTCATCATGCTTCGCTACTGGAGCTATGCCGAGTTGCTAAAGAAGTCAGGGTTTTTCCACTGCTTACATTTGGCGGCACGATTTCGCCCCATCTGGAAGGAAGTGTCGAGATGCTGCGCGAAGCCGGACACCACGTGTCGATTGAGCGGGTGAACTACGAATTCCAGCGAGGTGCATGCGAAATGCTACGGATTCAACGCGATGATTCCAATATCAAGGGTCCGTGATCCACGGCTAATGGATGCACTGCTGAGGGCTGAGGGCTGAGGCCAGCCAGCTTCAACTGACTCACCGGCCCAGAACCAGACGTTCGTAGCGCTTCAACGCATCGAGATGGTCAAAGTCGGCTCGAAGACCGATGAATCCGTCTGGGCGTACAGCCAGCAGAGTCAGCGGGCCGAGACCGAGAGCGGCGGCGTCCTCGAGTTGCACCAACACCACAGCCTCCACAAGGCTGGACGTCGTGGTATGGCTCTCCAGTTCGGCGTGCAGTGCTGCGAGCAGCGCAGGGTCGGTCTGGCCATGGCCCAGCAGCAGCAGGGTGTGCCCGCAGCGGTGGGTGTACTCATGCAGGTGGCGGCCACCGACCTCAGACGGCAACGCGATCGTGGTGCTCAACCGCTGCCCACCGGTCAGCGGGAGATCAGCTCCACAGGTGATCGCCGAGCCGGAGTACGTCAGATTCAGTTCGGTTTCCGCCACCACTTCGTGCTGCCGCGCCGATGGATCAGCAAGCATCGCGGCGATCGCTCTGTCGCGAGTAGCGCGCTCCTCGCTCTCCTGCAGCCCATGGGCCTCTTCGGTGGCATCACTGGAGCGGGTGATCTGTTCTGCCACCGGCCGCCGCTCACTCTCGTAGCTGTCGAGCAGGGCCGTCGTGGCAGCCCCGTGATGCACCAACGCCAGCTTCCAGGCCAGGTTGGCCGCGTCATGCAGCCCGCAGTTCATGCCATGGCCTTCGGCGGGAGAACACACATGCGCGGCATCGCCCGCCAGGAACACGGCTCCTGAGCGGAAGCTGCTGGCCACCCTGGTGTGGCAGTGGAAGCGGCTGGGGTTCTCCACGGCCGTGAAACGCGCTTCGGGCAGATAGCGCCGCAGCACGGCGGTGGCCTCCGCCACCAGATCGCCCTGGTCAGAGCTGGGCCGCAGGTAGACCCGCCAGCGATGGGAGGGCAGGGCGGTGAGGATCAGAGGTGAGGCGTCGAGATAGGCCGCATTGGCCTCGTAGGTATCGCGCCAGCCCTCAACAGTGGCATCGAAGACGGCCCAGGGGCGGGCGATGGCGTGGCCCTCGAAGGAGATTCCGCTGAGCTCACGGGTGGTGCTGCGCAGACCATCACAGCCCACCACCCACCGAGCCTCCAGCTGTAGCTCCCGGTCGGAGCAGGCGATCGTGGCGGTGACACCCTCCGTGTGGGATCTGAGCCCCAGCAGCCGGCAGGAGCGATGCACCATGCCGCCCAGCCGTTCCAGATAGGCAACTAAAATAGACTCGGTGATCTCTTCGGAAAGGCCCAGGTTGAAGCCGTAGCGGCTGCCGCAGTCCGCCAGATCCAGTTCTCCCAGCCTGCGGCCATCGGCATGGATCAGGATCCGACGCTGCCGGCAGCCAGCGGCAAGCAAGGCATCAACCAGGCCAAGCGACTCGAACAGTTCCAGCGAGAGCGGATGGATCACCGTGGCGCGGTCCCAGTGCAGTGCCTCGGGCATCGCGTCGATCAACAGCGTGGGGACCTGGCGGCGTAACAGCTCAGCGGCGAGCAACAGGCCTGTGGGGCCGGCGCCCACCACAAGAACGGAGATCTGTCGAGGGAGGGATGGAGCCAAGACTTGAGCCGGCATAGTCGGTTCGGGCCCTGGAATGGGACCAGACGATGCTGATCCTATGGGGATCGAGAGCAAGGAGTTCGCCCTCTCTGCATCACACGCAGATCCTGCGGCAATCCTGTGATGAACCCCGAGAACGTGGTGACCAAGCATCCAGGTGGTTTGCCTGGGTGTTCCACCTGTGGGGCAAGCACGATCCGCTCAAGGCTCCCTGCCTGCAGCGTGTCGCGGATCTGGAGGCCGATGCCCATGTCGATTGCGACAAGCATCACGGCATGGATGTTGCCGGGCTTCTCAGCACCACGGCCTTTGCAGGCACACCAAGGGAATGGTGCAACAACCGCGGACCGATCACCTCGCCCCTTCGGCAGCGGACAGCAGGCCGTCGTCAGGAATGACACGCCCGAACCCCTGGGCCAGCACGGAAGTGGTGGGCAACCAGACGTTGGACAGTCAGGGGCAAGGGATCACCGGCTGGTCCGGGGATTCAACGAGCCGCGGTAACAGCTGCACCAGGTTGCAGGGGCGGGTGGCGCCATCAAGCTGGGCGCCGATCAGGCGATCCCAGGCGGTTGTCACCGCATCGAGAGAGCCTGGCAGAACAAACAACACCGTGCCGTTCGCCACCCCCGCCAAACAGCGGCTCTGGAGGCTGCTGGTGCCAATGATCTCGAAGGAGAGCACCCGGAACAGCTCGCCGAATCCCTCGATCGTCTTGTCGAGCAGCGGCGCCACCGCCTCCGGTGTGCCGTCGCGGCCGGTAAGGCCGGTGCCGCCGCTGCTGATCACCACCTGCACCGCCGGATCGGCGATCCAGCCACTGACCTCAGCGCGGATGCGGTATCGGTTATCGGGCACCAACTGGCGCGCCACCAGGCGATGGCCAGCGGCCTCCAGACGCTGCCGCAGAGCGTCGCCACTGGGGTCGTCCGCCAGGGTGCGGCTGTCGGAGACCGTGAGCAGGGCGATGGAGAGGCTCACCACGATCGGACCAGGCAGCGGCTCGATCGTAGGCAGATCCTGCAGGCGGGCTGGGGAGTTGGTTGCCTCCGTCCAAAGACCTTGAGGCCAGGCGGCGCGGCGGGCGAGCCTCAACAAGAGCTTCAGTACCGCGCCCCATCAGGCAGCTGCCGAAACTCATCCCACACCACGGCAGCCTCCTGCTGGAGGATCTGCTGCGGGGCAAGACGACGCTCTGGATAGGGCAAGGCAAGATCATCGCCAATGTTGGCATCATCGAAGAGATCGGCATAATCCTGCCAACCGGCGGCGTAGTAGATCTTCGAAATCCTGGCCCAGTAGGCCGTGGCATAGCACATCGGGCAGCATTCGCAGCTCGTGTACATCACCGCCCCCGTGAGATCCACGGTCTGCAGAGTCTTGCAGGCCTGGCGGATGGCGTTCACCTCGGCATGGGCGGAGGGATCATGATCCCGCATCACACTGTTGCCGGCGGCGCCGATCACCTCGCCATCCTTCACGATCACGCAGCCGAAGGGTCCGCCGGTTTTGTTCACCACTCCGGCCTCCCGCATCAGCTGGATGGCCTGGCGCATGAACTCACTGTCATCGGTTGTGGACATCAGGTTAACGGTGCTGGCGCCGGCGGAAGTTCTCCTACAAAATGAAGAAGATTCCCGCCCATGACCGCGTCCGAAATCCTTCTTCAACAAAGGCCGCCGCAGATGGCCCTGCACTCACAAGATGCTGGGAAAAAGCACAGGAGCATGAGTCTGCAATACCCTCGGCGAAAGCAGATCCTGCCTAAACAATCGCAGGGATGATTTCATCGGCCAGGCCTTCGAAGAAGTCGAAAAACAGCCGGTCGGGATCATGGAGTGAACGGAGATCAGCAAGACGACTCCAGCACTGCGGCAGAAAGGCCTCCACAGCCGTGGCCGGACGACGAATGAAATCAGCCTCGCCGATGTAGCTGCCCACCGTGTACGGCCGCAGGCGATCGATGCAGTCCTGGTGCCAGGCCATGTTCTCCGCGTCCTGCGCCGAATCGAGCCACATCGTCCATGGGCCCCCGTACACCCGCGCCCGCATCGAGTAAGCGGTGGCTCCTCCGTCTGGATCCGGGCAGGGACCGGTGAACACGGTGAACAACACCAGCGTCGTGGGGGAGGGGCAAACCTGCATGAGGTTGACCACGGCCCGGGCAAGATCCCCGGGGGAGGCCATCGAAAAGCGGGCCTCCACGCGGCTTCTCTGCCCCTCCGGCCAGAGGGCGCCGGAGGCGTCGAAGAGGCGGGGAAAATCCAGTGGCGCCGCAAACTCCTGGGAGAGGGGAGGCGTGGGCGGCGAATCCAGGGGTGCCAGTTGCCTGCGTCCCTCGGCAACGGAATCCGCGAACGCCACCGCTGTGACCATGCAGACGTTGCCTCCATCGGAACGGGCAGCCTCCTGGAGCACTGCCGGAGCCTGCAGGAGAAACAGGCTGAGCTCGATGGAGGCGGAGAGCGAAGGGGCCAGGCTGGCCAGCCAGTCTCCAACGGCACCAGCCGCGGAGAGAGGGAAGTAATAGGTGCTGCCAAGAATTGCGCTCGGCAGGGGATAGAGCCGCAGATGAAAGGCGGTCACGACCCCGAAGAAGCCAGGCCCGGCTCCCCGGGCTGCCCAGAACAGATCGGCATGATGCTCCCTGCTGGCCTGGAGGAACTCCCCCGCAGGGGTGACCATGTCGATCGCCTCGACACTCTCCGTTCCAGCACCCCAGACGCCCTGATTCCAGGCCATGCCGCCACCGAGAAGATAGCCACTCAGCTTCACCTGGGGGCAGTGGCCACTGGGGAATGCCAACCCCTGGGCATTCAGTGCCGCCTGAAGATCACGGTTGCTCACGACCGGCTGAACAACGGCCCTGCGCTGCTCAGCATCAATGGATAGGACACGATTGAGGCAGGAAAGATCGATCAGAATCCCACCCTGGCGAAGGGTTGGCTGGCACCAGTTATGCCCCCCGCCACGAACGACAACCTTGAGACCCTGCTCTTTGGCGAAACGAAGCACGGCCTTCACATCCTGCTCCTCTTCCACCCTCACCACCAGTTCCGGACCCCGCTCGGGAATGACCCGATTCCAGAGATCTCCGTAGACCATGGCGTCATAGGCAGGATCTCCGGGCTGGGCCATCACCCCACGGCAGCATGATTGCAGCGAAGACACATCCATGATCGGCAGGAGCAGGTTCAGATTGATACAAACAGGCCTGATCAGAACGGCAACAGCTTCCAGAGAAGGAGGATCTCCAGCAGATACAGCAGACCAATCAGACGCAGGCCGCGCCGGGTCCTGGCCCGTGGCGAGGCGACACCGGGAAACAACCACCAATCAAACTTCCGCACGAAAAACGGCATCGTCAAGAAGCTGGTGAGCGCCACGCTGATTGAATTCGCAAGAAAAGTTGCCGCCGCCGGGGGGAGCCGGGCAGCAGCAAGAACGGGATTGAGCAGCCGCAGCTGCAGCATCACGATCGGATACAACCCCAGCAGCACGAGCATCGCCGTTTTCCAATTGGGTGGTCCCTGCCCGGTGACGGGATCGATGGGAACCCAGCCAGGAAAGGACGTGGAGATGCGCAGCAGTTCTTCCCGCTCCATGAACGCCTGCGATTCCTGCAGGAGTACGGCCCGCTGACTGGAATTCATCCAGGCCTCAAGATGGGGAGCGGAGTCGTAGCGCAGAATCGTCATCCAATGGCCATCACCATCTCCAGAGGGAGGCTGGAGATACATGCCGAGATAACCGGGATACAGCGCCTGCGCAGCCTGGATGCGCTGGGCCCAGTCTCGGAACTGCTCGGACATGCCAGCTTTGACCTTGGAGAAGATGACCTCGGTGACATCAGTTCCACGCTCTGGGTCGAAATGCTCCTCCCTCAGGCTTTGCTGAAACTCCCCACCTTCAAGCAGGGGTTCGGCCTCCTCGAGCAACTTCCGGCAGGGGATGGAGCCTTGCCAGGCCTCGAGACTGTCGGAGGATTGAAACGTGATCTCAATGCACCAGCGCCGCTCAGACCCACTGGGGCGAGGCGGGATCAGGTTGGTGCTGATGAAACCGCTCTGCCGGCTGAGGGCCTCGGCCTGGCGTGCATGCCAGGCCGCCAAGGCTTCGCCCCTACCGGGCCGTACCAAGGCTGAGGTGATCAGGGTGACGGAGTCAGCCATGAAGGAGGGGACCGTCAGTAGGGATGGCGATCAGGCTTGTTCATCCAGGCCTGGCAGGCCTGAAGAGCGAAATCGCGCTCAAAATCCGGAAAACACTGAATCGCCTGGCGCTGTTCCCAGGGGAGACGAAAGTCGATGTACTGAAACTCGTCGTCGAAGCCGATCTTACTTGTGTCTTCCAAGCGGGTACCGAAGTACACGCGATCAATCCGGGCCCAGTAGATGGCGCTCATGCACATGGGGCAGGGAGCCCCGTTCACGTAAAGATCACAGCCCTTGAGCATCTGCGCCCGCTCCGGAACTGGATCGGGAGAACCCTCTGGACGAGGGATCATCTTCAGATTCCCCTCATAGACCTCCGAGCCGAGCAGCGCCTTGGTATTGATTCTTGAGCAGGCGTCAATAATGGCCGTGACCTCCGCGTGATACACGGGGATTCCCGTGAGCAGCACGCGATTCTGACCACGGCCGATGATCTCACCATCCTTGACAATCACGGCGCCGAAAGGACCTCCCCAGCCTTTCTCCACGGATTCAATGGCAAGACGGGTGGCCTCATGAAGGAACTGCTTTTTGTACTCGATGCTTTCAATATCCTGAGAGGTCATGGTCGAATTCAGGAAAAGAACAGAAGAGGTGAGCGCCGGCAACGAGCGGAGCGCTCTCACTACACACAACTTTGGAGGCCCATCGCCGAGGATCTTCATCCCTGGGGAAAGAAAGTGATCCCAGAAAACAGATCCTTTTCAAACAAAGAGAGCAGACCCGACGATGGTCAGCCAAGAAAAATCAAGAGCCTGACAGGCAGGAAACGTGGGTGATTTAGAAAGCCAAAGTAGAAAGGCAATCACCACTCTCTCTTGAGTTTCACTAAACGTAATAATCCATCCGTCTGGCGATCCGCGGCTCCCAGGTCTGCGCCCCAGCGTCGCACCTGCAGGACGCTCCTGCTTCGGCTGTACGGCAACCACAGGGAGCCAGGATGGGGCCTGTGCATGGGGCAAGACCCCGGCCAGACCGCATCGCCATGACCACCGATCTTGCCGGTCCGCCCCACCTCCAGGTGCGGCTCTTCGCCGGATTGCGCGAGCAGGCCGGCTGGGGAGAGCGGCACCTGGCGCTCCACGAGCCGGCGACCCCAGACGCCCACAACGGAGCGCCTCCCCCCACAGCCGCCCAGCTGTGGCAGAGGCTCGGCCTCGGCCCCTGGCCCGCCGGGGTGCGGGTGGCGGTAAACCGGGAGTTCGCCGAGCCCGGCCGGATCCTGGCAGCCGGCGATGAAGTGGCCTACCTGCCGCCGATCACCGGTGGCTGATCCCAGCTCGCCGCTGAGGGAGAGCAGCACGACCCTCTCGATCGCCCTGGAAGCCTGGCCCTTCGATCCCTTCGCGGTGTTGCGGCCCTGGAGCACGGGCAGCGCGGCGGCAGCCGAAGCCCACTTCATCGGCCGGGTGCGGGGCTGGAGTGCAGCCGGTGAACCCCTGGCGGCCCTGGAGCTGGAGCATTACCCGGGCATGACCGAAGCCCAGCTGGAGCGCCTCGCCGCCGCCGCCGCCGCCCGTCATGCCGTGCGAGCGGTACTGGTGCGCCATCGGGTGGGACGGGTGCAGCCGGGGGAGGCGATCGTGCTGGTGGCGGTGGCCGCCGATCGGCGCGGTCCTGCCCAGCGGTGCTGTCAGGAGCTGCTGGAGGCGCTCAAGCACGACGCCCCCTTCTGGAAAAAGGAAGTGGGCGTGGCCGGCCAAGGCCGCTGGGTGGACGGCAACACACCCCTGGAGGAGCCAGCCCCGCCAGGCCAGGGCACGCAGACGATCAGAACAGCGTGATCAGCTGCAGCATCACATTGGTGGAGCTGTAGGCGGCACTGGCCAGTCCTGGCTGGGGCAGGTAAGTGAGGGCCGGCTGCACGTAGGTCGTGCCTCCCAGGTGGAACTGGCCATAGGCCTGCAGCATCAGCTCAGCGGGGCGGAAGACCTCTCCGAGAAAGCTCCGATCGTTGACCCGGGCCCAGGACAGACCGACGCCGAAGCTGTCCTGGGGACGGCTCTCCATCGGCGCGAACACCGTCAGACCCGCAGTGACCGACCTGGTCATCAGGTTGGTGATCGAGGGCGTCCAGCCGGCACTCACGAGGCCCACCAGGCCGCTGTGGTCACGGCCATACCGAAAGTTGACCAGCCGCTGCGCCACGGTTCCGTAGAAGCCATGGGCTCCGCTCTCGCGAAGACAGGCCTGGTTGCTGCCGGATCCATTGCAACGGCGCGACTCCCCGCCCTGGAACCAGGCCCCGAAGCTGGCGGACCCGGGGCGATTGCTGGAACCCAGCGACCAGCCACCCCCCAGTTCCGCCACGGAAAACAGGGGCCCGCTGAGACTGGGGGCGGAGGGACCCGTGCGGATCGAGCCATCCCCCACACCGCCGCGGCCGTCGTACACCCCGGCGTTGAGGTACACCTTGCGATCCAGGGCCTTCGGTTGCCAGCTCAGCGAGGCCCCCAGGGCCGAATCGGGGTAACCGGGCATGCGCCCCAGCAGGGTGGGCATCGCATAGAGCGGCGTGAAGGCGAGGGCGCTGAGCGCCGGCACGGCATAGGTGGGGTTCTGGGTGAGGTCGGGGCGAGTGACGTTGGCGAACTCGATGCTGGCGGCCTGCTTGCCCACCAGGATCTTCAGCTGGCGATCCCAGAGGTCCTGGCGCAGCACATAGCTGTAGAGCTCGGTGCGATCAAGCGGTGGCGGCGCCACCAGGCTGTTGCTGCCCTGCACGCTTCCAGAGGGCAGTGCAGCTCCGGCGCCGGCGTTCACCTGCAAGCCCTGGACCCACAGCCGGCCGCCTCGCCAGCCAACGGCCCACTCCAGATCCAGGGTGGCGTCGAGCAGAAGCTGCTGGGCCAGGCCGTTGGCCGGAGCCGCCTGGATGCCCCCGACAATCTGGGACGTGCCATTGCCCACCCAGACCCCGCCAAGGCGCAAGGGGGAATCGGCCGGCAGGCCAAGCCAACGACCCAGCTGACCGGTGCCGGGGATGGCATCGGTGGCGGCCGGGTTGCCGGAAGGCAAGCGCAGTTCCGGGCCGAGCTTCGCTGCCCCTCCAGCCGGAGCCGGGGCCGCCGGAGCCGCTTCCTCCGCGACGGCCTCATCTGCTTCGGCAGCGACCGCAGCGTCTGGGCCCAGCAGCAGCAGGCAGACAGGCAGCAGACAGGACCACAGACGCGCCGAACGAACAGCCTCAGGGAACATGGATGCGGTCTCGTCGGGCATGAGTGCCCGGCAGCCTGACATCGAAACAGCAGCAGCCTCAGCAACTGGGAGCAGAATTCCTGAGCGGCCCCAGGAACAAACCGATGCAGGAAGAGGCCTGGATGTGGGGCCTGTGGGTATCAGAGCAGTGGATGTCAGACCTGCTTAAGCCAATAAAACTGATAGCTCGGTAGCAGGATGTTCTCCTCGATCTGGTGGGGCCTGCGACCGGTGAAGACATCAATCAGCGGCGCCGTGAAATCGAGCCCGCGCCGCCGCAGGGCGTCAACAGGAAGGGTCTGCGGACTGGAATGGAAGTTGGCCACCACCAGCACCTGCTCGGAGGGGCGTTGCTGATAGGAACGCAAGAAGCAGAGCAGATGCTCGTTGCCCGTATCCAACAACTCTCGGTTGTTGAAATCGGCAAAGGCATCCAGCGACTTACGGATGGCGATCATCCGCCGCAACGCCGTGAACAGCCGATTCTCCACCGTGCCGCTCTGATGACGCCGCTCAGCCTGCTGCCAATCAATGCTCGGCCGGTGCACCCAGCGGTTGTCCGAGGCCTTGGCTGGATCCTCCTGATAGCCATAGTCATTCAGCAGACCGAGGGCATCGCCGTTGTAGAGCAAGGGAATACCACCGAAGGAAAAGATCAGGCTGTGCAGCATCAGAATGCGACTAATGGCGATATTAATCTCTACCGGATTCTCTTCCTGAATCGCCTTCTCCAGGCCCGCCAGAGAAGCCAGCGACCCACAGATGCGAGCATCTCCGGTGGCTTCGTTGCGCATGAATGGAAGCCCCCGCGAGGGAGATCCCTCGAAATCACCACAGAAGAAGTCAGTCAGAAATCGACGATGAGACTTGGGCTGGTAACCGACAGCCAGCACATCCTGGTCGTCAAAACCAAAGCCGATGTCGTCATGACAACGCAGATAGTTAAGCCAGGTGGCACGATCCAGCTTGTTGGGCAGACTCCTGAGCCCCCGGATGAGCAGCTTGGCGTTCTGGGTCGCCACCGCATCCCAGAGCAGGGCCATGAAGGTGGCGTTGTAGGCGATCTCGCACTCCTTGGCGCTGATCGCATCTTCGCCGAAATATTTAATCACCTCGACAGGGGCGACAATCGCCTCAGCAATGAACAAGACTCCCGGCGCCGTGGCCTGGCAGCAGTCCTTCATCAGCTGGAGTAACAGATGGGCATTCCGCTCGTTCTGACAGTCGCTGCCGATTTCCTTCCAAAGGAAGGCCACGGCATCCAAGCGCATGATGTCAACACCGTTGTTGGCCCAGAACAGGACAACACCAAGCATCTCAATAAAGACCTCAGGATTGCTGTAATTGAGATCCCACTGATAACTATGAAAGACCGTCATGACCCAGCGCTGGGTCTGCTGATTCCAGGTGAAGTTACCTGGCGAAGACTCCGGGAAGACTTCAGGCATTGACTTTTCGAAAAGATCAGGAATATCGCGACTCTCATACATATAGTAGTAATCCTGATAGACGGGGTCCCCTTCGATGGCCTTTCGCGCCCAGGAATGCTCATCGGAGGTGTGATTCATCACAATGTCAAGCACCAGAAGAATCTGGCGCTGACGCAGTTCCGATGCAAGATATTGAAGATCCTCCAGATCACCAACCCGACCGTCAATCTGCCTGAAGTCGCTCACGGCGTAGCCGCCATCACTCTTGCCGATCGGACACTTCAGAATCGGCATCACATGAATCATGTTGACCCCGAGCTCCTGAAAATACTCGGTCTTCTCAGCCAAGTCTCGCAGGTTTTTAGCGAAGCCATTGGTGTAAAGGGCCATGCCGACCCATTGCTGGGAGAGAAACCAGTTGTGATCTTTCTCCCGAGCTATGTCGAGCGCCTCCAGCCCAGGCGAACGATTGACATAGCCTTCCGCCATCGTTTCGACCAAGCCCAGCATCTGGCGCTTGAAATCAGGCCTGTGGCCATAAAGGCGAAAGAACAGCGAGTATATCGCGTAAAAGTTGGCACCCAGACGCGTATAGAAGTGTCTCAGATCCTGACGGCGGATCTCAGGTCTCAGGTCATCAAGAATTGAGTTGAGCAGCGAGTGGGAGACCTGTTCATACATGATTCGGGTGCAGGCAAGAGAAAAAGATCGTCAACACACTGATCGGCTGCACTCAAGCTGCCCAACCAGTTTTCATCGGCACCTGACTGCGTCAGCGGAGCTGAACTCAACAAGGCTCGGCCAACCAGCTAGAACACTGTGGGTGGAAGTGGAGCACTCCTTCCACAATCCCGGCGGCGTAGTTGCCGTTCATCCCCATGAAGCCGCCCTGAGCCAGATAGAGAGTCTCCCGACCGGATCGCTCCCCCGGAGAACAGCCTAGCTGGGCCATCAGCGCAGGATCTGCATTGGCCACAAGAATCGAGGGGAGGTCACTCTTCATCACAGGCAGATCATTGCCGCTGTCCCCACAGAAGAGAGTCTGGGAGGAATCAAAACCCAGCGACTCCATCAGAAAGCGCACCGCATGCAACTTGGTGGCTGCCGCTGGCAACACATCCAGCAAGCCGATCTCAGCCTGCTCATCAATGCTGGTGATCAGACTGGCGCTCAGCTGCTCAAGCTGCAGCCGCCGCTCGATTTCGCCGCAGAGGCTGGGAACGTCAACCCCAAGATCGAGGTAATAGCTCAACTTGTACGTGTTCTGTTTGGCGGGCTCCTGCAGTTGCAGGGGGGAGAGATCCGCCAGCAGCTGGTGAAGATCCTGGGCCGTGCGACCGGCCCAATCCACTCCGATGCTCTGGTGCCATCCCCCATGGGCTCGCCAACCCTCGGGGGCCACCTCCAGGAGCGTGGTGCCCACATCGGCCACTACCCAGTCCGGTGGAGGGAGGGCATAGTCCGCAATCGCCTCAGCCACGAGACCGGCATCGCGGCCGCTGACATAGGCCAGAGTCACCTCGGGTCGCTGGACCAGGCGAGCGAACAGGCTCCTGGCGGCGGGCGACTCGGGCTGCCGCCCATTGGGGATCAGGGTGCGGTCGAGATCCGTGCAGAGCAACAACCTGGCCGGAGGGTCAGCAGCCATGGACAGCCTGCGGGAGCAGAGGGGACATCGCGGGCAGGATCGGAGCGATCGCGAACAACAGAAGCCTAGAGATTGAAGAAGTCATAGTGTTCAAGGGCCTCAAGGATCCCCCTGGCGTGGGATTGCTCCGCGAGATAGACATGCTCAGTATCTCCAAGAATGGACAGTTCCTCCCGGTGACGGTTGGCAACAACAACCCCCAGGGTGTTGCCGCGCAGCATGTCTTCATCGCCACCAGAACCACCGGTGGCCAGAATCCGATCTAAAGGGATATTCCAGCGCTGGGCGATGAATCGCAAGGCCTGCCCCTTGGAGGCCCGGACGGGCACAAAGTCGAGATACTGGCCAAACGACAATGTCACATTGACCAGTAAATCTTGTTGCCTGAGAATGGCTCGGACCTGATCCAGAGACGGCGCAAGATTGCCGTCATAGTGATAAGAATACTTGAATTGGCTTTGGTCCTTCCTCGACTGGGGCTGCAGACCAGGCAGCTCCTTCAGCGTCGCCCTGAGCACCTGGGGGGTCCAGAGGTGATTGATGTGCTTGGCCCAGGCAAGATCGGGAAGCCAGTGGGGAGCGTAATAAATTTCCGTACCGAGGCTGGTGATCAAGATATCCGGCACAGGGATGTCATACTCGCGAATGATCGCCAGGACAGAATCCAGGCGCCGCCCGGTGGCGATCCCGAACAGGCAGCTTTTACGGCGCTCACGAATCAACTGGCTGAGCAGATTCAGGCCGTCTCGATCCCCCAGCAGCGTGTTGTCAATGGCGGTGAAGATGGCCTTGGTGCGCCGGCGGTCGCCACTGAGGATTCGCGAAGCGGCCAAGGGCGGTCGCTGCTGCTGAACCAGCTGGTTGAGCTGATGGAGATAGGCCTTGGCATGGGCATCCCAGGAATAGAACTGGGCCACGTGGCGCACTCCATTGCGTGAGAAGGTCTCCCACTGGTTGGCATCCTCCAGAATGGCGATCAGGGCCTGGGCAATCGCCTGCTTGTTGAGGGGATCCACCAACAGGCCATTGCGGCAGTTGGCAATGATGTCCACCGGGCCACCATTCTCGGTCGCCACCAAGGGCAGACCACTGGCGGCGGCCTCCAACAGGGTCAGGCCAAAGGGCTCTGTCAGAGCCGGATTGACGAACACACCCCGGGTGCTGGCGGCCAGGCGATAGATGAGGGGAACCTCATCGGAGCTGTGGTGCTTGGGCAGGGCGGCAAGGCCATAGAGATCATAGGAATCCATGGCAATCAGCAACTCGGTGAACACCGCCTGGGGACCTTCATCGAGATCCCGCACATCATCACGATTGCCAGCCACGATCACCAGATTGGCGCGTCTCTGGAGTGGCTTCGACTCGCCGTAGGCTTCCAGCAGCGTGATGATGTTCTTGCGCAGATCCGGTCTGGACAACGCCAGAATCATGGGCTTGGTCGGATCTTTCAGAGAAACCTGGAGCCCCTCCTGAAAGCCTGAGTCCAGCACCGGCTCAGAGCCATCAGCAACATGAAACTGCTGGAGATCCGTGCCTGGCGGAACGACCACCATCTTGCCCGGGTTGCAACAGTCATAGAGCTCATACTGATCTTCAATTTCATTGCGCGTGCTGGTGATCACGAGCGCCGCTTGATTGATCACCTCTTCCTCGGCATCAATTCGCCTGGAGATATTGTAATCATCCTCAATCTTTTCAAGGGCGAGACCCATGGAGATCAAGCGTCGGTACTTGTCACGCCCCAGCGAATGGCCCGTATGAACCAGGGGAAGTCCCGTCATGTGGGCCAGCTTGACGCCAACGTAACCGGCATCCGCATAGTGGCTGTGCAACACATCCGGCCTGGCGGGCTGATTCTGGATCCAGGCAAAGAGATGGTCAGCAAAACTGTCGAGGTGATCCCAGAGTTCCTCCTTGCGGAGGTAGTCGGGCGGGCCCGCGTCGATCCGCACGATCCTCGCCTTGTCCGCCAGCGGCTCCAGGGGCTCGGCATAGTCGGCGCTGACGGCGGGATCCTCGATCCGGCGGGTGACCAGATCCACACCCGCCACCGAGGGGCTGCGGGCCAGGGCCTTGGCCAGCTCCACCACGTACTTGGTCTGCCCGCCTGTGTCGGGATCCCGGCCGAGTTCGAGCTGACGGCCCCGGATCAGGCCATGGATGCTGATCAGCAGGATCCTGAGCGGCTCCTGGCGCACCTCCGAGGCCTGCAGCGTGCCGCCAGGGGCACTGGCTGGGGGGAGGGCCATGGAGCCAAGCACGTCAAAGACCTGAAGCCAGCCTGCTCAGGTCTGGTGCCTTCCACAAGCTGAGGTCCACCAGCCGACATCCGCCGGCCGATCATGTGTCTGACCCTGCTGAACAACCGACTGAGTGCGTCGCTGATCGGTCCACTGCTGGCCGGCAGCCGGGCCTCAGAACAGCGGCAACCGCAGCAGCTGGGCCCAGAGCTCCTGCCCGGCCCCGAGGCTGCCGAGCTCCGCCGGGATCTCCAGCAGCAGATCGGCCCCCTGCAGCGAACCGATGCGGGAGGAGGCCTGGGAGCCCTCCGTCATCGCCAGGAGCTCACCAGCTGGGCCCACCCGCAGGCGGGCCCGGGCCAGCTCAGGGCGTCCCGCGCCGCGCTTCAACGGCCCCGCCAGCCGGACCCGCAGGCGGGGCAACGGATCCGGCTCAGCACCCTCGAGCTGCTGCAGCGCCGGCCAGAGCAGCTGCAGCGCCGTGATCGCCGCCGCCACCGGATTGCCCGGCAGCCCGAAGAACGGCACGCTGCCGGCCCCGGCAGGACGCTGCAGTGTCCCGTAGGCAAAGGGCCGGCCCGGCTTGAGAAACAGCTTCCAGAAGGCCACCGAGCCGAGCTCCGCCAGCAGCGGCCGGATCCAGTCGGTGTCGCCGGCGGACACGCCGCCGGTGCTGACCACCACATCGCAGCAGGCCGCCAGATCTGCCAGCGCCTGGCGCAGCGCGATCGGATCGTCGCCCACCACACGCCGCTCCAGCAGGGGATAGCCGAGCCGCTCGCACAGGCACGCCAACAGGGTGCCGTTGCTCTCCCAGATCTGGCCGGGGCCGCGCGGTGTTCCCGCCGGCACCAGTTCATCGCCACTCACCAGCAGGCCCAGCCGCGGCCGGGGCGCCACGGCCAGCTCCGCCACGCCGCAGCCCGCCAGCCGGGCCAGATCGGCCGGACCGAGCCGCTCGCCGCAGGCCAGCAACTCCTGGCCCGGTGCCGCCTCCTCCTCGGCGCTGCGGATCCAGGGGTTGGCCCCGGTGGCCTGCAGCAACCGCAGCTCGCCGGCCTCCACCTCCACCAGCTCCTGGGGCAGCACCCGCACGGCGCCCTCCGGCAGGGGGGCACCGGTGAGGATGCGAATCGCCTCGTGGGGCTCCAGAGTCCGCTCGAACGGGGCCCCCGCGGCTGAACGCCCCACCAGCGGCCAACACTGGCCGGGTTCCGCCGTTGGGCTGGCGATCGCGTAGCCATCCAGGATCGAGGCCCGAAAGCCCGGCACCGCCGCCGGGGCGATCACCGCCGCGGCGCACACCCGCCCGAGGCACTGCTCCAGGGGCAGGGTGCGGCAGCCGGCCAGGGGCTGCAGGCTGGCCAGCACCAGACACCGTGCCTGCTCAAGGGGCAGGCCCTCCGGCGGAAAGGGATCGGCCGACACCGGCACGCCGGCGGGGAGGGCAGACGACATCGGCAGCGGAACAAAGCTCAGGTGGGAGGGAAGGGCGACGTGGGCGGCGGCGGCGGCCCGGCATCGAGGCGCTCCACCACCACGGCGGTGCCATAACAAAGAACTTCGGTGGCACCGGTGGCGCCGCTCTCCACCTCGGAGCCGTCGTAGCGGGTGCCCACGATGGCGTTGGCGCCGAGCTGGCGGGCATGGGCCACCATCTGGTCGTAGGCCTGCTGGCGGGTCTGCTCACACATCTCGGTGTAGGCCCCGATGCGGCCGCCGATCATCGACTTGAGGCTTCCGAGAAAGCCCTGGATCAGGGTGGGGGAGCGCACCACGATGCCGCGCACGATTCCCTTGTAGTCGCGAATCGCGAAGCCTTCAATGGTGAAGGTGGTGGTCACGAAGACGGGCTTGACCATGACGGGGCACGCAGGGGTGGCTGGGATCGAAGGGGCGTCCTCAGGACAGGAGGCGCGAGGCTCAGCCCGGGTCAGGGATGACCGATGGGCGCTGCCAGGGGCCATGGCGTCCACCTTCCTTGGTCAGCAATCGCACCGGGCCGATCGTCATCGCCGGATCGGCGGATTTGAGCATGTCGTAGAGCGTGAGCAGCCCCACCTGCACGGCGGTGAGGGCCTCCATCTCCACGCCGGTGGGGGCGGTGGTGCGGGTCGTCGCCTCCAGCCGCAAGCCGCTGCCATCGGCGGCAGGCTCGATCCGCACCCCCACCCCGCTCAACGCGATCGGATGGCAGAGGGGGATCAGCTCCCAGGTGCGCTTGGCGGCCTGGATCGCCGCCACGCGGGCCACCGCCAGCACGTCGCCCTTGGGGGCCCGGCCCTCCAGCACCAGGGCCAGCACCGCCGGCTCCATGGCAAGAAAGCCCTCGGCCACGGCACGGCGATCGGTGGCGGCCCGATCACCCACCTCCACCATGTGCACCTCGCCGGCGGCGTTGAGATGGCTCAGCGAGGGAGTCGGCTCTGACGCGGAACGTGGGACTGGAGTTACGTTCAAGGCACCGGCAGCGCCGCAGCCCTGATCATGGCGCGACTCAGCCAGCCTGAGGCCGGGCCTCCCGGTGCATCCAGCTGATCCAGTCGGCGGAGATCTGCTGGGGGCAGACCGCCTCGCACTCCAGGGTGTTGCTGCAGCTGCCGAAGCCCTCCTCTGCCATGCGCTGCTGCAGGGCCCGGGCCCGCTGCCCTCGCTCCGGCTGGCCCTGGGGCAACTGGCCGAGATGGGCCAGCTTGGCCGCCACAAACAGACTGGCGGAGGCGTTGCGGCAGCTGGCCACGCAGGCGCCGCAGCCGATGCAGGTGGCCGTGTCGAAGGCCGAGGCCGCCTGCTCGCGGCCGATCAGGATCGTGTTGGCTTCCGGCGCACTGCCGGTGTTCACCGAGCAGTAGCCCCCCGCCGCCAGGATCCGATCGAAACCGGAGCGATCGACGCTGAGATCCTGCAGCACCGGAAAGGCCCTGGCCCGCCAGGGTTCGAGCACCAGGGTGGCGCCATCGGCCACGTGGCGCAGATAGAGCTGGCAGACCGTGGTGGCGGCGCGGGGTCCGTGGGCCTGGCCGTTCACCAGAAAGCCACAGCTGCCGCAGATGCCTTCGCGGCAGTCGTGATCGAAGCCCACGGGCCGCTGGCCGGCGGCGATCAGCTGCTCATTGAGCTGATCGAGGGCCTCCAGCAGGGAGAGATCGGCAGACACGCCCTCGAGCCGATGGCTTTCAAAGCCACCGGGAGCGTCAGGGCCGGCCTGGCGCCAGATCCGCAGGGTGAGGCAGAGGGTGCGGCTCATCGGTAGTCACGCGCCTGGGGAACAACGGTGCTGAAGCTGAGGGGCTCGATGTGGCGCTGCGGCACGCTGCCCTGGCGATGCTTCCAGGCGGCGATGTGGGCGAAATGGACGTCGTCACGCAGGGCTTCGCCGGTTTCGCTCTGGTGCTCCTCGCGGAAATGGGCCCCGCAGGATTCCTCCCGGGCCAGGGCATCGCGCAGCATCAGATCGGCCAGGCCGAGGAAATCCTCCAGCCGCAGGGCCTTCTCCAGTTCGCCCTGGATGGGGGTATCCACCGCCGGCAGGCAGAGATCGTCGTGGAAGCGCCGCGTCAGCTGCGCCACCTCCTCCAGCCCGCGACGCAGGCCGGCGGCCTGGCGGCTGATGCCACAGACATCGAGCATCAGCAGCCCCAGCTCACGATGCAGCCCATCCACCGAGCTGCTGCCGCCGATGGCCGTGAGGTGATCGATTCGGGCGCGCACGTCCGCCAGCGCCGCACGGCAGGCAGGGTGCTCCGGCCCCACCTCCGGCTGCGGCTGCCCCGCCAGCCAGGCCGTCACCGTGGCCGGGGCAATGACATAGCCATCCGCCAGGCCCTGCATCAGGGCACTGGCCCCGAGGCGATTGGCACCATGCTCGGAGAAATTGGCCTCCCCCAGCACAAACAGACCGGGAATCGTGCTCATCAGGTGGTAGTCCACCCAGAGCCCGCCCATCGTGTAGTGGGGAGCGGGAGCAATGCGCAGCGGCCTGGCGAAGGGATCCTCGCCGGTGATGCGCGCATACATCTGCAGCAGGTTGCCGTAACGGGCCTCGATGGCGGCCCGGCCATCCCGGGCGATCGCCTCAGCCAGGTCCAGATACACCCCCTGAGCGCCGCCGGAGCCGCCATCGCCAGGGCCAACCCCCTGGCCGGCGAGGCAGCGTTCTCGCGCCCGGCGGGAGGCCACATCGCGGGGCACCAGATTGCCGTAGGTGGGGTACTGACGTTCGAGGAAGTAGTCGCGCTCGGCTTCGGGAATCTCCGCCGGCGGCCGGTCGTCGCCGGGCCGCAGGGGCAGCCAGACCCGCCCGTCGTTGCGCAGGCTCTCGCTCATCAGGGTGAGCTTGCTCTGGTAGGCGCCGCCGCTGGGGATGCAGGTGGGGTGGACCTGGGTGAAGCAGGGGTTCGCGAACCAGGCGCCGCGGCGATGGGCACACCAGAGCGCGGTGGCATTCGACTTCACCGCATTGGTGGAGAGGAAATAGACGTTGGAATAGCCACCACTGGCCAGCAGCACGGCATGGGCGGTGTGGCACTCCAGGGCGCCGCTGAGCTGGTGGCGGCACACCACCCCACGGGCGACGCCGTCGACCGTGATCAGATCGAGCATGTCGCGCCGGCAGAACAGGCGCACCCGACCGGCCTCCACCTGCCGCAGCAGGGCCTGAACGGCGCCATACAACAGCTGCTGGCCCGTCTGGCCGCGGGCATAGAAGGTGCGGCTCACCAGGGCACCGCCGAAGCTGCGGTTGGCGAGGGTGCCGCCGTACTCCCGGGCGAAGGGCACTCCCTGGGCGACGCAGTGGTCGATCAGGCGGCCGCTGATCTCCGCCAGGCGGTGGCAGCCGGCCTCGCGGGCACGGAAGTCGCCTCCTTTGACCGTGTCGCGGAACAGCCGTTCGATGCTGTCGCCATCGCCGGCGTAATTCTTGGCGGCATTGATGCCCCCCTGGGCCGCCACAGAATGGGCCCTGCGGGGGCTGTCGTGATATGTGACCACGTCCACCGCGTAGCCCTGCTCCGCCAGGGTGGCGGCCGCCGAGGCACCGGCCAGGCCGCTGCCCACCACCAGCACCCGCAGACCCCGTTTGTTGGCCGGGCTGATCCGCGGCAGATCCAGCAGGGTGCGCTCCCAGGCCGTGGCCAGCCGCCCCGCCGGCAGGTGCGGGTCCAACGGGAGATCGTCAAGGGAGGCATTCCCCGAGGGGGCTGCGGTCATCGGCCCACCCCCTGCAGCACCAGCGCCAGCGGCAGCAGCGTGAAGCCGCCCCCCAGCAGCAGTGCCAGCCAACGACCGGCCATGCGGATGCGGCCGGCGTTGATGGGATCGAGCCAGCCGAGGCTGCGATGGGCGCTCTCGACGCCATGGAGCAGATGCAGGCCCGCCGCCGCTCCGGCCGCCCCGTAGAGCAGCAGCACGCCGGGGTTGGCGAGCACGGCCCGCAGGGCAGCGAGCTCCGCGGCGGCCGCTGGCCGGTGCCAGCGCAACTGCAGCAGGTGCACCACCAGGAACAGCAGCAGCAGGGCACCACTCCAGGGTGCAACGCGGGCCGCCAGGGCCGCGAGGGCCTCAGCGGGCCCGGCGGCGGCCCGGCGACTGCGCAACACCAGGGGCCGCTGCGCTCCGGCGGCGCGGGCGTTGCGGCTCACCCGCAGAAGCGCCGCCAGGCCATGGCCGAGCCCAACAGCCGCCAGGGCCAGCTCCAGCGGCGGCAACCACCAGGCGCTGTGCAGAACGGCCACCAGCCGGCCGAAGGCCACCGGATCGACCAGGGCCACCCCCACACCGGCCAGGTGCAGCACCAGGAAGAGCACCAAGGCCAGGCCCAGCGCGGCGATCAGCGGTCGGGCGGCCGCTCCCTGGGCTCCTGCGTCCATGGGTGGCGCGGCGACAGCGATTCCCATGGTGGCCCCAGCGCGCCGCCGCCGCAGAGGGCCATGGGAATGTGAAGACCCCCTGGGCCCCTCGCCGTGCGCTGGACGCGCCCCTCCACCCTCCTGTGCGTCTTCATCACGCTGCTCAACGACCGGCTGGGGGAGAGCATCGTGTTTCCACTTCTGCCCTATCTGCTGGCGGGGATCACCAATGACGGACGGGTGCTGGGCCTGCTGGCCGGCAGCTATGCCCTGGCCCAGTTCGGTTTCACCCCACTGATCGGCGCCCTGAGCGACCGCTACGGCCGCAGGCCGGTGATCATGGTCTGCGTGACGGGCTCCCTGCTGGGGCTGAGCCTGTTTGCCCTCACCCTGGCCTTGCCCTGGGCCAGCCTCTGGCCAGCGGCGGCGGCGGCTGGCTGGCCCCTGGCCCTGTTGTTCGCGGCGCGGCTGATCGACGGTGTGAGCGGCGGCACGGCGGCTACCGCCGCTGCGGTGCTGGCAGACATCTCGGCCCCGGAACAACGGGCCAAAGCCTTCGGCCTGATCGGGGTGGCCTTTGGGCTGGGCTTCATCCTCGGACCTGCCCTGGGGGGCGCCCTGGCCGGGATCAACATCACCCTGCCGCTTCTGCTGGCCGTGGCGATCGCCGCCCTCAACCTGGTGCTGGTGATCCTGCTGCTGCCCGAAACCCATCCGCCGCAGGCCCGCTCACCCCTGCCGCGCAAGCGCGATCTGCAACCCTTCACCCAGCTGGCGCGGGTGATGGCCAACCCGCAGGTGCGTCGCCTGAGTGCGGCCTTCTTCCTGTTTTTTCTGGCCTTCAACGGCTTCACGGCCGTGCTGGTGCTGTATTTCAAGCAGGCCTTCGGCTGGGGGCCCACCACCTCGGCGCTGGCCTTCCTGGTGGTGGGCGTGGTGGCGACCCTGGTGCAGGGCGGCTTGATCGGACCCTTGGTGCAGCGCTTCGGTGAATGGCGCCTCACCCTGGCGGGCATCGGCTTCGTGATCGTGGGATTCCTGCTGATCCTGCTGGCCACCGCCGGCAACGCCCAGCCCCAGGTGTTCATCGCCCTGGCAATCCTGGCCACCGGCACCGGTCTGGTCACCCCCAGCCTGCGCAGCCTCGTCTCCCGCCGGCTCGATGAGGGCGGTCAGGGAGCCGCCCTCGGCAGCCTCCAGGGTCTGCAGAGCCTCACCGGGTTCGTGGGGCCACCGCTGGCGGGCCTGGCCTACGAAACCGTGGGGCATCAAAGCCCATTCTGGTTCGGCACCGTGTTGATGGTGGGGGTGGCCCTGCTGGTGGCCGGGGGGCTGCCCGGTCAAGCAACCCGATCACCAGGAGCAACGGAGTGAGATTGCTACGTTGCCGGGGAGGAACCGGCAGCGTGCGTCGTGTCAGCACCGCCGACAGCAGAACACCATGGGCGAGCCCGCCGTCGCTGCCGAGCTGTACATCAACCGCGAGTTGAGCTGGATCGATTTCAACCGGCGCGTTCTGGCCCAGGCGCTGAATGAACACACCCCGCTGCTGGAGCAGGCCAAGTTCAGCGCCATCTTCAGCAACAACCTCGATGAGTTCTTCATGGTGCGGGTGGCATCGCTGAAGTCGCAACTCGAAGCCGGTGTCACCAGCCTCAGCGACGATGGCCGCACACCCCTCCAGCAACTGGAGGCGATTCAGGAGAAACTGCGCCCCCTGCTGGATCTGCAGCAGCAGCACTACCGCCATTCGCTCAAGAACCAGCTGGCCGAGTACGGCGTCCATCTGATCGATTACGCCAACCTCAGCAACCGCCAGCGGCAGTGGGTGGATCACACCTTCCAGACGGCCATCTTCCCGGTGCTCACACCCCTGGCGGTGGATCCGGCCCACCCCTTCCCGTTCGTGAGCAACCTCAGCCTCAACGTGGCAGCCCTGGTGCGCGATCCAGACACGGGCCAGCAGCAGTTCGCGCGGGTGAAGGTGCCCCAGAAAATCCTGCCCCGCTTCGTGGAGATCCCCAGCGATCTGAGCGGCAAGCGGCCCAAACCTGTGTTCACGGCGGTGCCGCTGGAGCAGGTGGTGGCCTTCAACCTGCAACTGCTGTTCCCCGGCATGACGATCGAGGGGCACTACTTCTTCCGGGTCACCCGCGACGCTGACCTGGAGCTGCGCGATCTCGAAGCCGACGACCTGATGGAGGCCCTGCAGGAGGGCCTGCGTAAGCGGCGCAAGGGCGGCGAGGTGGTGCGGCTGGAGGTGGCCGACGAAATGCCCGACGAGGTGATTCACGTGCTGATGGACGGCATGCACGTGGAGGCGCAGGATCTCTACCGCGTCAACGGTCCGCTCGGCCTCGATGACCTGATGAGCCTGCTGGCGATTCCCCTGCCCCAGTTGAAGGACAAGCCCTTCCAGGGCCGCACCGTGCCGGCCCTGGCGCGGGCGCAGCGCAGCCATCTGGACGACGGCTCGCTGAAGGAGGAGGACTTCCAGAGCATCTTCGCGGCGATTCGCCAGGGCGATGTGCTGCTGCACCATCCCTACGACCTGTTCGCCACCTCGGTGGAGGAGTTCCTCAACCAGGCCGCCGACGATCCGTTGGTGCTGGCGATCAAGATGACGCTCTATCGCACCTCAAAGGATTCGCCGGTGGTGGCCGCCCTGATCCGGGCGGCGGAGAACGGCAAGCAGGTGATGGCCCTGGTGGAGCTCAAGGCCCGCTTCGATGAAGACAACAACATTCAATGGGCCCGGCGGCTGGAACGCTCCGGCGTGCATGTGGTCTATGGGGTGCTGGGTCTGAAGACGCACACCAAGATCCTGCTGGTGGTGCGCAAGGAGAAGCAGATCCTGCGCAGCTATGTCCATATCGGCACGGGCAATTACAACTCCCGCACCTCCAGCCTCTACACCGACGTGGGTCTACTCACCTCCCACACCGATTTCGGCCAGGATCTGGTGGAGCTGTTCAACTACCTCACCGGCTTCTCGAAGCAGCAGAGCTTCCGCAAATTGCTGGTGGCCCCGGTCACCCTGCGCAAGGGCATGGAAGCGCTGATCCGTCGCGAGATCGACAGCGCCAAGGCGGGCCAGGGCGGTCAGATCCGGGCCAAGATGAATGCGCTGGTCGACCCGGCGATCATTGCCCTGCTCTACGAGGCCTCCCAGGCGGGCGTGAAAATCGAGCTGGTGATCCGCGGCATGTGCTGCCTCAGGCCAGGCGTTGAGGGCATCAGCGACCACATCCAGGTGGTGAGCGTGATCGGCCGCTTTCTCGAACACTCGCGCCTGTTCTGGTTTGCCAATGGCGGCAACCCTGAGATGTATTTCGGCAGCGCCGACTGGATGCCCCGCAACCTGGACCGCCGGGTCGAGGCGGTGGCGCCGGTGGAAGACCCACGGCTGCGCGGCCAGCTGGAGGACCTGCTGGACCTCTATCTGAGCGATACGGGCGCCTGGCACATGCGCAGCGATGGCAGCTTCGAGCAGCTGCAGCCCGAAGGTGATGCTTTCCAGACCCAGGAGACCCTGATCAAGCGCTGGCGCGGCGGCCTGCCATCCGCCAGCTGAAGCGAAACAGCAACATCCGTTACACAAGCGCCAGCCTGTGGTCGTCTTGCTTACAGGATGTCTTTGGTTTACATTCCTCATTCCAGCAGTAACGCTGCTACATTCCGGCCACCAACTCACGGAGGCCGGGGTGATGAGTACGCCTCAGCGTTCCGCTCATGACGTAATCGCCAACACCGAGAACGTCAGCGGGCGCCGCACACCAACCAAATCCGCCAGTGCTGCCAAGCAGGCTGCCGGTCGCATCAGCGCCGACACGATCGGCTGGTACCTGAGCACGATCGGCCGTGTGCCACTGCTCACACCGGCCGAAGAAATTGAGCTGGCCCATCACGTTCAACAGGGCAAGCGTCTGCTGGAGCTGCCTGCTGACACCCTCACCACCCAGCAGCGCCGCCAGATCCGCATGGGCCAGCGGGCAAGGGACCGGATGATGGCCGCCAACCTGCGCCTGGTGGTGAGCGTGGCGAAGAAATATCAGAATCAGGGACTGGAACTGCTTGACTTGGTCCAGGAAGGCGCGATCGGCCTGGAGCGGGCCGTCGACAAATTCGACCCGGCCATGGGGTACAAATTCTCCACCTATGCCTATTGGTGGATCCGCCAGGGCATGACCCGCGCGATTGACAACAGCGCCCGCACGATCCGGTTGCCGATCCACGTCAGCGAGAAACTCTCGAAGATGCGGCGCATCTCGCGCGAGCTCTCCCACCGGCTCGGCCGCCAACCCAACCGGCTGGAGCTGGCCCACGCCATGGGCATCCCGCTCAACGAACTCGAAGACCTCGTGTCGCAGAGCGCCCCCTGCGCCTCCCTCGACGCCCACGCCCGTGGCGACGAAGACCGCAGCACCCTGGGGGAACTGATCGCCGATCCGGCCAGTGGGGCGCACATCGAATCGATGGACCGCCTGTTCCAGAAGGAGCATCTCGGCACCTGGCTGGCCCAGCTGAACGAACGCGAGCGTCGCATCCTGCAGATGCGGTTTGGCCTGGAGGGCACCGAACCCCAGACCCTCGCCGAGATCGGCCGCCAGATCAACGTGTCCCGCGAGCGGGTGCGGCAGCTCGAAACCAAGGCGATCATGAAGCTGCGGCTGATGAGCAACCGCACCACCTACGGACAGCAGGCCGCCTGACCACGACCCTTCTGGTGGACAACTGGGCCCTGAGGCAGCTGGTCGGCATCGGCGTCCTGGCTCTCTGGCTCGGCCTGCTGGCAGGGGCAGCCACGGCCATGGCGAAGCGCTGGCCGGAGCAACGCGAGTGGCACCGCAAGTTCGTGCATGTGGGCTGCGGTCCGGTGATCCTGCTGGCCTGGTGGCTGGGGATCGACCGCAACCTTGCCATCGGCCTGGCTGGGCTGATCACCGCCCTGGCCGCCCTCAATCACCGCCTGCGGGTGCTGCCCGCCATCGAAGACGTGGGCCGCGCCAGTTACGGCACCGTGGCCTATGGAGCGGCGATCACCCTGCTGCTGTGGCTGTACTGGCCGGATCAGGCCGCTGCCGTGGCAGCGGGCGTGCTGGTGATGGCCTGGGGCGATGGTCTGGCGGGCCTGGTGGGTGTCTCGGTCGCCTCGCCCAGCTGGCGCCTCTGGGGCCAGCGCAAATCCGTGGCGGGCACCAGCGCCATGGCCGCCGCCAGCCTCAGCGTGCTGCTGCTGCTGCAGGCCTTCTCGGCAGTGCCCAGCCCGGCCATCGGCGGCGCCACGACCTGGCTGGTCCCGATCGGCATCGCCCTGGTGGCCTGCCTGCTGGAGCAGGCTGCCCTGCTCGGCCTCGACAATCTGACGGTGCCCCTGGCCGTGGGCTGGCTCTGGAGCCTCTTCTACTCCGGAGCCAGCCTGTAGCCGCCGCGGCCTCAGGCCTGCAGCAAGAGCTCACAGCGGCATTCCCAGTCGCGCTGCGTACCCAGTCCGGCAACCACCATCCGATCGGCCGGCTCCTCCCGCAGCCGCAGCTGCCACTGGCGGATCACATCAGCCCGCTCGATCCACTCATCCAGCACGGTGCGCTCGATCAGCGCCGGATCCCAGCAGCGGCCGCGGGCGGTCTCCACGGCCCAGGCGAGCAGGTCGTCGAGCTGGAATGGGCGGAAGCCTCCGAAGGCCGGCCCCGCCGTCTGCTCCAGATAGAAGAGCTGGAGAGGATCGGTCAGACCACAGAACTGCAGGAGATAGCTCATCACGGAACTCCTGAATCACACGAGGAGCCCAAACGTACCGAGAACCGAGAGATCGCATGTCCACAAGGAACATTTCGATGGGATCATCATGCTTTGGCACTCGCAATCCTTGAGTGCCAATGAGCAGGAATTCAGGCCGTCATGCCGCCGCCAGCTGCCGATCACCGGCCTGGCGCACCGCAGCGGCGAGATGGTCGAGCAACTGCCGCGTGGTGGCCAGATCGATGCAGGCATCGGTGATGCTCTGGCCGTAGGCGAGCTGGCTGAGGTCCTTGGGGATCTTCTGGCTGCCGGCCACCAGGTGACTTTCCAGCATCACGCCCATCACCCTCCGGGAGCCATCCCGCAGTTGCTCGGCCACCTGTTCCAGCACCTCGCCCTGACGGCGGTAGTCCTTATTGGAATTACCGTGGCTGCAATCCACCATCAGCCGGGCCGGCAGGGTCTCCTTCTCAAGGGAGAGGGAGGCCGCCTCGATCGCTTCGCGGTGGTAGTTGGTGCCGGTCTTGCCGCCCCGCAGCACCAGATGGCCATCGGGATTGCCGGTGGTGGTCACGATCGAGGCCTGACCCTCGCTGTTGATGCCCAGGAAATGGTGCGGCCGTGCCGCCGCCTGCATGGCATGGATGGCGGTGCTGGCACTGCCATCGGTGCCGTTCTTGAAGCCGATCGGCATCGACAGCCCCGAGGCCATCTCCCGGTGGGTCTGGCTCTCGGTGGTGCGGGCGCCGATGGCGGTCCAGCTGATCAGGTCGGCGATGTACTGGGGCACCACCGGATCGAGCAGCTCGGTGGCGGCCGGCAGTCCCATCTCGGCGAGGTGGAGCAGCAGGGTGCGGGCGCGGCGCAGGCCGGTGTTGATGTCGTAGCTGCCGTCGAGATGGGGATCGTTGATCAACCCCTTCCAGCCCACGGTGGTGCGGGGCTTCTCGAAATAGACCCGCATCACCACCTCCAGCTCGCCGCGGTGGCGCTGGCGCAGCTCCTGGATCGCTGCGGCGTACTCCTGCGCCGCGGCCACATCGTGCACCGAACACGGACCCACGATCACCAGCATGCGGGCATCGTCGCCACGCAGGATCGCCTTGATGCGCTCGCGGGCCTGTTGCACCGTGGCGGAGGACGTCTCCGTGATCGGCAGATCCCGGTGCAGCAGCGCCGGTGGAACAAGGGGCCGGGTCTCCACCACGTGCAGATCGGAGGTGGCTGTCATGAACCCTGGGCTGCTCGTCTGGCGCCGCGGAACGGACTTCACCCTAGTCATCGGCTTCCGCAGGCCGTTCGGAGTGAACCTTTGGCAACGGTCGCCACCAACAGCCGGCCGGTCTGGCAAGAACAATGGAGAGCAGAAGCCGAAACCCCTGGGATGACCGTTGCCAGCTCGAGCCCAGCCAGCTCCTCCCCCGATCCGGCCAGGGTCCTCAGCAGCTACCGCGCCGCCGCGGCGGAACGGGAGGCCCTGGGGGTGCCGCCCCTGCCCCTGAACGCCACCGAAACCCAGGCCCTCACCGAGCTGCTGGGCGCACCGCCGGCCGGGGAGGAATCCTTCCTGCTGCACCTGCTGAGCGAGCGCATCCCCCCGGGGGTGGATGAGGCGGCCTACGTGAAGGCCGGCTGGTTGAGCGGCGTGGCCCAGGGCAGCGTCAGCAGCCCCCTGATCAGCCCGGTGGAAGCCGTGCAGCTGCTGGCCACCATGATCGGCGGCTACAACGTGGGCGCCCTGATCGAGCTGCTCAGCAGCAGCGACAGCACCATCGCCGAGACGGCGGCCGAGGGCCTCAGCCGCACCCTGCTGGTCTACGACGCCTACCACGACGTTTTCGAGCTGGCCGAGAGCAAGCCCTACGCCAAGCGGGTGATCGACAGCTGGGCCGCCGCCGAGTGGTTCACCGCCAAGCCGGAACTCCCCGCCGCCATCACCGTGACGGTGTTCAAGGTGGAGGGCGAAACCAACACCGACGACCTCTCCCCCGCCACCCACGCCACCACCCGGCCGGACATCCCCCTGCACGCCATGGCGATGCTGGAGACCCGCATGCCCGGCGGCCTGGAGCTGATCGCGGAGCTGAAGACCAAGGGCCACCCGGTGGCCTACGTGGGCGATGTGGTGGGCACGGGCAGCTCGCGCAAATCGGCGATCAACTCGGTGCTGTGGCACACCGGCACCGACATTCCCCACGTGCCCAACAAGCGCAGTGGTGGCGTGGTGCTGGGCGGCAAGATCGCACCGATCTTCTTCAACACGGCCGAAGACTCCGGCGCCCTGCCGATCGAATGCGACGTGACTGCCCTCAACTCCGGGGATGTGATCACGATCCGCCCCTATGCCGGCACGATCGAGCGGGCAGCCGGCGAAGCCAACGCCGGCGAGATCGTGGCCCGCTTTGAGCTCAAGCCCAGCACGATCACCGATGAGGTGCGGGCCGGCGGCCGCATCCCCCTGCTGATCGGCCGCTCCCTGACCGACAAGGTCCGCGCCCAGCTGGGCCTCAGTGCCAGCGACCTGTTCATCCGGCCGGTGGCCCCCGCCGAAACCGGCAAGGGTTTCACCCTGGCCCAGAAGATGGTGGGCAAGGCCTGCGGCCTGGCGGGCGTGCTCCCCGGCACCAGCTGCGAGCCGCTGATGACCACCGTGGGCTCCCAGGACACCACCGGGCCCATGACCCGCGATGAGATGAAGGAGCTGGCCTGCCTCGGCTTCTCGGCGGATCTGGTGATGCAGAGCTTCTGCCACACCGCCGCCTACCCCAAGCCGGTGGACCTCAAGACCCACGCCGAACTGCCCGACTTCATGGCCTCCCGCGGCGGCGTCGCCCTGCGGCCCGGCGACGGCATCATCCACAGCTGGCTCAACCGCATGCTGCTGCCGGACACCGTGGGTACCGGCGGCGACAGCCACACCCGCTTCCCCCTCGGCATCTCCTTCCCGGCGGGGTCGGGCCTGGTCGCCTTCGCCGCCGCCATCGGCGCCATGCCCCTGGACATGCCGGAATCGGTGCTGGTCAAATTCAGCGGTTCGCTCCAGCCGGGTGTGACCCTGCGGGACGTGGTCAACGCCATCCCCTATGTGGCGATTCAGCAGGGGCTGCTCACGGTGGAGAAAGCCGGCAAGAAGAACATCTTCTCGGGCCGGATCATGGAGATCGAAGGACTGCCCGACCTGAAGCTGGAGCAGGCCTTTGAGTTGACCGACGCCACCGCCGAACGCTCCTGCGCCGGCAGCACGATCAAGCTGAGCGTGGACACGGTGAGCGAATACCTGCGCAGCAACGTGGCGTTGATGAAGAACATGATCGCCCGCGGCTACAGCGATGCCCGCACCCTGGCCCGCCGCATCCAGGCGATGGAGGCCTGGCTGGCCAACCCGGTGCTGATGGAGGCCGATGCCGATGCCGAGTACGCCGCCGTGATCGCGATCGATCTTGATGCGATCACCGAGCCGATCCTGGCCTGCCCCAACGACCCCGACAACGTCAAGACGCTCTCGGAGGTGGCGGGCGCACCGATCGATGAGGTGTTCATCGGCTCCTGCATGACCAACATCGGCCACTACCGCGCCGCCGCCACGGTGCTGGAGGGCCAGGGCGCCAATGCCGCCCGCCTCTGGGTCTGCCCCCCCACCCGCATGGACGAGGAGATGCTCAAGCAAGAGGGCTACTACGCGATCTTCGAGGCGGCCGGCAGCCGCATGGAGATGCCGGGCTGCTCGCTGTGCATGGGCAACCAGGCCCGGGTGGAAGACGACACCACCGTGTTCTCCACCAGCACCCGCAACTTCAACAACCGCCTTGGCAATGGCGCGCAGGTGTACCTGGGCAGCGCTGAGCTGGCGGCGGTGTGCGCCCAGCTGGGCCGCATCCCCACCAAGGAGGACTACCTGGCGATCGCCGCCGAGAAGATCGACCCCAACGGCGCCACGCTCTACCGCTACCTCAACTTCGATCAGATCGAGGGCTTCGAGGATCAGGGCCGCGTGGTGAGCAGCGAGGAGGAGGCGAAGGTGCTGGCGGGGGTCTGAGCGGGGTCCGCGGATGCTGGGGCGCTTCCGCCGCATGATTGGGGCGGCCGGTGGTGGCGCGGGCATCGCGGCCGTGTTCCGGGCGCCGATCGGCGGCTTCCTCTACGCCCTGGAGGAGCTGCTCCTGCAGGGCGCCCGACCGGTGGTGATGCTGTTGTTCGGCCACAGGGCCCTCGTGGCCCTGGCCGCCGAGCTCTACTGCCGCTACGTGGAGGGGCAGAATCGGCTGCGGTTGCAGCTGCAGATCCCTCTGGCGGCGGACTTCATCAACCGCGCCGGCATTCGCCAGGCGATCGCCGAGGGCAACGTGGACATCGGCCAGGCTTTGGCGATCTTCCTGGTGCTGTTCTTCAGCACGGGGCTGGCCGCCGCGGCCGGCACCCCTGGGGGCCTGTTTGCTCCCATGCTCACCCTGGGTGGAGCGCTGGGTCTGGCGGCGGCCGATCTGGTGGAGCAGTGGGGCCCTGATGCACCGAACACGGCGGTGTTCGCCGGCATGGGCGCCTTCATGGCGGCCTGTGCCCGCACACCGATCAGTGCCACGTTCCTCACCTTCGCGATCAGCAAGGATCTGCTGATCCTCAAACCGGTGCTGGAGGCCTGCCTCGGCAGCCTGGTCACAGCGCGGCTGCTGCATCGCCAGTCGCTGTTCAAGCGGCTGATCCCCAGCGAGCCAGATGGCGTCGCCCCCTCAGGCCGAACCGACAACTTCACCCTGCCCTCGGTGCCACTGCGGCCACGCCCCCTGCCACGACCAGAACGGGCGTCTGTGCCGAGCGATCCGCCTGCCTGATGGGGCCTGCGCGCCTGTGGCTACGTGCATACAGTCCGGCTAGGCCCTCTGGCGCGAGCGTTGATGGACTTCGTGGTAAGCAACCTCAATGACGCGGGACTCGGCAGCCTGCGCTGGGCCCTGGAGCAGGCCAACAGCACCGCTGGCTTTGACAGCATCAGCTGCGACCAGAACCTCAGTGGCGGGAGGATCGCCCTGGCTTCGGCACTGCCCGACATCCTGGATGGCGTCGCGATCAAGGGGCTGAGCAGTCCAACCGGTGCTCCTCTGGTTCAGATTGATTTCAATGCCAACGCCGGCCTGATCTTCCGTGGCGGCTCGGCACGCTCCAGCCTGACGGGATTTTCGCTGGTGGATGCCGGCAGCGACGCGCTCCGCCTCGAGGCCTCCGCGATCACGATCGCCTCGAATTACATCGGCGTGGATCTTGACGGCATCACCGGCATCGCCAACCGTGGGCACGGCATTCGCATCGGCAACGCCTCCTCAGACAACCTCATCGGCACCTTGGAGCCGTTAACCGGGATTGCACTGGCTGATCAGGTCTCCAATGTGATCAGCGCCAATACAGGCAATGGAATCTTGATCGAGGGATCCCGAGATAATCAGATCGTCAATAATCGCATCGGCACCAATGCAGGCGGCACCTCCGATCTCGGCAATAAGGGAACCGGCATCCAGATCACGGCGCAGGCGAACAATAATCGCATCGGTGGGGATGCCAGCGGTGGCAACAGTCCCACCAATGGGGTGTTCGTGAGGCCCCCTCAGGGCAATCTGCTGTCTGGAAATAGCGGTGATGGCCTGCGGATTGATAGCGATTCCAGGGGGAATCTGCTGATGGGCAATTTCATTGGAACCGATAGCGCAGGCACAACGGCAATCGGCAACGACGGCGACGGGGTCGCCATCCTCAACGCGAATGATAACAAACTGATCGGAACCACGTTCAGTCAGGATCCCTTCGTCTTCTTCAACGTCCTTGGTGGCAATGGCGGCAATGGCCTGCGTGTCAACAGCAGCAACGACACCACCATCCACGCCAACTTCTTTGGCCTCGGTTCGGACAATGCCACGATCGTGGCCAATGGTGGCAATGGTGCCTTGATCGAAGGCAGCTCGAGCAACACTCAATATGGCGGAGTGATTCCTCTTGGCAACGTCAATGCCGGCAACCGTGGCAACGGCATTGAGGTGCGGGACAGGGCCAGTGACTTCATCAGCTTCAACACCTTCGCCGGCCTCACCGCATTTGGCGGCATCGCGCCCAATCAAGGCGACGGCATGCTGATCACATCGCGAGGCAGAAACAACACGATTCGCACCAATGTGATCTCCGGCAATCTTCTAAATGGCCTGCACATCAGCGGCCGGGCTCGCGGCGTTTCAGTGGATCCCAACATCATCGGGCTCAGCACCAATGGCCTGATGGCGACTTACACCGACAGCAGCGGCGCCCAGACCTCCTGGGGGAATGGCCTGGACGGCATACGAATTGATGGATCCGCCAAAGACATCACCATCGCCGGCAACCGCCGCTCCGTCATCCCTCGCAACACGGTCGCCAACAACCCGGGCTACGGAATTGCCATCCAGGACCAGGCAAAAAGAGTGTTGGTCAGCAATACCAGCGTGGGACTCAGCAGCACCGAAAAGGAAACATTCCCCAATGGAGAGGGTGGAATCTACGTGGGCCCCTCCAACCGCAAGGTCGTCATCGGCAGCCAGAAGCGGCGCCTGATCAATCAAGTCGTCGGCAACATCGGTGACGGGATCATGCTCGATGGCACCCGCAAGGCCACCGTGTACTTCAATCAGCTGAATCAGAATCGTGGCAGCGGGCTACGGCTTCAAGGTGGAGACGGCAACCGCATCGTGCACAACCAGGCCAGTGACAACGGTCGCTATGGATTCGAGCTGGTCAGGAGTCCAGACAACACGCTTCGAGGCAATCGTGGCTCCGGCAACCGGCTCGGTCTCTACAGCTGATGATCATCGACGCCTGCTTCGTCTGATCCCCCTGACAACAGTGGCGGTTGAACAAAGGGAGCCACGCCGGCATGACTGGGCGATCAGAGCAGCTCCCCCAGCCCCAGCAATTTCAGGGATGCCAGCAACAGCACCAGGGCCAGACTGCGCCGGATCCAGGCCACGGGCCAGTGACGACTGCCCAGGCGGGAGCCGATGGCGCCGGCCAGCAGCACCACAGCCAGCCAAACCAGCAACTGGGGCGTCAATACCGCAGCGATGGCAGCCGGGCGGGCCAGCAGCAGCCCCGCCAGACCGGCCAGGGAATTGAACAGGATGAAGACCACCGACACCGCAGCCGCCTGACGGGTGCTGCACCAGCGAAACAACAGCAGCAGAGGCGTGAGGAAGACACCACCCCCTGTGCCCGTGAGGCCCGCCAGCAACCCCAGCCCGCCTCCAACCAGCGTCAGCAACGGCGCACTGGGCTCGCGGTAGCTGGGCGGATCGTGGGGGTGGATGCCGAAGCGCCAGGCGGAGAACAACAACACGCCCCCCACCAACCGCTCGAACCAGACCCCCGGCAGATTCCACGAGCCGCCAAGAAAGGCGCCGGGCACCGCCAACAGCAGCAACGGCCAGAAGCGGCGCCAGGGAAGGTGACCAGCCTGCAGAAAGTTCCAGCACCCCACGCTCGCCACCACGGTGTTGAGCATCAGCGCCAGGGGCTTGATCAGCGGAGGCGACTGCCCGGCCAGGGCCAGCACAGCGATGTAGCCCGATGCCCCGGCATGCCCCACCGAGGCGTAGAGGAAGGCCACCAGGGCCAGAGCAGCCGTCAGGGCCAGGCCGGCGGGCAGGATCAGAACCGACACCAGCACACCCATCACGATAACGGCCACGTTCAGAGGTAGGCGGCCACTGTGCAGAACGGTCAGGAGAATCAGGCCCCAGGCCACTGCAGCATTGACAACTGCAGCCATCGGTGGAGAACTGCCAAACAGATGAGTCTGATCTGGATTCTCCACTGGATCAGTCAGCCTGGGTTGCTAATGGCACGATGGGGGGCCAGCAGGCAGACACTTTGGGTTCTCTGAGCCAGCTCACAGAACCGAAGGCCGGGCCACAAAATCGGCCGCGGAGAGAGTGCCGTCGCCGTTGGGATAATTGGCAAAGCCCACAGTCACATTGTCGTACTGGGAGTTGGAGGTGGTGAGCACACTGGCGATGCCGGTGTCGCTGTTCACCACGTTCAGATCACGCCAGCGGGCTTTGGCCTGGAAATGCTGGGAGGGCTTGCGCCTGACCGTCACCACGGAGGGGATCGAGATTTCAGCCCTATCGGAGACGCCCACGGAGGTGGCAGGCAGGCGGTACTTGCCGTTGTCGGTGCGATAGATCCCTTCGAAATGGGTGATCAGATCACCGCGTTTGCGGTTGTCGTAGTTGAACGCCTGGTAATGGGAAAAGCGCCCAGTGATGCTGTCGTAGTCGATCAGATAGCCGGAGCCCGCCTGCAGCACAGAGCCACTGGGGCCCGCCACGTCGCCCGAGCCACCAGCAATGGTGTAGGTCCGATCTCCGTTGTCCCAGATGCCGTAGGCCGTATGGGTGACATCCAGGCCGGAGCCGGGGAAGCGGATGTTGATCTGCCGGCCGCTGGCCAGATCCACGATGAAGGCGGTGGAGGCAAGGCTGTAGCCCGTCAGGGAATCGGCGGCAGCGGTGTCGACGTTGCCCACCGCCAGCCCCCCATCGACGCTATGGACAAAGGTGTAGGTTCCCGCTTCCCCGCTGCGGGTCTGCCCCTGAACGCTGCGGTAGCCGGAGCTGGTGGAGCCATCGATGGCCCCGGTATAGAGAAAGCCCACGGTGTTGGGATCCTCCCCTGTGGCCGAATCACCGCTGACCGTGCGCGTGTAGGACCCCACCAGATCGACCAGGCCACCACCGAGGTTGTCGGGGCCATAGACGCTGGTGCCATTGACGTTGGTGAAGGCCCCCGTCTCGGGAACATCGATCGTGTACCAGGTGCCGGAACCACTCACCCCATCCCGTTGCACCGAATCGAGCGGACCCTCGTAGACCAGGCCGACGGAACCCGGGCCGGTGGCATTGATACTGCCGGCCAGAAGATAGGTGCCCCGTTGATCGCCTCCCTTGATCCCCTGCAGGAAGGTGACATTGGCGGGATCCTGCGTGGGGTTGTACTCAAACGGAGAGATCACCTGCAGCTTTGGCATGACACCCGCTCAGCAGCCCCCGCTCTAGCCAGGCACAGCAACCGGCACCAGGGATCCGTGAGACTGCCCCATTGGCATGCCCCTTCCCCTGAACCAGGAAACCCTGCTGTTCGAGCCCGCCCAGCCCGTCGCCGGTGCCCTGCGCGCCGTGCTGGCCTTCCCCAGCACCTACTCCGTGGGAATCACCAGCCTGGGCTACCAGGTGGTCTGGGCGACCCTGGCGCGGCGCGCCGACGTGGATGTGCGGCGCCTGTTCACCGACCGCAGTGACCCACCCCACCGCCATGGCGACCTGTTCGGCCTGTCGCTGAGCTGGGAACTGGACGGGCCGGTGCTGCTGGATCTGCTGGAGCAGCAGCGCATCCCAATCTGGGCCGAGCAGCGCGGCGAGAGCGATCCGATCGTGTTCGGCGGCGGACCGGTGCTCACCGCCAACCCGGAACCGCTGGCGCCCTTCTTCGATGTGGTGCTGCTCGGTGATGGCGAGGAGCTCCTGCCGGCCTTCATCGATGCCGTGCAGCAGCATCGGGATCAACCCCGGGCGCTGCGGCTGCGGGCCCTGGCCCAGGTGCCGGGGATCTATGTGCCCAGCCTCTATGCCCCCCGCTATGCAGCCGGCGGTGAACTGCTGGCGGTGGAGCCGATCGAGGCGGGCGTGCCGTCCACCGTGGCCAAGCAGACCTGGCGGGGCAACACCCTCAGCCACTCCACCGTGATCACCCCGGAGGCGGCCTGGCCCGACATCCACATGGTGGAGGTGGTGCGCAGCTGCCCCGAACTCTGCCGCTTCTGCCTGGCCAGTTACCTCACCCTGCCCTTCCGCACGCCATCACTCGACGACGGCCTGATCCCGGCGGTGGAGAAGGGTCTGGCGGTGACCCAACGGCTGGGGCTGCTGGGGGCTTCGGTGACCCAGCATCCCCAGTTCCCGGAGCTGCTGCAGTGGCTGGATCAGGACCGCTTTGAGGGCACACGGGTGAGCGTCAGCTCGGTGCGGGCCGCCACGGTGACCGCCGAGCTGGGGCGCATCCTGGCCAAGCGGGGCAGCAAGTCGCTCACGATCGCGATCGAGAGCGGCAGCGAACGGATGCGGCAGGTGGTCAACAAAAAACTCACCACCGAGGAGATCTACGCCGCGGCTCGCTACGCCCGAGAGGGTGGCCTCAGCGGCCTGAAGCTCTACGGCATGGTGGGCCTGCCCAGCGAGGAGGAGGCCGATGTGGAGGCCACCGCCGCCTTGATGCTGGCGCTGAAAACAGCGACTCCGGGGCTGCGGCTGACCCTGGGGGTGAGCACCTTCGTGCCCAAGGCCCACACCCCGTTCCAGTGGCAGGGCGTGCGACCGGAGGCCGAGAAACGGCTCAAGCTGCTGGCCAAGCGACTCAAGCCCAAGGGGATCGAGCTGCGGCCGGAAAGCTATGGCTGGAGCGTGATCCAGGCCCTGCTGTCGCGCAGCGACCGGCGGCTCGCGCCGGTGATCGCCGCCGCCCGCGGCAGCCACGACAGCCTGGGGGGCTGGAAGAAGGCCTACCGGGCCGCGCTGGCGGGCGAGCTGGAGCCGGCTGGCGGTTCGCCACTGCCACTGCCACCGGCCTGGGAGGAGGTGGTCCATGCCGAGTGGGAACCAGGGCGGGTGCTGCCCTGGGTGCATCTGCAGGGTCCCCTGCCTGAAGCCACCCTGCAGCGGCACCAGCAGGACGCACTGCCCAGGCAGGAGGCCATCGCCTGACACGCTCGGACCCGGTCTCAGGCGTGAGCGCTTCCCTCGTCGGCTGTCGCCCCGCCCATCGCGTCGACCGGGATCTGGGACACCGGCAGGCGACCCGCCTGGGACAACCCGGCCAGCAGCACCCAGCCAGCCACATTGATGCGGCTGTCATAGAAGGGCATATCCGTGGCATGCAGGGCCACCAGCACCAGGACCGCCGTCCACCAGGCCCGCTCGAACAGGCTGGACGCGGCCATGCCGCGCCAGGCGGCACGCAGCAACAGCCAGAGCACGAAGCCCACCAGCAGCACCGCCACCGGCAGTCCGTGGCTCACCGCCAGATCGATCGGCAGGTTGTGGGGATGGCCGTGCCACTGGCCCGTGCGCAGTGGATAGATCAGGCTGAAGGCGGCCGCGCCCCAGCCGAGCCAGGGGCGTTCGCCGATCAACTCCAGGGCCACACCCCACTGGGCCAGCCGGGTGGAGGCCTGCACCCGATCGCCGCTGTGCTCCAGGTCGCTGAGACGGCCCCAGATCGATTCAGGCACCAGCTGGCGCAGGGGCTCCTGCACCACCTCCGGCACCCCCGGCACGCTGGCCAGCGCCACCAGCACCACCAGCAGGGTCAGCAGGGGCAGCAGCCACAGCCAGCTGGCCGGCCCCACCACCAGCGGCACCGCCAGCACCAGGGCACCCCAGGCGTTGCGGGAATCGGTGAGGTACACGGCCGCCACCATGGCTGCCGCCATCAGCAGAGCCAGGGCCAGCAGGATCCCGGCTGACCGGGATGGCACGTCGTCGCCAGCAGCGGGATCCCGCAACCCCTGCCGCCAGCGCTGCCAGGTCTCGAGCAGCGCCGCCAGTTGCAGGGGCCAGGCCAGGGCCAGCCAGGAGCCGGCGATGTTGGCGTAGTCGAACAGGCCGGCCAGACGATCTTCGGGGCTGCCGCCTGCCTTGAGGTGCCAGATGATCAGACCACCCAAGGCCTGAAACGGGCCGCTCCAGCCAAACCACAGCTGGCCCAGGCCGGTGATCACCACGGGCACGGTGCCGGCCACCAGCCACAGGGCCACCCGTCGCCGGGCCGCCGCCGTGGCCAGATAGGGCTGATAGCCCCAGAACGCCCAGAAGAACGGCAACCAGTTGCCCAGTCCCACCCAGGCCAGGCCGCCACTGCGGGCTCCGAAGCAGCCGGCCACCATCAGCAGGGCGATCAGCAGCAGCACCCGATTGCTCCCGTCCTGCCAGGGCGAGGAGCGGCCGCGACTCCCCTGGATCAGGGCCACGAACAGCAGCAGCCCCCCCAGGAAGGCACTGCTGGCCAACAGAAGCAAACCCAGCTGGAAACATCGCCAGCCCAGGGGTGACGCGTCAGCGGGTCGATGACGGAGCAGGTGCGCATCGAGCGCGTCCAGGCGAATCGCGGCCAAGGGCCTCAGATCAGTTGCCATCAAGGTCAATTGCCATCAATCGAACACGGCCGTGCGGCCGCGATAGACCATCACCTGCCGGCGCAGATGCAAGCGCAGCGCCCGTGCCAGGGCGAGCCGCTCGGTGTCGCGCCCCTTGCGGATCAGATCGTCCACATCGTCGCGGTGGCTGACGTGCACGGTGGCCTGCTCGATGATCGGGCCGCCGTCGAGGTCCTCGGTCACGTAATGGGCGGTGGCGCCGATCAGCTTCACGCCCCGCTCCCAGGCCCGGTGATAGGGCTGCGCCCCCTTGAAGGCCGGCAGAAAGGAGTGGTGGATGTTGATCACCTGCCGCTGAACCGTTTCCCTCGAGCGTCCCCCGCCCATGAAGCCCTCGAGCCAGGCCGGGCTGAGCACCTGCATGTACTTGGCCAGCACCACCAGCTCAATGCCGTGCTGCTCCAGCAGCGCCAGTTGCTGGAGCTCCACCTCGGTCTTGGTTTCGGCCGTCATCGGCAGATGGACGAACTGAACCCCGAAGCCTTCGGCCACCTGGCGCAGATCGGGATGGTTCGACACCACCAGCGGCACCAGCATCGGCAGCTCGCCGGCCCGGGTGCGCCAGAGCAGATCCACCAGGGCATGGTCCTGCCTGCTCACGAAGATCGCCACCCGGGGCGTTTCATCCGAGAAGTGCACCTGTCCTTCCCCCCCCAGCCGCTCGGCCAGGGCCAGCACCGCGGGCGTGATCGCTTGCCGTGGCAGCCCGAAACCCTCCAGCGCCCACTCGATCCGGCTGAGGAACAGGCCGGCACCGGCATCGGTGTGGTGATCGGCGTGGCGGATGTTGCCGCCGTTGGCGGCCACCCAGCCGGAGAGCTCGCTCACCAGGGCCGGACGGTCCGGGCAGATGACCTGGAGGATGGCCGTGGGGGAGCTCATGCCGGCGCGAAGGGCGGAACCGCAATTGTGCCGAGCGGAACGCCGATCTCCCCTGACAGGGGCCACGGGTAAAATCGCGCCGCATTGAACGCCCGGTCGGCGAATTCCCATGGTTGCTGCCAGCACTGCCTCCAGAACGGGCGTCTTCGACCTGCTGCGCCGCCTGGCGATGATCGGCGTGGCTCTGGTGCTTTCGGTGTCGCTGGCGGCCTGCGATGGCGGTCAGAGCCGCAAGGCCCCCAGCATCAGCCCGGCAGATATGGCCCTGATCACCCGTCAGGCTGAAGGCTTCCTGGCCGCCAAGGATCGCTTGCCTGAGCTGGCCAATCTGGTCAATCAGCGCGACTGGGTCTTCACCGGCAACCTGATCCACGGACCCATGCAGGAAGTGGGCCGCGAGATGCTCTACATCAACCAGCGCCTGCTGCCCGCCGACCGGGCCGAAGCCGGCAAGCGCGCCGACCAGCTCAAGAGCGCCCTGGCCCAGCTCGATGAGGCCGCCCGCCTCCAGGACGGCGAGCGGCTGCGCAAGTCGTACATCAAGGTGGCCAGCGGCTTCGGCTCCTATGCCGAGGTGATTCCGGCTCCAGCTCTCGACGCCGCCGAGCAGGCCTGAACCGCTTGCACCAGGCCAGCACCTCCGAGGCCCGCCGCGCTGACGTGATCGTCATCGGGGCGGGCCTTGTTGGTGCGTCGACCGCCTGGTGGCTGCAGCAGCGGGGCCATGCCGTTGTACTGATCGATCCCGGTCTTGCTGGGCCCAAGGGACCTGGTGCCGCGGATCCCCCCCAGGTGGTTCGCAGTGGTAGCCACGCGGCCCTGGGGCTGCTGATGGCCGATGTCGCGCAGCGCAGCAGTGGCCGGGGCTGGCGCCTGCGGCAGCGCAGCCTCATCCTCTGGGACCAGTGGTGCCGGCAGCTGGCGGAGGCGGGCTGGGCCGTGCCACGCCGTCCGGGCCTACTGGTGCTGGCCGCCGATGCCGAAACCAAGGAGCGCCAGCAGCGGCTGGTGTTGGAGCGGCAACGGCGGGGGGTGCCGCTGGAATGGTGGGAACGGCCGCAACTGGAGCAGCTGGATCCGTTGGTGCCCGCCGCCGCCCTGGGCGGGCTGTACTCCCCCCGGGATGGCCAGATCAATCCGATCGCGGCCCTGGAGGCCCTGCTGGGGGATGGCCACCGGCATGGGGTGCAAGGACTGGCCGAGCGGGTGCTGCGCCTGGAGCGACCGGTGAACGGGGGATGGAGCGCCGTGCTGGCCGGCGGCGACCACCTCCGAGCCGACTGGGTGGTGATCACCGCCGGCCTCGGATCAGCGGCGCTGCTGCGCCAGTTGCCGGAGCTCGCGGGGGCTGCTGCCATCCCGCCGCTCGAGCCGGTGCTGGGCCAGGCCCTGGAGCTGGAACGGATCCCAGACGCGAACGATGAGGCCCTGTGGAGCTGGCCAGGAGCGGTGGTGTGGCGCGGCCTCAACCTGGTGCCCCGGCCGGATCTGGCCGGTGGCCGGCGCTTCTGGCTGGGCGCCACCCTGGAGCCGGGAGAACGGGCCGATCCGCTGGCCCTGGAGCGGCTGCGCAGCCTGGAAGGGGAGGCACCCCCGTGGCTGCAGCAGGCACGGCTCCTGCACAGCTGGCAGGGGTGCCGTTGCCGTCCCCAGGGCAAGCCGGCACCCCTGCTGGAAGCCCTCGCAGACGGCCTGCTGCTTGTGAGCGGCCACTACCGCAACGGCGTGCTGCTGGCGCCGGCCAGTGCCGAATGGGTCGCCCAGCAACTGGAGCCAGCAACGCTGCAGGCTGCTGGGGCCTGACCACCAGCCATCAAAAAGCCCCCCAAGTGGGGGGCTGGATCAGGGAGCGGGCCTGAGTCGGGGCGGCAGAGCCGCCCGCAGACTCACTTGCTCTCGGTGAACTCGGCGTCGATCACATCGTCGCTGCTGGCGGCGGAGGCTCCGTTGGAACCCGCGGCACCATTACCACCGGGAGGCTGGGCGGCTGCGTCGGCACCCGCCTGCTGGTACACGGAGGCACCGGCGGCGTAGAGGGCCTGCTGGAGCTGCTCGAGGGTGCTCTTCATGGTGTCGTAGTCCTCTTTTTCGATCGCTTCCTTGAGCGTCTTGGAGAATCCCTCCACCTTGGCCTTGTCATCGGCACTCACCTTGTCGCCCAGCTCGCCGAGTTGCTTCTCGGACTGGTAAACGAGGGTTTCGGCCTGGTTCTTCAGGTCGATGCGCTCGCGCTTCTCCTTGTCGGCCGAGGCGTTCGCTTCGGCGTCTTTGACCATCTTGTCCACCTCGTTATCACTGAGGGTGGAGGCGCCGGTGATCGAGATGCTCTGCTCCTTGCCGCTGCCCTTGTCCTTGGCGGTGACGCTGAGGATGCCGTTGGCGTCGATGTCGAAGGTGACTTCGATCTGGGGCACGCCGCGGGGAGCGGGGGGGATGCCATCGAGGCGGAAGGTGCCGAGCGACTTGTTGTCGCTGGCCATCTCGCGCTCCCCCTGCAGCACGTGGATCTCCACGTTGGTCTGCCCATCCACGGCGGTGGAGTAGGTCTCCGACTTCTTGGTGGGGATGGTGGTGTTGCGGGTGATCATCTTGGTCATCACGCCACCGAGGGTCTCCACACCCAGCGAGAGCGGCGTGACATCCAGCAGCAGGATGTCCTTCACCTCACCGGCGAGCACACCGCCCTGGATGGCGGCACCCACCGCCACCACCTCGTCGGGGTTGACGGTCTGGTTGGGGTCCTTGCCGGTGACCCGCTTGACCAACTCGAGAACGGCGGGGATGCGGGTGGAGCCGCCCACCATCACCACTTCATCGAGCTCAGAAGCTGAGAGCTTGGCGTCCTTGAGGGCCTGCTCCACCGGCACGCGGCAGCGGTCGATCAGCCGGCTGGCCAGCTCCTCGAACTTGGCGCGGGTGAGGGTGAGATCGAGGTGCTTGGGGCCCTCCGGGGTGGCCGTGATGAACGGCAGGTTGATCTCGCTCTGGGTGGCGCTGGAGAGCTCGATCTTGGCCTTCTCGGCGGCCTCGGTGAGGCGCTGCAGGGCCTGCTTGTCCTGGCGGAGGTCGATGCCCTCGTTCGACTTGAAGTTGTCGGCGAGATAGTCGACGATCACCTTGTCGAAGTCGTCGCCACCCAGGTGGGTGTCACCGGAGGTGGAGAGCACCTCAAACACACCATCGCCCACCTCGAGCACCGACACGTCGAAGGTGCCGCCGCCCAGGTCGAAGACAAGGATGCGCTCGTTGCTCTTCTTGTCGAGGCCGTAGGCCAGAGCCGCCGCGGTGGGCTCGTTGATGATGCGCAGCACCTCGAGGCCGGCGATCTTGCCGGCGTCCTTGGTGGCCTGACGCTGGGAGTCGTTGAAGTAGGCGGGCACGGTGATCACCGCCTGGGTGACCGTTTCGCCGAGATACTTGCCGGCGTCTTCCGCCAGCTTGCGCAGCACCTGGGCACTCACTTCCTCGGGTGCGAACTGTTTGTTCAGCACCGGACACTTCACCTTGACGTTGGAGCCGGCCTTCTCGACGCCATAGCTCACTTCCTTCGATTCTTCGTTGACCTCATCGACGCGGCGGCCGATGAAGCGCTTGACGGAATAGAAGGTGTTCTCCGGATTCATGACCGCCTGACGTTTGGCGATCTGTCCGACCAGCTGATCCTGATTCTTGGTGTAAGCCACCACTGAGGGCGTCGTGCGGAACCCTTCAGCGTTGGCGATCACCGTGGGCTTGCCGCCCTCCATCACGGCGACGCAGCTGTTCGTCGTGCCGAGGTCAATGCCAACAACCTTTCCCATGGGTTCCCACCTCCTGAGTGGAGAAGCAAGTTCTGAATGAAGGCATCTTCATCAGCGGGGCCTGGCCAAGGCGAGGTGTGGTTCCCGAACCGCTGCCGTACAGAGCCCTGTGAATCCCTACGGTCTGGGCCTCCGGCGCTGTCGCCATGGCCTCCCTTTCCCGCTTCGCTCAGCCGATCAGCGGCAGCACCGCCCTTGTCGGCGTGCTCGGCGATCCGGTGCGGCACTCGCTCTCGCCGGTGATGCACAACGCCGCTCTGAAGGAGCTGGGGCTCGACTGGGTCTACCTCGCCCTGCCGGCGCCGGCCGAGCACCTGGGCGAAGTGGTGCGGGGCCTCGAAGCGATGGACTGCCGCGGCCTCAACGTGACCCTGCCCCACAAGCAGGCCGTGGCCGGCCTGGCCAGCGAGCTCAGCGAACTGGCCCAGCGGGTGGGAGCGGTGAACACCCTGGTGCGCCGGCCTGGCGGGGGCTGGCTGGGCACCAACACCGATGTGGAGGGCTTCCTGGCTCCCCTGCGCCACGACGGAGCCCAGGCCTGGCGAGGACGCCGCGCCGTGGTGCTGGGCTGCGGCGGCAGCGCCCGGGCCGTGGTGGCGGGCCTTGTGGACCTGGGGCTGGAGCGGATCGACCTGCTGGCCCGCCGCCCCGAGGCCCTGGCCAGCTTCGTGGCCACCTGCCGGGCCTGGGCGCCAGAGCTGCAGCCGCAGCCGTGGGTCAGCGGAGCCGCGATCGATGGCGGCGGTGGCGTTGATGGCGCCGCGGCCCTGGAGGCCCTGGAGGCCGCCGATCTGGTGGTGAACACCACGCCAATCGGCATGGCCTCGGCGGCGGCCGCCACGGAGCGCTCCCCTCTGACCGCCGCCGAGCTGGAGGTGCTGCGGCCTGGGGCCACCGTCTACGACCTGATCTACACGCCGCGGCCGACGCAGTTGCTGCAGCAGGCGACAGCCCGCGGCTGCCGCAGCCTGGACGGGCTGGAGATGCTGGTGCAGCAGGGAGCCGCCGCGCTGCGGCTCTGGAGCGGCCACGCGACCGTGCCGGTGGCGGCCATGCGCGAGGCCGCCCTGGCCCACCTGGCCGGACGCTGCCCGTAGCTTGGGCACAAGCCCCCCTCCGGACCCGCTCCCGCCATGCAAGGCCCACCGATCTGGCAACGGCTGCTGGCCGCCCTGCTCTACGCGCTGCCCTGGGCCGATGCCGTTCCGTTCGGACGGGCGCTGTTTGGCCTGTTCCCAGCCCTGCAGTGGCTCACCCTGCCGGCCCTGCCCCTGGCCCTGCTGCAGAACCAGATCCCCTTCGGCGGCTTCCTGCTGTTCCTGGTGCTGTTCCTGGCGGTGGTCCGCAACCCGAAGGTGCCCTACCTGATCCGCTTCAACGCCCTGCAGGCGATCCTGATCGACATCGTGCTGATCCTGGTGTCGTTGGCGTTCAACGTGCTGCTGGCACCGCTCGGCGGTGGCTTCGCCTTGCGCACCCTCAGCAACACGGTCTTCCTGGGCACGCTGGTGCTGGTGCTGTTCGCCGTGATCCAGTGCCTGCGGGGCAAGGAAGCCGACATCCCCAGCCTCTCCGAGGCCGTGCGGATGCAGCTCTATTGAGGCGGCGCCAGGAAGCGGCGAGGGTGCGCTGATAAGTTGGTTGATCCGTCGCTGGAGGGCCTGCCAGGGCTCTTCAGCCCATGCCCGACGCGGCGACTCCCGACAGGCGACCATGACGCAGCCTTATTACGAGACCATGTACATCCTCCGTCCGGATATTCCGGAAGAGGAAGTTGAAACCCACGTGACCAAATACCGCGACCTCGTGACCGAGGCCGGTGGCGAGGTGCTCGACTGCCAGATGCGCGGCAAGCGCCGTCTGGCCTATTCGATTGCCAAGAACCGCGAAGGCATCTACGTCCAGCTCAATCACAACGGTGACGGCCAGCAGGTCGCTCCCCTGGAGCGCGCCATGCGCCTCTCGGAAGATGTGATCCGCTATCTCACCGTCAAGCAGGACGGCCCCATGCCCGCGCCCCGCAGCACGACCGGTGCCGCTGGTGAGGCTCAGGAACAACCAGCCGGCGCCTGAAGCCAGGGCTCCCCGCTGCTCCGCGCCGATCGTCAGCCCCGGCTCCGGTCGGGGCTTTCCCATGGGCAGGCAGCGACAGGGCTGCAGCACCAGGATTCGCAGTGTCTTGTAATGGTCCCAGGAGGCCAGTAAGGTCGCGCCATGGAGCCGGATCGTTCCCACCCTCCGCATCTGCCGCCCGATCCGCCCCAGGCTGGTGGGCCCCTCTCGACCTGGCAGCAGGCGATCAGCCCGCAGCAGCTGCAGCAGCAGCAGGCCTGGCAGCAGCAGATGCTGGAGCGGGAACTGGCCAGCACCCGCGCTGAGCTTGAGGCGATGCAGGAGCTTCTGCAGGAACTGCCGGAGATCTTCGAGCGCAAATTCCAGCAGCGGCTCCAGCCCCTGCTCGCCCACCAGCAGCGGCTCCTGAGCGAAAACGAAGGATTGCGCTCCCAGATGCGCCTGCTGCGGCCGGCCGATCCAGCGCCGGCGGACGTTGGCAGCGGAACTGCAGCCCCAGTTCCTTACTCGCCAACTCCTGAGTCGACAGCCGTACCTCCGCCAACCGCTGCTGCACCCTTCACAAGTCCGGCCGCCACCAATCCCCCTGAGGCGCCCTCCCGGCCACCCCTGCAGTGGACACCGCTTCAGCCGCAGGCGGGATCAACGCGACCCGCAGCGTCGCCTCCAGCGCCGGAAGCCGGCAAGGGGCCCACGCCCGGCAACACAGCGGTGGCGGCAGACACCACCCCACTGCTGCCCCAGCTGCCGCAACGGCCCCGCATCCCCCAGGCAGTCCGGCACGCCTTCGGCCTGGGCCGGCGGAACCGCAAGGCGCTCAGCCGCCGGAACGATGACGGCCCGCCCACAGACGGGTCGGAAGACCCCACACGTAAATGAAGCCCTCTGCGGCTCTGTGGTCGAACTGGTCTTCGGAGCCGTAGGTGGCCATATCCGGCACGTAGAGGCTGTCAGTGCTGCTGCTGCGACCCACCACCGTGGCGTTGCCCTTGTGCAGCCGCAGCCGCACCAACCCATTGACGCTGGACTGGGTGCGATCGAAGAAGCCGTCGAGGGCATCTTTGAGCGGGCCGAACCAGAGGCCCTGGTACACCAGATCGGCCCACTGCATTTCGAGCTGGCGCTTGGTGCGGAGCACATCGGCGGCCAGGGTGAGGCTTTCGAGTTCCTGGTGGGCCCGGATCAGCAGCAGCAGGCCGGGGGTCTCGTAGATCTCTCGGCTCTTGATGCCCACCACCCGGTTCTCGATCATGTCCAGCCGGCCGAAACCGTGGCGACCAGCGAGAGCATTGGCCTGGCGGATCAGGCTGACCGGATCGAGCCGGACGCCATCGATCGCCACGGGATTGCCCTGCTCAAAAGCAATCTCCACCAGCTGCGGTTCGTCTGGAGCCGCCGCCACCGAGCAGGTCATGGCGTAGATCTCCTCGGGGGGCTCCACCATCGGATCCTCGAGCGGACCGGCCTCGATCGAGCGGCCGAGCAGGTTGAGATCGATCGAATAGGGGGATCCCTTGCTCACGGGTGAGGGGATGCCGCAACGCTCGCCATAGGCGATGGTCTCCTCGCGGCTCATGCCCCACTCCCGCGCCGGGGTGAGCACCTTCAGATCAGGAGCCAGGGCGCCGATGGCCACATCGAAGCGCACCTGGTCGTTCCCCTTGCCGGTGCAGCCATGGGCCACGGCATCCGCTCCCACCTCCCGAGCGATCTCCACCAGGCGGCGGGCGATCAGGGGCCGGGCCAGGGCAGTGGAGAGGGGGTAGCGACCCTCGTACAGGGCATTGGCCCGGATCGCCGGGAAGGCGAACTCGGTGATGAAGGGCTCGATCAGGTCGCCCACGATCGACTGGCTGGCTCCGGAATTCAGGGCCTTCTGGCGAATCGGCTCGAGTTCATCGCCCTGGCCGAGATCCGCAGCGAAGGTGATCACCTCCTCCACGCCCCACTCGTTCATCAGGTAGGGGATGCAGACGCTGGTGTCGACGCCGCCGGAATACGCCAGCACCGCCTTCTTGGCCCGACCCATCAACCCGTCTCCATCGACTTAGTCGCCCGATTCTCCCCCCTCACCGACCGGGGCCCCGTGCGGGGGCAGACGCCACTGAGTGACGATCCACAGCGCCAGCCCCAGGGACGGGCTGAACAGCAGCACCCCGATCAGCCAGCCACGCGGCACCAACGTGGCGGCCCAGTGGTGGCCGGCCGCGACCAGCAGAGCACTGAGGACCAGGGCCAGGGTCCAGAGGCGCAGCACCGAGGCGAGCTTGCTGCTGAGGGCCATGGGGGCAACGAGGGGGGCGAACGGCAGAAGAACAGCCAGCACCAGGATGCCGCTTCTGCACCAGAGCCGCTGCACAGGAACGACTGCTGCAGAGCCGCTGCACCGAAACTGCTTCAACGACGCCACTGGAGCAGAACCACTGCACCGGAGCCTGTGGACCAGAAACGCAGTCCAGCCGAACGGCAGGGCTGCACAGTCGGGGGTTGATCGCTGGGGTTAATTGGAGAGCTCGATCAACTGACGGCTACAGTGATTGATTGGCCATTGAAGAGTCCGCGCGACGGCATGAGTGATCTCGCCTCCACCTCCGGCACCCTGACGGGATCGCTGGACAGCATCAACCCCTCGCTGACCCGCTACCGCCGCGTGGATCCGGCTCCGGTGCTGCCCTTGCGGGACGAGCCCGATCTGCTCAGCTGGCTGGAGACCACCGGCCGGCTGGTGGCCGACGAAGAAACCGCCAGCACCGAAGTGAGCACTGTGGAGGAGGAGGAACTCTCCGCCCTGATGGGCGAGAAGGAGGACTACAACGCAGCCGACGACCAGAACGACGAGGCCTGGGAAGACTGAAAGCCCGCGGGCCTCTCCGCCAAGGAGCCAGTGCTGCGGGAACCAGCGCTGCGGGAAACTGAGCGCCCTCTCCCCCCTTGTCCGTGACAGCCGCCAGTCCTGCCGATCGCCCCAGGCCGCGCACCGCCAGAGCAGCAGCAGCCATGCTCAGCCTGGCGCTGCTGGGCGCCTGCCTGCTCAGCGACGCGCTGGTGGCCAACTCGATGCTCAGCCTGCCCCTGGTGGTGGCCCTGGCGATCAGCGCCCTGACCACCGCCTGGGGCGTGCCTCGCCTGCGCCGGCTCAAGCTCGGCCAGGTGATCCGCGAGGAAGGGCCGCAGGGTCATCTCAGCAAGGCCGGCACCCCCACCATGGGGGGCCTGCTGGTGGTGCCGGTGGGGGTGCTGGTGGGCGGCCTGGTGAGTCCGGAGGATCCCAGGCTGCTGGCGGTGGCCGCCATCACCCTGGCCTACATGGCGATCGGCGCCGTCGATGACTGGCGCAGCCTCACCAAGCTCACCAACACCGGCCTCAGCCCCCGCGGCAAACTGCTGCTGCAGGCCGGAGCGGCCCTTCTGTTCCTGCTCTGGGCCGCCCAGGGCCAGTGGCTCGGCGGCGCCGACGGCGGGGACATCGCCCTGCCCTTCGGCTGGATTCTGCCCCTGGGGCTGCTGATCTGGCCCCTGGGCCTGTTCGTGTTCCTGGCAGAAAGCAACGCCACCAACCTCACCGATGGTCTCGATGGGCTGGCGGCGGGCTGCGGCGCGGTGGTGTTCACCGGCATGGGCCTGCAACTGATGCTGCGGGGCCACGAAGGGGATCCGGCCCTGGCGGCCTTCTGCGTGGCGATGGCAGGTTGCTGGCTCGGCTTCCTGGCCCACAATCGCCATCCGGCCCGGCTGTTCATGGGAGACACGGGCTCCCTGGCCATGGGCGCCGCGCTCACCGCCGTGGCCCTGCTGAGCAACAGCCTCTGGCCGCTGCTGCTGATGGGGGGGGTGTTCCTGGCGGAATCGCTGTCGGTGATCCTGCAGGTCTGGGTGTTCAAGGCCACCAAGGGTGCCGATGGCCAGGGCCGCCGCCTGTTTCGGATGGCGCCGCTGCATCACCACTTCGAGCTGGGCGGCATCAGCGAACAACGGGTGGTGTTCAGCTTCTGGGGCGTCAGCTTGCTACTTGTGCTGATGGGCCTGGTGCTCCTCCCCTGAGCCCACAGCCCCTGAGCCCACCATCCCTCAGCCCACCGTCACCCTCGCCCGCACCCGTCATGGCCTATTTCACCTGGAAGGAACAAGGGCTCACCGGCGATTGCGCCAGCCTGGAGGCGATGGCAGCCCGTTTCGAGGAGGCGGCGGCCCTGATGCGCCGCATGGCGGCCGAGGGCTTCCGGCTGGAGCGCGACAGCGACGGGCAGCGGATCACCCACCCCGATCCGGCCGTGTTCGAGTCCTATGGCTTCATCAGCGAGGAGACGCCGGAGCGGCAGCTCACTTTCATGTCCGGCTTCGAGAGCTGAAGCGCCACTGACGGCCTCAGCTGCGGCGCAGGTAACCCACCACCCAGACCACCACGAAGGCCAGCGACGACAGACCGAGGTAAACCAACGCCCCCTGCTGCAAGGTGGCGATGTCCCAGCCGAACAGCAGACCGCCGGCCGCATCGCCGGCGGTGCTGTAGGCCAGGGGCAGATCGGCGCGCATGGAAGAGAGTCCGCCGGAAGCGAATGCGGGCCCCTCTCTAGCAGCCGCACCCAAGGCCGCCGCGACAGGACGGACCGGCGGAGGCGAGGATCGGACGCCACCACCGCCACCGCCCAAGGATCCCCCGCGATGCCCGATCCCAGCAGCGCTCCCTTTCCCCGCACCCTGATGCTGCTGGGCAGCGGTGAGCTGGGCAAGGAAGTGGCGATCGCGGCCCAGCGTCTGGGCTGCCGGGTGATCGCAGTGGATCACTACCCGAATGCCCCGGCCATGCAGGTGGCGGATCAGGCGGAGGTGGTGGCCATGGGCGACGCCGCGGCCCTGACGGCCGTGGTGCGGCGCCACCAACCCGATCTGGTGATTCCGGAGATCGAGGCGCTGGCGGTGGATGCCCTGGCCGACCTGGAGGCCGAGGGCATCACCGTGATCCCCACGGCGCGGGCCACGGCCGTGACCATGAACCGCGACCGCATCCGCGACCTGGCCGCCAGGGAGCTGGGCCTGCGCACAGCCCGTTTCGCCTACGCCAGCAGCGCCGAGGAGCTGGCGGCGGCCGCGGCCCCCCTGGGCTGGCCGGTGGTGGTGAAACCGGTGATGAGCTCCTCCGGCAAGGGGCAGAGCGTGGTGGAGGGTCCTGAGGGCATCGGCGCCGCCTGGGAGGCCGCCCTGGCAGGAGCGCGCGGGGCGGGAGCCCGGGTGATCGTGGAGGAGTTCCTGCGCTTTGATCTGGAGATCACCCTGCTGACGGTGAAGCAGTGGCAGGGCCCCACCCTGTTCTGCCCGCCGATCGGCCATCTCCAGGAGGGCGGCGACTACCAATGCAGCTGGCAGCCCGCTGCGCTGGGACGCGAACAGCTGTCAGCCGCCCAGGCCATGGCCAGGGCCGTGACCGACAACCTCGGCGGCGCCGGCCTGTTCGGCGTGGAATTCTTCCTCTGTGGCGAACCCGGCCATGAGGAGGTGGTGTTCTCTGAACTCTCACCCCGCCCCCATGACACCGGGCTGGTGACCCTGGTGGGCCAGAACCTGAGCGAATTCGCCCTGCATCTACGGGCCGTGCTGGGCCTGCCGATCCCGGAGATCCGCTCGCTCGGACCCGCCGCCAGCCGGGTGATCCTGGCGCCGGGCAGGGCCAGCACGGTGCGCTACGACGGCGTTGCCGCCGCTCTGGCGGAACCGGAGACCGAGGTCCTGCTGTTCGGCAAACTTGAGGCCCACCCGCAAAGGCGCATGGGCGTGGCTCTGGCTCGGGGCAGGGATTTGGCCGAAGCACGGCGGCGCGCCGATGCCGCAGCAGGCTGCGTGCGGGTGAGTGCCGCCTGATCCAGACGGACCCAGTCCTTGACAGCTGACAGGAACCGCTCGGCAAAGCGCCTCCGGCCACTGGCCGGAAGGGGGCACCACCCGTAAGGTGCGCCGATCAGGACCCATCATGAGCCAGGCCCAACCCACACCCCGTTCCAATCGGGAGGCTGCGGCCCGGGGCGCTGCCGCCATCACGGACCTCACCCGCCGGCGTCGCCAGCAGCGCGCCAGCAAGGCACTGAGCCCTCCGATCGAGGCCACCCGGGGACGGCCCGGCAAGGCGGCTGCGACCGATGTGCAGGCCGGGAACGGGGCTGGCCGCCGCCGCCCGCCCCTGCTGGCCTTCGGCTTGGGTGCCGTGCTCGGCTACGGCCTGGCCGGTCCGCTGCCCCACTGGATCACACCGGTGCTGGCCGGGCTGAAACAGGGATCGAGCAGTGTCTCCAGCCTGCTCAATCCTCTCGCCCAGCAGCGCCGGATCCTGGTGCTCGGAACCGATGCGGTGAGTGGCAGCACCGATGTGATGCTCACGGTCCAGGTGAAGGACGGCACCACCGAGCTGACCCAGGTGCCCCGCGACACCTACATCGAAACCCCCGACTTCGGCGTGCAGAAGGCCAACGCCCTCTACGCCCTTGGCGGCCCTGAGGCGGTGAAGCGGGAACTGACCCAGCTGCTGGACGTGCCTGTGGACCACTACATCAGGGTGAACCTGCGCGCCGTGCAGCGACTGGCCGACGCCCTGGACGGCGTCGAGGTGGATGTGCCCAAGCGGATGTACTACGTGGACAACAGCCAGGGGCTCTACATCGACCTCTACCCCGGTGTGCAGGTTCTCAAAGGCGAGAATTTGGAAGGGTTCCTCCGCTTCCGCCACGACGAACTCGGCGACATCGGCCGCCTCGAGCGCCAGAAACTGGTGCTTTCGGCCGTGTTCCGCAAGCTGGTGCAACCCAGCACAGTGACCCGGCTGCCGGAGCTGCTCCGCATCGCCGGCGACGACATCCGCACGGACCTGTCTCCGGTGGATCTGGCCCGGCTGGTGGGGTCGATGGCCTCCACCAAGCTGAAGACCGAGCAATTACCCGGCCGCCTGTATTGGTACAATGACCTCAGCTACTGGCTGCCTGACACAGGGGCAGGCAAAGGCGCCCAGGAGGGGCTCACCACTGACGGAAACAGTGAAGGGGTAAGGGCAGCTGCCGAAATCGAGCCTTCAGGCGGCAGCCGCTACTAAGCAGCCAGACAACCCTGACCAGTCAGAAGACGCACGACAGGACAGGTTCAGGGCTCCAGGTCCTTCGGGCTGGGCTCCACAGGGGAAACCTCTGCTGCCGCGCCCACCTCCGACGCAGCTGAATCCTCAGACGTGGAACCGCTACGGCCCTCTGACTCGGCCGGAACCGGCGGAGGTTCCGGCGGGGGTGGACTCCGCGGGATGCGAGCCTCCCCCTCCCTCAGGGGCAGCGGCGGCGGAATCTCCGAACCGATCGGCAGGGTCGCGGCGGGGTTGGGCTTGGCTTCAGGACCCACCACCACAATGGCGGACTTCTGTACCACCAGCCGGTAACGAATCGGTTGCTGGCTGTTGATGAACTTCTGCACAGCTGCCACCTGCGCCGGGGTGGGAAGCGTCGGATCGGTCACCCGCACATAAGCGCGGATCAGGGGAGGGTTCTGGGCCCAGTCGATGTTCACGCCAACCAGCTGGGCATCGCAGCCGAGGCTGATCGTGCGGTTGCGCAGGCTCTGACCAATCGCCTGCTCCACCTGGCGCAGGTTCGCACCCTGGCGCGCCTGGCGCAGCAGCCCTACCAGGCTGCCAGTGAGCGGCACCAGCAGCAGGGCCGTCAGGCCCAGACTGGTGAGCCCCAGCCGGCTGCGCAGCAAGACCAGACGGAAGCTGGGCTCCACCACGACCAGGGCCACGAGTGCACCGCTGAGAATGCCCAGCAGGTTGGTCACAAACAGCAGGCCGGCGCCGAGGGCGCTTTTGAAATCACCGCTGGCCAGCACCAGGCCCATGCTGCACACGGGCGGCACCAGGGCCACCGCGATCGCCAGGCCCGCCAGGGAGGACACCGCATCACGGCGCAACTTGGCATAGATGGCCAGAGCACCGGCCACCAAGGCGATGGCCAGATCCAGCAGGTTGGGGTTGGTGCGGCTGAGCACCTCGCTGCCGTAGGTGGCGAAACCGAGCAAGCGGCCGATCCCCACGGACAAGATCACCGTGGTCGACACCCCCACCATCAAGGTGATCAAGGCCCTCAGGACCAGGTTGAAGCGGCCGCGCAGGATGCCGTAGGCGATCGCCTGCAGCGGCAGGATCCAGGGCGCCACGACCATGGCGCCGATCACCACGGAGGCGCTGTTGGTGAGCAGACCAAAGGTGGCGATCAGGCTCGCGCCCACCGAGAGCACGACGAAGACCTGGCTGAGGCGTGCGTCAGCCTCAAACTCCCGGCGCAGCCGCTTCAGGAAGGGGTGGTCTGGAGCATCACCCCTTGGCAACGCCGCCGAGGGTGCGGGATCAACAACCTCAGACGGCACGCCAGAGTCAGCGGCGCAGGAAGCGATGGTGATCTAAACCATCCAGCAGCCCCCAGGCCTGGGGCTTTGAGGAGAAGTACACACGCCGATGTCCTCGCAGGGATTCGAGCGAGGGGTCATGGTCATCCGGCACCACGCCGAGGGGCAGGCCCTGCAGCAGTTCGCCATCGCCCTGCTGGCTGGCCCCCACCAGGATGCTGCTGAGCGGCAGTTTCCAGCGCAGCGCCACGTAGCGGATCGCCTCCGCCTTGGAGGCCGTGAGCGGCAGCACATCCAGGAAGCAGTGCTGGAACACATGGGGCCGGGCCTGCAGGGCATGGCTGCGCAGGGCCTGCCGCACGAGCGGCAGGATGCCCTGATCAGGTTCCTGCAGCACGTAGCTCACCTTGTAAGGACCCTGCTCGCTCTCGTCCTGCAGGCAGAGGCGGGGCTCGAGCTCGGCCATGGCCGCGACCACCGCCTGGCGCTGCCAGCTGCGGCCGATCCGCTGCTGCCAGAGCGGATCCAGCACTAGGTCGGCGATCTCAAGTCCAGGTCCGGCCCTCTCGCCACCAGGCTCGACATGGCCCAGGTCCGGATCGCCCCAGGTCAGCTCAGGACTAGCCAGATCGCGGAAGCGGATGTCGGTCCCGGCCTCGGTGATGGTGACGCGGGGCAGCGGCAGTTGCAACGCGGCAAAGCGCTGGCAGGCCGCCTGGAAGGAGCGGCCGCTGAACACACCCACCGACAGCCGGGGGTCGGCCTCCAGCCGACGGCGCAGCTCCACCAGGCTGGCGTCGTCGGGCGAGGCCAGAGACACATCGAGATCGAAGAGCAGCAGGCGCTGGGGCGGAGCCAGGCGCCGGGGGGATTGCAGCATGGGACCGGATGGCCCCGGCACCCTGGCCTGAGCGCTGGCGGCAGCCGCAGCGGCCTCGCCCAGGTAACTGCAGACATGGGCATTCCAGCTGAAGTGGCGGCTGACCGCCTCGATGCCGTTCTCCGACCAACGCCGCCACTGCTGGGGGCTCGCCAGGCTGCCCTCCACCGCCTGCTGCAGGGCATCGAGATCGGAGACGTCCACCAGCAGACCGCTGTCGGTGCGGCTGAGGATGTCGCGGGGGCCGCCGTCATCGGTGGCCACGATCGGCAGGCCGCAGGCCGCCGCCTCCAGCAGGGTGAGCCCGAAGGGCTCGGTGAGCGCGGGATTGACGAACACACCGCCCAGCTGGGCCGCCCAGCGGTAGAACCCGGGAATCTGATCGCGCCGGTGCTGCTTCGGGTAGGCCACCTGGCCATAGAGATCGAAGCGATCCACCTGCTCAAACACCTGCTGGAACACCTCGCGCTGCTGTTTTTCGAGCTCGCGGGGGTCGTCGCGGCAGCCGAGCACCAGCACCAGATTGTGGTTCTTGCGCAGGTGCTCGGAACGGCCGAACACCTCCACCAGGGCCGGGATGTTCTTGCGGTGATCAGCACGGCAGATCGCCAGCACCGGTGGCTTGGCCGGATCGCGCAGAAAGGGCTGAAGCAGCTGCTCGATCGCCGTTTCAACCTCACCGCTCACGGGCGGGTGGAACAGGCGGGCATCCACACCGGGAGGGATGACACGGGCCTGATCCAGCCGGAAGCGGCCATAGCGGGCGTATTGATGCTCCCGCTCCTGGCTGGTGCTGGTCACCACCAGCACGGCATGGGCCAGGGCCAGCTCCTCGGCATCGATGCGACGCGCCATGGCGTAGGTCTGATCGATCTGGCGAGGGTCAAGGCCGGAGAGCATCAGCCGGCGGCGCTTCTCGCGCCCGAGCGAGTGGCCCGTGAACACCAGCGGGATGCCAAGCCGACGCCTCAGCAAGGCCCCCACATAGCCGGCATCGGCGTAATGGGCGTGGATCCAGTCCGGCAGGCGAGGCTGCGCCACCAGAACCTCGGTGAGGGCGTCGGCCAGTTCGTCGAGGTGGGGCCAGAGCAGTTCCTTGCGCAGATAGCGCGGCGGACCGAAGGGAAGGCGGCGGATGGCGGCATTGGGGCCGATCGGCTCCAATGGCCGGGCGTAATCGGGTGACACCCGCCGATCGCGGATCAGGCGGGTAACCACCTCGACCCGCTCCACCTCGGGTCGGGCCGCCATCGCCTGGGCCAGTTCCAGCACATAGGTGGTCTGGCCACCGGTATCGGGATCACGACCCAGCTCCAGGTCATGACCTCGAAACAGACCGTGCAGATGCAGGTGGAGGATGTGAAAACCCATGGCGGCCCCGAAGAGGTGGACGAACGGGTGAGCGGTGGTCGTCGACCACGGCGTCAGCGGTGAAAGCGCGGCTGGAGCGGATCAGTGCATAGGGAATCCCTAGCCAACGTTGCCGAATCGCGCCGCAGGAAAACCTGCCAAGTACGGGCGGAGCACGGCTCTGCCCGAGCGAAGATCCCGCGCCACAGCGGGATCAGGTCGCCCGGCCAAGCAAGGGCTCCAGCTCAGCCCTGTCAGCATTCAGAGACAAAGACGGCAGTCCGCCACGCCGCCAGGCAACCATCCGAAGGCAGTCGACGGTCAGGGCTGGGGCGAAAGCACCCTGCTGGTGGCGTCCACCAGTGGCTTGTCCGCATCGCCCCAGCCGCCGGCTGGAAGCAGTGGCGGAGCCCCGGGAGCCGGCCGCACAGTCGGACCGGCGGCATAGGCCCCATTCACCCAGCCCAGCAAGAGGCCGCGCAGCGGGCCGCCATTGCCAGTCGCTGGTGCACGCAGGTTGAAATGGTCACCGCCACCAGCCACCACCAGCTGATGACCGGCCGGCCGGGAGCGGCTGAAGGGCGCGATCGCCTCGGGCCCGGCAGGGACCACCCAGTCACGGCTGCCCGTGACCAGCAGGGCCCGTGCCGTCATGCCGGCGGTGCTCCCCTGATCAAACAGCAGGTAGAGGGGCGGACTCACCGCCGCCACAGCGATCACCCGTGGATCGGCCGCGCTGGAGCGATCGGCGCTGCTGAGGAAGCTGCACTGCAGCACCCAGCTCATGTTGCGGTCGGGATCGTTGCGGTTGCGGCGCGGATCACTGCCGTCGTTGCAGCGCTGCTCCAACCGACTGCTGCTGGGCCGCAGCCCGGCCAGCTGCAGGGCGGTAGTGGCACCCCAGGAATGGCCGATCACCACCACCTTCTGGGTGTCGGCACCGGTGAAGCCATCCAGAATGGCCTTCACATCCAGGGGCCGCAGCCGCAGCTCCTCCGGGCTGGGGGGCTTCGCCTCTCCCGAGAGCATGGCCCGCTGCTGGTCCCGGTCGCTGCCCGGGTGGAGGGGCAGCACCACGGTGTAGCCGTGGCTGGCCAGGTGGCGCGCCCAGCCCTCGAAGCTCTCGGGGGCATCCCAGAGGCCATGGGAGATCACCACCAGCTGGCCATTGCCCCCCTGGGAGGGTTTGATCAGCACCACCTGCAGGGGTTGCGGGCGATAGGACACCGGCAGGGTGAAGGTGCTGCGCACGGGGGTGAAGGCACCAGGCGCGGAAAGCGCAGGATCCACGGTCGCGGCCGGGAGGTCACGCACCAGCTCCAGGGCGGGGGCCTGCTGATTCTGCAAGCGACGGGCGGTCGCCAGAGCCTTGCCCAGATCCACGGTCACGGTGTCGCCCGGCAGGGCCCGCAGCAGGGAAAGCAGGGTGAGCTGCCCGCCGGAAGCCGCCTGCCGCACCGCCTCCGCCAGCTCAGCGCCGCCGATGTCGGAACCGGCAGGCAGCCCCTCCACCTGGCCGAGGGCGGACACCGCCAGCAGCGCCTGATTGAGCAGGGGCGTGCCGCTGGCCTGATCCACCACAGCCTCCACCTGCAGGGGCAGGGGGCGATTGAACACCTCCAGCAACTCCCGGCCCACCGCACCATTGGTGGCGCGGTCGAGTTCGGCCAGATCACTGCTGCCGCTCAGAAGCCGGGCCGGTTGCTCCAGCTCGCTGAGCTTGACGCGGAAGCTGGTCTCCACCAAGGGCAACTTCAGCAGCACCGTTTCCAGGGCCCGGGCGGGAGCCGCGGCGCTGGCCAGTGCCAGACCGGCCGCCAGCCAGCCGATGCGACGAAGCCGGAAACGGGAAACGCGCATTGGAGGGGTGGTGGTCTGGTGGGTAAGGCCTGCAGGGAATTGTGCTCCATCCGACCCCGATAACAGAAGCCGGCGCAGCAGGCTGCCTGGATCAGGCTGCCTGGATCAGACCGTCGGGGTGAGGCGCCGGAAATCCTTGACGAACTGACGACCGAGCTGGGCCACGATGGTGGGATCCTCCTCGATCAGGCCCATCTCCCGATTCACGGTCACCGAGTCGGGGGAGAGGCTGATCGAACCCACGTAGGCGAGGCGGCCATCCACCAGGGCGGCTCTGGCATGCATGTAGGGCTGACTGAACATTTCCACGGGCCCACTGGTGTGCACCACCACCCCAGCGGCCACCAGGGCCGCGATCGAGGCACTGTGCTGGTTGTTCTGCTCCGGGCTGGCGCCGTTCACCTGCACCGGCGTGATCAGACGCACCCGCACCCCCCGATTCACCGCCGCCACCAGTTCGCTCTCGAGGGCGGCATTGCCCAGCTCCTCGGTGTACACATCCAGTCTCCGCTCCGCCTGCTGGTACAGATCTGCCATGCCGGCGGCGGCATTGCGCGGCGCGATCAGCAGCTCCGGAGGTTGCACCGGCGGGGTGGGATTGAAGGGAGAGGGCTCCTGACCCACCGGCGCCGAGTACGCCCAGTCGTTCGCGAACAGGGTCTTGATGGTGTCCAGCACGGTGGGATCGGTGCTGGCGAGGGCGAAATCGCGGTACTGGGCAAAGGTGGTGGAATCGAGACAGGCGGAGCCATACACCAGCAGCTTCGAATCGATCAGGATCGTCTTCGGAAAGGAGCGCGGAAAGATCGGATTGCTGAGCTGCAGTTCCCCACCGGCCGCTGTGAAATCCGCCGCCAGGTTCTGCTGTTCCGCCGTCAGGTCCCCGTACTTGCCGCGATCGACGATCGCCCGCACGCGCACACCGCGATCGAGCGCGTCCCGCAGGCCGGCGAGAATCTTGGGGTCTTCCAGCACACAGATTTCGATGCGAATCTGCCGCTCGGCCAGGGCAAAAGCCTTGCGATAGATGCGGCGACCATCCTGCGGCAACACCTGCAGCTGATCGAAGGGGGCACCGGTGATCGGATCACGCGAAGAATCGGCAGCCTCGGGCGGCTCGAGCCCGGGTCGGGCAAGCTCGGACCGGGCAATGCCGATCCCGGAACCGATCAGCGGCACCGCGGTGCCCTCGGTTGGGAAGGCCGCGGCGGGGACATGCGAGGACCGAGCCCAGTCCGGCCCGTTCAGCCGAGGATCCGGCTCCAGGAAGGAAGCAGCCGAGGCGGATTCGAGCATGGGCAGCGGCGGCAGAATCTCCGGTATCCACCGGGGCAACTGGACCAGCCTAGATGGATCTACTGCGAAGGGATTACACCGAAGTGCTGTCGCAATCCACACCGTGGAGGCTCTGGTGACTCATCAGCCAAAGCCATCCAGAAGATCAGAAACCGAGCCGAGCTTCCAGACCGTGACGAACGGCCAGAGGAGATCATTGTGTCGGGGCAGGGTGATCTGGAAACCCCTTGGAAGCACAGGCCTGTCGATGATCGCCTCCGAATGCATCTCCAGCCACGATGGCAAGCATCACCCCCTATACCGCTGACTGACCATGACGCTCCGAACGGCGATCGCCTGCCTGCTGGCTCTGCTGACCCTCTGCGCCACCACTGCCCTGGCCGGGGAGGTTCCGATCGTGGGCGGCTACGGCTTCGACTGGCTGCAACCGACCACCACAGCCTGCCGGAAGATCACCGCCGCCGATCGGGACCGGTTCCAATCCTGTACGTTCCAGGCCTCCGGCCATGCCTTTGGGCTGACGTCCTCGTATCAGGTCTGCAACCGATCGGCCCACAGCCAGGTGCTGATCTATGCCTCCCCCACCCTCTGCCAGGAGGCCTACGACACCATGCAGTCGAATGGGCCATAAGTTCAACCCATTCGGCCATCCATTGGGCGATCAGTGCAGGATCGCCAAGCCCGAGCGTGGCGTCGTTCAGATCGCCAGCAATTGGGGAAGATGCTGCTCCAGCACCTGTTTGAGATACCGGCCCGTTTGACTGGTGGGATGCTCCGCCACCTCTTCCGGGGTACCACACACCACGATCTCACCGCCCTTGTCGCCCCCTTCAGGACCCAGATCGATGATCCAGTCGGCACAGCGGATCACATCAAGGTTGTGCTCGATCAGCAGGATCAAATTGCCTTCGACGAGATCAAGATACCCACTTCACAAGGTGCCCACTTGATACAGCGGATCTAAACTTTTGCGCGAGCAGAGAACTCAGCAAGCTCAAGCGAGGCGGCATCTGGATTTTGAGCTTCAATCATGAAACGCCTGGTTTCCCCATGCAACCCTTTCTCATTCAGAACAATCTGATCAATCATCTCTCTCTTTGAGTTGAGCACATTGAATCGCATCAGGATGTCACCACATGGACGATCGACACATTTAACTTCGAAAACCTTGAGCACTCCACCACCATACATCTGGGGAGCATGACACTGCTCAAGACACCAACGATAAAAAACACCGGTTCCATCCTGTCGCCAGCCCTGGGAGGTCAGCAGCTGTTTATCTGATGGCTGCCGCAATGCCCAACGGAGCTGCGCATTCTGAGCCCCAGCCCAGAACCCCAAACCAAGACAGAGAAATCCGAATACAGCCCAACGAATGAATATAGAAAGGATCTTTGCCACCTGTTGATCAGCAACATGAACTTTTGGTTTGCTCTTGGCAAGAACAGGCCCATCAACCTCGGCCATGAGGTCTTGCAGACGCTTACTCCGAAACTGATCGTCAGTCTTCTTTGTCACGATCGCCATCTCCGTAAAGCGACTTAAACATGAGGCCTGCGCCTGCGGCAATCATGACGATCATGGTCACAAGAGCCCAGAGCGTCGTTGGCATAAAGTTCATGTCCAGGCTGTGAAGAATCCCGACAATCAATGCAGCCCCAGACCCCCAGACCAAGAGCCAGGCAAGCTTGCGATAAGCATTAACAAATAGAAGTGCCACTCCCAAGCCAAAAGGAATCATGAGAAGTCCCATGCCGCCAGTGAGGCCACCAATCGGAGGAAGTCCCAACCCAGCCCCATAGCCATATCTCATTCCATGGCGGTAGGCACCGCCCCCGCGACCCATGGCACCAATCCCGCCGGGCGTGGCGACCATCACTTGGTTGAGCAATAGGAAGATGCCACCAGCAAATAAACCTCCACCCAGAAGAAAGGAGAAGAAGTCCTGCGCAGGACTGCGGTGCATGCCAAGGAATAGAACTACTGCAAGTGTGGCGCGGTATCACTGGCGTGTCATCCCCCACACTCCTCGTCTGGCCCTCCTTCAAGTGACCACCAAAGCCACCGGCCACACGTCCCCAACCAACCACCCTCCGAGTCTTCCAGATCCCTTCGAAGATCTCAAGCCTCAGGCCGACACAGGTATAGGCGGATGCTGCTCCAGCACCTGCTTGAGATACCGGCCCGTATGACTGGTGGGATGTTCGGCCACCTCTTCCGGGGTGCCGCACACCACAATCTCACCGCCCTTGTCGCCCCCTTCTGGACCCAGATCGATGATCCAGTCAGCACAGCGGATCACATCGAGATTGTGCTCAATCACCAGGATCGAATTGCCCTTGTCCACCAGCCGCTGCATCACGTCCATCAGCTTGTGCACGTCGTAGAAGCTCAGGCCGGTGGTGGGTTCATCGATCAGATACAGCGTCTTGCCCGTGGCACGTTTGGATAACTCGGTAGCGAGCTTCACCCGCTGCGCTTCCCCACCGGAGAGGGTAGGCGCCGGCTGGCCAAGCTTGATGTAGCCCAGCCCCACATCCACCAGGGTGCGCAATCGATCGGCCGCCTGGGGAATGGCGGAGAACACATCGGCAGCCTGTTCCACCGTCATCTGCAGCACGTCGGCGATGGTGAAGCCCTTGTAGGTCACCTGCAGGGTTTCGCGGTTGTAACGCGCCCCCTTGCAGACATCGCACTGCACATACACATCCGGCAGGAAGTTCATCTCAATTACATTGACGCCCTGCCCGCTGCAGGCCTCGCAGCGCCCGCCTTTGACGTTGAAGCTGAACTGACCCACCTGGTAACCGCGGGCCTTGGCCTCCACCGTGGCCGCGAACACCTGGCGGATCGGATCAAAGGCGCCGGTGTAGGTGGCGGGGTTGGAACGGGGCGTGCGGCCAATCGGGCTCTGATCGATCACGATCACCTTGTCGATCGACTTCATCCCCTTCAACGACTCCAGCCCCGAGGGGAAGGGCACCTTCAGGCCGAGCTTGTGCTCCAGCGCCGGATGGAGCAGCTCATTGACCAGGGTGCTTTTACCGCTGCCGCTCACGCCGGTCACACACACCAGCCGCCCCAGTGGGATCTCGACGCTGATGTCGTCCAGGTTGTTGCGGCGGCAGTTCACCAGGGTGAGCTGGCGGGTGCAGGCCTGGCGGCGCTCCGCGGGGGTGGGAATCGAGCGGCGGCCGCTGAGGTAAGCGCCGGTGAGTGAATCCTCCGCCGCCAGCAGCTGCTCGAGACCCCCCTCGGACACGATCCGGCCGCCGTGCACCCCGGCACCGGGGCCGATGTCCACCACATAGTCGGCGGCGCGGATCGTGTCCTCGTCGTGTTCCACCACGATCAGGGTGTTGCCCAGATCCCGCAGCTTCAGCAGGGTGGCCAGCAGCCGGTCGTTGTCGCGCTGGTGCAGGCCGATGCTGGGCTCATCCAGCACGTAGAGCACCCCGGTGAGGCCAGCGCCGATCTGGGTGGCGAGGCGGATGCGCTGGGCCTCCCCGCCCGAGAGGGTCATGGCCGGGCGGTCGAGGCTGAGGTAGTCGAGCCCCACATCCAGCAGGAACTTCAGGCGCATGCGGATCTCCCGCAGCACCAGATCGCCGATCTGGATCTGGCGGGGGCTGAGCAGGGGTGGCGCCCCGGCACTGGCCCCCACCCCCATCAGCGCCTCGATCCGCGCCAGGCTTTCGCCCACGCTGGTGCTGGTGAGCTCGTGGATCCGGTACGGACCCACCCGCACCGCCAGGGCCTCGGGCCGCAGCCGCAGCCCCTGACAGGTGGAGCAAGGCACCAGTTCGAGGTACTTCTCCAGTTTCTGGCGCACCGCCTCGCCGCTGGCGTCGCGCAGCTGCCGCTCCAGGATCGGCAGGATCCCCTCGAAGGGACGCTCGTAGGTCTGGCTCTTGCGGTAGCGGCTGTCGGCCTGGATCGCGATCGGCTCGCTGCTGCCGTGCAGCAGCACCTGGCGCTGCTCCTGGCTGAGTTCGCTCCAGGGCAGCTTGAGCTCGAAGCCGAAGGCCTCCCCCACCGAATAGAGCAGCGAGAAGTAGTAGGAGCTGTCTTTGTCGCTCCAGGGGGCAATCGCCGCGTAGACCGGCAGCGAGGGATCCGGCACCACCCGATCCTCGGTGAACTGGCGCAGATGGCCGAGGCCATGGCAATCCGGGCAGGCGCCATAGGGGCTGTTGAAAGAGAACAGCCGCGGCGAGAGCTCCTCCATCACGGCGCCATGCACCGGGCAGGCGAAGTTCTCCGAATAGAGCCGCTCCCGCTCCAGCCCCTCCGGCAGCTCCTCGCCGGTCTTGGGCACCACCTCCACCAGGGCCAGCCCGTCGCCGCGCTTCAGGGCCGTGCGCAGCGAATCGGTGAGCCGCTCCTGGATGCCCTCGCGGGCCACGAGCCGGTCGACCACCACCTCGATGTGGTGGGCGTGGTTCTTGTCGAGCTCGATGTTGTCGGCCAGTTCGCGCACCTCGCCGTTGATCCGCACCCGCGCGAATCCCTCCGCCACCAGGCCGCCCAGCAGCTTCACGTGGGTGCCCTTCTTGCCCCGCACCACCGGCGCCAGCAGCTGGTAGCGGGTGCCCTCGGGCAGGGTGAGGATCTGGTCCACCATCTCGTCGATGGTCTGGGGCCGGATCGAGCGGTCGCACTGGGGGCAGTGGGGCTCTCCGGCACGACCGAACAACAGGCGCAGATAGTCCTGGATCTCGGTCACCGTGCCCACGGTGGAGCGGGGGTTGTGGCTGGTGGATTTCTGATCGATCGAGATCGCCGGGGAGAGCCCCTCGATCGCATCCACATCCGGCTTGTCCACCTGGCCGAGGAACTGGCGCGCGTAGGCCGAGAGGCTCTCGACGTAGCGGCGCTGCCCCTCCGCGAAAATCGTGTCGAAGGCCAGCGAACTCTTGCCGCTGCCGCTCACGCCGGTGAACACCACCAGGCGGTTGCGCGGGATCGTGAGATCGACGTTCTTGAGGTTGTGCTGCCTGGCGCCCCGCACCCGGATCACATCCTCGAGGCTGCCGCCGTTGAGGGTGAGGGCAGCCTCGCTGGCACTGGTGGCGCCGTTCGGGGCCGCTGTTGCCGCGGGGCTGGCAGAGGCTGTGGCGCGGGGCATGCGGCGGCCTGATGAACGGTGGATTCTAGGCGCGCTGGCCTGACCCATTCCGTGATCAGGCACCCTGCTGGCCCGGTTAGGGGGTGGTTCCGCTGCCGGCCGCACCGCTCTGGCCGCCCAGATCCGTTTCCAGGAAGCTGCGCACCACTTCAGTGACCGAGTTCAGTCGATTGAAGGCAATCTTTAGCTCCGGCAGACTCACGGCCAGATCCCGGTTGGGATAGGCCTGCAGAAAGCCAAGCGGCGACAGACTGCCACCGCCCTTCTCCAGCCCCAGGATCGTGGCGGCCCGCAGGGCCGGAACCGCCACCCCCGGTGCTTTGAGGGGGAACACGATCCGGGCGACCCGGCTGAGGGCCGCCTCACCGATGCGGGTGCCGAGCAGACGGCTGGTGAGTACCAGGGGCAGGCGGATCTGCACATTGAGCAGCTTGGCCAGTTCAGCCGGGTTCTGCCGCCCCAGCCGCAGCACATCCCCCAGCAGACCTCGCGCTTCGCCGGTTTCAGCCAGGTGAGCCAGATCCGCCACCGGAATCGAGCGGCGGAAGGCCCCGGTCACGAACACCACCTGCTCAGCCGCGTTGGCAGGCGGCATCAGCACGGGGAGCAGCAGCAAACCGGCAGCCAGAGGGGCGGCAAGAAAACGAAGACGCGGCACCACGGCACCCAGGAGCTACGGCCAACTTAGGCACGGCTCACAGCAGTGTCCGCTGCCGATAAGCGGGTGGCCAGCGCCGGGCAGGCTCCGGCGCAGAGCGCTTCGCTGCACTCCCACAGCCGGCGGCGCTGCTGGCCATCGAGGGCAGCCGGGGCAACACGCACCGCCGCAGGCCAGCCCCGCAGGCCACCCCATTGATCTGGGCCGTAATGGCCGCCGCCCTCGGCCTGGGGAGCCGTGGCGGCAAACAGCTGGGGCAGAGCCCCCATGGCGGCGCTCTGAAAGAGGGGATCCATCAATCGGTAGGCCAGGGCCTCGAAGCGGGCGCCGCTGGCCTCCACCGAGGCGGGCTGCAGGTTGGTCCGGGCCAGGCCGGGATGGGCCGCGAAGGAGCGCACCGTGCTGCCGGCCTGCTCCAGACGCTGCTGCAGCTCCAGGGCGAACATCACGTTGGCGAGTTTGCTCTGGCCGTAGGTGCGCCAGCGGTCGTAGGAGCGCTCGGCCTGCAGATCCTCGAAGGCGATGCGGCCGAAGTACTGGGCACCGGAGGTGACCGTGACCACACGGGCATCGGGCTGGCCCTCCAGCAGCGGCAGCAGGGCGAGGGTGAGGGCGAAATGGCCCAGATGGTTGGTGGCGAACTGCAGCTCGAACCCATCGCGGCTGAGGGTGCGGGGCGGCGCCATCACACCGGCGTTGTTGATCAGCAGATCAAACCGGCCGTACTGCTCCTCCATCCAGCCGGCCGCCGCGACCACCTGCGCCAGATCGGCCAGGTCCAGCTCCAGGAGATCGAGCGGCCCGTGGGCCGCCGGCAGCAAGGCCTGGCGAGCCTCCTCGCCGCGGCGCCGGTTGCGGCAGGCCAGCACCACGGTGGCGCCATGGTGGGCCAGGGCCCGGGCGGTTTCCAGCCCCAGGCCGCTGTTGGCACCGGTCACCAGGGCAATGCGGCCGCTCAGATCGGGGATGGCAGCGGCGGTCCAGCGCGGCGGCACGGCAGGCACAGAAAACGGGGCGGCGGTACGGCGGTTCTAGCGATCCGGCCGCGGCGGCGCGGCGGCCCGATCCAGCAGGCTGGCGGCAAAGAGGCTGGCGTCACCGGAATCCCCACCGGCCAACTCGGCCAGCTCCGCCTGGCGGGCGCGAGTGTCCCGCAGGTGGGACACCCGGGTGTGGGTGACGCCGTCGATGACCTGCTTGCTGACGCGGTAATGGTGATCCGCCGCCGCCGCCACCAGGGGCTGGTGGGTGACGCAGAACACCTGCCGCTGCAGGGCCAGGCGCTGCAACAACTCCGCCATCGCCCCACTGACCCGGCCACTCACGCCCGTATCGATCTCATCAAACAGCAGGGTGACGTGGGCATCGGCCGCGGCCAGGCAGGTCTTGAGGGCGAGCAGGAAGCGGCTCATCTCTCCCCCCGAGGCCACCTCCGCCAGGGGCGCCAGGGGCTGACCCGGGTTGGCGGAAAACAGGAACTGCACCGCGTCGGCGCCCTCCTCACCGGCCGTGGCCGCCTCCACCCGCACCTCAAAACGCACATTGGCCAGACCCATGGGCCGCAGGGCCTGCATCAGCTGCTGTTCCAGCGCCAGGGCCGCCGCCTGGCGCCGCTCGTGCAGGGCGGCATTGAGATCATCCCGCCGCTGACGCACCTGCTGCTCCCGCTGCACGAGCGCAGCCAGGGACGCCGCGGCGCCACCGGGAGCCAGCTGCTCTCGCAGCGCGTCCCGCAGGCTGATCAGGGCGGCGAGATCAGAACCGTGGCGGCGCTCCAGCGCCTTGAGGGTGGCGAGGCGGTCCTGGAGCTGGGCCAGGCTGGCTGGATCGCTCTCCAGCGAAGCGGCGTAGCGATCGAGCTCGCGCACCAGGTCCTGGAGCTGCACGAAACCCTCGGTGCAGCGCTGGCGCAGGGGGCTGACCGAGCCATCCAGCCCCTCCATGACGCCGAGCTCCTGCTCGCAGGCGGCCAGGTGATCGAACACCGAAGGCGCCTGCTCGGCCCCTTCCACCAGGCGACCCTGCAGGCTCATCACCCCCTCCTGCAGCCGCACCCCGTGGGCAAGACGGTCCTGCTCGCTCTGGAGCCGTTGCACCTCCAACGGGTCGTCGAGGTCCGCCGCCTCCAGATCCTCGAGCTGCTGCTCCTGGCCGATCCGCTCGCGCTCCAGCTGTTCGCGATCGCGCTGCGCCGCATCAAACGTCTGGACTGCCTCGCGCCACTGGCTGAAGGCAAGGCGCACCGGATCGAGCAGCAGCTGGATCGGCTCGCCCGCAAAGCGATCCAGCCAACGCCGCTGCTGACCGGGGCGGGCCAGCTGCTGGGTCTGCCCCTGCACGGTGAGATCCAGCAGCAGGGGCCGCAGCTCCTGCAACTGAGCGCGACTGACCAGCACGCCATTGAGTCGATTGCGGCTGGTGAGGCGCTCCTCGCTGCGGCGCCACTCCCGGCTGAGCCAGAGCTCACCCTCCTGGCTCTCGATCTCCTGCTGGGCCAGCCAGGCCTCCAGCGGTGGATCGAGGCTGAAGCTGGCCTCGATCACGGCACGCTCCGCCCGTGGGCGCAACAGCCGGGCACCGGCACTGCCCTGGGCACCGCCAAGCAGGGCATCGAGGGCATCGAGCAACAAGGACTTGCCAGCCCCCGTCTCCCCCGTGAACACGGTGAACCCCGGGGCGAAACCGAGCTCCAGCTGTTCGATCAGGGCAATGTTCTCCAGGCGCAGCCCCGTGAGCACCCCGGCCTCCGGTATGGAACACGTGTTCGCCCCGACCGTAGCGGCCTTGCGATTGTTCTAGAAGAGGGTGTACGGGATTGCGCCACAGGCGCTGGGGCATGGTTCGAACCGCCGCTGACGCCGCTGCCGACGCCATGCGCGCCGCTGTCTTCGGGGACGTTGTCGTCGAGGAGGCTGTCATCGAGGAGCGTGTCCTCGCAGAGGCTGTGCATCAAGACGATGTACACCTAGGCGGTGTTCTCGGAGATGTTGTCGCCTCGGAGAGAAAGCTCTCATCAGCGGGTTCAGCAGCGGAGGCTGGCGGATCAAGACCCAGTCTGGGGCTGAGCCCCACAGCTCGAAGCGGCTCGCCGGAGCTGGGCGATTTCATTGAGGCCGCCGGCCTGCTGGAGTACGACCCGGCGGCGATCACCAGGATCTATGCCGGACACCCCCAGCGGCTGCTGCGCCGCCTGGCCCAGACCCTGATTCCGATCAGCCTCTATCTGCTCGGCGTGGGGACCGACTGGCTGCTGGGCATGCTGGCCAACCCGGAACGCTGCCGGGCCCGGGCCCGCGAATGCGCCAACCTGCTGGTGGCCCTCGGGCCCGCGTTCATCAAGGCTGGACAGGCCCTCTCCACCCGGCCGGACATCGTTCCACCGATGCTGCTGGAGGAACTGGCCCAACTGCAGGACCAGCTGCCAGGCTTCGATTCAGCACTGGCGATGGCCTGCATCGAAGAAGATCTTGGGGCACCGGTCGAGGCGATCTACGCCAGCCTCGAACGGGAGCCGATTTCCGCTGCGTCCCTGGGCCAGGTCCACCGCGGCGTGCTTCGAACCGGTGAGCGGGTGGCTGTGAAGGTGCAGCGGCCGGGCCTGCGGGAGCAGATCACGCTGGATCTCTACATCGTGCGCAACATCGCCGGCTGGCTGAATCAGCACGTGCGCTTGATCCGCAGCGATCTGGTCGGGCTGATCGACGAGCTTGGCAAGCGGGTGTTCGAGGAGATGGATTATTTCCATGAAGCCGCCAATGCCGAACGCTTCCGCACGCTGCACGCCCACAACCGCCTGATCGCCGTTCCCTTGATCTATCACCAGGCCACCAGCCGCCGGGTGCTGACGATGGAGTGGATCGAGGGGGTGAAGCTCACCAATCTCGAGGCGGTGCAGGCCCTCGGCATCGACCCGGATGTGATGGTGAGCATCGGGGTGGACTGCAGCCTGCAGCAACTGCTCGAGCACGGTTTCTTCCACGCCGATCCCCACCCCGGCAACCTGCTGGCCCTGAGCGACGGGCGGCTGGCCTATCTCGATTTCGGCATGATGAGCGAGGTGAGCCGTGAGGCCCGCACCGGCCTGATCCAGGCGGTGGTACATCTGGTGAATCGCAACTTCAGCGCCCTGTCCAAGGACTTCGTCAGCCTCGGTTTTCTGGCCGAAGATGTAAATCTGGAACCGATTGTTCCCGCCTTTGAGAGCGTCTTCGGCCAGGCGTTGGAGATGGGCGTGAGCCGGATGGATTTCAAAGCGGTGACCGATGATCTCTCGGGGGTGATGTATCGCTTTCCCTTCCAGGTTCCGCCCTATTACGCCCTGATTATCCGCTCGCTGGTGACCCTCGAAGGCATCGCCTTGAGTGTGGATTCCGACTTCAAGATCCTCGGGGCCGCCTACCCCTACTTCGCCCGCCGCCTGATGGAAGATCCCGATCCCAGCCTGCGGCAGAGCCTCAAGGAAATGCTGTTCGATGGCGAGATCTTCCGCTGGCAGCGCCTCGACAACCTCATCGCCAGCGCCTCCAAGGGGAGCCAGCTCGATCTGGACACCCTGCTCGATCAGGTGCTCGATTTCCTCTTCTCACCCCAGGGGGGTCTGCTGCGCCAGCAATTGGTCGACGCGGTGGTGGAGCGGATGGATGCGGTGGCCTGGCAGGCCACCCTGCGGCTGGGCCAACGGCTACCGCCCAGGCTGCAGCCCCCGGGTCTGCGCCGCCGCGATCCCTGGGAAGCCAGCGAGCCCTTGCTGGATCTCGAACCGGTGCGGCAGCTGGTGCTGATCCTGCGGGCCCTGCCAGGCTTTGAACCCCAGTTGCTGCTGAAGCGGCTGCCACGACTGGTGGGGGAACCCGATCTACGCCGCATGGGGGCCCAGGTCGCCAGGGGGCTGGCCGAACGGGGCGTGGTCCGGCTGCTGCGGGATGTGTTGGTGGCGCCGCGGCGGAGCGCCGATCTGGCCAGCGCCTGACGCCAGTTGGGGTCGGTGAACCGTCCTGGGCCGCGGCCTCCAGCCAGCTCCCCTCCAAACGCTGCTCCTACGATGAATTCCATTATTGGGAGAGTTCTGTGCAGAAGCGGTCCGGGTTGACCCGCCAGTGCCACCGTCTGGGGGCCGCCCTGCTGGGACTCGGGCTCTGCGCCAGCTCCCCTGCAGCCCTGGCCGGCGAAAACCTGGTGTTCGTGAGCGGGGCCTTCCGCCGCTCGATTCCCGTGGCGGATCTGGAGCACCTGGCCACCACCGGAGAGGCCCGCGGTCTGCTTGCGGACGTGCTCAAGTTCAGCAAGCAGAAGCCGGAAGAAGCCGCGAAACTGCTCAACCAATCGATGACCGTGCCGGTCGTGCTGGTCAGCCGCCTGCTCAACACCAGCATCGGCGAGGCGATCCTGGCGCGGGCCGCCCAGATCATCTACCCGCTCAACGCCGAGACGGTGGGGGTGCAGGCGATGCGATCGGCGCTGGTGCTGGGCGCCGCTGAAGACTCCGGCAAGCTGTCTCCGATCGGCTTCCTCAAGGCCTATCCCACCAACGAGATCGAGGTCAGCATTCCTGCCTTGCTGGGGCTGATGAGCAAGGCAAGCTCCGTGACCGACCTGGTGCGCTTCTTTTCGGAATCCCCCCTCGATGGCCTGCGCGGTGATGTCGGCGCCAAGCCTGGCTCCTGAATCCGGGCCAGGGTCAGCCTGAGTCGCGCCGTAGATTCGCCCCCAGCCTCCAGACCCTGCCCCGTGCCCCTGCTCCGTTCCTTCCGGCGCCATGGCACCGGTCCCTTCGGCGCCCAGCCGGTGATGCAGGACTGGCCGGGCCTGATTGAGGCCTACCGCGCCTGGCTGCCGGTGAGCGATGCCACGCCGGTGGTGACCCTGCGGGAAGGAGCCACGCCGCTGATCCCGGCTCCGTCGATCGCCGAGCGGATCGGCCGCGGCGTGCGGGTGTTCCTCAAATACGACGGTCTCAACCCCACCGGCTCCTTCAAGGATCGGGGCATGACCATGGCGATCAGCAAGGCCAAGGAGGCCGGGTCGGAGGCGGTGATCTGTGCCAGCACCGGCAACACCTCCGCCGCGGCCGCGGCCTATGCGCGCCGGGGTGGCATGCGGGCCTTCGTGTTGATCCCGGATGGCTACGTCGCCCAGGGGAAGCTGGCCCAGGCCCTGCTGTATGGCGCCGAAGTGCTGGCGGTGCAGGGCAACTTCGACCGCGCCCTGACGATCGTGCGGGAGGTGGCTGACCGCTATCCCGTCACCCTGGTGAACTCGCTCAATCCCTTCCGCCTTCAGGGGCAGAAGACCGCCGCCTTCGAAGTGGTGGACGCCCTCGGCGAAGCACCCGACTGGCTCTGCATTCCGGTCGGCAACGCCGGCAACATCAGCGCCTACTGGATGGGATTCCGTGAGTACCGCCAGGCAGGCCGCAGCTGGAAGCTGCCGAGGATGATGGGCTTCCAGGCCGCCGGAGCCGCCCCGCTGGTGCTGGGCCACACGGTGGAGCAACCCGACACGATCGCCACCGCCATCCGCATCGGCAACCCGGTGAACAAGGAGAACGCCCTCAAGGCCCGGGCCGAGAGCAACGGTGACTTCATGGCCGTGACGGACGCCGAAATCATCGAGGCCTACAAGCTGCTCGGGGCAGGAGAAGGCGTGTTCTGCGAACCGGCCAGCGCCGCCTCGGTGGCGGGGCTGCTCAAACGGCGCGAGGAGGTGCCGAGCGGCGCCACGGTGGTGTGCGTGCTCACCGGCAATGGCCTCAAGGACCCCACCACGGCGATCGAACACAACGACGCCAAGTTCCACGCCGGCATCGAACCGGATACGGCCACGGTGGCCAAGGTGATGGGCTTCTGAGCCTCACGGCCCCGGGATCACCGCGACCGCGGCCCTGGCCATCAGCCCCCGATCGGGGGCTTTTTTGTTGCGAATCAGCGGGATTTCAGGGCGCAGCCAACCCTGAAACCGCCTGCTGAAAACTCCGGGAAAAGGGATTCCCTGGGCTGGGGAAAACCAACGCGATCAGAACACTCGAAACAGGCCCTGTTTTCCCCAGCCCAGGGAATTGGTGGAAAGCTGCAATTCCCGAGGTTTTCCTCCAACGTTTTCCTCATGCCTGCCAGAGCAAAACACCTGCAGCGCAGAGGTCTTGTTGGCGTTTTCCACCAATTCCCCAGGCTCTACGACTACGGGTCTGAGATTGTTATTCAGAAAAAAATCAATCCTCTTGGCAGTCGGGTTGGGGAAAGCGTGGTGGAAAGCGGGAATCCGGCCAGCCGGTCCGTTGCGCTTGGCGCCGCCCTGTGGAACGGTGGTGGAGCCGATCTGCCGGCCACACAGCCTCCAGAACCCCCCATGAAGCTGGTCTGCTCCCAGGCCGAACTCAGTGCCAGCCTTCAGTTGGTCAGCCGGGCTGTCTCTGCTCGGCCCACCCATCCGGTGCTGGCCAACGTGCTGCTCACCGCCGATGCCGGCACCGGTCGTCTCAGCCTCACCGGCTTCGACCTCAGCCTTGGCATCCAGACCAGCCTGCCGGCTTCTGTGGAGTCCAGCGGCGCCATCACCCTGCCGGCTCGGCTGTTTGGCGAGATTGTTTCTCGCCTCTCCTCCGACAGTCCGATCACGCTCCACTGCGAAGACGGCACCGAGCAGGTGGAGCTCACCTCCCTCTCGGGCAGCTACCGGATGCGGGGCATGCCTGCCGACGACTTCCCCGATCTGCCCCTGGTGCAGGCGGGCACCCCGATCCGTCTCGATGCTGAGGCCCTGGTCAAGGGCTTGCGCGCCACCATCTTCGCCAGCAGCGCCGATGAGGCCAAGCAGGTGCTCACGGGCGTCCATCTCCGCCTCGAGAACGACTCGCTCGAGTGCGCCGCCACTGATGGCCACCGCCTGGCCGTGCTCAAGCTGGATCAGGCCCTGCGCATCGATCCCGATGTCGAGAGCGAATCCTTTGCCGTCACCGTGCCGGCTCGGTCCCTGCGGGAGCTGGAGCGGCTGCTGAGTGTGCGTCAGTCGGATGATCCGCTCAACCTCTTCTGCGACCGCGGCCAGGTGGTGTTCCTCTCGGCGGATCAGGTGCTGACCAGCCGCACCCTCGATGGCACCTATCCCAACTACCGCCAGTTGATCCCTGACAGCTTCGGGCGCAGCATCGCCATGGATCGCCGGGCCTTCACGGCCGCTCTCGAGCGGGTGGCGGTGCTGGCCGATCAGCACAACAACGTGGTCAAGATCAGCACCGAGCCGGCCTCCGCTCAGGTGCACATCCGCGCCGACGCCCAGGACGTGGGCAGCGGTGCGGAGACCCTGGCGGCGCAGCTGGAAGGGGAGCCGATCGAGATCGCCTTCAACGTGCGCTACGTGCTGGAGGGGCTCAAGGTGATGGCCAGCGAGCGGGTGATTCTGCACTGCAACGGACCGACCACGCCGGCCGTGCTTTCGACGGCCGATGAGGGCACTTTCACCTACTTGGTGATGCCTGTTCAGATTCGCGGTTGAGTGGCGTGGCCCTTCCCGAGCAGCTGCTGCTCAGCGATCTGCTGCAACGCCGGGTCCGCTGCGACCAGGGGCTCGATCACGGCCCTGGTCAGATCGGCTGGATGCATCCGCCGGTTCACCGTCTGCTCGGTTGGGTCACCCGACCCTCGGCCTTCGGCAATCAACGGCTGGTCTGGCGGCTGAATCAGCTGCGGGGGCTGGGGGAAGGGGAGGTCTTTGTGCAGGGGGAGCCGGCCGAGACGGATCCAGTCACGCTGGAACGGCTGCCCACCCTGTTCGACGCCGCCCTGCTGGGCCGCGAGAGCCAGTCCCTCGGCAGCGTGGTGGATGCGGCGGTGGAGCTGCGCAGTGGCAGGATCCGCCACTACCTTATTGCCCGCAGTGATCCGCGGCTGCCGGGCAGCAGCCGCTGGCGCCTTACCCCCGAGCGGATCGTCGATCAACAGCCCGGCGTGGTGCGCACCGCCCTGGCCAGCCTGGACGATCTGCCCCTGGCCCGCGCCAGCGTGCGGCAGGAGCTGCTGCGTCGCTCACGGCGCTGGAAGGAGCAGCTGGAACAGGAGACCGGCCGTTGGCGCGACCAGATCGATCAGGTGGGCGATCGCTTCGAAGGCCGGCTGGAGGGTTGGCTGGAGGAGCCCCCCTGGGAGCCCCAGGGACGCTGGCAGGAGGAACCTGAAGATCCCCCCGAGCGCAGGCCGGAGCGTGAGACCTGGGACCAATGGGAGAGCGATGCCGATCCCGACGCAGCTCCGCCCCGCTCCCAGCCGCGCTCCGGCCGGGATCGCGGCAGCGATGCCGATCCCTGGGTCTGACGGCCGGATCCGCCGGCCCATCTCCCCACTGCAGACCCTCCGTCAGAGTGGGGGGCCGTTGCCTGGCTGCCACCATGCCGTCCCCTGCGGCTTCCGCCTCCTTTTCGCTGCCCGAGGCGCTGCGCAAGGAAGGCCTGAGCCAGGCCGATTACGACGAGATCGTGCGGCGGCTCGGACGGGAACCGAATCGGGCCGAGCTGGGCATGTTCGGTGTGATGTGGTCGGAGCACTGCTGCTACCGCAATTCCCGGCCGCTGCTCAGCCAGTTCCCCACCACCGGCCCCCGCGTCCTGGTGGGTCCCGGTGAGAACGCCGGTGTGGTCGACCTGGGCGAAGGTCAGCGGCTCGCCTTCAAGATCGAGAGCCACAACCACCCCTCGGCCGTGGAACCGTTTCAGGGGGCGGCGACGGGGGTGGGCGGCATCCTGCGCGACATCTTCACCATGGGCGCCCGGCCGATCGCCCTGCTCAATGCCCTGCGCTTCGGGCCGCTTGAAGACGAGCGCAACGTGGGCCTGATGGAGGGCGTGGTGGCCGGCATCGCCCACTACGGCAACTGCGTCGGTGTGCCCACCGTGGGCGGGGAGGTGGCCTTCGATCCCAGCTACTCCGGCAACCCGCTGGTGAATGCCATGGCCCTGGGGCTGATGGAAACCGAGGAGATCGTTTGCTCCGGCGCTGAGGGCGTGGGCTATCCGGTGGTCTACGTGGGCAGCACCACCGGGCGCGATGGCATGGGCGGTGCCAGCTTCGCCAGTGCCGAGCTCACCGCGGCCTCGCTCGACGATCGCCCCGCCGTGCAGGTGGGCGATCCCTTCCTGGAGAAGGGCCTGATCGAGGCCTGCCTCGAGGCCTTCCAGAGCGGTGATGTGGTGGCCGCGCAGGATATGGGCGCCGCCGGCCTCACCTGCAGTTGCTCGGAGATGGCCGCCAAGGGGGGCCTGGGCATCGAGCTGGATCTTGACCGGGTGCCCGCCCGCGAGAGCGGCATGACCGCCTACGAGTTCCTGCTGAGCGAGTCCCAGGAGCGGATGCTGTTCGTGGTCAAGCCCGGTCGCCAGCAGGCGTTGATGGAGCGTTTCACCCGCTGGGGCCTGCAGGCGGCGGAGGTGGGCCGGGTGCTGGAGGAGAACGTGGTGCGGGTGCTGCAGCACGGGTCGGTGGCCGCCGAGGTTCCCGCCAGTGCCCTGGCCGACGACACCCCGATCAACCATCACACATTGATCAGCGAGCCCCCCGCCGCCATCCAGGCCCACTGGCGCTGGAGCGAGGCCCAGCTGCCGCAGGCCACGCAGGCTGGCATCACGCCGGTGAACGGGGCCCTGGCCGGTCAGAGCCTGGGCTGGGGAGCGGTGCTGCTGCAGCTGCTCGATGACCCCACCATTGCCTCCAAGCGTTGGGTGTTCCGCCAGTACGACCACCAGGTGCAGGCCAACACCGTGGTGCTGCCCGGCGGAGCGGATGCGGCCGTGGTGCGCTTGCGGCCCCAGCGGGGGGAGGGGGCGATGCAGGCCGCCAGCCGCGGCGTGGCGGCGGTGGTGGACTGTCCCAACCGCTGGGTGGCCCTCGATCCGGAGCGCGGCGGCATGGCGGCGGTGGCCGAGGCGGCCCGCAACCTCAGCTGCGTCGGCGCCGAGCCCCTGGCCGTGACCGACAACCTCAACTTCCCGTCGCCCGAGACCCCCACCGGCTACTGGCAGCTGGCCCTGGCCTGCCGCGGCCTCTCGGCGGCCTGCAGTGCCCTGGAGACCCCGGTGACCGGTGGCAACGTCTCCCTCTACAACGAGACCCGGCTTCCAGACGGCCAGATGCAGCCGATTCACCCCACCCCCGTGGTGGGCATGGTGGGGCTGGTGTCCGATCTCGCGCTGGTCCGTGGCCTGGCCTGGCGTCAAGCCGGTGATGCCATCTGGCTGCTGGGGGTTCCGCTGGATGCCACTGCCTCGTCGACCACTACCGCATCGCCCACGGCTTCTGAGCCGGATGAGCGGGTCAGCCTGGCTGGCAGCAGCTACCTGGAGCGCATCCATGGGGCCGTCACCGGTCGGCCGCCGCTGATCGATCTGCAGCTGGAGAAGCGCGTCCAGGCCTTCCTGCGCCAGGCGATTGCGGAGGGCCTGGTGGCGTCTGCCCACGACCTCAGCGACGGAGGGCTGGCCGTGGCTCTGGCCGAGGCCTGCATCGCCTCCGGTCTGGGGGCAGCGCTGGAGCTGCCGGCCGGCGCCCTCCGGCCGGATCGTCTGCTGTTCGCTGAGGGCGGTGCCCGGGTGCTGGTGAGCATCGCGGCCGCCCATGCCGCCGCCTGGCAGCAGGCCCTTGATCAGGCTGCCGCTGCCGGTGCCGCCATTCCTGCCCAGTGCCTCGGCGCGGTGCAGGCCGGTGCCCAGGCCCCTGCTTCCCTGACCCTCAGCCGCGGCGGGGCGACCCTGCTGAGCCTGCCCGTGGACGACCTTCGTGAGGCATTTGAGCAGGCGATCCCGCGGCGCCTGGGCCAGGCGGTGCCCCCCAGCGCTTAGCCGGTCCGAGCCCTGATGTCGCGCCTGATGCGCAATGATGCAGTCAAGCTTCAGGTGGGCAGGGTCTTGCAGCAACACCAGCCCGTTGCCCGTGATGAGTTGAGGCCCGACAAGCCTGAGGAAGCCTGCGGTGTGTTCGCCGTGCTGTCCCCCGGTCAGCCGGTGGCCAACCTCACCTACTTCGGTCTCTACGCCCTGCAGCACCGCGGCCAGGAGTCGGCCGGCATCGCCGTGTTCGATGGCGCCAAGGTGCGGCTGCACAAGGACATGGGCCTGGTTAGCCAGGTGTTTGACCAGGACGTGCTCGAACGGATGCCCGGCGACCTGGCGATCGGTCACAACCGCTATTCCACCACCGGCAGCAGCAAGGTCTGCAATGCCCAGCCGGTGTTGCTGATGACCCGCCTGGGACCCTTTGCCCTGGCCCACAACGGCAACCTGGTCAATGCGGCTGAGCTGCGCCTTTCGCTGGATCACCTCGCCGGCGAGTTCACCTCCACCACAGATTCGGAGCTGATCGCCTTCGCTCTGCAGCACGCTGTGAACGGCGGCCTGGGCTGGGATGCGGCCATCCGCGCGGCCGCCGGCCAGTGCCGCGGTGCCTTCAGCCTGGTGATCGGTACTCCCGATGGCCTGTTTTCCCTGCGCGACGGCCACGGCATCCGTCCTCTGGTGTTCGGCCATATCGGTGAGCGGCAGGAGGCCCGCTGGGTGGCCAGCAGTGAAACCTGCGGGCTTGATATCATCGGCGCCACCTATATCGATGATGTGGGTGCTGGCGAGATCATTCACTTCCGTGTCGGTGAAGCTGAACCTCTGCGCAGCCGCTGGTGTGAAGAGCCGGCCAAGTTGTGCGTGTTCGAGATGATCTATTTCGCACGACCCGACAGTCGTTTCTTCGGCGAATCGCTCTACAGCTACCGCGTCCGCATTGGCGAAGCTCTGGCCCGTGAAACCCCTGTGGAGGCTGATCTGGTGATCGGCGTGCCCGATTCCGGCATTCCGGCCGCGATCGGCTACTCCCAGGTCAGTGGCATTGCCTTCGCCGACGGCCTGATCAAGAACCGCTATGTCGGCCGCACCTTCATCCAGCCCACCCAGGCGATGCGGGAAGCGGGAATCCGCGTCAAGCTCAACCCCCTGCCGGATGTGCTTGCCGGCAAACGGGTGGTGGTGATCGACGACTCGATCGTGCGGGGCACCACCAGCCGCAAGCTGGTGGCAGCCCTGCGGGAGGCCGGCGCCACCGAGGTGCACATGCGCATCAGCTCACCGCCGGTGACCCACCCCTGCTTCTACGGCATCGATACCGACACCCAGGATCAGTTGATCGCCGCCCGTCTGACCCTGGCCGAGATCAGCGCCCATCTTGGCGTCGACTCGCTGGCCTACCTCAGCAAGCAGGGCATGGTGGACGCGGCCCAGGCCAATTCCAGCCACTTCTGCACCGCCTGCTTCGACGGTGCCTATCCGATCGACCTGCCGGACGAAGTGAGGGCCAGCAAGCTGATGCTGGAACCGGCCGGACTGGCGCTGGTCGGCTGACTCCAGGATCCACGCCCCGAGGCCCTGCAGCCTGCACTGCCGCTGCCGTTCAGCCGGTGATCAGCGGCACCAGGGCCTGTACCGCTTCCCGTTCGCGCAGGCCCAGCAGCTCGCCGTCGCCGCTGCTGTCCTGGCGTTCCAGCTCTGCGGTGGCGAGCCGCACGCTGCGGACCTCTGAGATCACCGCGCTGACCAGGGGCGTCTCGGCGTCGCAGAGATCGACCAGGCCATCCCTGCGATCGCGGAAGCGAATGGCGATCTGGCCCAGATCACCCCGCTGACACGGCCGCAGGTTTTCTACCGCCAGGCGCTTGACCAGACCCAGTCGGCTGGCTAACAGCACGTCTCCGCCGGCGGCCACGGCGGCGGCGCCCACCACCGCCTCGCCCGGCAGCAACCGCAGCAGCACGGGCCCTTGAGCGGTGCGTCCCATCAGCGGCAGGTTGGCTTCCTCCACCGCCAGCCGCAGCAGGCGGCCGGTGCTGCTGGCCACCACCACATCCTGGCCATCACGGCAGGGCACCACCCGCAGCAGGCTGACGCCCTCCTTGAGCTTGAGCACGGTGGCGGCCCGGCCGGAGAGTTCCTGAAAGTCCTCCAGGGGCAGCCGCTTGAAGCGGCCGTCGCTGCTGAGCAGGCCCAGGCTGGTGCCGCTGGCCTGGCTGGGCAGAGGCAGCACCTGAACCACCGTCTCGCCATCGAGGCTGTCAGGCAGAAAGCGCTCCAGCCCTCCCTGTTGCTGGCCGGCAAATTCCCAGCGCAGCAGGGCCACCCGGCCGCTGGCGGTGAAGGCGAGCAGGTTGGGCTGGCCGGCGGTGGGCAGGATCAGCCGGGCCGGCGGCGGCTGTTCCGCCAGCGGGGCCGGTTCATCGAGATGGAGGCGGCCCAGCAACTGGGGGCCGACGATCTTCACGGCTCCATCGGCCAGGATCAGCAGGCGGCTGTCGCTGGCCAGGGCCTCGAAGGCCTGCTGGCGTTGCAGTTCGGCGTTGGGACGCACGGCGGCGCTGCGCTGTGCCACCAGCTCATCGCCCCCCTCCACCAGGCGGGTGCGGCGCGGCGTGGCATAGCGCTTGCGCAGGCGCTTCAGTTCAGCCACCAGATGGTCGAGCAGCACCTCGCGATCGTCGAGCAGGGTGCGCAGGCGGCTGCGTTCGACCCGCAGCTCCTCGACCTCCTTGCGCAGGCTCTCCTGCTCCAGCCCCGTGAGTCGCCGCAGCGGCATCGCCAGCACCGCATCGGCCTGGCGCTCGTTCAGATCCAGCTGCACCTGCAGGCTGGCGCGGGCGGTGGCGGCATCGGGAGCCGCGGTGATCAGGGCAATCACCTGCTGGAGCACCTCCAGGGCCCGGATCAGGCCTTCCACCACCTCCAGCCGGTCCTCGCAGCGGCGCAGGGCATGGTTGGTGCGGCGGATCAGGGTGAGTTCGCGGTACTCCAGGAATTCCTGCAGCATGCGCCGCAGGGTGAGCTGCACCGGCTGGCCGTTCACCAGGGCCAACAGAATCGCGCCGAAATTGCTCTGCAGGGCGGTGCGGCGCTGCAGGTCGGCCAGCACCTTGGTGGCGTCCGCATCGCGGCGCAGCTCCACCACCACCCGCATGCCATCGCGATCGCTTTCATCGCGGATATCGGCGATGCCGCCGATCTTGCCCTCATTCACCTGGTCGGCCAGCTTCTCGATCCAGCCGGCCTTGCTGAGCTGATACGGCAGCTCGGTGATCACCACGGCACTGCGGCGGTGGCGACCCTTGCCGGGCTGAACTTCCTCGGTGTGGGCCACCCCCCGCATCGGAATGCTGCCGCGCCCGCCCAGGTAGGTGTCGCGGATGCCGCTGCCGATCAGCACCTCGCCGCCGGTGGGGAAGTCGGGGCCGGGCACCAGTTGCAGCAGCTTCTCGTCGCTGAGGTCGGGCTTGCGCACCAGGGCGATCAGGGCATCCACCACCTCGCCGAGGTTGTGGGGCGGGATGCTCGTGGCCATCCCCACGGCGATGCCGGTGCAGCCATTCAGCAGGAGGAAGGGCAGCTGGGCCGGCAGCACCGTGGGCTCCTGCTGGGAGCCGTCGAAGTTTGGGGCGAAATCAACTGTGTCGTTGCCGATCTCCTCGAGCATCGCCTCATGGGCGATCGGTGCCAAGCGGGTTTCGGTGTACCGCATCGCCGCCGGCGGATCGTCATCGACGGAACCGAAGTTGCCGTGGCCATCCAGAAGCGGGTGGCGGCTGGCGAAGGTCTGCACCAGCCGCACCAGGGCGTCGTAGACCGCCTGATCACCGTGGGGGTGGTATTTGCCGAGCACATCGCCCACCACCCGGGCGCACTTGCGGTAGGGCCGATCCGGCGTCAGGCCCAGCTCGTGCATCGCGAACAGGATGCGCCGTTGCACCGGCTTGAGCCCGTCGCGCACGTCCGGAAGGGCCCGTCCCACGATCACGCTCATCGCGTATTCGAGGTAGGAGCGCTGCATTTCCTGATGCAGGGCGATGGGCTGAACGCGCTCCTCGGCCATCCGGGTCTTCGGTGTGAGGGCGAAAAGTGGGGCTCAGCCTACAGATCCCGGGCGGGTTCTCCCCGAAGTCAGGGTGTCGACGCCTCCGGATCGGTGCTGGATCCCGCGTTGGCGTTGGCGCGCTCCACCACGGTCTTGAGCTCTGGATCCTCCAGAAGCCGGCGGGTGCTGGCCCTCAGTCTGTCGCCCCAGAGCTGTTCTTTCTGAAAGCTGTCGAGCACGTAATTGGGTTCGTCATCCAGGGCCTGGGCCGCCAGCTGGCGGGCTTCCGCCTGCTGCTGCGGTGAACTGGCGTAGAGACCGGCTGCCAGTGCCAGACTCGGTTCGGCGGCTTCAGGCCGGATCTTCAGCACCCGGCGCCAGCGATCGATCGCCTCTTTGCCGCGGCCCTGCTCGTAGAGCACCAGGCCCTGATTGTTGATCGCTTCCCAGAAGTCTTTGCGCAGGCCGGAGGCCCGCTCAAAGGCCGAGAGAGCCGCGCCGGAATCTCCCAGCAGCAGATGGGCGTTGCCCAGATCGAAGAAGGCGCCGCCATTGCGGCCATCCAGCTTGATTCCCTGCTGCAGCAGACCTATCGCCTGCTGCGGTTCGCCGTTGCGCAGGGCCAGGGAACCCTGGGCGAACCAGATGCCGGGATTGCGGGGATCGAGTTCCTTGGCTCGCGCCAGGGCGGCGGCGGCTTCCTCGAGCTGGTTGCTGCGCAGCTGGGCTTCCGCCAGCAGCAGCCAACCGCGCGGATCCTGGGGCAGAAGCTGCACGGTGAGCGCCGCCAGCCGTGCGGCGTCCTCAGCCTGGCCGAGCCGCAGCAGCCGGCCGGCCGCCTGGGCAATCCCCAGACCCGCGCCCGCCAGTTCCTGGTTCTGGGGCACGAAGACGTAGGGCACCAGCGCCCGGGCCGGCGCCATCTGAGCGGCCCACAGGCCAATCCCCAGCGGCATGGCCAGGGCCCAGGTCCGCAGCCTCCGTCGCGACGGGGTGGCCCCTGTCGCGGCCAGCGTGAACTCAGATGTCATCCCTTTGCTCCTGAACTGCCACCAGCGCCGGATCACAACTGCCCCACAGGGAGGCTCCACCCTAGGGACAGCCACTCGCCCTGCCCGCCGACGCCCGCAGATTGCGGCGCCACATCCAGGGCTTGATGCGGCGCAGGGCCGAGGCCCGCAGGTGCTCGTCCCAGGTGGCGTCATCCCAGCCCAGGGCCTCCTCTGCCCGCAGGTTGAGCAGCCAGGGCCGCGGCTGCACCTCCGGGTCGGTGCTGCTCGCCAGCGGCTGCTGATTCCATGGACAGACGTCCTGGCAGATGTCGCAGCCGGCCACCCAGGCTCCCAGCGCCGCGGTGATCGGTTCGGGAAGGTCTGGATCGCGATTTTCGATCGTATGGAAGGCGATGCAATGACGGGCATCCACCACAAACGGTTCCGGCAGGGCGCCGGTGGGGCAGGCCTCGAGGCAGCGGCTGCAGGAGCCGCAGAGCGGTTCGGCGGGGCGGTCGGCCGGCAGGTCCAGGGTGGTGAGCAGATGGCCCAGCAGCAGCCAGGAGCCATGCTGGCGATGGATCAGGTTGCCGTTCTTGCCGATCCAGCCCAGGCCTGCCTCCTCGGCCCAGGCCTTGTCCAGCAGCGGGGCGCTGTCCACGCAGGCGCGCCAGCCGGTGCCCGGTGCCTCGGCCTCGAGCCAGCGCCCCAGGCGCCGCAGGCGGCCATCGATCACCCGGTGGTAGTCACGCCCCCAGCCGTAGCGGGCCACCGCCAGGCTGCCGGGCGCCCGCTCGGCTGCCACGTAATAACTGAGCCCCACCGCCAGCAGGCTGCGCACCCCCGGCAGCAGGTCCTCCACGGAGCGGCGGCGCGGATCGCTCATCCAGGCCATCGAGCCCTGGTGGCCGGCCCCCAGCCAGCGCTCCAGCGCCGCCGTGCGCAGCGCCAGGCGCGGCCCGGGGGGCACAGCGGCGATACCCACCGCCGCGAAGCCCAGCGCCGTCGCCTGCTGCTTGAGGGCGACCGCCAGGGCGGCCCGGCTCACGGCCCGTACAGTTGCTCCATCCCGTCATCCTGCCTGTGAGTTCCGCCACCTTCGGTCGCCTCGGCTTTCTGCTCCGCTGGCTGGGAATCACGCTGGTGGTGCTGTTGCTGCTGCAGCTGGCGGTGCTGTTGCCCCTCTGGAACTGGGCTGAGGAGGGCTACCGCCAGCTCTTCGTGGATCGGCTCGTCACCCAGTCGCCGATGGCGCTGGTGGGTGTGCTGCTGATGTTGTTCGGTGGCCGCCTCGACAACCCGATGAGCGGCCGCACGCCGCTGCGCTGGGTGGTGGCGGCCCTGAGTGCCGTGCTGGCGATCGCTCTGCTGGTGGCGGTGCCGATGTCGATCAGCGGCGATCGGGCCATGGCCGATCAAACCGATCAGAGCCTCGCCGCCAAGAAGGGCCAGCTCGAGATGGCCCGGGCCCAGATGGAGAACCCCGAGGCGATTCAGCAGTTCGTCAAGCAGGCCGAGCAGGCCGGTCAGCTGCCGGCCCAGGGCACCGATGAGCAGAAGCGCCAGATGGTCAAGGAACTGATGGGCCGCCAGCTCGATCAAGCCGAACAGCAGCTGCGGCAGCAGGAGCGTGCCCGCGATCTGGCCGTGAACCAACGCCGCATCGGCGGCACCGGCACCGCCGTCGTTCTGGCGGTTTCCTTCGTGCTTGTGGCCCTGGCCGCTCTGCTTTGAAGCGGTGCCTGGCTAAGTTGCCAACAGGTTGCTGTCGGCCGGAGTTCCGGGTTGTCGTTTGGTTCCATCCAGTCCCAGGCCTGATCAGCCGCTGGGCGATCGCCTCCAGCAGGATCTCAAGAACGATCTGATCGCCGGTCTGCTGGTGGTGATCCCGCTGGCTACCACCATCTGGCTGGCCACCACGGTGAGCCGCTTCGTGCTGGCGTTCCTCACTTCGATCCCGAAGCAGTTCAATCCCTTCAACACCCTCAACCCGGTGTTGCAGGAGTTGATCAACCTCGGCGTTGGCCTGTTGGTGCCACTGCTGGGCATCCTGCTGATCGGCCTGATGGCCCGCAACATCGTGGGCCGCTGGCTGCTGGAGTTCGGCGAGGGAACCCTGCTGCGCATTCCCTTGGCCGGCTCGGTTTACAAAACCCTCAAGCAGCTGCTCGAAACCTTCCTGCAGGGCAATTCCGGTCGCTTCCGCCGGGTGGTGCTGGTGGAGTATCCCCGCGAGGGTCTGTTTGCGCTCGGTTTCGTCACCGCCACCCTGGCCACGAGTCTTCAGGCCAGCTTCAGCGAGCCGATGCTGAGCGTGTTCATCCCCACCGCTCCCAACCCCACCACCGGCTGGTATGCGGTGGTGCCCGAGAGCTCCGTCAGAGACATCGACATCTCGGTGGAGGATGCCTTCCGCACGATCATCTCGGCCGGCATCGTCAGCCCCGACGAGCGCGAGCCCACGTCCAATCGCAGCTTCTCCAGCCTGCTGGCCCAGCTGCGCGCCCCCCAACTCTCCTGATGCAGAGCCGCACCCTTGCCCGCGAACTGGCCCTGCTGATGCTCGGCCAGACCAACGACCGCGTTCCAGCGGCCGATCTCTCGCTCGAGGTTCTGCTGCAGCAGGCCATGGCCAGCCTCAGCCAGCACGTGCGTGAATCGCTCGATCGCTCCGCGGAGGATCTGCAGGGCGCCCAGCAGCAGCTGCTCGACAGCGAGCTGCAGGACAGCGGCGAGGCCAGCCTGCCGAAGGTGCGCCTGCATCTGCAACAGGGCATCGCCCAGGCCGAGCAAGCCCTGAATCGGCTGTCGGCCAGCCTGGAGCTGCCGCGCCTGCTGCTGCTCTCCGACCAGGACGACGTGCGCCGTGGTGCCCTGGAGCGGGCCCGGGAAGTGCTGCGCCAGCGCGAGGCCGTGGATGCCCGGCTCGATGGCGTGATGGAGGGTTGGCGCCTCGGCCGCCTGCCCCGCATCGACCGCGACATCCTGCGCCTGGCGGTGGTGGACCTGCAGCACTTCAAAACGCCGCCGGCGGTGGCCTGCAACGAGGCGGTGGAACTGGCCAACCGCTACAGCGACGAGCAGGGCCGCCGCATGATCAACGGCGTGCTGCGGCGCTTCACCCGGTCTGTCTCCGCGAGCTGATCGCCATGGTGTTCGACTGGTTCAAGCGCAACCTGGTCCCTCGCAGCCAGCCACAGCAGGAGCCCGAACCAGCTTCGGTGCCGCCTCTGCCCGGTGGGGATGCGGAGGCGATCGCTGCTGAGGTTGCGGAGCCCCAGCGACCTGAACCCGACCTGGAACCAGCCGCTGAGGTGGCCGCGGCATCGGACGAACGGGCTGCAGAAGGGTCCGTCGAGTCACCCGAGCCTCCGGGGCCCTCCGAACCCGCAACCTCGGTGCCTTCCCGCGCACCCTTGGAGCTTTCCCAGCCGGCGTCAGCCACGATCGAGCCAGCAACGGCTGCCCCAGCAACTACCCCGTCCGTCGATCAGGACGCTCTGGAGTGGGCCCGTCAGGCCTATGCCCGGCTCAAGGCCCAGCAGCAGGCTGCCGCCGCCGCCGCGGAGCCTGCCCCAGCCCAGCCTGCCGCCGTTCCAGCCCCCCCGGCTCCCGCGCCGGGGGCCGCGCCAGCGTCTGCAGCGTCACCCACCCCTGAGCAGGCCCCCCCACCGCAGCCCCTGCCTGAGCAGGTTCCGACTGAGCCCCTCGGGCCCAGTGCACCGGCCATTGATGTGGCTCAGGTCCTGCCGCCTCAGGAGGCCAGCGCCAGCACGCCGACTGATGCCGATGGTTCTGTCACCGCACCCTCTGCTTCTGCACCCTCTGCCTCTGCGTCCTTTGAGGAGCCAGACGTTGCTGCGGCGTCCCCAGACAGCTCCCCCAGCTCCCCAGCGCCGCAACCTTCCCCTGCACCCGCGGCCGGTCTGTCCTTGCTCGAACAGGCCGCGGCCCAGCGTCGCCAGCGTCAGCAGGAGCTGATCGCCATCGCCGAGCTGGCTGACACCGGCTCTGCTCCCGCACCCTCAGAGACTTCAACTTCAACTTCCACTTCCGTCTCTGGCTCCGGCTCCGGCTCCCCTGCAGCGGCCCCCGCTCAGCCCTCGCCGCTGGCCGATGCCGCCGAACCCAGCCTCGGCGCCTTCGACGACACCTTCACCTGGTCGGCCGAGGTGTTGGCCGCCCAGGGCCGCCAGCTCGATGACATCTCCCTGGAGGAGATCGACTGGCTGGGTCGTCTGCGCCGCGGCCTTGAGAAGACCCGGCGCGGCTTTGTCACCCAGCTGCTCGATCGCCTCGGCGACGATCCGCTCACCCCCGAGGTGCTCGACGACTTCGAAACCACCCTGCTGCGTGCCGATGTGGGCGTGCAGGCCACCGATCAGGTGCTTGAGGCCCTGAGGCAGCGCCTCAACGAGGAGGTGGTGGACCCGGCTGAAGGCATCCGGTTCCTCAAGGAACAGCTGCGTGGCCTCCTGGATGAACCGATCACCGCCAGTGGCGTTCCCCTGCTCGCCCCTGAGCGGGAGCGGCTCAACGTCTGGCTGATGGTGGGGGTCAATGGCGTCGGCAAGACCACCACCCTCGGCAAGTTGGCCAACCTGGCGGTGCGCAGTGGCTACAGCTGCCTGATCGCCGCGGCCGACACCTTCCGGGCCGCCGCCGTGCAACAGGTGCAGATCTGGGGTGATCGCAGCGGCGTGGCGGTGATCGCCAACCCGAGCGCCAATGCCGATCCCGCTGCCGTGGTCTACGACGCCATCGGCGCGGCCCAGTCCAAGGGCACCGAGCTCGTGCTGGTGGACACCGCCGGTCGCCTGCAGACCAAGCACAACCTGATGGAGGAGCTGGCCAAGGTGCGGCGCATCATCGACAAGCTGGCCCCGGATGCCGCCGTCGAATCCTTGCTGGTGCTCGATGCCAGCCAGGGCCAGAACGGTCTGCGCCAGGCGATGGCTTTTGCCAAGGCCGCCGGTCTCACAGGTGTGGTGCTCACCAAGCTCGATGGCAGTGCCCGGGGCGGTGTGGCCATCGCCGTGGCCCACGAGGCCGGTCTGCCGATTCGCTTCATCGGCGCCGGCGAGGGAATCCGCGATCTGCGGCCCTTCAACAGCTTCGAGTTCGTCGAGGCCCTGCTGGCCGTCTGAGCCGTTCGACGCCAGGCTTGCGCCTCAGCCGCGTCCCAGTTGGTGCCCCGGTGGCGATGGCGTCCATGGCGATCGGGAACCACTGCTACCTTGCGGGCTCCCTGCGGCCGCTCCTTGAGCAACAAGCCGCCGTCCAGGGCCGCCATGGCCCCGTCGCCGCTACCCGCCAGCGCCGATCCTGCCGCCGTGCAACCGGACCCCGAGGCGATCGCGCCCCCCGCCCCTGCTCCTCTCACGGCCATCGCTTCGCTGCGGCAGCTGCTCGACAGCCTCAGTCGCGAGCAACGCCGCAACGGCGAACTGCTGGCGTCGCTGGGTTTCGCCCTGCGCAGCTTCACCAACCTCAGCCGCTTTCTCGAGCTGGTGGCCCTGGTGGCGGCGCGGCTGGTGGAGGCCGAAGGGGCCCTGCTGGTGGTCTTTCACCCCGATGGCCGCCTCTGGCGCGAGCAGCTGCAGGCCTCGCCGCCGGATCGCTGCGCCAAGCTGCTGCGCCAGATCGCCGCCCTGCCAGACAGCGACCTCCAGGCCCAGGCCAGTGAGGAAGCGGTGGTGCAGCTGTTGGATCAGCTGGTTGCCCGCCTGCTCGGTGAGGTTCAGGTGTTCGGCACGTCGGTGGTGGCCCGCAGCAATCAGCGGGGGCGGCTCTACGTGTTCAGCGGCCCGGATGGGTTGTGCTGGAGCGAGGTGAACCAACGCCATATCCAGCTGGTGGCCGATCTCACCGGAGTGGCCCTGGAAAACGAGCTGCTGCTGGCGGATATGCGGCGCCACGAGCGGCTCGATCGCCAGCTCAGCAGCGGTGCCGAGATCCAGGCCCAGCTGCTGCCCGACCACTGCCCGGTGATTGAAGGGGTGGAGCTGGCGGCTCGTTGCCGGCCGGCCTTCCAGGTGGGTGGCGACTACTACGACTTCATCCCCACCCGGCCCCAACTGATGGGCCGCCGCCGCGAGCAGGGGCGCTGGGCTCTGGTGATGGGCGATGTGATGGGGAAGGGGGTGCCGGCGGGTCTGCTCATGACCCTGCTGCGGGGCATGTTGCGGGCGGAGGTGCTGAGCGGCCACGCGCCGGATCGGATCCTGCACGACCTCAACCAGCTGGCCCAGGAAGACCTGGCCCACTCGCACCGCTTCGTGACGCTCTTCTATTCCGATTTCGACCCCCGCACCCGCCTGTTGCGTTACGCCAATGCCGCCCACAATCCACCGCTGATCTGGCGGCGCCAGAGCGGCAGGGTGGAGCGGCTCGATGCCCCGGGTCTGCTGATCGGTCTGCAGAGCGAGGCCGAGTACGGCTGCGGCCAGCTGGTGCTGGAACCCGGTGACGTGCTGCTCTATTACACCGATGGCGTTACCGAAGCCCCCGGCCTCACCGGCGAGCGCTTCGAGGAGGAGCGCCTCGTGCGGGCACTTCATGCCGCCTGCCGGTCTGGGGTGGGTGCCCAGGGGATCCTCGATCACCTGTTCGCCCGCCTCGATCGCTTCGTCGGCGACGATCGTCAGCCTGATGACGATGCCTCGCTGGTGGTGCTGAAGGTGCGCGAGGAGGTGATGCTGCCGTCCCTGCCCGCCGCAGCCGGTCTGCGTTGAAACCCTGTCCGCAGCAAGGCCCGACCGGCGCTAAGGCCAGCTGCTCTGGGTGAATCCCATCGGCCCTGGGTGGCAAGCTGACGGATCGCCCCAGTGCCTGGCCCGATGGCAGCCGATTCCCCCTCCCCCTCCATCAGCGGTGCGGCCACCGGCGAGCCTGCAGAGCGAGGTGTGACCGGTGGAACGGCCGGCAGCTGGAGTGATCGCTTCGAGCAGGGGCTGCATCCGGCGATCGAGCGCTTCAATGCCTCGATCGGGTTCGACATCGCTCTGCTGCAGCAGGATCTCGATGGATCCGTGGCCCATGCCCGCATGCTGGGCCGCTGCGGCGTGATTGGTACCGAGGAAGCCGATCAGCTGATCGAGGGTCTCGAAGCCGTGCGGGCCGAGGCGGCGGCTGGCCAGTTCCAGCCGGGCCTGGAGGCCGAAGACGTGCACTTCGCCGTGGAGCGGCGCCTGATCGAACGGCTCGGCCCCCTCGGCAAGAAGCTCCACACCGGCCGCAGCCGCAACGACCAGGTCGGCACCGACCTGCGTCTCTGGCTGCGGCAGCAGATCGATGCCATTGATGCGGCCCTGGCGCGCTACGAGCGGGCCCTGCTGGCCCAGGCCGATCGCCATGCCGAGGTGCTCATCCCCGGTTACACCCACCTGCAGCGGGCCCAGCCGGTCTGCCTGGCGCACCATCTGCTGGCCTACATCGAGATGGCCGAGCGGGATCGCTCCCGCCTCGCGGATGTGCGGCGGCGGGTCAACATCTGCCCCCTCGGGGCGGCGGCCCTGGCGGGGACGCCGGTGCCGATCGATCGCCGTCAGACGGCCGCCGAGCTGGGCTTCGACGCCATCTATGCCAACAGCCTCGATGCGGTGAGCGACCGCGATTTCGCCGTGGAATTCATGGCCGCCGCCAGCCTGGTGCTGGTGCACCTCAGCCGCCTCAGTGAGGAGGTGATCCTCTGGGCCAGCGAGGAGTTCGGCTTTGTGGCCCTCACCGACCGCTGTGCCACGGGCAGCAGCCTGATGCCCCAGAAGAAGAACCCCGATGTGCCGGAGCTGGTGCGGGGCAAGAGCGGCCGGGTGTTCGGCCATCTGATGGGCCTGCTCACGATGATCAAGGGGCTGCCGCTCGCCTACAACAAAGACTTCCAGGAAGACAAGGAGGCCCTGTTCGACGGGGTGCGCACCTGCCTGGATTGCCTTGAGGCGATGGCGATCCTGTTCGAGGAGGGGCTGGTCTTCCGTCCGCAACGCCTCGAGGCGGCCGTGGCCGCTGATTTTTCCAATGCCACCGATGTGGCCGATTACCTCGTGGCCCGGGGGGTGCCCTTTCGCGAGGCCTACCAGCTTGTCGGTGGACTGGTGAAGACCTGCCTGCAGGAGGGAGTGCTGCTGCGGGATCTGCCCCTGCCGCGCTGGCAGGCGTTGCATCCGGCTTTCGCCGACGACATCTACGCCGCCATCGCACCGCGGCAGGTGGTGGCCGCTCGCCGCAGCGAGGGTGGCACGGGCTTTGAGCAGGTGCAGACGCGGCTGCAGGTGATGCGGCAGCGGTTGTTGCCCCAGGACCGTTGCACGCCGTGACCTCTGCCCGCCCGAACCCCAGCGTTTGGCCACTTCGCTCCTAGGCTTCTGTGGTCGTCGGCGCCGAGTGGCGCCCCCCAGGTCCGTGAGTATTTTCGTTGGCAACCTCCCCTTCCGCGCGGAGCAGGAAGATGTTGCGGAGTTGTTTGCCCCCTTCGGTGAGGTGAGCAACTGTGCGCTGCCGCTGGAGCGGGATTCGGGGCGCAAGCGTGGCTTCGCCTTTGTCGAGATGGTGGATGAGGAGACCGAGGCCCGGGCCATCGAGGGCCTGCAGGGGGCCGAGCTGATGGGTCGCCCCCTGCGGATCAACAAGGCTGAACCCCGTGGCAGCGCCCCGCGTCGGGGTGGTGGTGGCGGGTACGGCGGTGGTGGTGGTGGTGGTTATGGCGGCGGCGGTGGCGGCGGCTATAGCCGGGGCGACTCCGGCGGTGGTGGCGGCTATGCCGCAGATCGGGGATCCGGAGCCCGTGGCTGGGAAGACCGCAGCTACGGCGGTGGCGGTGGCGCTCCTTCCGGTGGTTATGGCGGCGCCTCGGATGGCTTCGAAGCCGGTCGCACCCGCCGCCGCCGCAGCGGTGGCGGATCCGCAGAGACCGGTGCTGCCGATGGTGGCCACTACGGCGGAGCCGAAGGCTGAACCGGCCTGGTCAGTAACCGCACTCCTCCAGCTGGAGCGCGGCCTGATCCAGGACCTCCACGCCGGCCTGGCGTGACCCGGCTGCCCTGGTGAGGTCCCGCCGCCAGTGGCGTGCCCCACTCACGCCTTCCACCACCTGCACCAGGTGACGAGCGATCGGCCAGAGGCGCCCGCCGCCTGAGCACCAGCGTTCGGCGTGGGGCATCACCCCCCGCACCACGGTGGAGGCCCGGGCCGCCGGTTGTTCGCTGTCGTTGAACAGATCGGCATCCACGCTTGCCCAGAGCAGGGGATGGTCATAGGCCGCCCGGCCCACCATCACCCCGTCCACGTGATCGAGGTGCTCCAGGCAAGCCGCCGGCGTCTGCAGGCCACCGTTCAGTTCGATCGTGAGGGCCGGACGATCGGCCTTGAGCTGATGGACCAGCGCATGGCGCAGGGGTGGGATGGTGCGGTTCTGCTTGGGATCGAGCCCTTCCAGCCAGGCTTTGCGCGCATGCACGGCAAAGCGATGGCAGCCGGCCGACGCCACCGTGTCGACGAAGTCAAGCAGCGCCTCGTAGGAGTCATGGTCATCGATGCCGATCCGGTGCTTCACCGTGACCGGCAGGCCGCTGGCCTCGGCCATGGCTGCCACGCAGAGGGCCACCCGCTGCGGATCGGCCATGAGGCAGGCGCCGAAGCGCCCCTGCTGCACCTTCTGGCTGGGGCAGCCCACGTTGAGGTTGATCTCGTCATAGCCCCAGGCGGCAGCGAGTGAGGCGGCCTCTGCCAGGAGCACCGGATCATCACCGCCCAGCTGCAGCGCCAGGGGATGTTCGATCGGATCGAAGCCGATCAGCCGCTCCAGACGCCGCTGCCGCTCCTGCGGATCGGGATGGCGGCTGGCATGGTGGAGCGCCTGAGCCACCACCATTTCCGTGTACAACAGGCAACGGCGGCTCACCTGGCGCATCAGCACCCGGAAGTGCCGATCGGTGTAGTCCAGCATCGGCGCCACACTGAAGCGATGACTGGTGATCGGGTGACGGCTGTCGACGGTGTGTGCCATGCCTCCATGCTGCCCAGTCGCGCCGCCGTGGTGGTGGCGGGCGGCGGTCCGGCCGGCTTCATGGCGGCGGTGGCGGCGGCCGAGGCGGGCCGCGGCGATGTGCTGCTGCTGGAAGCCACGCCCGAGCCGCTCCATAAGGTGCGGATCAGCGGCGGTGGCCGTTGCAACGTCACCCATGCCTGCTGGGATCCGGCTGAGTTGGTCGGCAACTATCCGCGGGGTGCCCGGGCGCTGCGAGGTCCCTTCTCCCGGTTTGCCTGCGGCGATGCGGTGGCCTGGTTCGATGCCCATGGCCTGGAGCTGGTGGAGGAGGCCGACGGCCGCCTGTTTCCCCGTTCCAACCGTTCCCAGTCGGTGATCGAGACCCTGCGGCGCGCGGCGGCTGCCGCTGGAGTGCGCCTCTGCACTGGAGCGGCGCTGCAACGGGCGGAGGTCCGCAGCGGTGGTGGCTTCGGCCTGGAGGTGCGCACCGGTGCCGGTGTCCGGGTGCGGCTCGACTGTGCCCAGCTGGTGCTGGCCACCGGCAGCCATCCGAGCGGGCGTCAGCTGGCCGCCTCCCTTGGCCACACCCTCGTGCCGCCGGTGCCCTCCTTGTTCACCCTGGCCCTGGAGGCACCGGCTCTGACGGAGCTGGCCGGGGTGGTGATGGATCCTGTGGCCCTGGAGCTGCTGCCCGGCCGTTCCCAGCTCGAACACACTGCGGGAAGCAGCGAACGGCCAGGCAGCGAACGTGCTGGAAGCGAGCGCTTCCGCCAGCGTGGTCCGGTGCTGATCACCCATTGGGGCCTCAGTGGTCCGGCCTGTCTGCGGCTCACGGCTTTTGCCGCCCGAGCCCTGAAGGAGCAGGGCTATCGCGGCCTCCTGCAGGTCGACTGGAGCGGCGGCCGCAGCCAGGCCGATCTGGATCAGCTCTTCGGCAGGTTGCGCTGTGAGCAGGCCCGGCGCCAGCTGGCCACGGCCCGGCCCTGGCCGGAGTTGAGCCGGCGGCTCTGGTGGCACCTGCTAGAGGAGCAGGGGCTGGAGCGGCAGCTGCGCTGGGCTGATCTGCCCGCTCGCGGTCAACAGGGTTTGATTACAGCCCTGCGTGCCAGTCGTTATCCGGTGCGGGGCCGTGGGCCGTTCGGGGAGGAATTTGTCACCGCTGGTGGCGTCAACCTTGGCGAGGTGAACCTGGCCACGATGGAGAGCCGGCAACAGACAGGCCTCTATCTGGTGGGTGAACTCCTCGATGTGGATGGGGTGACCGGAGGATTCAACTTCCAGCACTGCTGGAGTTCGGGCTGGCTGGCCGGGCAGGGGCTTGCAGCTGAGACAAGCTGATCATCAGGTTGAAAGCAGCCAGCGCTCCTGAGCACACCAGGCAGGTGGAGCCTGAGACTCCTGCCCCTGTCTTGACGATGATTTCTCAACAGGCAGATCTCCAGACCCTTGCCGGCATCAAAAGATCTCGATGTCGAAATTGGTCGAGTTATTGTAAATGTCTATCTTTCATTGAAGGGAACCTCGAAAAATAGCCTCTACCAAGACGAAGCACTACAGTCTGGCCTGATGATGCAATGAGTTTCTAATTGCCGGATCTCGATAATCCCGAATTTTTCGAGGTGCCCTGAATTAGGCTTAATCTTTCTATCTGATTTTGTCGAACACGGAGAACATCGGCAGGTACATGGCTAGGAGAATAGAGGCCACGATGCCCCCCACGAATACGATCATGGCGGGCTCCAACATCGAGGTGAGCGCTTTGACAGTGGCTGAAACTTCGTCTTCATAAAAGTCTGCAACCTTGGTGAGCATGGCATCCAATTCGCCGGTTTCTTCGCCGATGGCCATCATGCCGACGGCCATCTCGGGAAACACATTTTTGCGCGCAATAGCGACGCTGAGGGGGACGCCTTCAAGGATATCTCTTCGGCTTGCATCGATCGCGTCGGAGATAATGGTGTTGCTTGTTGTTTCTCGCACGATCTCAAGCGCCAGCAGAATCGGTACGCCTGCCTTGGCTAAGGAACTGAAGGTGCGGCAGAATTGGGCCGTAGCCGATGTGCGAATCAGGTCGCCAAACAGGGGAATTTTCAGGACGGCCGCATCAATTTTTCTCCTGCCCGTGGGGGTGGCGTACACACGACCGAACAGCCAGGCGAAGAGAATCAGACCTCCAACCAGATACAGGGAGAAACTCGATCGGAGCGTGGCACTCAGATCCACCATCATCTGGGTGAAGGCTGGCAGTTCGGCGCCCAGGCTGTCGAAGATCTCGGCGAAGGTGGGAATCAGAAAGATCGTCATCCCCAGGAAGACCAGGATGGCGATCACCAGCACAGCGATCGGATAGCCCAGGGCACCCTTGATCTGGTTCTGGAGTTTGGCGCTGTCTTCCAGCAACTTGGCGAGGCGTTTCAGGGTTTCATCGAGCACGCCGCCCACTTCTCCCGCTTCTATCATGGCGATCGTGAGCTTGTCGAACACCTTGGGCCAGCGGCGGATGGCGATACCGAGGCTGTCTCCCTGGCTCACATCCTGGCCAATGGCGGTGAGGGCCCGCTTGAACAGGGGGTGTTTCTGCTGGGCGGCCATCAGGTTGAGGCCCCGCACGATCGGCACTCCCGCATCCACCAGGGCAGACATCTTGCTGGCGAACAGGGCCTTTTCCTTGATGCCTGGTTTGCCCTCCAGCAAGCCGTTGATCTGGTCCATCAGGCTGCCGCCGCCTGGCCGCTTGGCGGCACCCTTGCCTGCGGACGATCTGGCGTCGATCTGTTGTTTGATCGACGTGGCCTGGATGCCGCGCCGCCGCAGGGTGCGCTTGGCCGTGGTGGCGTCGGTCGCAGTCACGTTGAGGCTGAGCTGTTTGCCCCTGTTGTTTTTATAGGTGGCAACGAAGGTGGGCACGGCCGTTCAGGTGAAGGAAGTCAGGAGAGCTGATCGATCAGGCGGCGCAGTTCTTCCGGTTTGGCGGTCTTGGTGATCGCCTCATCCAGCTTCACCTCATCGGCCATCACCAGATCCGCCAGTGCCTTTTCCAGAGTCTGCATGCCGAGGCTGGCTCCGGTCTGCATCTGGGAATAGAGCTGGGCGGTCTTGCCCTCGCGGATCAGGTTGGCGATGGCGGGCGTATTGATCATGATCTCCTGGGCCATCACCCGCCCGAACTGACCCGGCTTGACATTCCAGCGGCGGCAGAGGGTCTGGGAGAACACCGCCATCAGGCTGCTGCTCAGCTGCACCCGAATCTGTGTCTGCTGGATCGGCGGGAACACATCCACCATGCGATCCACCGTCTGGGAGGCGGAACTGGTGTGCAGAGTGCCGAACACCAGGTGACCGGTTTCGGCGGCGCTGATGGCGAGCTGGATCGTTTCCAGGTCGCGCATTTCCCCCACCAGGATCACATCCGGATCTTCCCGCAGGGCAGCCCGCAGGGCATTGGCGAAGCTGCGGGTGTCGTCGTTGAGCTGACGCTGGTGAATCATGCTCTTGTCTGATCGATAGGTGAACTCGATCGGATCTTCAATTGTGAGAATATGTTCAGCCCGGGTATGATTGATGTGATCCAGCATCGCCGCCAGTGTGGTGGTCTTGCCGGAGCCTGTCGGGCCGGTCACCAACACCAGGCCCTTGGGGATATGGCTCATCTCCTCCACGATCGGCGGCAGTCCCAGCATGTCCAGTGTGGGAATCTTGTTGCCAAGGGCCCGCAGGCAAGCGGCGTAGGTGCCGCGTTGGCGATAGACATTCACCCGGAAGCGGGACACGCCCTTGAGGCCATAGGAGCAGTCCAGTTCCCAGGTCTGTTCCAGTTGCTTGCGCTGGGCGTTGTTCAGCATCATGAAGATCAGCCGGTTGCAGTCTTCCTCCTGCAACGGTGTCTCCGTCATCGGCCGCAGCTGGCCGTTGAAGCGTCCATACGGAGGCATCCCGGCACTGAGGTGGAGATCGCTGCCGCCATCCTCCACCAGCTTGCCCATCAGATCCTCGATCATCACGTCCATGGCGCGTCTCTAGCGGCTTTGCAGACAGTAGGGGCATTCCAGCCACTCTTCCCGCAGGCCGGCGCCACAGTTTGAGCAGGTGAGTGTGGAGAGCATGCGCGCCCGCCGCTCCGATTCCAGGCCGGTGTCGGTGAGCAGCATCCGTTCCACCTCCTCAAGCGTGGTGTCGCCGTTGCGGACAAGATCAAGGCCGTAGCCCAGCAGCGTTTTCATGCCGCTTTCCAGAGCCAGTCGCCGCAGCACGTCCGTGGTGGCGCGCTTGGCGATGGCAGCGGCGATCTCTTCGTTGATCCGCAGCACTTCATAGACCCCCACCCGGCCCTTGTAGCCACTGCCCTGGCAGATCGGGCAGGTGTGGGGGCCTGTGGGGGGCTGCTTGTTGGCCCGGAAGAAGGTCACTTTGGTTTCGCGTCCCGCCAGCAGCCCGAAGCGGCCCAGCTCCTCCGGTGTGGGCCGGTAGCTCTGGCGGCAGTGCACGCAGACGCGCCGCAGCAGCCGCTGGGAGACGATGCCCAGCAGCGAGGCGCTGACCAGGAAGGGTTCCACGCCCATCTCGTCGAGGCGGGCGATCGCGCTGGGTGCGTCGTTGCAGTGGAGGGTGGTCAGCACCAGGTGACCGGTGAGTGCCGCTTCGATGGCGGTCTTGGCGGTCTCCACGTCGCGGGTTTCCCCCACCAGCAGCACATCGGGGTCCTGCCGCATGAAGGCCCGTAGGGCCACGCTGAAATCAAGCCCCTTGTCGCGGTTCACCTGGGTCTGGGTGATTCCCTTGAGGGTGTATTCGATCGGATCCTCGACCGTGGAGATATTGATCGTCGGGTTGTTCCGTTCCGCCAGCAGCGAATACAGGGTCGTCGACTTACCGGAACCGGTGGGTCCCGTCACCAGGATCATCCCGAACGGTTTGGAGCCGAGGCTGCGGACGACCTCGCGGGTCTGCGGATCCGTGATCAAGGTGTCCAGACCCAGCTGGGTGGCGCCGCTGTCGAGCAGACGCAGCACCACTTTCTCTCCGAGTCGGGTTGGCAGCGTGCTGACCCGGAAATCCATCTTCCGGCCGCGGAAGGTGCGGCGGATGCGGCCATCCTGGGGCATGCGCCGCTCGGCGATGTCCAGGTCCGCCATGATCTTGAAGCGGGAGGTCACCGCCGGGATCAGGCTTTTGGGCAGATCCTCGAAGTGTTTCTGCAGCACACCGTCCTGACGGAAGCGCACCTCCAGGGCATGTTCCTGAGGTTCGATGTGAATGTCGCTGGCGCCGGCGCTCAGGGCCTCGATCAGGATCCGATCCACCAGGCTCACGATCGGTGACGCGTTGGCCGATTCGCTGTTGACCTCCAGCTCCTGGGTCTCGTCCTTGACCTCCTTGAGCTCGCTGCCACCCATCGAGATCGCCAGATCTTCGATCAGGGATCGGGTCTGGATCGTGAAGTTGGCCTGGTCCTCGCTGCCCTCGTCCTCGCCGTCGTCGTCGAAATCGAACGCGTCAGCGCCACGGCTGTCCATCCCATTGGTGATGGCGGCAGCAGCAGCGATGGCCGAGGTTGGTGCCTCAGGAGATGTGGCGGCTTCGGGATTCTCCAGTCGCTCGCTCAGGTCACTGGCCAGGGCGAGGTTGAACGAGGCGGTCAGGCCCGCGCCGGTCAGTTCTTCCGCCAGGCTCTGCTGGCTGGCGGGGCCCCAGTGGGTGGGAATGGCCACCTGCAGGGTCTGACCGTCGCGCTGCAGGGGCAGACAGCCCAGTTCCTTCCAGCGGGTGAAGCGGATCGGTTGGTCGTCGGCGAGCAGGCCGTGATCGGCTCGCTCCAGATCCTCGGGCCGCAGCACCGGTTCGCCAAGCAGCAGCTCCACTTCCAGTCGCTGCTGTTCGGGAGACTGGGCTTCGGCGACTGGACGGGTGGGAGTGAGAGTCATGGGCCGGAACCGCTGGGTTCAAAGGTGCGGGCTTCCGCCGCTTGTGGGAGGAGGGCCCTGAGTTCCAACATGTCTAGATCCGATTTGCGCTCCAGTCAGCATGAGTGGTGACACCCATCCGATGACCGAGGCCAGTTCCGTGCCCGTTGATGCTGAGGGCGTCTCCGTTGAGGGGGCTGCCGTCGACGGCACCGACTCCCCCGCCATGGGCGAGAGTCCCACCGGCATGGGCGAAGCCGTCGCGGGCGACAACCCGCCTGCCAGCGATCAGTCCGTGCCTGCCCTGGAGCAGCGGCTGGCGGCACTGCAGACCGACAACGACAGCCTGCGCAGCCAGTACATGCGCATCGCCGCGGACTTCGACAACTTCCGCAAACGCCAGAGCCGTGAACAGGAGGATCTGCGTCAGCAGATCACCTGCTCCACCCTCAAGGAGATTCTGCCGGTGGTCGATAACTTCGATCGCGCCCGCCAGCAGCTCAATCCCCAGAGTGAGGAGGCCCAGACCCTGCACCGCAGCTACCAGGGCCTCTACAAGCAGCTGGTCGATGTGTTCAAGCAGTTGGGCGTCTCGCCGATGCGGGTGGAGGGTGAGCCGTTTGATCCCAGTCTCCATGAAGCGGTGATGCGGGAACCCAGCGAGGAGCACCCCGAGGATGTGGTGGTCGCTGAGCTGCAGCGGGGGTATCAGCTCAATGGCACCGTGCTGCGCCACGCCCTGGTCAAGGTGTCGATGGGCCCCGGCCCGAGCGGCGATGCTGAACCGCGTCAGGAGCAGGGCGGCTGATGGCCGATTACTACGAGCTGCTGGGCGTCGGTCGCGACTCCGATGCCGAAACCCTGAAGCGGGCTTACCGCCGCCTGGCGCGTCAGTACCACCCGGACATCAACAAGGATGCGGGTGCGGAGGACAAATTCAAGGAGATCGGTCGTGCCTATGAGGTGCTGAGCGATCCCCAGACCCGCGCCCGCTACGACCAGTTCGGGGAAGCCGGTCTGGGGGGTTCCGCCGGCATGCCCGATGTGGGCGACATGGGCGGTTTCGCCGATCTGTTTGAAACCTTCTTCAGCGGCTTCGGTGGCGCGGCAGCGTCTGGCGGGGCCCGGCGCCGTGGGCCCCGCCAGGGAGACGATCTTCGCCTCGATCTGACGATCAGCTTCGCCGAGGCCATTGCCGGCCTGGAGAAGGATGTGCAGATCCGCCATCTCGAAACCTGCACCACCTGCAGTGGCTCCGGCGCCAAGGCCGGCAGTGGCCCCACCACCTGCGGCACCTGCGGCGGTGCCGGCCAGGTTCGCCGCGCCACCCGTACACCCTTCGGCAGCTTCACCCAGGTGGCCCCCTGCCCCAATTGTGAAGGCAGTGGCCAGGTGATCGCCGACCCGTGCAACGCCTGTGGCGGCCAGGGGCTGCAGCAGGTGCGCAAGAAGTTGCGGATCAACATTCCCGCCGGGGTCGATTCGGGCACCCGGCTGCGGGTGGCCAGCGAAGGCAATGCCGGCCAGCGCGGCGGCCCGGCCGGGGATCTGTACGTGTTTCTCACGGTGCAGCCCCATCCCCAGTTGCGCCGCGAGGGGCTCAACATCCAGTCGCAGGCGACGCTCAGTTATCTGCAGGCGATCCTCGGCGACACCATTGAGGTGGAGACCGTGGACGGCACCACCGAGCTGGAGATCCCGGCCGGCACCCAGCCCGGCGCCGTGCTCACCCTGCAGGGCAAGGGGGTGCCGAAGCTCGGCAATCCCGTCGCCCGTGGCAACCACCTGTTCACCGTCAAGGTGCAGTTGCCCACCAAGCTCTCGGGTGAGGAGCGGGAGCTGCTGGAGGAACTGGCTGGCCACCACACCAGCAAGGGCCATCGGCACCATCACAAGAGCGGCCTGTTCGGAGGGCTCTTCGGCGGATGAGTGCCGCAGCTCCGTCATCGTCCGGCGGGGCAGAGCCGGCCCCTGATCAGCCCCCTGCACAGGCCCCTGAACAGACCGCGATCGCCGCTTGCCTCGATCTGGTCGGTACCCCCTGTCCGCTCAACTTCATTCGCACCCGCCTGGCCCTCGAGAGGATCCCTGACGGGGCCTGGCTGCAGGTCGACCTGGATCCCGGCGAGCCGCTGACGATGGTGAGTCAGGGCATGGCGACCGATGGCCATGGCCTGCGCCAGGCACCAAGGGACGACGGCAGCGTGCGCCTCTGGATTTGTCGCCATGGCGCCTGAGCACCCTGGTGAGATCAACACCGAGATGATCTGTGCCGGCCAGGTGGTCGCCCTGCTGGCCAACTTCTGCTGGGTGCGGCTCGATCGGCCCGGTCCCGATGGCTGTGAGCGCCTGCTCTGCACCCGCCGTACCCGGCTCGACAAGAGCGGCCAGCAGGTCGCTGTGGGGGATCATGTCGAGCTGGGCGGACTCGACTGGACCAGTGGCCGGGCCGCGATCGAGCGGGTGCGACCACGCCGCAATCTGCTGGAACGGCCGGCGGTGGCGAACGTGGAGCGGATCGTGGTGGTGGTGGCCCTGCAGCAGCCGGCCGTCGACCCCCTGCAGCTGACCCGTTTCCTGCTCACCGCGGAAGCCACCGGCTGCCGGGTCGAGCTGGTGGTGGCCAAGGCCGATCTCAGCGAGGCCGCCCTGCTGCACCACTGGTGCGACCGGCTGCGCCAGTGGGGCTATGACCCCCTGCCGGTCTCCTCTGCCACGGGCGCCGGCCTGGAGGCCCTGCATGCCCGCCTGGGCATCCGGGGCATCACCGTGTTCTGTGGTCCCTCCGGAGTGGGCAAGAGCAGCCTGCTCAACGCCCTGCGGCCCGATCTGGACCTGCGGGTGGCGGCGGTGTCGGGGCGATTGCAGCGGGGCCGCCACACCACCCGCCATGTGGAGCTGTTTCCGTTGGCGGAGGGGGTGCTGCTGGCCGATACACCGGGATTCAACCGCCCCGTGTTGCCAGCCCAGCCGGAGGCACTGGCGCAGCTGTTCCCCGAGATACGGCAGCGTCTGGCCGAGCAGCCCTGCCGCTTCCGCAACTGCCGCCATCAGCAGGATCCGGGCTGCAGCCTTGGTTCGGACTGGGATCGCTATGCCCTGTACGGCCAGTGCCTGGCGGAGGTCGAGGCCACAGCGGCGGCGATCCCGCTCAAGGTCAGTGATCGCCAGCGCGGCGATGGTGAGGCGTTGCGTCTGGCCGCCCCCCTGCGCCAGCTGTCGCGGCGGCGACAACGGCAGCAGGCCAGCCAGGATCTGGAACAGGACTGATCCCCGTGGGCCTCAGCCCTCGGGTCGTACCAGCTCAGCCCCCCATGCCGGGCAGGTTGAGATTGAGGCCGCCGGTCAGTTCTTCCATCCGCTCCTTCATGGTGCTGGTGGAGAGGTCGTAGGCGGCCTTGAGCGCCTCCATGGTGGCCGTTTCGGTGGCCTCAGCGCCGTCTGCCACCAGTTCGGCACTGAGGCGCACCTTCAGGGGCTGCTGGTTGCCGGTGAGCCAGACGCTGGCCCGTCCATCGGCGCTGCTGCCCTCGATCTCCATGGCATCGAGCTCGTCCTGCAGTTTCTGGGCGTCCTGCTGGATCTGCTGAGCTTTGCGAAAGGCTTCGGTGAGTTGACCGAAATTGGGAAGACCGAAGCCAGCCATCACGGTTGGGAAACTCCGCTCAGGTTAGAGCCCGAGCCGTTTCACCTCTGGATGGAGCTCGATGCCGTGGTATTGCCGCACCCGCGCCTGAACCGCCTGGATCAGGGCATCGATGTCGGCGGCGCGGGCCGCACCGGTGTTGACGATGAAATTGGCATGCAGCGGTGACACCTGGGCGCCGCCGATGCTGAGACCCTTGAGCCCTAGCTCCTCGATCAACCGTCCGGCCTTCTGGGGTTCGGGGTTTCGGAAGACGCTGCCGCAGCTCGGTTGCTGGTAGGGCTGGGTGCTGGTGCGGCTGTGCAGATTGCTGCTGGTGCGGGCGGTCACCGCGGCGGGGTCGTGGCCGGGGCTCAACCGGAAGCGGGCGGAGAGCACGATCAGCCGTTCCTGCTGGAGCCGGCTGTGGCGGTAGGCGAAGTCGAGCTCGGTGGCGCGCAGGTCGAAGGGGTGCTGCGGCCGCTGCGGATCCACCACCCGCACCGACTCCAGCCACTCCGCCGTACAGCCCCCCTGGGCGCCGGCGTTCATCACGGCGGCACCTCCCACCGTGCCGGGGATGCCCACCGCCCATTCCAGACCGCTCAGCCCGGCCCGGGCGGCCCGCCGCGCCAGGGTGGGGATCGGCTCTCCCGCTTCGGCCACCACCAGGCCATCGTGGGCGTCGAGACGGCTGCCCTGCAGGCGCCGATGGCAGAGGGTCAGGCCGTCGAGCCCGGCATCCGAGATCAGCAGGTTGGAGCCGGCCCCGATGCACTGCAGCGGTAGGCCCTCGCTGATCGCCCAGCTCACCAGGGCCAGCAGTTCCAGCTGACTGGCAGGCTCGGCGAACCAGGCCGCCGGACCACCCACCTTCCAGGTGGTGTAGTCACCGAGCCGAACGTCCTGGCGCAGTCCAGCGGGTGGACCGACGGCGGTCTGCATCACCCTCAGGCCGCCACCGCGGCGATGGGCAGATCGGTCTCGCCCAGGTTCTGCAGGCGATCCCAGAGGCCGTTCACATCGCCGGCGCCCATGGCCAGCACCAGATCGCCCGGTTCGGTGGTGGTGGTCACCAGTTCAGCCAGCTGGTCGAGCGTGGCAGCCACCTGGACCGGCAACGACGGGGCATCGCGCTGCAGCAGCGCGGCGATCGCCGCGCTGTCGATCCCGGGCAGCGGGGCCTCGCCGGCGGCGTACAGCGGAGCCAGCAGGACCGCATCCGCACCGCTGAGGGCCTCGGCGAAGCCCTCGAGGAACTGGGCCGTGCGGCTGTAGCGATGGGGCTGAAACACGGCCACCACCCGCCTGGGCGCTGCAGGCAGGGGGCTGCGGCCGCTGCTCACCATCAACTGCGCCATGGTCAGGGTGGCGCTCACCTCGCTGGGGTGGTGGGCGTAGTCGTCCACGATCAGGCGACCATTCCAGCTGCCGCGATAGTCAAACCGCCGTCCGGGGGTCTGGAGCCGCTCCACGGCCTGGCGCAGCTCCGCGAAGGAGACCCCCTGCAGTCGGCAGGCGGCGATCGCGGCGGCGGCGTTGCTGAGGTTGTGGCGGCCCGGCAGGGGCAGATGGAACTCGCCGCTGGGGCTGCCCTTTTCGAAGAAGCGCACGGTTGTGCCGTCGCCCCGCTCCTCCAGCGGCAGAGCCGCAAAGGCCACCCCATCGGCCGTCTCGATCGACCACCAGTGGTCGGCGTTGAAGTGCTCCCGCAGGATCGGGCAGTCGTGATTGGCCAGCACCGCGCCGGAGCTGGCGGCGAAGCGGCGAACGGTGCTGATCAGGGCATCGAGGTCGGCGTAGTGGTCGGTGTGGTCCAGTTCCAGGTTGGTGATCACGCCCAGTTGGGCCCGGAACTTCACCAGCGAGCCGTCCGATTCATCTGCTTCGGCCACCAGCAGTTTGCCGGCGCCGTTGCGGCCATTGCTGCCGAACGCGGGCACGATGCCGCCGATCACCGCGGTGGGGTCGTGGTGGGTGGCCTCCAGCAGGGTGGCGATCAGGGTGCTGGTGGTGGTTTTGCCGTGGCTGCCGGCCACGGCGATCGAGGGCTGGCCGTTGATCAGGGCCGCCAGCACGTCGGAGCGGTGGCAGATGCGCAGCCCGGCCCGCTCGGCCGCCATCAGCTCGGCATTGCTGGCTGGCACGGCGGTGCTGATCACCACAAGGGGTTGATGGGAGGTGCCGCTGCGGATGGCGGAGATGGTGGTGGCGCTCTGCTCGCGGAACACCCGCACGCCGCGGCGTCTCAGGGCCTGCAGCACGGCGCTGTCGCGGGGGTCGGAGCCGCTGACGCTGAATCCCCGCTCCGCCAGAATCCCCGCCAGGGCCGACATGCCGATGCCGCCGACACCGATGAAGTGAATCGGTTGCTGGCGGTTGAGCGACAGGGCCAAGGGGGTCTCCATGCCCGTAGAAGTTAAGCCGTGAAAGGTCCCCGGACCTTTACGAGATGCGTCGCTTCCGGGTGTGGCAGTGAAGCAGCCAGCTCACCGCAAAGGAGGCGCGCCAAGGATTTCTGTATGATTGACAGCCAAAATCACCTTTGCTAGCGGTTTTCACCGTTCTCTGCCATGACCCTGCGTGTTGCGATCAATGGATTTGGCCGAATCGGTCGCAACTTCATGCGCTGCTGGCTGAGCCGGGGTGCCAACACCGGCATCGAGGTGGTGGGTTTGAACGACACCTCAGATCCGCACACCAACGCGCACCTGCTGGAGTACGACACGATGCTGGGCCACATCCGTGATGCGGAGGTGAGCTACACCGATGATTCCATCATCGTCAATGGCAAGTCGATCAAGTGCTTCTCGGATCGCAATCCTCTCAACCTTCCCTGGAAGGAGTGGGGCGTTGATCTGGTGATTGAGGCCACCGGCGTGTTCATCGACCAGAAGGGTGCTGGCAAGCACATTGAGGCCGGTGCCAGCAAAGTTCTGATCACGGCTCCGGGTAAGGGTGAGGGTGTCGGTACTTTCGTCGTGGGCGTGAATGCTCACGAATATCGTCACGACGATTGGAACATCATCAGCAACGCCAGCTGCACCACCAATTGCATGGCGCCGCTTGTGAAGGTGCTCGATCAGTCCCTGGGCATCGTCAAGGGCATGATGACCACCACGCACAGCTACACCGGTGACCAGCGCATCCTCGATGCCAGCCACCGCGATCTGCGCCGTGCCCGTGCCGCCGCCGTTAATATTGTGCCCACCTCCACCGGTGCCGCCACGGCTGTGGCCCTGGTGTATCCGCCGATGAAGGGCAAACTCAACGGCATTGCCATGCGGGTGCCCACCCCCAATGTTTCGGTGGTGGACATGGTGCTGGAGGTGAGTCGCTCCACCACCAAGGAGGAAGTGAATGCCATCTTCAAGGCGGCCTCAGAGAACGAGATGAAGGGCATCATCAAGTACTCGGATCTGCCCCTGGTTTCCACCGACCATGCCGGTACGAATGAGTCCACCATCGTGGATTCCGATCTCACCATGGTGTTGGACGGCAATATGGTGAAGGTGATTTCCTGGTACGACAACGAGTGGGGCTACAGCCAGCGCGTCGTCGATCTGGCTGAAGTGGTGGCAAGCAACTGGAAGTGATCACTGTTCTGTGATCACCATGCAGTGATCAGCCTTCTGTGATCACTGCATCGTTCTGCAGAGAACCGCTTCCTTAGGGGGGCGGTTTTTTTGTGCATTTCAAGCTTGTTTAGGCCCCATTTCTGAATGATCACAAGCTGCGCGAAAGTGACGGAAGCCGGCGCTGTCGGCTGCCAGGGGCTGGTGATCCTCCGCCCAGCGCACCACGCCGGTTCCCGCCACCAGCGCGCCGATCAGCTGACCCTGCTTGAGCTCCTCGGCCAGGGCCTGCGCCCAGGCCGGCGGCAGGGCCAGCACCAGTTCGAAATCCTCTCCGCCCCCCAGGCACCAGCGCCGTCCCTGGGGCAGGAGGGCCATGGCGGGATCCATTGGCAAGCTGGTGCTCTGCAGCAGCACATCGCAACCACTGGCGGCGCCGATCGCCTGGGCAGCGGCCACCAGCCCATCACTGCTGTCGGTTCCCCCCACCCGCCAGGGTGCCTGGGCCGGCTGGCAGCGGTGCAGAGCGTCCACCGCATCGAATCGGGGCTGCGGACGTCGGTGGGCTTTGATGGCCCGCTGGCGCAGCGAGGGATCAATTGCCGTGGCGTCGAGGCCTGAATCCCCCTGCAGCAGCGCCAGCCCCAGGCGGCTGAGGCCATGGTGGCCCGTGCTCACCAGCAGATCGCCGGCCCGCCCGTCGCTGCGGCGGATCATCCCGTGGGGCCTTTCCTGTGCAGCGGCGGTCTGCTGGGACGCCGCCGCCAGCCGGCCCAGGGCCGTGATTGCCAGCAGGCGCTGGCAGCCGCTGCTGCAGTCTCCCCCCAGCAGGGTGCCGCCGTAGCGGCGCAGGGCTGCAGCTATCCCTTCATAAACCTCCTCCACCCAGGCCCAGGTCGTGGCGGGTGGAGCCACCAGCCCCACCGTGAGCCCCACCACCTCCTGGCAGCCCATGGCCGCCAGGTCGGAGAGATTCGCCACGGCGGCGCGCCAGCCCACATCGGCAGCTCCGGTGGTGGCCTCGCTGAAGTGGAGGCCCTCCACCAGCACATCGGTGTTGATCACGATGTTGCCGCTGCCGAGGGTGCTGCCGCTGCCGCCGGGCACGAGGGCGGCATCGTCGCTGAACTGGCCGTCGGGGGCGAAGGCCCCCAGACGGCGGATCAGTTCCCATTCCCCCAGATCGGCCAGGGTGGTCGGGGTGGCGCGTGGTTCACGGTCTCCGGCCGGAGGCGGAGAGGCCGCTTCAGCCATGGGCCTGAAGATTCTCGGCGCCTTCCAGCACCTTGACCTTGACGATTCCATCGTCAGCGGTGAGTTCCTCGAGAACGTCGAAGCCGTCCACCACGTAACCGAAGGCGGCGTAACGCCCGTCGATCAGGTTGAGGCCCGCGGGAGTCAGTTCGGGCTCGAACAGAAAGAGGAAGAACTGGGAAGATCCGTCGTCGAGGGCCTCATCGGAGTGGGCCCAGCCCAGGGTGCCTTTGCTGGAGAAGGGCAGCATCGGCTCCGCCTTGAACATCCCCAGGTCTTCAAAGGTCTGGTTGTAGAAGGGGGCCTCCTCGCCTGGAACGCGGATCTCCAGCGGCACATGCCGCTCCAGCTTCGTGGTGGGATCGATGAAGCCATCGGCCGGACCACTGGGATCACCGGTCTGGAGCACATAGAAGTCTTCAGCGCGGATGAAGGGCAGGCCGTCGTAGAAGCCGCGCTGGGCCAGGTCCACGAAGGCGCCAGCGGTGAGCGGCGCGTTGTAGCCATCCACCACCGCAGTGAGATCACCCTTGGTGGTGGTCAGTTGCACCGTGGCTCGCCCCAGCAGCCGTGGCAGGTCGGCGAAGCTCTCGGGGATGGCATAGGGGAAGGGCCCGACCAGCATCGCCTCGGCCGCGCCGATCGTGGCCAGGGCCTGCCGGCGTGCCGCCAGGAAGGCATCGCGGTTCTGTTGTTCGGCGGTCCCGGCCAGGGTTTCCAACTGGTCGCCCAGATTGCTCAGGAGGCTGCCTGCGGAGGCGCGATCGGTGTCCGGGAAGCTGTTCACCATCGCCTCCTGGCGGGAGGCGAGCAGCGACTGGCTGCGGCGCACGGACCCGAGCAGGGCGTTCCAGCGTTTGGCCCGCAGGTCGTTGCTGGTGGCCTCGAGGCGATGCTGCAGATCCTGCAGATCGGAGGCCTGGATCGGCAGGGCATTGCGCAGCAGGGCCGTGGGATCGCTGATGGCATTGCCGGGGGGCAGGGCTGCCCAGGCCGGCCCGCAGGCCGGAGCCAGCAGCAGCAGGGCCAGCAGCATCAGGGCGAGGGCCTGCCGCAGCAGGCGGCCAGCGGCCCAGCCCCTGCGCCTGACCCACTGACTGACCTCGACCGGAACGCCTTGCCCAAGACCCAGCACCATGGCCCCGCTCCCGCTGCCTTTATCAGGAATCTGGCACAGGCTCACGAAGCCGACCGCGCCTGCTGCGCAAGCCTTCGCAAGGCCGCTCCTGTAGCCAGCCGTACAATCCGCCCCATCCGAACCGCCGGAATGATCTCCAGCAACGACTTTCGTACCGGTACCTCGATTGAGCTGGATGGGCAGGTCTGGCGGGTCGTTGAATTCCTCCATGTCAAGCCCGGTAAGGGCTCGGCCTTCGTGCGCACGAAGCTGAAGGCGGTCCAGAGCGGCAACGTGGTCGAGAAGACCTTCCGCGCCGGGGAAATGCTCCCCCAGGCCATCCTTGAGAAGAGCACCCTCCAGCACACCTATATGGAGGGCGAGGACTACGTGTTCATGGACATGGGTTCCTATGAGGAGACCCGCCTCACGGCCAAGCAGATCGGCGACAGCCGCAAGTACCTCAAGGAGGGGATGGAGGTGAATGTGGTGGCCTGGAACGGCAAGCCTCTGGAGGTGGAGTTGCCCAACTCGGTGGTGCTGGAGATCACCCAGACCGATCCCGGAGTGAAGGGTGACACCGCCACCGGTGGCACCAAGCCTGCCATCGTTGAGACCGGTGCCCAGGTGATGGTGCCCCTGTTCCTGTCGATCGGCGAGAAGATCAAGATCGATACCCGCACCGACAGCTACCTCGGCCGGGAGAACTGATCACCATGCAGCTCGATCACGACCAACTTCACCGGCTCCTGGCCCTGCTGGGTGAGAGCGACATCCAGGAGCTGAAGCTCGAGGGTGATGACTTCCGCCTCGAGGTGCGCCGAAACCTGCCCAGCTCTGCCCCGGTCACCCTGGTGCAGGCGCCGGTGGCCAGTCCTGGCCTGGCGCCGCAGCTGTCCACGGGGGCGCCCGCACCATCGGCTCCCTCGGCGCCACCACCTGCGGCCGCCGCGGCGCGCAGTGATCTGATTGAGATCACCGCCCCGATGGTGGGCACCTTCTATAGGTCGCCGGCTCCCGGGGAACCCTCCTTTGTCGAGCTGGGCGATCGCATCAGTGCGGGTCAGCCGATCTGCATTCTCGAGGCCATGAAGCTGATGAATGAGCTTGAGGCCGAGGTGAGTGGTGAGCTGGTCGAGGTTCTGGTGGAGAACGGCACGCCGGTGGAGTTCGGCCAGGTGTTGATGCGGCTCAAATCGGTCTGAACGGCCCTGGAGCCGGCGCCATCGCGGTAAAGGGCCTCAGCCGAATTCCCAGGCCGTTGTGATGGCCGCGGCCATGCTGTCGGGCCGTGCCACTCCCTGGCCGGCGATATCGAAGCCGGTGCCATGGTCGGGGGAGGTGCGCAGAAAGGGCAGCCCCAGACTGGTGTTCACGGCGGCATCAAAGGCCAGCAGCTTCACGGGGATCAGGCCCTGATCGTGATAGAGGGCCAGATAGCCATCGGCCCCTGGGCCATGGCCGTGCCAGGCGCTGCCGGCTTCCAGCCAGCAGGTGTCCGGTGGCAGGGGCCCCTGCAGGGTCACGTCCGGATGGCGCTCGCGCCAGACCTCCAGACAGGCGTTCAGCCACTCCACCTCCTCGCGGCCAAGCTGGCCCGCTTCGCCGGCGTGGGGGTTGAGTCCGGCCACCACCAGCCGCGGCCGTGGGCTGAAGCGGCGGCAGAAGCTCAGCAGCACGTCCAGCTTGGTCTGCACCAGCTCCGGTCCCAGCGCCGCCGGCACCGCGGCCAGGGGGATGTGGGTGGTGGCCAGCAGGGTGTTGAGGCGCCAGGTTCCCTGTGGGGAGAGGGCCGTGAACAGCATCGAGGCCGGCTTCCCTCCGGCCAGTTCGGCCAGCCGTTCCGTCTGGCCCGGGTACGGATGTCCGGCGGCCTGCCAGCTTGCCTTGGCGATCGGGGCTGTCACCAGGGCGTCGCAGTCGCCCTGGAGCACCCGTTCGGTCGCCGCCGTGAGCCAGTGGAAGCTGGCGTCACCGCAGGCGGGAGTGCTGCGGCCCCACGCGGCCGGCTCCTGCAGCGGTAGGTCGACCACCTCGAAATTCGCCGGATCGGCCAGGGCCTCACGGCTGTGGCCCCGCAGGGCCTCGTAGCTGTGTTCCAGCCAGCTCCGGCAGCCCACCAGCACCGGCACCAGATCAGTGGGTTGCGGCCTGGCCAGGGCCTTGAGGGTCACTTCGATGCCGATGCCGGCCGGGTCGCCGAGGGCGATGGCCAATCGCCGGGCTCTCCTAGCGTTGTGGCTCGGAGTACCTGGACCTGCTGACACCATGATTCGCTGGTTGCTGGGTGGTCTGTTGCTGTTGGGGGTGGCCACCGGACTGAGCCGTGGCTGGATCGTGCTGGATTCCTGCCGGATGCTGCGGGACCTGAACGTTCCCACCATGCAGAATCTGCAGGACAAGGCTGCTCCGGTCTGCAAGTAGGAGCGCTGGGTCTGGCGGGAGCGTCCGTGTCAGCGCCGCTCAGCCAGCGCCGCTCAGCTGTCTTCCGGTTTTCCGTCTTCTGCCTGCAGAGAGGCGCGGTAGCCCTCGAGGTAGCTGGGGTAGCGCAGGTGATAGCCCAGCTGTTGGCAGAGCCGCTGGTTGCTGACGCGGCGGTTCTCGCTCCAGAAGCTGCGGGCCATCGGGCTCATCGTGGCGGCCACGGCGTCGTAGGGCTCCACCGGCGGCAGGGGATGGCCGATCAGGTGGGCGGCGTAGCCCAGGGTTTCGCTTGAGGGGCAGGGTCTGTCGTCCGAGACGTTGAGCACGGGCGGCCGTTGCTCCGCCGGCAGGGCGAGGTTGTGCAGCAGCGCTCCGACGATGTCGTCGACGTGGATGCGGCAGAACACCTGCCCCGGCTTGTGGATCAGCCGGCTGCGGCCGCTGCGCAGGCTGGCGAAGGGGCTGCGGCCGGGGCCGTAGATCGCCGGCAGACGAAAGATCTGCAGGGGCAGCCCTAGAGCTCGCCAACCGGTTTCACTGGTGACCCGGGCTCGGCTGCGCTCCAGCGAGGGTCGCAGCGGGGCTGTCTCATCGACCCAGGCACCGGCCGTGTCGCCATAGACGCCGGTGGTGGAGAGAACGCCCAGCCATTGCAGGGGCAGGGTTCGCAGTAACGGTCCGAGCTGATCGAGCACCGGATCGCGGCCATCGCGTCCCGGCGGCACGGTGCTGAGCACATGGCTGACCCCCTCCAGATCGGTGCGGCTGGGCACCACGCCGGCTTCGCTGTCGAACGGCAGCCAGGCCAGCGGTGCGTCGGCTTCGGCCGGCCGGCGGTGGGTTGTGATCACCGGCACCGCCTGGGCGTTCAGGGCCGCCACGAAGCGGGCACCGCTGTAGCCGCCGCCCACCACCAGCACCCGCCGGGGGCGCAGCGCTGCGGGCAGGGGGAGCTGGACCGGAGCGGACGCCGCCGGGGGCGAGGGCAGTGCGGATGAGGGCAGCACAGGCGAGGGCGGCGTGGGTGAAGGCAGTGCGGGCGAAGGCAGGCGAAGGGGCGCGGCCATGGACTTGACAGCCGGATCGAGAAACAGTACAGATGTATTACCCGACGGTTTCTGGTGTCGCCGTGCCCTGCTCCTCCCCATCCTCACTGCCTGTGCTGCCGCTTCTCGTCGCCCGCCCGCGACCACCCCGCTTCCGGCGCGGTACCGCCCGAGCCCGAGCGGCTGTCGCTCTAGCGGACTGCAGGGAGCGGCCGTTGGTGTGCGTACCGGAGCGCTCCGCGGCGCCGGTCGACTCCGTGGTGATCACGGCACTGCTGGCCCTGCTGCTGGTGGTGATGGCGCTGTTGGTGGCTCCGGAGCGGCCGGCCGATCAGGAGGCCATCTGCCAGCGATACAACGGTGTCGTCGCCTGCCGCGTCTGGTGAGTCGGGTCAGCCGCAGCAGCGGCTGGGCCGGTCTGGGCCGGCAGGCTCCACTGCAGCAGCCGCAGGGCCAAGCGCAGATCTCCGTCCATCCAGGCGCGCAGAGCCATGGCGCGCCTCGGGTCGTAGAACGTCTGCCGGCGATACCAGTCAAAGGCCTCGGTATCCCCTTTGGCGCCGTTGCAGGCCAGGCAGGCCGGCACGCAGTTCTCCGTGACGCTCAAGCCGCCGCGGCTGCGGGGCAGCACATGGTCGATCGATTCAGAAGGCCGTCCGCAGTAGAGGCAGTGGCTGTCAGTCACCTGATGGATGGACCGTCGCCAGCGTCTGGCACGCAACTTTGGGCAGAGATCTTCAAGGAAGACCGCATCCCTGGCCTGCATCTGCGCGACTCGGTTGGGCGGCAGTTTGACCCCATCGTCCGGCGTGGCAATGTGTCGTGGATGGCAGTTCCAGAGACAGATTCGTCTTCGCTTGCCTGAGCCATCCCCGCTACAGGCCTCGCGCTCCGAGCAGCACCAGCGTTGTCTGATGCGGCTGGGGGAGTCGGGCCTGATCGAGGTGGTCAGCCCCTATGACGCCGTGACCCAGGCCCAGCTGCGGGCGGTGCGGCCGGCCGGCCGCTGGCTGAGCCGGAGGCGGTGCTGGGAGTTTCCGCTCCAGGCGGCCGGTGCGCTGCAGGCCTGTCTGGGGAGCCGCTTTGCCGTGGAGCCGGAACTGGAGCAGTGGCTGGCCTGGCTGCAGCAGCCCCTGCCGCCCCTGCCACCCCATCGGGTTCTGGTGCAGGCTGCCGCCACCACCGTGCCCTTGCCGGATGGGCGGTGCCTGTTTGCCCATCAGCGGGCCGCCGTGCGCTGGCTGCTGGCCCGCCGTGGCGCCGTGCTGGCCGATGCCATGGGTCTCGGCAAGACCCTGACGGCCTTGATGGCGGCCCGCGCCCTGGCCCGCCTGTCGGATTGCCGCATCGTGGTGCTGGCGCCGGTGGGGCTGCACGCGCACTGGCGGCGGGAGGCGGCCGCGCTGCAGGTCCATCTGGAGGTACACAGCTGGGCCCGGCTGCCCGCTGCCCTGCCGCCGGCGGGCACCGTGTTGCTGGCCGATGAGGCCCACTACGCCCAGTCCCTGGCGGCCAGGCGAACCAAGGCCTTTCTGCGGCTGGCCCGTCATCCCCGCCTGCGGGCGATCTGGCTGCTCACCGGCACCCCGATGAAGAACGGCCGGCCGGCCCAGCTGTTCCCCCTGCTGGCGGCGATCGGCCATCCCCTGGCGGAGGATCAGCGCCGCTACGAGGAGCTGTTCTGCCAGGGCCACTGGCGTGAGCAGGGTGGGGTGCGTGTCTGGCAGGCCCAGGGGGCGAGCCGGCTGGAGGAGCTGCGGCGGCTGACCCGACCCCTGCTGTTGCACCGCCGCAAGCAGGAGTGCCTGGATCTGCCGCCCAAGCACCGCCGCCTGGTGCCCGTGGAGCTCACGTCCGAGGCTGGCCGCGGCTTTCAGCATCGGCTGCAAGGCGTGATCGACGACTACCGCCGCCGGGCCGCCCAGGGCCGCGTGCGCCGCGACGCCGAGGCCCTGGCCGTGCTCACGGCCCTGCGGCGGATCGGTTCGGACTACAAGTTGCCCCAGGCCCATCGCCTTGTCACCGCCTGTCTGGCGGCGGGTGAACCGGTGGTGGTGTTCACCGGTTTCGTGGCCACGGCGACCCTGCTGGCGGCCCAGCTGCAGGAGGCCCTGGGCGAGGGGGCTCTGGGCGACGGCCCCCCCGGGAAAACGGCGGGGGCGGTGCTGCTCACCGGGCGCGTGCCGGTGGCGCATCGGCAGGAACGCGTGGAGGCCTTTCAGGCCGGCCGCTCGCCGGTGCTGATCGCCACCTACGGCACCGGTGGGCTGGGCTTCACCCTGCATCGCGCCCGCCATGTGGTGCTGATCGAGCGTCCCTGGACCCCCGGAGATGCCGAACAGGCGGAAGACCGCTGCCATCGGATCGGTATGACCGCACCGCTGACCTGCCATTGGCTGCAGCTGGGGGTGGCGGATCAGCTCGTCGATGGTCTGATCGACAGCAAGGCTGAGCGCATTGCCCTGCTGCTGGAGAACCGGCAGCGTCAGCTGCAACGCCAGGCCTTGCCGGCGATGGTGCGGCAGCTGATCGATGGCTGGTCCTGAGGCGGCCGCCGTTGATGGCGGCGCCTGATCAGGGCCCGCTGCGGCAGCTGGTGGCGCGCAATTTCAGATCCTCCTGCAGCAGCGGGTCGAGAGTCTTGGGATCCATGCGGCTGGCCAGGGCCGTGGCTTTGGTGATGTCCTGGCAGGCGGCGGCGCCATTGCCGCGCAGGCTCTGGAGCAGGAAGCGCTCGTTCAGGGGAACCGGATCCTTGGGGAAAGCCGCCACCACCGCATCGCAGCGGCGGATGGCCTCACCCAGCTTCTTGATCTGCACGTCGCGCAGGCAGTCGTCTGGACGGATGCTGCGCTCCGGCAATGGCTCTTCGCTGCAGCCGGCCAGGCCGGCCAGGAGCAACAGCAGGGGCAGCAGAGATCGGCCTGGGGCCTGCCGAAGCCTGCGGCGGCGCGGCTGGTCAGTAGCTGTAACGCTCTTCACGGGTCATGCCGGTGCTGGGGCGGGGGCTGGTGGTCGACGTCGCGGCGCTGCTGCTGACCTCAGCCTGGGGCTTGGCGTAGAGGTCTCCCAGGAAGCGGCCGCAATCGGGATAGGTGCCGGGGTTCTGCACCACCGCTTCGGTGATCATCACGGCGGCGTGCTCCGGTGAGGTCTTGAACAGGCTGGCGCTCTGGCGTTTGATCAGGGCATAGGCCGCATCCCAGCTCACCTGATGGTTGTTGCCGGCGCCGCGCATGAAGCAGTAGGTCTGGGCCCCTTTGCCGGCGGCATCGCTGCTCCCCTGGGCCCGTGCCGGCAGGGCCCCCGCGCCGCTGAGCAGCAGGGCGACGGGCAGCAGGCCGTGCAGGAGGACACGGGACAGGCGGAGATCCATGGTGCCGGGACAGAACGGACGGGCGATCAGGCGCCACCGTATCGGCCCTGCCATCGCTGTCGAGGAGTCATTACGGGGGCGGGCTTGGCAGCGGCACTACCAGCTTCACCACCAGGGGCAGCACCAGCAGCACGGTGATCAGACGCACGGCGTGCAGCGCCGCAACGGCGGCACCGACGCCGAACTCGGCCCCCACCAGGCTCATGCCGCTGATCCCGCCTGGAGCCGCTCCCAGCAGGGCCACCACCGGATCAATGCCCAGCAGGCGGCTGCACCACAGACCTACCACCAGGCCTGTGAGCACCAGGGTGAGGGTGATCAGCACCGCCGGCCGCCACAGCAGACGCAGCTCGGTCAGGGCGGTGGCCGTGAGTCCTGTGCCGATCACGGTGCCGATGGCGATCTCCAGCACCGTGCGGCTGCCGCTGGGCCATTGGGCCAGTTCCAGCCGTCCACTCATGCTCACGATGCCGGCCCCGAGCAGCGCCCCGGCCAGTGGGGCGGCTGGAATGCCGGTACGCAGGGCGAGCAGGCCACCCGCCAGACCTGCCAACCCGTAAAGAACCAGGGGCCAGAAGGAGGCCATCCGGCGAGGAGATCGAACAATGCTTGCCAGTCTGGAGGGTGGGAGTCAGTCGTCAGGCTTGAGCGGAGCGGGCGGGTGTGTTGTGATCGGCCTCGATCTGCCCTGTTTCGATGACGTCTGAATCGGTGTCCTTCCGCATTTCGCGCCATACGGAGTCCCTGGCGGAAACCATTCACACCCTTTCGCAGCGGCTGCTGAAGCTGGAGCAGCGGCTGGTGGTGGTCGAACGGCAGCTGTCCAGCGCCGATCAGTCCGATCCGGCTGAACTCGACAGCCTGGAGAATGTCGAGCGGCTGCTGCGGGACTGCCGTCAGTTGCTTGAGGTCTCCGACGGTGATTTGATCGCCATGGCCGCTGATGCGGCCGCCTGAGCACACAAACCTTGCGGCAAGCTCCCGAAACCCCGAAACCGGTGACAAAATGGAAAGAAAGCCAGCCATGGCCTTTCCCTCCGTTTCCGGTTCCTCGCTTCAGGGCCTCTCTCAACGCTCCGCTGCCGGCTACGGCAGCGCCGCTCAGGCCGCTGGAGCGCCGCCCCATCGGCTGCTGCAGCCGTCCGAGGGTGATCATCAGCTTGAAAAGCTTGAGTTTGCCCTTGCCGTTGCTCTCACCAAGGGAGACGAGCCGCGTGCCGCTGCCCTGCGGCAACGCATCCTCGAATTGGGGGGCAACAGCGAGGAACCCGGAACCTGATCGTTTCCGCCACTTCCCTCCTGGCAACCTGCTTGGCCAGGAGGCAGCTCCCTCGATGCTGACTGACGCCATCGCAATGGCCAAGGCTCTGTCCTGCCTGGCGCCAGCTGCCCGCCGGTGGGTGCAAGGTTTGGCCGGCAGTGCAAACATCCGCTGGCTTGGACGTGCCGGGCGATGACAATCGGTTGCCTGACGCTGACCGTCTGGCAAAGCTTGCCGCACGATTGCTATCATCAGGTCACGAAGGATCAGTTCGTGGTCACATCGATCCCTAATCCCTCTCCTTCGCTTTGCGCCAGGAGTTGATCGGCCCTTTTCCGTGAGCACTGCCTCCGCCTAAGCACTGCTTCTGCGTGACTGCTGTTCTCTGTGAGCTCTGTTCCCCTTGAGCACTGCTTTCGCCTCGATTCCTTTCCCCTGCATCGTTGTCCGTGACGCCAACAGGGGATGTCGGGATCGCGGGGAATCTGGTCTGTCCATGCTTCTGGCCCCTCTGCCGTTCTTGTAGTCACGTGCTTTCTTCCATACAGGCCAGGGTGAAATCGTTGCGGACTCCCACGGCTGTGCTCAATCCGCTGCGGTCCTCGGCGGCCGCTTCCGCCGCGGATGACCGTCTGGCCCTGAACCAGCGGATCACCCGTCTCGACTCCGAAGCCCGCCTTGCGGCAGAGCAGGGCGATGTGACGGCCTCGGCTCGCTCCATCCTGGAGCTGCTCGATTGTGAGCGTCGTGCGGGTCAGTCCGGTCCGCAGGTGTTGCAGCTGATCAAGCCGCGCGCCTGAAATCCCGTGGGAGCCGCATCAACCTGAGCTGAAAGGCTCCCACTGTCCGCATTGTTGTCCATGCGGACCTGGGTTCTGATGGTGTTGTTTCGGTTTTTGCGACCATGTGAGTCGGTTCGCCGAACGGGGTCGTGAGGACCGAATCGATCCGGGGGGTTTGTACGACCCAGGGATTGATCAATCCCGACGACATTGGCATCACGAGGGCGATGAAGCCCCGCCAATCATCCTTCGCCACCAGATTCATGCTGAGCCTGCGCACCTCCTCTCCCTACGGTCTGATCGATCGTCTGGAGCAGCAACTCAACCAGCAACTGAACCAGCAGCTGCCAACCACCGAGCACGTTCCTGCCGCCGAGGTTCATCAGACCGAAACGGCTTACACCGTTGTGCTCGAACTGCCGGGGGTCGACAAGACCGCCATTGATGTGAAGGCCACCGATCGCACCCTGGTGATCAGTGCCGAGCGACGTTCCAGCCGTGATCTTGCTGCTCCAGTGCTGTCCGGTGAGAGCCGATCAGAGGGTCAAACGGATCCCGGAACTGAACCTACCCCTGCTCCGCTTCTGAGTGAGTTTCGCTATGGCACCTGGAGTCGTAGCTTCCGTTTCCCTGTCGCCATTGAGCGCGATCAGCTGGAAGCCACCTATCGCGATGGGCTGTTGACCGTGACAGCTCCCAAGGCCAATAAAGTCAGCACCGTCACGGTGAAGGTGGCTGGCTGAACCCACACCCCTGCCCCTCGGGGTGCTCACACGTCCATGAGAACCGTTCGCCCCTGGCTTTCTGCCGGGGGCGTTTTCATGGCCCGCTAATCGTGGTGTATCCACAGAACCCAGCCGCTCTGACACGGATACATCCAAGCCATGTGCTTGTGCCGGTCGTGACGGCTCCCGAGTGGGTTGGCAGTGATCTTGTCAATGCTTTTGCATCAAGCGTAGAAGAATCAGACCAATGCTGCCCAAAAGAACCCCGATTGTAGCCAGTTTCGTCAGAATACGCTTCTGCTCGGCCGCTGAGGCTGCTTTGTACCTGCTGTGAAGGTCTGGATTTTGCTTGAGATAACTCCATACGGTCTCCTTTGCAGGCTTGAGTTCAAGATGGAGTGCTTCTCGGGTCAGCTTAATGGCATCGATCAAGCGCCCCTCTTCCAGAAACAGAATTGCTTGAACGGGAATGCCTGCAGATTTGTATCGCGCATTCGGTCTTTTCATCCGCGATTTCGCTTGCGGATCGGCGAGATAGGCCTCAACGGCGTCCTTGGCCTCTTTGAGGCCGATTCCCGTTTGCTCGCGAGTGATCTTAATGGCCTCGATGAGTTTTCCTTCCTGGGCAAGGGCCTTCGCGTCGGAGGGAATCTCTGTGCCGTGCTGATTCAAGTGCGGGACCTCCTCAGGCGAACTCAGAGCTCTCACATGAAATCTAAGGCCTGTCATCTCTGGCAGCAGTCAGTCGAGGCGAAAGACAGACATCGTCAGCTGGCGGTAGTGAGATGGATGCATCATGCGTGAGCACCTCACCGTTAAAGACAGACTTGCCCTTCAGGAACAGCGACTGACGCTTCCGGCCCTCGGGGTTTGTCACCACCACTGACCCCCCATGGGCAGGGCTGTAGGTCTGGGGTGGGCAGAGTCTGGACTGCTCACCTGCTCAGCTTCAGCAGCGGGGCAACCGCTGCCTGAGTGGCCTTCTCGCTCCAGGGGCTGTGGCCGAGCACAGTCTTGACCTGCAGGTCCAGCAACTGGCGACCGCCGGGTCGCCTGAGGATCGGAAGCGCCTGGGCCAGCTGCCGCATCATCGCCGGTGTCAACCGGTCGAGAACAGGTCGGATGTCTCTACCAAGATCCGCGACGCTTGGAAAGGGTGGCTGCCGCTTCGCTGCCCACTCCGCATGCAACTCCTTCTGGACGATCTTGCTCGCCTCGATTTGCCCTGTTAAGAAGATCTCCGCCAGCTTGGGTTCAAGGCCATCGTTGGTTGCCCCCTTGATGACCTTGTAGATGATTAGTTTTTCTCGGGGCAGATCCTCGATAGGGGCCTTGGTGTTCCACTTGGTACGTGCCACCTCAGGTGCAACTTCAAGACGATCTCTGATCAGCAGGAGTAGGCGATAGACCGTTGTCGTGTCGGTGCTATTGGCGCTGACGCTGCTGCTACAACCGCATGTGATGACAGTGACGAGGAGTACACGCAGCCACCAGTCGAGACGAACGAATTGGCGCCTCTGGTGTGGGGTGATGCTCACAGCAAAATTCTCCTGTCGCTTCGTTCTTGCTGACTATGGATGCCATTGAGCCTGATCGACGGTCTGTCCAGGTCCACTGGAATGAACTGTTGGACGGAGCCGCTGAGCGACACCATCTCCGTCGGACTCTCTCTGTTGGTGTTGGGCGACGGCGTCAGTGACGGAAGCTTCCACATCCTCGGTTGTTACACCATCCAAAGAGATGCCTCCCGATCCCTTTTTCTCGCGGTTCAATGGTGGGTTTATATAAATCAGAAACCATTTGAGCCGTGGACAACCTTGATGCGGTACGGAGTCGGTTGTCAAAACCTGGCGTTTCCCGCCGGGCCGTCTTGGTGGTCCTGACCGGGGCGGCGTGCGCCGCTGTTGTTCCACGATTCGCCTCTGCGCGGACGACATCCGAACAGGCGCTCAAAGGGATGCGGCCTGGGATGACCTCTCCCGCCACCGATGTCCATAATTGTAGAGATGGCCGAGAAATCATATGCTTCTAAAATGCCGCTAATGTGTCTATGTGCCTTGCCAGTCATGGCGTCACCAAAGATGCGGCTGACGTCGAGATCGGAAGACAGGTATCCCCAGATTCCATCGAGTATCATTTTGTCCGCGTATGGTTTACCAGCTCGAATCGAGTAATCAGGCTCACCAATAGACGCCCAGAATGCAGACAAACCGAACATTCGCACGAGCGAACGCATGGATCCGGGATGATCGGCTCGGAGCAGGAGAGACTCTGGCGTGTGGGCGACGCGACCATCTTGGAACTCGAAGATGCCATGGCTCGCGAGAATCCGCAGGACTCGATCGAGGACCTCTGGATCTGATCCGGTCGCCTCGGCAAGCGCGGCAACCGGGTGGGACGTGTTGTCCAGGGCGTCTGCGACTCCAAGATTGGCGACGGCATGAAGACAACGTGGTAAATCATGACCAGTGGCCAGCTGCAGCAAAGTCTTAAGGAGACTCTGGAAAACCCCGCCACCCTGCGCGAGAATAGCCGTGTGATCGCAGGCGTGGACAGGCTTCATGGCCCCCAAGCAGTTTGGTTTTGGTGATTACGAGCAGTCCACGGCCAAAAAGCGCACCCGGCGAGAG
>NZ_JAHLYT010000023.1 GCF_025128095.1 Synechococcus sp. CS-1328 | reverse complement strand
CGGCCGCTGCGGTCGCTGCAGCCCGGGCCCGCTCCAGATCAGCGGCTGCAGCGGCCTCTGCCAGGGCCTGACGGCGGCAGAAGCTGCAGTGTCCCCAGCGCTCCATCTCCCCCAGAGGGGCCGGGCTGCCGCAACGGGGACAGACGCCGAGGCCATGCACATCGACGCGGCTGGGGTGCTGCGCCCAGGTCTCGGCTTCGATCGCGGTGCCCGCCGGCGGCAACGGCTGGGCGTGGTGTTGCTGCACCCGCAGATCGCGCACCGTGAAACCGGCGCCGCGCAGGGCACCGAGCAATTGATGGCGGTTGTATTGCAGGGCCTGCAGCCAGGGTCCCGGTGCCGCCCCAATGGTGAGCAGCCCCCCGTGGAAGCTGAGCGGCCGGCAGTGGGGGGCCAGCTGGGGACCGGCCAGGCGCGGCCACACCTGCCAGAGGGCAGCCAGCTGGCCCTCCTGCCGCCAGTGCTGCTGCAGGGCCTCCAGGCAGGTGGCGAGTGCTTCTGCCGGCGGGCGCGGCGGCGGCAGAAGCACCGAGACCGAGCCGATGCGGCGGCTGGTGGCGGCAGGGCTACGCGCCCGCCAACGGCTGCTCGCCGGCCGCTGTTGGCGGCCTGCCGCACTGAGCTTGCGGGACCGGCTCTCGCCGATCCTGGCGCCGTCCGGGGAGGGGCGGGAGTCGGACTGATTGGAATCTGGCGGCTCGCCTGCGGCAGCGAGCTTCCCGGTCTGACGGGCCATGGATCGAGCTTAGGTGTGGGCAACCGATCCAGAGTTCCCCAGCGATGCCCGCTACCCTCGGGCCTTGCCCCGTACATGATCCATGGGCTTTTTTGATCGGATTAGCCGCCTGCTGCGGGCCAACCTCAATGACCTGGTCAGCAAGGCGGAGGATCCCGCAAAGATCCTGGATCAGTCGGTCGCCGACATGCAGGACGACCTGGTGAAGCTGCGTCAGGCCGTGGCCACCGCCATCGCCTCTCAGAAGCGCATCCAGAACCAGGCCGAGCAGTCTGAAGCCCAGTCCAAGGTCTGGTATGAGCGGGCCGAGCTGGCCCTCAAGAAGGGAGAGGAGGATCTGGCCCGCGAGGCCCTGTCCCGTCGCAAGACCTACCAGGACACCGCCACGGCGCTGAACACCCAGCTGCAGTCGCAGGCGGGGCAGGTGGAGACCCTCAAGAAGAGCCTGGTGGCGCTCGAGGGCAAGATCGCCGAGGCCAAGACCAAGAAAGACATGCTCAAGGCTCGCTCCCAGGCCGCCAAGGCCCAGGAGCAGCTGCAGAGCGCCGTGGGCAACCTCGGCACCAACTCCGCCATGGCCGCCTTCGAGCGAATGGAGGAGAAGGTGCTGGAGCAGGAGTCGCGCAGCCAGGCGGCTGCCGAGCTCGCCGGTGCCGATCTCGAGAGCCAGTTCGCGGCCCTGCAGGGTGGCAACGACGTGGACGACGAGCTGGCGGCCCTGCGCAACCGCCTCGAAGGCGGCGCCTCAGCGGTTGGCCTGCCGCCTGCCGAAGGCCCCATGCCGCAGCTTGAGCCGGTCAAGGTGGCGGAAGTCGATGCCGACCTGGAAGAACTGAAGCGCTCGATCGACAAGCTCTGATCCAGGCAGACGATCTGATCCGGCCGGATCCATGGGCTCTGATCCGGCCGGATCCTCAGGCCCCGTCCATACAATCTCCCCAGCGTTCGTTCTGCCGCCGTGCCCGTTGCCGAGGTCACCGATGCCAATTTCGCAGCGGAGGTCCTTGGTGCTGAGGGGGCCGTTCTGGTCGATGTCTGGGCCCCCTGGTGTGGGCCCTGTCGCCTGATGGCTCCCCTGATGGACTGGGCCGCCTCCGAGTACGACGGTCGGCTGCTGGTGGGAAAGCTGGAGGCCGATCCCAATCCCGCCACCCGCGATGACCAGAAGATTCAGGGACTGCCCACCTTGATCCTGTTCCGCGCCGGCGTAGAAGTGGCGCGCCATGAAGGTGCCATGGCCAAGCCGCAGCTCAAGGCTTTCCTGGATGCCCATCTCTGAGCGTCTGTCGCTGCTGGGCAGCGGTGTCTTCGCCCGCAACGACAGCCGCAAGGCGGCCTACGTTGCTCGTCTGAATCAGGAGGCCGCCGGAGCAGGCGCGCCGTTGCCCCCCCTGCTCGACCTCTCGCTCGGCTCCACGGACCTGCCACCCCCGCCTGCGGCGATCAGCGCGATGGCCACAGCCCTGCAGCGGCCCGACAGTGCCGCCTACTGCCTGCATGCCGCCACCCTGCCGTTCCGCGAGGCTGCCGCCGCCTGGGCGGAACGCCGCTTCGGCGTGGCCGTGGATCCGGAGCGGGAAGTGCTCCTGTTGGTCGGTTCGCAGGAGGGCACGGCCCACCTGCCTCTGGCGGTGCTGAATCCAGGCGACCAGGCCCTGCTGCTGGATCCCTATTACCCCTCCCACCGGGGCGGCCTCCACCTGGCTTCAGCCAACCCGGTGTTCCTGCCCCTCGACCCGGCGCGGGACTGGCGGCCAGACCCTGAGCAGCTCTCCTCCAGCCAGTGGCAGGCCTTGAAGCTGATGGTGCTGGGCTTTCCCCACAACCCCACCGCCACCACCGGCGCCCAGGACTGGCTCGATCCCTTCGTGGACCGCGCCCTGCGCCACGACATCGTGCTGGCCCACGACAACCCCTACGTGGATCTGGCGCTTGAGGGGGAGGCTCCGGCCCTGCTGCGCCACCCCGGCTGGCGCAGCTGCGGCATCGAGTTCTTCTCCCTCTCCAAGAGCTGGTGCCTGGGGGGATATCGCCTGGCCTTTGCGATCGGAGCCGAGTGGCTGATCACGGCCCTGCGTCAGCTCAAGGGAGTGGTGGACTTCAACCAGTCTCTGGCGTTGCAGGCCGGAGCGATCGCTGCCCTGGAACAGGAGCCCCACTGGCCCGAGCGCCTGCGAACCGTGTACCGGGAGCGGCGCGATCGCATGGCGACAGCCCTGGAGGCGGCGGGCTGGCCGGTGCGGCGCCCCTCGATGGCCCTCTACCTCTGGTTGGCCTTGCCACCGGCGGCAAGACCCCGCAGTTGGGATTCAGAAACCTTCGGCGCCGCCCTGCTGGAGGCCACCGGCGTGGCCCTCACTCCCGGCAACGGCTTCGGGGCGGCCGGTGAGGGGTGGCTGCGCCTGGCCCTGGTGCATCCCAGCGAGGAGCTGGAGGCCGGTGCGGCCCGCATCGGGGCCTGGTTGCGGCAGCTGTGAGCCTTCGGGCCCGACGCCCGCCCCTAAGTGCCGCCGCCGTGCTGCAGGCCCGCCGGCGGCTGCAGCACGGCCAGCCCGATCCCGCGGCCTTTCCCGACTGGTGGCTGCGCCATCGAACCGTGTGCGCCAGCACCGAGCGGGAACTGGAGGCCTGGCTGACGGTGGTGCCACCCCAGAGCGCCAGGTCGGCGGCATTCGCGCCGCGGGCGGTGCTGGCCTCCCGGCAGCGGTTCGGCAAGGGGCAACGGGGACGCCCATGGCAATCGCCGGCAGGTGGGGTGTGGCTCAGTGCCGCCCTGCCCTGGGCGCTGCCGCCACCCCGCGGCGCGGCGGTGGGCCTGGCGGTGGCAGTGGGCCTGGCCCTGGAACTGGAGGCCCTGGGCCTGACGGTGCAGCTGAAATGGCCCAACGATCTACTGGTGGAGGGGCGAAAGATCGCTGGCCTCCTGCCTCGCCTGCGGCTGCGGGGCGAGCAGGTTCGCTGGGCCCAGGTTGGGGTGGGCCTGAATGGCATCAACCCGGTGCCGCCGGGGGCCATTTCCGTGGCAACGGCCCTGGCGGCGACCCAGCCGAGCTGGCGCGGCAGCGCCGCCGCCCGGGCCACCAGTCCTGCCGGCCTGGCGGCCCGGCTGCTGCGGGGCCTGGACTGGGCGGCGACCCACGCCCTGGCTCCGGGTCGGGTGCTGCGGCAAGCGCGCCAGCGGCTGCTGCTGCCTGCCGCGCCGGTGCTACACGGCGGTGTGGCCTGGCAGGCAGTGGATCTGGCCACGGATGGCAGCCTGGTGCTGCAGCGCGGTGCGGAGCGCACCCTGCTGCAACGACGGTTCTGAGTTCAGGGTGTCTGCCCGGGCTGCCTAAACTCAACATCTCTGCCCTTTGCCTGATTGCTGCCGGTGCTCTCCGCCAAGACCCTGATTGCCATGGCGGCGCTGCTGCCCCTGACGGCCGCCGGCCTCGCATGGGGTCAAGCCACCTCACCCACTGAGAGAGGCAGCGCAGCCGAACTTTCAGCGCCGACGGCGCCGGCAGCTCAGCCGATTGCTCCGCCATCCGCCGCAGCTCCTGAGCCGGCCACCGCTCCGGCCCGTGTCCTGCCGGCACGGCCGATCACGGCCCTCGATCCCCAGCCGCTGCGCCCCGCCCCCCAGGCCACCCCAGCCCGAGCGCCGAGCCGCTTCGATACCTCCCTCGATGCCCTGGTGCGTCAGGGTGTGGTGACCTCAGCCGAGCGGGACAGGGTCCGTTCAGCGGGCTCGCTGCATCCCCAGGCGGTGCCGGCCCATCAGCAGGCCTGCCGCAGCGGTGCTCTCTCCGCCCAGGAATGCAGCAGCGGCCTGGTGGTGCGGTGGCGCGGTCGTGGCTCCGAAAGCCAGATTGCTGGCCTGGAGCAGGGCGGCTTCGCGCGGATCGGCGGTGATGGCCAGCCGCTGCCGCCGCTCACGGTGCCCGTGTCGGCGCTGCTGGCGGGCCCTGACGGCAGCTTCAGCCTGGCCCAGGTGTTCCGTGTCACCCCCCGGCCAGCCCCGATTGCCGGGAATGGCAACCGCCGACTGCTGTTCCCTCTGATCGGGTCGGCGGTCACCAGCAGCGGCTTCGGCTGGCGACTGCACCCGCTCCTGGGCAACTGGCTGATGCACGCCGGGCGCGATCTGGCGGCACCGGAGGGAACGCCGGTGGTGGCAGCGCTGGCGGGCCGGGTGGTGAGCAGTGGCCCCGCCGGCGGCTACGGCCTGGCGATCGAAGTGGAGCACGACCGCCCCCGGCGCCGCTCGCTGTACGGCCACCTCTCGGAGCTCTACGTCAAGCCCGGCGATCAGGTGCGGCAGGGTGAGGTGATCGGCCGGGTGGGCAGCACCGGCATGAGCACAGGCCCGCATTTGCACTTCGAGCTGCGTCTTCCCCAGGACGGCGGCTGGGTGGCGGTCGACCCTGGCGACCTTGATCCAGGCGGAGCCGCCGTGGGCAGCGATGCCATCGCCCTGCTGATGGGCCAGCTGCTGCAGACCCTGGAGCGGCCGGTTCCCCAGGCCGGACCGGGCAGCTCCGCCAGCAAGGCGAGCTGAACCGAACCGGCTCGGTGCCGCGGTTGGATTGGCCGCGGTGGGATTAGCCGCAGTGGAATTCTCAGTCGGCGATGTGGCCGTCGCAAAAATGCACCACCCGATCGGCCCGGGCTGCCACGTCGTCTTCATGGGTCACCATCACCACGGTCATGCCCTGGCGGTGCAGGTCATCGAAGATGTCGAGCACTTCGGCCGTGGTGTGGGAATCAAGTGCCCCGGTGGGTTCATCGGCCAGCAGTAGGGCCGGTTGGTTGATGATCGCCCGCGCGATCGCGACCCGCTGCTGCTGACCTCCCGAGAGCTGGTTGGGCCTGTTGTGCAGCCGTGCGGCGAGTCCTACCCGCTCCAGGGCATGGCGGGCACGCTCGCTCCGCTCCGCCGTTGGGATTCCCGCGTACACCATCGGCAGCACGACGTTGTCGAGGGCGGTGAGGTTGGGCAGCAGGTGGAACTGCTGAAACACAAAGCCGAGTTCGCGGTTGCGTAGATCGGCCAGCTGGTCGTCGTCGAGCTGCTCGACCGGAGTGCCATTCAGCCGGTAACTGCCGCCGCTGGGGCGGTCGAGGCAGCCAATGATGTTCATCGCCGTGCTCTTGCCGGATCCGGAGGCTCCCATCACCGCCAGGTAATCCCCGCGGTTGACGGTGAGGCTGAGGTCGTCGAGGGCACGGACCTCCTGATCACCGACGCCGTAGATCTTGCTCACATGATCCAGGCTGGCGACGGGAGCGGTTCCGCCAGGTTGGGATGACACGCTCAACCGATCGCGTGCATCAGGATCGGCGTGCCTGCCACGGTGCTGTTGGCCCAGGTGAACAGGGGGTTGGAGAGCACCCCGCCCACGGCAGTGGCGAGCAGGCAGGTGATCAGGGCGGCACGAAGCGGTTGCAGCCCGGCGAGATTCCAGCTGATCTCCGGGTAAGCCTTCACGACATCCGAGGCTTCCTGGGGCTCCTTGACCACCATCATCTTGATCACGGAGATGTAGTAGTAGATCGACACCACGGAAGTGACCAGACCCACCACAACCAAAAGGTACTGGTGATCAGCCCAGCCGGCAAAGAAGAGGTAGATCTTGCCGAAGAAGCCGAGCATCGGCGGGATGCCACCCAGCGACAGCAGGCAGAGGCTGAGGCCGAGGGTGATCAGCGGATCCTTCTGATACAGACCGGCGTAATCGGCAATCCGATCACTGCCGGTACGCAGGGAGAAGAGGATGATGCAGGCGAAAGCGCCCAGGTTCATGAACAGATAGGCCGCCATATAGAGCACCATCGCGGCGAAGCCATCTTCGGTGCCGCAGACCAGCCCGATCATCACGAAACCGGCCTGTCCGATGGAGCTGTAGGCCAGCATCCGCTTCATCGAGGTCTGGGCCAGAGCCACCACATTGCCGAGCACCATGCTCAGCACCGCCAGGACCGTGAACAGAAGTTTCCACTGGGCATCGAAGCTCTCGAAGCAGCCCACCAGCAGGCGCAGAGCCAGGGCAAAGCCGGCAGCCTTGGAGCCCACAGAGAGAAAGGCCACCACCGGAGTGGGTGATCCTTCGTACACATCTGGTGTCCACTGGTGGAACGGCACGGCGGCGATCTTGAAGGCCACCGTGGCCAGAACGAACACCAGGGCCAGGGCTGTGACCGGAGAGGCACTCGTCTGCAGAGCGGACGCCACCTCGGTGAGGCTGGTGCCACCGCCGGTCAGGCCGTAGAGAAGCGAGGCGCCGTAGAGAAACACGGCCGCCGCCGCTGAACCGACCAACAGATATTTCAGGGCCGCTTCAGAACTGCGGGCGTCGCGCTTCATGTAGCCCGACAACAGATAACTGGAAACTGACAGGGTTTCCAGAGAAATGAAGATGCTGACCAGATCCGTGGCGCCACACAGGAACATGGCCCCCAGGGTGGCGGCCAGCAGGATGGCGGCGTACTCGCCCACCGGGGTGCCGCTTTGCTCCACGTAGCGCCAGCTCAGCAGCAGCGACAACAGGGTGGAGGCCGCCACCACAGCACGGAACGCGATCGCCAGGTTGTCTGCCAGGAAAGAGCCGAGGAAGGCGGGATCCTGCGGACCATCCCATTGCAGGGCCAGCAGCACGAGGGCCGTGCCAAGACCCGCGTAGCAAAGAGGGGGAACCCAACGGCTGGCTGCTTTCTCGCCCGCCAGGTCAACCAGCAGACAGGTCAGCAGGGCAATCAGCACAGCCGCTTCCGGAGCGATCGCACCGGCATGGAGCTGCAGGCTCAGCCCAGGAGAGAACGCAGCCGTCGAGACACTGTCCGCCACGGCGGGAGGAAGAACACCGGGCAGAAACATCGCGGCAACTGACGAGGGACGAGATCCGGTGCTGCGGACTGTAGCCGCGTCGCTTGGTAGCCACGGCACGCTCACGAAGGGTTCCTCACAGGGGGCCCATGAGGGAGCGACACACGGCGGTCGGCTGGTCGATGCGATAAAGAGGGAACCGGTCCCCGTCGCGTCTCTGTGGCCCACACCCTGGTCATCGTCGAGAGCCCCACCAAGGCCCGCACGATCCGTGGCTTCCTGCCCAAGGACTTCCGGGTGGAGGCCTCGATGGGTCACGTGCGTGACCTGCCCAACAACGCCAGCGAGATCCCCGCAGCCCACAAGGGCGAGAAGTGGGCCAACCTGGGGGTCAACACGGCCAATGCCTTCGAACCGCTCTACGTGGTGCCGAAGGACAAGAAAAAGGTGGTCAAGGAGCTCAAGGAGGCCCTCAAGGGCGCTGATCAGTTGCTGCTGGCCACGGACGAAGACCGGGAAGGCGAGAGCATCAGCTGGCATCTGCTGCAGCTGCTCGGCCCCAAGGTGCCGGTGAAGCGGATGGTGTTCCACGAGATCACCAAGGAGGCGATCGGCCGGGCCCTGGACCAGACTCGCGAGCTCGACATGGAGCTGGTGCACGCCCAGGAGACGCGGCGCATCCTGGATCGGCTGGTCGGTTACACCCTCTCCCCCCTCCTGTGGAAGAAGGTGGCCTGGGGGCTGTCTGCCGGACGGGTCCAGTCGGTGGCGGTGCGCCTGCTGGTGCAACGCGAGCGAGCGCGGCGGGCCTTCCGCAGCGGCAGCTACTGGGACCTCAAGGCCAAGCTCGCCCAGGCCGGCAGTGGCTTCGAGGCCAAACTCACCCACCTGCGCGGCGAAAGGATCGCCGGCGGCAGTGACTTCGACGAAACCACCGGCGCTATCAAGGCCGGCAGCACGGTGAAGCTGCTGGCCGAGGACGAAGCCCGCCAGCTCCAGGACGCCGTGCAGGCCGCCCCCTGGCAGGTGAAGGCGGTGGAGGAGAAGCCCACGGTGCGCAAACCCGTGCCCCCCTTCACCACCAGCACCCTGCAGCAGGAGGCGAACCGCAAGCTGCGGCTGTCGGCCCGCGAGACCATGCGCGCCGCCCAGGGCCTCTACGAACGGGGCTTCATCACCTACATGCGCACCGACTCGGTGCACCTCAGTGATCAGGCCATCACCGCCGCCCGCAGCTGCGTCAGCGAGAAGTACGGCAAGGACTACCTCAGCCCGGCACCGCGCCAGTTCAGCACCAAGGCCCGCAACGCCCAGGAGGCCCACGAGGCGATCCGGCCGGCCGGCGAACGGTTCCGCACCCCCAGCGACACCCGTCTGGACGGCCGCGATCTGGCCCTCTACGAGCTGATCTGGAAACGCACGGTGGCCAGCCAGATGGCCGATGCCCGTCTGACGATGCTGAGCGTGGAACTGGAGGTGGCGGCCGGCGGCAGCCTCGGCACCGCCAACTTCCGCGCCGGTGGCAAGCGGATCGACTTCGCCGGCTTCTTCCGGGCCTACGTGGAGGGATCCGACGATCCCGATGCCGCCCTGGAGGGCCAGGAAGTGCTGCTGCCGGCCCTGGCGGTGGGCGACAGCCCGTCCTGCACGGCCGTGGAGGCCCTCGGCCACCAGACCCAGCCCCCCGCCCGCTACAGCGAAGCGGCCCTGGTGAAGATGCTGGAAAAGGAGGGCATCGGTCGCCCCTCCACCTACGCCTCGATCATCGGCACGATCGTCGACCGGGGCTACGCCACCCAGCAGGGCAACGCCCTGATCCCCAGCTTCACCGCCTTCGCCGTGACCGGACTGCTGGAGGAGCACTTCCCGGATCTGGTGGACACGAGCTTCACCGCCCGCATGGAGAACACCCTCGATGAGATCTCCCACGGCAAGGTGTCCTGGCTGCCCTATCTCGAGGCCTTCTACAAAGGCGAAACCGGCCTGGAAACCCAGGTGCAGCAGCGGGAAGGCGACATCGACCCCGGCATCTCGCGCACGGTGGAGCTGGAGGGCCTGCCCTGCGTGGTGAGGATCGGCCGCTTCGGCGCCTACCTCGAAACCAAGCGCGTCAGCGAAGACGGCAGCGAAGAGCTGCTCAAGGCAACCCTGCCCCAGGAGATCACCCCCGGCGATCTCGATGCGGAAAAGGCCGAGCTGATTCTCAAGCAGAAGGCCGAGGGGCCCGAATCGCTGGGGGAGGATCCCGAAACCGGAGAAGCGGTGTATCTGCTCTTCGGCCAGTACGGCCCCTACGTGCAGAAGGGCCAGGTGAGCGACGAGAACCCCAAGCCCAAACGGGCCTCCCTGCCCAAGGGCGTCAAGCCGGAAGAGCTCAGCCTCGCCGATGCCCTGGGCCTGCTGCGGTTACCGCGGCTGCTGGGGGAGCATCCCGATGGCGGCAAGGTGCAGGCGGGTCTGGGACGCTTCGGTCCCTATGTGGTGCACGACAAGGGCAAGGGTGAAAAGGACTACCGCTCCCTCAAGGCCGAAGACGACGTGCTCACCGTTGGGCTGGAGCGGGCCATGGAGCTGCTGGCCATGCCCAAGCGCGGCCGCGGTGGCCGCACGGCGCTGAAGGATCTGGGCACGCCCGAGGGCGCCGAGGAGGCCATCCAGGTGTTCGATGGGCCCTACGGCCTCTATGTGAAGCAGGGCAAGGTCAACGCCTCCCTGCCGGAAGGCAGCACCGCCGAAACGATCACCCTGGAGCAGGCCGTGGAGCTGCTGGGGGCCAAGGCGGCCAGCGGCAAGGGCAAGGGCCGCAAGGCCGCGGCTGCTTCCAAGAGCACTGCAACCAAGACCGGTTCCACCAAGACGGGCACCGCCTCCAAGACAGGCGCCGCCAAGAGCACAGCCGCTGGCAAAGCGGCCGCCAGCGGCACAGCAGCAGCCAAACCAGCGGCGAAAAAGCCCCCCGCCACCACCAAGACCGGTCGCCTGCGGGCCAGTGCCGTGCGGGTGATCAAGGCGGCCGGCAGTTGAACACCCCCGCTCACGGCCCCATCCGGCCCCTGCTGGCGGCAAGCCTGCTGGCCTTGCTGGCCGGCGGCTGCAGCGGCTCCCCCTTCGGGGCTCGCCTGGCAGGCAGCTTCCCCGGTGCCTCCAGCACTGCCGGCACAAGGCAGGAAACACCGGTGCTGACCACTCCTGTGCCGGCTGACCAGACAACGACAGGCCAGGGCAAGACGGCACCACCGACCCCAGGCCAAGCCAGGACTGACCCGTCCAAGACGGCCTCCGCCCCAGCCGATCCATCGGCTGGAACCGCCGCTGCCGATGGAGCCGGCATCAAGCCAGCCGGCAAGGGATCCAGCGGAGTGCGGCCCTCCACCCCGGCTCCCTACCGGGTCACGATCCAGCTGCCCCAGGCCGATCCCGCCGCTCCGGCCGAGGCCCTGACGCAGGCTCTGCGCGCCGCCGGTCTCTCGTTTGAGGTGGAGAGCATCGAGCGGGTGCCGGCAGCTGCCCCAGCAAGTGCCCCGGCCGCTCCGGTCAGCACCCCGGCGCCCGCCCCCCGATGAGCCCCCCTTCCGCAGCAGCCCGTTGAGTCGTCTCCCCGTGCGCAGCAATCCGCCCCTCAGCCAGCGCCAGGCCCGCCAGCTGATGGAGACCGCCTACCTGGCCGCCGCCACGGCGCTGCTGTGGATGGCGCTGTATTACCTACCGGTGGGCAGTCCCCTCTTCCGCCTCGCCCTGCCCCTGCCGCTGGCCCTGCTGCAGCTTCGCCATGGCTGGCGTTGCGCCAGCGAGGGCGTGGTTGTCACGGCGTTGCTGCTGGTGGCCCTGATGGGCCCGATCCGGGGCCCCCTGGTGCTGTTTCCCTATGGCCTGCTGGCCCTCTGGCTGGGCTGGGGCTGGCGGCGCCAGGCCAGCTGGTGGCTCACCTGGCCGGTGGGGGCGTTGATCGGCGCGGCCGGCTTTCTGGTGCGCGTGGCGGTGCTCTCGGTGCTGGTGGGAGAAAACCTCTGGGTGCTGATCACCACCGCCGCCGCCGGCCTGCTCGAGCGAATCGGCGGCCTCCTGGGCATGGGGGCGGGCTTCGAGTTGCTGCAGGTGCAGCTGGCCGCCCTCCTGCTGGTGCTGATCCAAAACGTGATCGTGGTTCTGGCCCTGCATGCCGTGGCCTACTGGATCTTTCCGCGGCTGCAGTCGCCGATCGGCGAACCCCCTGAGGCCCTGCGGGCCCTGGTGGCCCTCGATCCGCTGTGATCCGTCGCCTGGCGGGCCAGGCCGGCGTCGCCCAGCTCTGGCTGGAGCAGTTCACGCAGAACTGCCGGGCCAGCGAGGTGCTGCTGCTGCTGGCCGCCACCGAGACGGCAGCAGTGCCGGGAATTTCCGCCGCCGGTGCCACTCCCGCCTCCCGGCGGCGCACGGCAGCGGCAGATGCGGAGCTGCTGCTGCTCGGCCCCGCCGCACACCGTCCCCATGCCCTGCCGCCGCTGCCGGCCGGCGTCAGTCCGGCCCTGATCGGCCATGTGGTGCTGCAGACGCTGGGCATCGATCCGCTGGTGGTCGACCTGGGCTGTCCTGTGAGGCCGGCGGTGCCGCATGTGCGTCTGCCAGGGGCCAGCGGCCCGGCGGCCTGTCTGAGCAGCGGCCGCGCCATGGAGCGGCGGCGGGTGGAGCAGCTGCTGGAGCTGGGCCGGACCTGGGGCCGGCGGCTGGGAAGAGCCCCCCTGGTGATCGCCGAATGCGTGCCTGGCGGCACCACCACGGCCCAGGCGGTGCTGACGGGGCTGGGGGTGGCCGCTGAGGGCCTGGTGAGCGGCAGCCTGCATCAGCCTGCCCATGCGCTCAAGGCGACTCTGGTGGCCCAGGGACTGGCCCGTGCGGGCCTGGAGCATGGACCGAGCGATCCGGTGGCTGTTCTGGCGGCGGTGGGGGATCCGATGCAGCCGCTGGCGGCGGGCCTGGTGCTGGGGCTGCTTCAGGGGCTGGGCCAGGAGCTGGGGCTGGGGCTGGGGCAGGGCCTGGGCCAGGCATCCCCATCCCATACCGCACATCCTCCGGTACTCCTGGCCGGAGGCAGCCAGATGGCGGCAGTGCTGGCCATCGCCCTGGCGCTCACACCGGCCGATCAGCGCGCCCACCTGGTGGACCGGGTGGCGCTGGGCACCACCGCCTGGGTGGCGGCGGAGGCAGACAGCGATCTGCAGGAGCTGCTGAGGCGCATCGGCGCGCGCTGGCAGGTGCAGCCCCTGGCCTTCGCCTCAGAGCTGCGGTTCCACAACTGCCGCCAGCGCGCCCTGCAGGACTACGAGCACGGCTACGTCAAGGAAGGGGTGGGGGCCGGCGGCCTGGCCATGCTCTGGTCGCTGAGCGGCGGCCATCTGGAGGGTCTGGCGGCCGCCTGCGACCAGGCCTGTGGTCTTCTGCTCGAGGAGGGGCGCCTCTAGGGTCGCCACGATGGGCAACGCAGCAGAACCAACCCCGGCTGCACGGGCTTCCAGGCCGGTCTCCGGCTGGAGCCGGCGCCAGGTGCTGCTGGGGGCAGGCCGGGGGGCCCGCACCCTGGCGGCGGGCTCACTTCTGGCACCGCTGCTGGCCTCCTGCCAGCGCGCTGATGGACCGCTGCTGCTCTCCGGACGCGGCGAGCTACCTGCCGCCTGGTTGAAACAACTCCAGGATCCCTGGCGCTCGCAGCTGCTGGAGGATCCGGCCGCCGTGCTCGGCGCCCTCTCCAAGGCGGCCCTGGTGCAGCTGAACGATGGCTGGGCCACCAGCCTGCCCCCCTCCCGCTGGCAGCCCCTGGCAGCTCCGGCCCTGCTGGCCAGGCTCACACCGGAAGCAGCCCTCGTGAGTCGCCTGTTCCAGGCGGAAGGGGCGCCGGCCCTGGCCTATCCCTGGGCCTTCACCCCCTGGGTGCTGGTGCTGCGCAGCCGGCCTGATCTGGCGGCCCGCAGCCGCGAGGGCTGGTCGCTGCTGTTCGATCCCAGCCTGCGGGGCAAGCTGGTGCTCCCCTCCAGCCCGCGGCTGGTGATGCAGCTGGCGGCAGGCGGGCCGGAGGCGATCGCCGTGGATCTGGATCGCCTACGGGAGCTGCGGCGTCAGGCGCTCGCCCACGACGACCGCGACGGCCTCAACCTGCTGCTGGCGGGGGATGCCGAGGCGGCGGTGCTGCCCGCCCAGCGGCTGATTCCCCTGCTGCGCCGCGATCCACGGCTGCGGATCCTGCTGCCGG
>NZ_JAHLYT010000022.1 GCF_025128095.1 Synechococcus sp. CS-1328 | reverse complement strand
CGTAGCGCAATTGATCTCAAGCATCAGGCGTCGCTGAAGCAAGATTGCCTTTGAGACCACGCCGAGACCGCATTGGGCGTTGGCATGGAGCGAGTTGGTTCGTTTTGCTCAAAACGGCCTATGTGCAACACGCTCCTAGGTACAGGGGCCTCCCGGCGCGACCGGCCCGCGATCAACTGCGCTGATCGACCTGAGCTGAAGACGATGGTCTAGTTACCCAGCCTGGAGGCTTTCAATCGGCCGTGAACCGTGCATTGCAGGGCGTGTCCCTCAAACTGGTGGCGCTGCACCTGCACCCGCAGCTCAACCTGCCCCCGCCGTCCCCGGACGGGGCCGCCCTGGGCCTCTGAGATCAACCATGTCGACCGAGCTTGTTGCGCTGCTGGCCGACGCCCTCTCGGGCTCCGGCCTGTTCGGGGGACTCGCGCCGGAACGGATCATGGCCCTGGGAGCCCAGCATGGATCCCAGGCGGAGGGCACGGTGCTGTTTCGGAAGGGGGATGTCGGCCAGCACGCCTACCTGATCATCAGCGGCATTCTTGGGCTGCATACCGGCGACATCAGCCATCCCACCGCCTTCTTCCGCAAGGTCGTGCCGGGAGAACTGGTGGGGGAGTACGGCCCCATCTGCGGCGAGCCCCGCTCGGCCACCGCCTTGGCCCTGACGGCCGTCGAGTACCTGCAGCTGAACCACAGCCAGCTGAAACAGCTTCTGCAGGAGGAACCCACGGTTCAGTCCCGTTTCATCAGCTCCCTGGCGGTAGCCGCCTCGATCGGCCGGAATCCCGGGCAGGCGGCCCTTGAGACGATTGTCATCCACGACGCCAGTCCGAACTCACCCCTCACCGCCACCGTCCGTGGGCAGCTACCTGATCAGTTACGCCGTTTCAGCAGCGATATCTCCAATCTCGATGGTCTGGCGATTCACATCGATGGCTGTGATGAGACGACCCTGCACAGCCGGATGGTTGAAGCCACCCACAAGGGGAAGCCGCAGGTGCTGTTCAACCAGGACCCCAGGGCGATCAGTCGTCGCAACTTGCTGCTGATCGATCGACTCCTGATCCTCTGCGACGGCAATGCGCCATCCATTGTCCTGCCGGAGGCCATGGATCGCGAGACCCTGCTGGTGCGCCTTTGGCCCAGCCATCAGGAATGCCCAAGCTCGCGGGACTGGGCGAGGAGCGCACCCTTTGCCCAGGTGCTCAATGTGCGGCCCCAGGAGCCCCGCCATCTGGAGCGGCTGGCCCGAGCGGTGGTGCGTCGTCAGAACGTGCTCGTGCTAGGTGGCGGCGGTGCCAGGGGATTCGCCCACATCGGCGTGCTCGCCGCCATGGAGAAACTGGGCATGAACGACCTGGATATGGTCATGGGCGTCAGTATCGGCTCTCTGGTGGCCTCCCTGGCCGCCTTTGAGAACACTGCTGCCGAGATCTTCTCCAATCTCGAACGGGTGATCATCAAGGCGCGGCCCTATTCCTTCACTCTGCCGCGCGACTCCCTGCTCACTCTGCGTAATTCCCGCCTGGCACTGGAGCGCTTCTTCGGTACAGCCCAGATGCAGGACAGTTGGCTGCCGCTGCGCTGCTTTTCGACCAATCTGTCCAACAACCGACTGCAGGCCTGGAGCAGTGGCGAGATTCCCAAGGCCGTGATCGCCAGCATGTCAGTGCCGGGGATCTTTCCCCCGATGGAAGACGCTCAGGGAGATCTCCATGTTGATGGCGGCATCCTCAACAACCTGCCGGTGGCTGAAGCAAGGAAGGCGAGCGACGGCCGCGTGCTGGCGGTCTCCCTCGACCCGGACCCCGATGCCGTGGCGGTGACGGGGGACTCGGAAGCGACCCCCCCGCGGGAGCGCCCCTCCATCGGACGCATGATCATCAACGCGATGATGTGCGGCTCCCATGCCGAGACCCAGGCCCAGGAGCGACTGGCCGACCTGATCCTGCGACCGGATATTGGCCGATTCCCCTTTCTGGAGTGGAAGCGCTATCGCGAGATTTATGCGGTGGGGTATCAGGATGCCCTGCGCGTGCTCAGCAAGGGCTGGCCTGGCAAGGTCTGATCAGGCAGGCATGGCGGGCTGATCAGGCAGCCCAAGGGTCTGGCGCCAGGCGAGCAGGGGCCGTTCCCAGTCGCATTCCCAGCGCTGGGCCAGGAGAGGTTGGGCCCGATAACCCAGCTGGTAGCCGTGGCCGATGCCGGCCAGCACTGTGCCCATCTGCTCGGGATCCTTTAGCAGGTAGCGCAGCAGCCCGCCACAGGTAATCACGGCAGCCATCGGTCGCCAGGTCTGGGCCAGCTCGAACGCTTTCAGGGCGATCTCGCCGACCCGGTCGGTGCCGAGGCCGGTCACCACATGCCAGATGTCATGGCTCTGTCGCATTCGCATCAGGATCCAGTCCAGATCGGTGACCACATCGACCTTGCGGTAGTAGTCAGGATCGAAGCCATGGTCCACGATGTGGCGTGCGACGGCATAGCCCAGGCTCTCCTCCGGCAACTGAATCAGGGCCTCCACATCAAGGGGGGGAGCCAGATAGCGAGCTTCCATCAGCTCACTCACCCCGGGCAACCCGGAGACCCGCTCCTGGAAGCTGTCCATCGCGCCGGCGTAGAGCAATCCATCTTCGATATCGAAGACAGACTCAGTCCCCTCTGGATTGCGGATCATCCCCACGACGCCGCTGAGGGTGCGCAGATAATGGATCTGGTGGCGCCTGTGAAGGTTCTCAGCCATCGCGCTCACGGCCCGGGGGGGCGAGACAGAGGATTGAAGCATTATCAAGCCGCCAGACCTCGGTGCATCGGGGCCACGGTGTGGCGTCCTCGCTGATACGGTCGCCCCATGCAACCTCCCTCCACGGTGCTCGACCTCACCGACTTCAAGCGCGATCTTTCAGAGCTCACCGACCGCCTGGGCAATGCCCAGGACTGTCTTTGACGTACCGGCCCTGAAAGCCCGCCAGCGCGACCTTGAGCAGCTGGCCTCCCAGCCTGATTTCTGGGACGACCAACAGGAGGCGCGCCGCCAGATGCGCCTGCTCGACGATGTGAAGAGCCAGCTTGAGCAGCTGGCCCGCTGGCGCGGCGCCGTGGACGACGCCGAAGCCACCCTGGAGCTGTACGGGCTCGAGCCTGACGACGACCTGCTGGAGGAGGCCAACAGCGGTCTCACCACCCTGCGTTCCGATCTGGACCGCTGGGAGCTGGAGCGGCTGCTCTCTGGCACCTACGACAAGGAGGGCGCCGTGATTTCGATCAATGCCGGCGCCGGCGGCACCGATGCCCAGGACTGGGCCCTGATGCTGATGCGCATGTACACGCGCTGGGCTGAAGACCACGGCATGAAGGTAACTGTGGACGAGCTCAGTGAGGGGGAAGAGGCGGGGATCAAGAGCTGCACGATCGAGATCGAGGGCCGCTACGCCTACGGCTACCTCCGCAACGAAAAGGGCACCCACCGGTTGGTGCGGATCTCGCCGTTCAACGCCAACGACAAGCGCCAGACCAGCTTCGCTGGTGTGGAGGTGATGCCGAAGCTGGATGAGGAGGTGAAACTCGACATCCCCGACAAGGATCTGGAGATCACCACCTCCCGTTCGGGTGGTGCCGGCGGCCAGAACGTGAACAAGGTGGAGACGGCCGTGCGGATCCTCCACATCCCCACAGGCCTGTTCGTGCGCTGCACCCAGGAGCGTTCCCAGCTGCAGAACAAGGAGAAGGCGATGGCGTTGCTGATGGCCAAGCTGCTGGTGATCGCCCAGGAGCAGCGGGCCTCCGAAATCGCCGACATCCGTGGCGACATCGTCGAAGCGGCCTGGGGTAATCAGATCCGTAACTACGTGTTCCACCCCTACCAGATGGTCAAGGATCTGCGCACCCAGCACGAAACCACCGACGTGCAGGGCGTGATGGACGGTGACCTGGACCCCTTCATCGAGAGCCTGCTGCACCAGGGGGTGGAGATGGCCACCGAAGCGCCGGACTGAGGCGCCGGACCGATGCGCCGGACTCAAGTGCCGGACTGAACCGTCCCGGCTCACGATCGGCGTCTGAAACGCCGACACTGAACAGGTGCAAACGAACGCTCTCCCGTCACCTTCCCCTTGATGCCGGATTCTTCACCAGACCCGCAGGCGCCACCGGCCAGTTTCGTGAAGCTGGCCATGCGCAACATGGTGCGCAAGGGACGCCAGAGCCTGGTGCACTTTGGCCTCACCGCCCTGGGCCTGTGCGGCTTTCTGGTGCTGATTGCCTGGCTGGGCCGGCCCACCCTGCCCCCAACGGGCTGACGCCATGCCCGCCGACTCCACCAGCGAGATCGACCCCAACGACCTCGACCTCGACCTGGCCTTCCAGGCGGACGACAGCCTGGACGCCGCCCTGCTGGCGGCAGCAGCGCCCCTGGCCGATGCCGTGGCTGGGCTGGAACCCTGGAGCGAGCACCTGGAGCGCTGGCTGGCGGAGCTGAGGCCGGAGCTGCCCGACACGTTGCAGGCAACGGCCTACAGCCTTGGACTCAGCCTCTGCAGCGATGCCGAGATCGCCGAACTAAATGCCTCCTGGAGGCAGAAGGATGGCGCCACGGACGTGCTTGCCTTCGCCGCCCAGGAGATCGCTGAAGGCGAACAGTTACCCGAGGTGCCCCTTCCAGCCGGAATGGAGCTGGAGGCCCTGGAGCTGGGCGACATCGTGATTTCGCTCGAAACCGCCGCCCGCCAGGCCGGTGAAGTCGGCCACACGCTGGAGCATGAGCTGCTGTTCCTGGCCAGCCATGGCCTGCTCCATCTGCTGGGCTGGGATCATCCCGATGAGGTCAGCCTCGCGGCGATGCTGGCCCGCCAGGAGCGCCTGATCAGGACTGGTCAGGCCGAAAACCGGCGGTAGGGTGCGCCCATCGACGCGTTGCCGGTACCGATGCCATGCAGGTTCCGCACGAGCCCCCCACCCTCACGCTCCAGCAGCCCAGCCGCCTGGCGATGAGCACGGAAGGCTCTCCCCGCAGCCGCAAACCGCGCCTGGGCGCCTGGACCGTGGCAGGGGATCTGCCCTCCAGCTTCCGCTATGCGGCCCAGGGCGTGATCTACGGCTTCCGCAGCCAGCGCAATTTCCGGATCCATGTGTGCACGGGGGGTGTGGTGTTCTCCCTGGGCCTCTGGCTCGGACTCAGCGCCGACCGGCTCGCGGTGCTGGTGCTCACGGTGGCGACGGTGCTGGTGCTGGAGCTGCTCAACACCGCCACCGAAGCCGTGGTCGACCTGGCGATCGGGCGATCCTTCCACCCCCTGGCCAAGATCGCCAAAGACTGCGCCGCCGCCGCCGTGCTGGTGGCGGCCCTGGCCTCGCTGCTTGTGGCCGGCCTGCTGCTGCTGCCGCCGCTGATGCTGAGGCTGGGCCTCTGAGGCTGGGCCCTGCCGAGCCATTCAGTTGCTGAGGCGGCAACGTTGAATGGGGCGATCGCTGCGGCGCCGGTAGGCGCCCGAAGTCTCCCATGCTGCTGGTCCTCGACAACTACGACAGCTTCACGTTCAACCTGGTGCAGTACCTGGGCGAGCTGGCGACGGACCATCCCCTTGCCGCTGAGCTGCGGGTGGAACGCAACGATGCCCTCAGCCTTGAGCAGATCCGGGAGCTCGACCCCGCCGCGATCCTGATCTCCCCCGGACCGGGTGATCCTGACCAGTCGGGCGTGTGCCTGGAGGTGTTGCGGCAGCTCAGCCCCACGGTGCCGACCCTGGGGGTGTGCCTGGGCCACCAGGCCATTGCCCAGGTGTATGGAGGGCGAGTGGTGCGGGCGGCGGAGCTGATGCACGGCAAGACCTCTCCGGTGCGCCATGGCGGCGAAGGGGTGTTCGCCGGCCTGCCCGATCCCCTCACCGCCACGCGCTATCACAGCCTGATCGCCGAGCGCGCCAGCCTGCCGGAGTGCCTGGAGATCACGGCCTGGCTGGACGACGGCACGATCATGGGCCTGCGCCACCGTGACCATCCCCACATCGAGGGGGTGCAGTTCCACCCCGAAAGCGTGCTCACCCAGAACGGCCATGCGCTGCTGGCCAACTTTCTGCGGCAGGCGAGCCTGCATCCGAGCAACCAGCGTCAGGCCAGTCGCTGAGCAGCCCGGGCAAACTGTTCCTCCGCCCCATCACTGCTAGTTTCGCGCCACGCAAGGGCCCTTGGGGCCGCCTCCCCCATCCCATGGCTGTTGCCGGTTTCCGCCGATTCCGCCCCCTGGCGACGCTCACGGCCACCAGCGTCCTGGCGGGAACCACCCTGGCGGGAGCGGCCCTCACCCCGGCGGCGCTGGCCGCTGGTGGGGTGACCATCACCAGCTATGGCCACAGCGCCCTGTTGATCCGTGGGGGTGGCGCCACCGTGCTGGTGAATCCGTTCAAGGCCGTGGGTTGCGCGGCGGGGCTGAGCGAGCCGCGGGTCGGCGCCGACGTGATCCTGGCCAGCAGCCGCCTGCTGGATGAAGGAGCCCCGGTGGCCAGCGGCCGCATGCTGGTGAGTCCGGGCTCCTATCGCGTGGCCGGCCTGCAGATCGAGGGGATCGCCGCACCCCATGACCGGGTCGGGGGCCGCCGCTTCGGGCAGGCCACCCTGTGGCGCTGGCAGCAGGGTGGCCTCACCTTCGCCCATCTGGGCGGCACCGCCGCCACCCTGGCCCCGGCCGATCGGGTGCTGCTGGGTACGCCAGATGTGCTGATCATCGGGGTCGGCGGTGGCGCGAAGGTTTATACCGGCGCCGAGGCTGCGGCGGTTGTGCGGGAACTGAAGCCCCGTCGGGTGATCCCCGTTCAGTACAACAACGGCAAGGAAAAGCCGGATTGCGACCAGGGCAGCGTGGAGCCCTTTCTGCAGGCCATGGCCGGGACCCCAGTGAAGCGGGTGGGCAGCAGTGTGACCCTGCCGGGCAAGCTCAGTGAGGGCACCGAGATCATGGTGATGCGCTGAGCTCGATGGCGGCATAGGCCGCCCAGAAGCACTGCATCTGGTCCAGCGTTCCAAGGCTCACCCGCAGGGAGCCATCGATCAGGGGCTTGCCCGCCATCGAGCGCACCAGGATGCCGGCTCGCCGCAACTCGGCCTCCACAACACCGGCATCTCCCTTGGGCCAGATCAGCAGATAGTTGCCGCCGTCCACGTGGTGGTGCACACCGGCCTCTTGCAGGCGCTGTACGAGCCAGTCCCGGGCCCGCAGCACTTCCGCCACATAGGCCTCCACATAGGGCTGGTCAGCCAGGGCGGCATGGGCGGCGGTCACGGCAAAGCTGTTGATGTCGTAGGGGCCGGTGACCCTGCTCACCCGGTCCACCACGGCTGCTGGCCCGATCGCGAAACCGATGCGCAGCCCCGCCAGACCGGCCGTCTTGGCAAGGGAGCGCAGCACCAGGAGGTTGGGGTGGGCCGCAAAGGGATCCGCGGCGCCGCTGGCCTGCAGCAGGAGCGGCAGCACGCTGTCGCCGGTGAAGGCCTCATAGAGCTCATCCACCACCACCAGGGTGTGGGGCGCCAGCGCCGCCAGCTCCAGGATCCGCTCCGGTGCCAGTCGGGTGCCGGTGGGGTTGTTGGGATTGCAGAGCAACAGGATGCGAGGCGGCGTCCAGCTCGCCTGGGCTTCATTGCCATCTGTATCACCAGCCGCATCGCCAGCCGCCGGTGGCTGAAGCGCGGCCCCTATCCCGGCCAGAGGGAACGTGAACGATGGCGCCTCGTAGGGAATCGCCTCGATCGCCATGCCCTGCATCCGGGCGCAGGGGGTGTAGTAGCCGAAGGTGGGGCTGGTGGTGAGCAGCCGGTCTCCTGCCGCGCCATAGGCCTGGAACAGGGCGTGGATCGCGGCATCCACGCCGTTGAACAGGCCGACCTGCTCGGGGGCGAGCGACCGGGCCAGTCCTGGAGTTGTGGCGCTGAGGTTGGCCACCACCGCCTCGCGCAGGCCGTCGTATTCGGGATAGATGGCGTAGCGGTCGGCGGGGATGGCGCGAATCGCCTCCACTACCCGGGGGCTGGGCCCCACGGTGTTCTCGTTGAAGTCGAGCCGCAACAGGCCGCGCCTGCCCTCCAGCGGGGCGCTGTAGGACTGCAGCGACTCCACCTCGGGCCGGGCCTGGGGACCGTCAGGCAGGCAAGGAATCAAGGCAGGGCGGGGCGACAACCGCAGCCAGCGTAGGGAGGCCTGATCGAGCGCTATCGGGAGGAACTGCAGGTGCGGCATTACGCCCGTCGCACGGTGAAAACCGATGAGCAATGGCTCAGGCGCTTTTTGAGGTTCCATCAACTGCGCCACCCACCCAGAACCAGGCGCTGGCGGCACTGCTGTTTCTCTACCGCGAGCTGCTGGAGCGGGACCTGGACTTGGAGGGGGTCGTGCGGGCTCGGACGCGTCAGCGGCTGCCGGTGGTGCTGACGCCGGAGGAGGTACGAGCAGTGCTGGAGCGACTGGACGGAGTGGAGGCGCTGCGGCTGCGGGTGCACGATCTGGATTTCGACCGACATGAGCCCACGGTGCGTGACGGCAAGGGCGGCAAGGATCGCCGCACCCTGCTCCCGAATCGCCTGGGCGATCAACTGCGGGGGCATCTGGAGGACGTGCGGCGGACCCATCGAGCGGATCTGGCTCAAGGCTGGGGGCGGGTGCTGCTGCCCCATGCGCTGGCCCGAAAGTATCCACATGCCTCTGTCGAATGGGGTTGGCAGTGGGTGTTTCCCCAACATCACCGCTGGTGTGATTCAGAAGGCTGTGCGACGTGCTGTGCTGGCGGCCGGACTCACGAAGCAGGCGACCTGTCACACGCTGCGCCACTCGTTTGCCACCCATCTCAATGACCACAATGATCTACACGCATGTGCTGAATCGTGGTCCACTGGGAGTCAGCAGCCCCGTAGACCTTCTGTAGCCCCTTCAACAGTGGGTTAACGGGTCCCAATAAACTGCCGAGATTTCAAGGTCTCCAGCAAAATGGACTGTCGTGACAGGGGTTTCACCCGTCACAGCTTTCCGGGAAAGCGTTTATCATGCCAGCTTGGGCTTTTTGGAGGCGGTTAACGGATCCGCCCATTCAGCGTTGAACTAAGCCGCTGCGCGGCAGATTCAAACAGCCAAGTATAGCCCGGAGTCTTTCGGCAGCATGGATAGTTTTGCTGAGGAGTCGATCAACTGAGGCTGGATGCTGGCCCTTGGCTGGCCGCCTGTGTTGATCAGCCAGAAGAGGAAGACACTGAGGAATGCGCATGCACTGATGCGCCGTGTTCCTTCATCTTTTCTCTAGGAGGATTGGCCTGTGGACCCTGCTGAGCAAGCACGCTTTGACAAGCTATTGGACGCGATGATACAGGCGATGCAACTGCATGGCTTGCGCGACAAGACCATTGACAGTTACAGGCGCACGCTCTATCGGGTGGCGGGACATTTTGCCCGCTGCCCAGATGATCTCACGCCTGATGAGTTGAAGCAGTACTTTGCGGCCCTGCTGGAGCAGTACTCATGGAGCACCATCAAGGTTGACCTATCAAGCCTGCAATTTTTCCATCGGTATGTGCTGGAGCGGGAGATGGAATGGATCAAGATTATTCGCCCGCCCCGCGTACGCAGCCTGCCGGACATTCCCACCAGGGAAGAAGTACATCGTTTGATCAACACGGTGCGCAAGTTGCGCTACCGAATCTTTCTGCTGGTGGTCTACAGCCTGGGCCTGCGGATCAGTGAAGGCCTGGCCCTGCAGGTGGCTGACATCGACGGTAGCCAGCGGCGCGTGCACATCCGAGATGGCAAGGGCGGCAAGGATCGCTATGTTCCCCTGCCAGCGTTGACTCTGCAAGCGCTGCGCCGCTTCTGGAGCAGCCACCGCCACCCACGACTGCTGTTCCCAAGTCCGGCCGGCAGTGCATTCATTGTGCGTATCGCCAGTGCACCGATGGACGCCAGTGGGGTGCAGGCAGCCCTGAGGGCAGCACGGCTGGAGTGTGGCATCGAGAAGAAGCTCACGGTGCACAGCCTGCGCCATGCCTATGCCACCCACTTGCTGGAGCAGGGGATGGACCTGCGCCTGATCCAGTCATTGCTGGGCCACAGCCATAGCAACACGACCGCCCGCTACGCCCACATCACCCAGGTGGTGCGAGATCACAGCAGTGATCGCATCGAGATGCTGCTCAGTGGATTCCAGCTGCGCTGGGAGGAGGGAGGCTGATGGTCCTCCTCTCATCTGTGGTGGAACGCCACCAGGATGCGCTCGAGCGGGCCCACGGCCACCAGTTGCTCCCCAGTCATCGCCAGGCGTTGCAGGCCATGCGGCGCTGCCGCCGCCAGGGGAGCGACCTGATGGTGCTGCAGTGCAGCGATTGCCTGAGCAGTGTCAAGATTCCCCATTCCTGCGGCCATCGCAGTTGCCCCCACTGCCAGCATCATGAAAGCCAACGCTGGATTGAAAGGCAGCAGGCCAAGCTATTGCCGGTTGAGTATTTCCTGGTCACGTTCACCGTGCCGGCAGAACTACGGCCACTGTTCTGGATACGGCAACGGACAACTTACGATCTGTTGCTGAAAACAGCATGGCAGACGATTGATTCATTCGCCCGTCGGGATCCCAGACTGAAAGGAATCACCGGAGCGCATGCGATCCTGCATACACACAGTCGCCGGCTTGACTACCACCCCCATGTTCACCTGATTGTCCCTGCCGGTGCCATCCATCAACAGAGACGAAGGCAAGCAGACGGAAAACAGTGGCGTTGGAAGGCCAGGGGATATCTCTTCCCTGTGGCCAATCTTGCCAAGGTCTTTCGCGCTAAATGGTTGGAGGGGATGCGGCGAGTGGGCTTGAGCGTGAACGCACCAATCCCGAGGGACTGGGTTGTGCACTGCAAGTCTATTGGCCAGGGTGAGAAGGCACTTGTCTACCTGGGTCGTTATCTCTACCGTGGAGTGCTGAGCGAGAAGAACATCCTCTCGGATCGAGATGGCATGGTCATGTTTCGCACACAGGACAACACAGGCAAGGAGATGATCCAGAGCGTCACAGGGGCAGAGTTCCTGTGGATGCTGCTGCGTCATGTGCTGCCCAAGCGGTTCCGGCGTGCCCGTGACTACGGCCTGCTGCATGCCAATCGCAAGGGGTTGCTGCAGGCGGTGCAACTGCTGCTGAGGGTGGTGCTACCAGAACCATGGCAGCCGGAGCCCAAGCCTCCCATCCGCTGTCCGCAGTGCGGAGGAGTGATGGAGATCGCAGCCGTGCGGGTTCGCCTGCTCAGACCCCCGTTGCGTTGAATCAGCAAAAGAATCCAAGGAGATACGCCGTAGCGATCAGAAAGCGACCACCAAGATGGTTGGTTCCAAAACAGAACTGACCTGCTGACCCGCCTGCGACCCTATGCTTCTGTGGTCAGCAGACAGATGAGCCCAAGGCATCGGCAGTAGGCCATTTCACCCAGGCCAAAAGCTAAAGTCAGCATTAAGGATGGCCTGATGTTTCTGCAGTAGGCCTAGAACCCCGGAGTTGCCGGCTTGTTCAACTTCGGATAAGATCGTGGCTGCGCACGATCTATCCATAATCGTTAGCTGCACAGGAAGGCCGCACCCAGTACTCTCGGAGTGATGGTGGCGATCACGGATGCCGACAATCCTCAGAAGCGGCCCGTACAGGTTCTACTTCTACAGTCACGAGCTAAATGAACCTCCTCATGTTCATGTTGATAGAGATCAGGCGTCATGCAAAGTTTGGCTCGCACCGGTCGCACTTTCCTCAAGCCTTGGTTTTAAGGCCAAAGAGCTGCATGAGATTGAACGGCTGGTCAGCATGAACAGAGCTATCCTGCTGAAAGCATGGGAGGAGTTTCATGGCTAACCCTGGCGAGCGGGTCACAGACGTTGCCTGCACGGAGGACAGGCTGACTGTCGACCTAGCTGATGGACGATCCATCTCGGTGCCTTTGGCTTGGTATCCGCGGCTTCTGCATGCAACCTCTCAGGAGCGTGAGAATTGGGAGATTGCTGGGGCTGGCTATGGAATCCATTGGCCTGATTTTGATGAGGACTTAAGTGTGGAAGGTCTACTTCGTGGAGCGCCTGCGCCCCAGGTCGAGACACTGGTCAGCTAACACCGCCATACACCAGAGCCGCCACCAGATGGATTGCATCTGCATTCCCAGCTCTATGCGGCCTGGTGATGGCGAGCGTTAGGCATACTGTCTCGTGAGGAGGAGGTCATGAGCGAGGTTGTCATCAGACATGTCGAGCAAGAGGACTACCAGCCGATCATCTCGGTCGTCGATGAATGGTGGGGTGGACGGCCGATGGCCGCCATGCTCCCCAAACTCTTCTTCGTCCACTTCAGCTCCACTAGCTTCACCGCCGTGGATGATGGTCAGATCGTAGGTTTCCTCATCGGGTTCATTTCGCAGACCTTTCCCGACTAAGCCTATATTCACTTCCTTGGCGTGCATCCCACACGCCGTGGAGAGGGGTTAGGACGACTCCTCTATAAGTCTTTCTTTTCCACAGTCGCCTCGCTTGGCTGTCGCACTGCTAGTTGCGTGACTGCTCCAGTCAATCGCAACTCGATTGCCTTCCATCGCCGCATGGGCTTCTCTATCCTCGACTCCGATTGCATGGTCGACGGCGTGCCCGTCGTTTTGGGCTATGACGGGGTGGGTGAAGATCGCGTGATCTTCACGAAAGATCTGGACACTCTCCTTGTCGACTGGTGATGCCCAACATCCAGATCCAGAATGCGGGAGCCGTATCCGCGGGTCAGTCCGATCAGCCCCTGCCCGCTTCTGATTTGGAGCGTTAGAAGTACAGGGGGGCTAAGCAGCCGGCCATCTACACTGACGAGGCATCCTGTTCTCGATGGCCAAGAAATCTCAAGCTGAATTCATTCGGTGGTTCGGCCCCTTACTTGATGCCCTTCGGGATCTTGGCGATTCAGGACGGCCAAGAGAAGTGTCTGCACGCATCTCAAAAAACCTCAAACTGCCTGATGAGCTGCTTGATCAGACACTCAAGTCAGGAGGAAGTAAGTTTCATAATCAGGTCGCCTGGGCAAGGCAGTATTTAGTATGGGAAGGACTCCTGGATTCATCTAAGCATGGAACATGGACACTTACAGAGAAGGGGCGTAATGCTCATCTTGGCGACAAGGAAGCACGAGATATCTTCCTGAAATGGGTTTCCATTCACGCTGATAATCGGAAGCAGAAACGAGACGTGCAGGAAGCTGAAGAGGAAGTGCCCCCGGCTGGAGCCACTTCAGAAGATCCAGAAGAAGATCAGAAGCTCGATCTTTTGAGCACCCTCAGGTCCATCAGTCCTACAGGGTTTGAGAAGGTCTGCAGAGAGCTTCTCAGGGAGTCAGGCTTTGAGAATGTTGAAGTCACAGGTGGCTCGGCTGATGGAGGCATCGATGGCTATGGAACACTTGAAATCAACCCATTCGTGAGCTTTAGAGTCCTCTTCCAATGCAAGCGCTACGCCAAGGGTAATCTTGTATCACGCTCTCAAGTGGGTGATTTCAGAAATACAATGCTTGGTCGAGCCGAGAAAGGAATCATCCTCACTACATCAGGGTTTAGCAATGCGGCCATCCAGGAGGCGAGCAGGGAGGGCGCACCTCAAGTCGAACTTGTCGACGGCGACAAATTGGTTGAGATGTTCCAGCGGGTTGAGCTGGGTGTATTCAAGCGAACTGTTTATGACGTAGACCCTGCGTACTTTGAGAAGTTTAAAGACTGACTTCTACCGAACAAGATTCAGCGGACGGGGGCAGAGATCCTATTCACTGCAATGTCCTTCATCCTGCCGCTGATCTTGGGCGTTAGAGAGATGGGGCGTAGGCAGCCGAGCCGAAGAGGGGGATAGTCTCTGTATAGCCGCCACAGAGGCATGCAGACCAAGGTTCAGAAGTGGGGAAACAGCCTGGGCGTGAGGATTCCTCGCGGCTTGGCTGAAGAGGTGGGTTTGGGTGCTGGCACCGAGGTCAGCCTCACCGCAAAGGACGGTGAATTGGTCCTGAGGCCCTCATTGCCTACCCGGCTCCGACTTCCGGATCTTCTTGCTGGCATCACGCCAGAGAACATCCACGCCTCGATTGATACGGGGATGCCGCGGGGGCCGAGTCTTTCTGATGTCGTCATCTTATGTGCCTGAGCGTGGTGATCTGGTGTGGCTAGAGTTCACACCACAGGCTGGAAGTGAACAGCGTGGAAGACGGCCAGCTCTCGTTCTATCGCCAAAAGCCTTCAACGGTAAAGTAGGACTCGCCTTGTTTTGTCCTGTGATATCGAAGATAATGGGATACCCATTCGAGGTGCAGTTACCTGATGGATATGGTGTGAGTGGAGTTGTCCTGTCCGATCAGCTGAAGAGCCTTGACGGGCGATCGAGGAAAGCTAAGTTGATCGAGCGTGTTTCCTCAGATGTAATGGCGTTGGTTGCTGCGAGGTTGTTATCTCTCCTGCAACCTGACACTCCTGCCACTCTCTAGGAGCCTGTCGCGCATAGATCACCGCCCGCATTCTCCACAGACGCCCCTGAATCTGCCCAGATCCCAGTGACTGCAATGGATCTGGCCGATAAGATGGGGCATGAGCAAGTCCAAGACCTTCCGGCCCTGGACTCCG
>NZ_JAHLYT010000021.1 GCF_025128095.1 Synechococcus sp. CS-1328 | reverse complement strand
CGCCTTGGTGACGGTGTACCGCTTCGCGGAAGCCTGTGGCTACATGCAGAGCCTGAGCCGCTCGAAAGCCGCTGCGATCGCGCTGCTGGGGGATGCCTTTGGCGGCAACCGCTCCGCGGAAGACTGCGTCTACGTGGTGAGCGACCGCTTCTCCGCCTACAACCATCTCCCCCTGGAGCAGCGCCAGCTGTGCTGGGCGGACGTGATCCGCGATCTCACCGCCATCGCAGAACGCCCGGGCGTCAGCGGTGAGATCGGAGCGGAGCTGCTGGGCCTGCAGCAGCAACTGTTTGCCCAGTGGCACCGCTACAAAGACGGAACGATCGACTGGTCCACATTGCAGCAGGGCTGCCGGCCGATCCGCCAGGCGTTTGTGGGCACGCTGCGGCGGGTGGTGGAGCTGGGCTGCCAGCGCGGCGAGCGAACGCCGTGGGCCAAGACGGTGCGTACCTGTCATCAGTTGCTGCAAGTGAGCGATGGCCTCTGGACTTTCCTGGAGATTGAAGGGATCGAGCCCACCAACAATGCTGCCGTAGACGAATTCTTCTCCGCAGGAGTACGTGCCCTGCGCCATTCGGTGATTCAGCGCAAGATCAGCCATGGCGTCCAATCCCGCCAGGGTGCGATCTGCCGCAGCAGGCTGCTCACGGTCACCACCAGCCTGCGGCAACAGGGCCGTGATATCTGGCAGTTCCTGGAGCAGGCCTTGATCGCCCATCATCGCGGCGGCGAGATGCCATCGCTGTTGCCGAATCCCTGAATCGGCTGTCATCGATCGTGGTGTCTGTGGTCGCTCGTTGATCAACGATCAGGGGTAGAATGCTGCGCTGCGGCGTCACGGCCCCTGAACGGGTACGGGCTGGGGGTGCGTCGCAGGGCTGGAGGGCGGCGCAACGAATATAGCGCGGTAACCAGAAGGGGTAGACATCATTGCTTACCAAGGAATCAAAGCAAGGTAACCACTCTCACAGCGTATTAGACATTCCTCTCTGATTGCCAAGGGTCGACAGTCTCGCGTCCTAAAGAATTGACTTAGGGATGATAATGTGATGGATACTAACTTTATCCAGTGACTACTCCAGTCATGGAAGGGCTCAAGGACTCAATAGAATCACTGTCTTCCAGCTTCGAATTGATCGAGGGCAACCAGGATCGAATGCTGGAAGATATCGAATCCCCAAGCTTGAGCTTGACTATGCCGAGCCTGACTCGTTTGCTTCCAAGCTCATAGAAGCCTTCATTCGCCTTCAAGCTGCTGTGGATGTGCTGGCAGAAGCCAAGGACGATTTGCCCTCCTACAACTCCTACCAGGAACTAAAAGCACTCAGGCCCGTGCCTAGTGGGTGCACGGATACGTGTGCCGTCCCACCACATTTGCCATACGAATTGGAGGGATCTGCGGAGTGCTTAGGCCTGCTGCCTAGCAGAGCTGATGGCACGGCGACGTAGTTCCATCAGTTCGCCAAGGTCCTGGGCCAGCCTGGGGGACTGCTCCAGGGTCGCCTGGAGGGTTTCTGTGTCAATCATGAGCACACGCAGGTGATCGACTGCCTGGATGCTGGTGTCGCTGGTCTGATCGGAAAGCAGAGAGGCCTTGACCCCAAAGAGCTCACCGACGGAGAGCACCCCGATCGTGCGGGGCCTTCCACGCAGATCCTCCAGGATCAAAGTCACCTGGCCCTCGAGGATCAAGAAGAGGCCGGGCAGGGGAGCACCTTGAGCCAACACCCGCTCCTGGGCCGCATAGTCGAGCAGCACACTTCGCTCAAGGATGGCTTCGAGTAGGGGGGTGGCCAGGCCGGCGAAGCAGGGAGTCCGCTGCAGAATCCTCAACTGCTGCCCCTGCTGCTTCTCGGGCGGTAGCTGGCGGCTTTCAAACGGGGCGTTCACCAGGACCGGCAGGGGCATGGTCAGCCCGTGGCGCCGGGCGGCATACCAGATCCGGGTCTTGAAGGCCTGGACAGCCCTCAGGCCGCTTTCGTAATCGGGGCTGAAAAGGCGAACTCCATAGGAGATGGCGTAGTCGCCGTAGTCATCAAGGAGGATTTCAGGTGGGGGATCTGCGACCACATCTTCGATCTCCAGGGCCAGATCGAGCAGCACCTGCATCACCTTTTCGGGAGGGTCGTCGCAGGCGAACGAAAAGCAGAGACGGTCACCGCGGACTCCTGTTGGGCGGCTGAGGTTGGTGAAGTTGCCCTTCGCCAGCAGAGCATTCGGAACCACCATCAGATCATTGTTCGCCGTGAGGATGTGGACAGAGCGCCAGTTGATCTCTACCACCTTGCCCCGTACGGTCTCGAGGTGGATCCAGTCGCCGAGTTTGATCGGTTGCTCGAACAGCAGGGCGATGCCGGAGAAGACGTTGCCCAGGCTGTCCTGCAGGGCGAGGCCGATCACCAGGGAGCCCACCCCCAGGGCTGTCAGCAAGCCCCCAAGGTTGGCCCCCCAGACCGTGGAGAGCACGATCGCTGCGCCGATGCACACCAGCACGAAGCGGCCCACATCCCGCAGCAGCTGGGGCACCTTGGCCTGCCAGCTGTCCGCCTGGGTGCCCGTGAACAGAACGACGTTGAGCAGGGTGAGCGCCGCATAGATGATCGTGATCCACAGCAGCGTCTCCGAGAGGCGGGCGAACACCTCCGAGCGGGGGATCCGCAGCACCTCCACCAGGGCGATGAAGAGGGCGAGCGAGGGCAGCACCCACTGACGCAGGATCTCAAACGGAGCCGCTAACTGGGCTTTGCGCCGCTCCAGGCGCAGAATCAGTTCCCCAAGAACAATCATCGCCAGGGGGAACCCCAGCACCAGAGCCAGAACCCAGCCAATGCTGTTTGGCTGAAGGGAGAGCATGGGCATAGCTCAACTCACCGCCGCCGGGGAGGCGCTTGCATTTCCAGACTCGCGAAGCGTGCTGACTTCCCAAATGGTCAGAGCACCGACTTCTTCTGCGTCGATCTCCTTCACCGGCTCAAAGCGGTAGAGCCCCTGGAGGGCCTCGAAGACGGAACCGGAAGCCTGGATCACATTCTGCTTGGGCGACTCGTGGATCTGCTTGGCAATGTTGATGGTTTCGCCCCAGACTTCGTAATTAAACTTGGTCTTGCCCACCACGCCTGCGGAGATCGGGCCGGTGTGAATGCCGATGTCCAGGCTGAGGTCAAGTTTCTGCGAAGTGCTGAAACGACGGATGATTTTGAGCATCGCCAGGGCGAAGTCGACCGTTCGCTTGGCATGGTCGACCCTGGGCACCGAGAGGCCGCAGATCGCCAAATAGGTAGAGCCCATGGTCCGCATCTTCTCGACGCCATAGGTCTCTGCCGCTTCGTCGAAAGCTCCGACCAGATCATTGAGGATCACAAAAGCCTGATCAGAAGAGAGCTGGGCGGCGAGGGCATCGAAGCCTTCGACGTTCGCGTAGAGCACCGTGACATTGGGGAAGCTGTCGGCCCTGACCTCCTCACCGCTCTTGAGGCGGGCAGCGGCCTTGGGCGGCAGGATCGTCAGCAGCAGGCGATCGTTCTCGACCACCTGTTTCTGGATTTCCGTCTCTTTGTCCTCGAGGGAGCGGGCCATTCGATTGAAGGAACCCGTGAGCTCTCCGAACTCATCAGAGGAGCGCACTTCGACCTGGACCCCGCTCTTGCCGGCTGCGATCTCCTCTGTGCCGGCGATCAGTCGACGGATCGGGGTCAGGAAGGAGCGGGACACCCGGATCGAGAACAACGTGATCAAGGGAATCAGTAACGCCGTGACAATCAGAAGCAACCGACTGAGATCGTTGACGCCCTTGAAGATCTCCGCCTGGTCCATCTTGGCAATCAGGGCCCAATGGAAGTCGCCCAGCTTGATCGGCTGGTAGGCGCCAAGCACCGGTACACCGCGATAATCGTTGTAAGAGGCCACCCCTGGCCAGCCCGCCAGGGCCTGATTGATGGCGAACGTGGCGGCTTTCTGGATCAGGATCGGGGTGTCAGCGATCTTGATCTGATTGAGGGTGTCGGCATTAATCCGTTGGTCCTTGAGGGTCTTGAGGTAGGCGGTACGATCCTCCAGAAAGAAACGGGTCGTGGAGCGCAGCAGGTTGTCCTGGCCCACCAGGTAGCTCTCACCGGTGGAGCCCAGGCCCACCTGCTTCCATTGGCGGTTGGCATTCATGATGGCGTCGATCTTCTCGGACGACACCTGAATCACCAGAGCTCCCACAAACTTGTCTCCATCAAAGACCGTCGTGGTCATGAAGGCGGAGGGCTTGCCGAGGCTGGGTCTGTATTGCTCGAAATCGATCATGCCGACGAAATCGGGATCCCGTGATTTTCGGGCCATCTCCCAGGCCCTGGCCAGGCCACTTTCGGAGAACGGGCCACTGCGAAGATTGGTGCCAAAATCAACTTCCTTGGAGACGCTATAGAGAACAACACCGCTGTCGATGTCGATCAGGAAAATGTCGGGGTACTTGAACTCATCGGCGATCACCCGAAAGCGATCATGATAAGATTCATGAATCTTGCTGTAGTCGCTGCCATCTCCAGCGTTGGCCAATCTGGATCGACGCCCCATGGGGTAGGGGTTTTTAGCTGTGTAGTGGTACTTAAGGTATTGAGGGGCTGGAGTAGGAGGGAAGTAAGTGGCCAGCTTGGGATTGCCGCCTATATTCTTCTTTAACGCAGGCAGGAATTCGTTAGTATAATATTCCTTAAGAGTGTTGATCTACTCGGGAGAGAGCTTGCTATCCTCTAGTTTATCGAACGCCGGCTTGAACGAATTGATCGCATCCACCACCATCTTCTGATAACCGAGAGTCAGGGTGTGGGCCCGGAGGCCATCGAAATAATTTTTGATGGCCTCGGCGCGGGCATTGCGCAGGCTGACCAATTGCTGGTTGGCGGCCTCCACCATCGAGGCACGACCGCTGAAGTAGCTCACAAGGCCCGTGAGCGTGATCGAGAGCAGACTCACTCCGAGCACAAGGGACAGCAGTTTCGACTGGATGCCGAGTCTGTTGAAGAACGTCACCGATCAATGCAGCCGCGATAAAGTATAAGCCAGCGTGCGTGGACACACCACGTTGTTGATCTGACGGTTGGGCGGAAGGAAGGCCGCCAGGGTTGGGGCGTCACCGACCTTGCCGCACCTCACCTTCTCTGGATCGCAGGCCAAGGGTCCAACTGCGGCCGTCTGCCTGGAAACCTTGACCCAGGCCCCATGCTGAGGACGAGTGGTTCAGGGACCTGGTATCGCACCCGACAACTGGGTCTCCTCCAGATGCCTTCTGTAAAACAAAAACCAAGGGTCACTGTCGGCGCATGGCCGACAGGTGGCTAGCCACGTCAGACAGGCCACTGGCGGCGTAGAGGCACTGTCTGGATAGAAAAAGTGTTCCCCGCGTCCAGTGGCAGACCCTCGAACTGCAATCAGTTCATAGCGCCTTGGAGATCAGACGCACCATCGCCTCACTCTCAGAAGGATTGGAGCGCCGCTGAAGGCACCTGGTCAAGTGTTGGGCCTCGCCAGAAGAGGCAGACTACCTCACTCCTCCTCGTCAGCCCCACCAACAGGGACCAGACGGATCACCTTGCGCCCCAGCTTGATCTCAAACTCATCACCGGGGCTGAGGTCCAGCAACGCGGAGTAGGCCTTGCCGATCAGCACATTCCCGTTGCCCTGGACGGTGGCCACGTAGCTGAGGGAGCGGCCACCCTTGCCATTGCCGGAACCATCACCCAAGCCAACCCCTTTGGCCTCGAGCAGGGCTTCATTGAACGCCGTGACATTCAGGCGCTCACCACCATCCTTCTTTGTGCTGACGTAGCCAGCCTCCCGCACCAGGTCCGATTTGGAGACATCGCCAAGCTCCTTGACGCGAGCAAGGAGATCAGATCCGGTAAGGGTCATGGTGTTGATGTATCAATCAGCTGGACCATGACGAACAAGCTGTTGGCTACCAGAGCAAGAAGGTGCGGGTGTTCGCCCCGTCAGCGGAGGCTTTCGCGGGCTTCGCCATCACCATAACTATCCAGGTCGATGTGACCCTGGCGTAGCCAGCAACAGAGCGGCAAGTGGGGGCGGGTTCAGCGGCTTCTGCCCAGTCTGATGGCCGACGTCCTTATCCTCTGGCCCTTGCTCAGGGGTGTTGCGGTGAGTTCCTCGCCCACCAGGTCCTGGATCAGGGGGTAGAAGCGCACCTCGAACCATTTGCGGAACACCTCGTAGGTGCGCTCTGCCGGCCAGGTGCCGGTGTCGCGATGCCAGTAGTCGAGCTCCGCCTCAAAAATTGCCTCGTAGATCTCCTCGAGGATTTCTTCGGCCTCCTCCTGGGTGTCGTAGTCAGGGATCAGATACAGGCAGGGCTCACGGGCTCCGGCAGCTTCCACATCCAGCCCGAGCTGGCGTGCCCAGTCGAGCAACTTAGGGCTGGGGTAGATCCCCACCGCGCAGCGGTTCACCACGGCCATGGCCCACCCGGCGGTATGGCCCAAACGCCAGGCCTGGCCACTTGAGCAGGCATGGCACTGCCGGGGATGCCAGACAACGTCTCGGCTGGGGGAGAAGGGGCCAGGAGAATGGGACCCTCTCAATGAAGCCTCCGAGGCACGTCGATGAAGGTGATCGTCGATCTCTGCGTTGTTCCGATTGGGGTCGGCATCAACCTGGCGCTTTACATCGCTGCCTGCGAGCGGGTGCTGCTGAACGCCGGCCTCAAGATCCAGCTGCACCCCAACGGCACCGCGATCGAGGGCGAGTGGGGACCGGTGTTTGCTGCGATCGAGGCCTGCCATACGGCCGTACACGCCATGGGCGCTCCCCGCATCTTCACCACCGTCAAGGTCAACACCCGCACCGATCGAGATCAGACGCTGGAAGACAAGGTGGCGAGCGTTGAGGCGTTGCTCCAACAACTGCCGGAACGGGGCCAATGAGAAGGGCGCCCCGTGTCGGGCGCCCTACTGCTTAGCAGAAGCCCAAGGGCTAGGGCCGGTTGCAGGGCTAGGGCTCGCGCTGCCCTGGTCGAGGCCTCTGATCCATGGATAGATCCGCTGGACCGTCGTGTCAGTACGGCAAGCCGATCCACCGCAGCGCCGGCTGCACCAGAGTGGGCTCAGCTGCCCAGTGCAAGGAGAGCGGCGCATCGGTGCGTGCTGAATGCCCGACGCCTCCTCTCTCGCCAACAACAGCAGCACCTGTGGACTGGAATCCGGCTCAATGGGATCACCGAGGTCGATGGCAGCAGGGCCCTGCGTGCTGCCATCGACCGCGGACGGATCCCCACCCAATTCGTCAGCGCCACCAGAGGCGAAACCGGCAAACGCCGGACGATCTATGTGGACGTGGAGGGTTTCGCCTCACATCTGCGCAACAAGTGAGGCCATCGAGGCACTGTCGAACCAGCGTTGGTAAAGACTGGTGTGCACCATCAGAGAATGCCCAAGGCTCTTGGCGGCAAGGGATGGGCTCAGTTGCGGGTTGTGAAT
>NZ_JAHLYT010000020.1 GCF_025128095.1 Synechococcus sp. CS-1328 | reverse complement strand
GTTGCGGCAACCGGCCTTTTTTCTGTGCAGCTTGGGGCAAAGGGGCTTTTGGCCTTGCCCCAGCGCGCATCGGTCGGCATGGAGGCTCGCGCATTTTCCTGACGCCGGAAGGGTGTTTTCCGGCAATATTCAAACCAAGCCATTGGGGGATTGATCCGTGTTGGAACAACTGCAAGCGCAACCTGCAGACGCGCTGCTCGCGCTTATCAAGCTTTATGCCGCCGACCAGCGGGCCGAAAAGATTGACCTGGGCGTCGGCGTCTATCGCACTGCCGATGGCGCAACGCCGGTGTTCAAGGCGATCAAGGCCGCCGAGGCGCGGTTGCTCGATGGCCAGGACAGCAAGAGCTATCTCGGCCCCGAAGGCGACATGGGCTTTGTCCGCGCGATCATGCCGTGGATGCTGGGCGATTTCGACCCCGCAGGCCGCATCGATGGTCTGCAGACCCCCGGCGGCACCGGCGCGGTGCGGCTGGCAGCGGATCTGCTGCTGAAGGCGGGCGTCAAGCGCATCTGGATGGGTACGCCGAGCTGGCCCAACCATGCGCAGATCCTCAGCGCCGTGGGCCTCGCTTGCGAAACCTTCCGCCACATGGACGTGACCACGCAGAAGCTTGATTTCACCTCGCTTGAAGCCGCGCTGGACAAGGCCGATGCGGGTGATGCGGTGCTGTTGCACGGCTGCTGCCACAACCCCACCGGCGCCGATTACAGCGAGCAGCAGTGGCAGCAGATCGCCGAGACGGTCGCGGCCAAGCGGCTGTTTCCGCTGATCGATCTGGCCTATCACGGCCTCGGCCATGGCTTCGAGCCGGACGGCTATGGCCTGCGCACCGTGCTGGCGCAGGTGCCCGAGGCGCTGATCGCCTATAGCTGCGACAAGAATTTCGGCCTCTACCGCGAGCGCGTCGGCGCGCTCTATGTAATGACCGAAAGCCCCGCGCAGCAGCCCGCGATCCAGTCTAACCTTGCAGCGCTGGCGCGCGCCAACTGGTCGATGCCGCCTGATCATGGCGCGGCATCGGTGCGGATCGTGCTGGAAGATGAAGGGCTGACCAAGATCTGGCTGGATGAGCTCGATTCGATGCGGGCGCGGATGCGCGGCGTGCGCGATGCGCTGGCGTCGCATCAGGCAATCGGATCGGTGAACCTTGCGGCCGTAGGCCATCAGAACGGCCTGTTCTCGGTGCTGCAGCTTACCCCGGACCAGATTGCCGCGCTGCGTGCCGACTGGGGCGTGTACATGGCAGGCTCGGGCCGCATCAACATCGCGGGCTTCACCGATGCCAACATCCCGCACTTCATCGAGGGACTGCGCGCGGTCACCGCCTGATTTTTTGCAGAGATGCGATCTGCCGCACAGCGCGCCTGCCGCGCGCGGTGTAGGCAGATCGCATGAGCTTCCCTGCACGCATCCTCAAGCTTCGCGATCACACCGTTGCTGTCGCTGCCACACTGGCTTGCGCCCATGCCATCGGACTGATCCAGGTGCATCCAGGCGTGCCACACGGCGCGTTGCTGGCGGCTGGATTGGCCGGGCAGGGCATCGGCCTGGCGATGTGCGCGCTGGCCTATGCGATCATCATCACCGTGCTGTACCGGCGCAGGCTGGTGGCGGGCCCGCTGTACCGCTGCGGCGCGACGCGGCCTTTCCGGGATTATGCCAAGCCCTATCAGCAGGGCACTTCCTCGCTGCTCGATAGCTGGCACTATCGTTGACCGCAGGCCGCGCAGCAATTACCGCTGCAGGCCATGAAACCACCCCATATCCTGCTCATCGTCGGCGGCGGCATCGCGGCGTACAAGGCGTGCGAGCTGATCCGGCTGATCCGCAAGGCGGGCATGACCGTGCGTTGCGTGCTCACCGATGGCGGTGCACAGTTCATCACGCCGATGACGCTGGCCGCGCTGAGCGAGAATGAGGTGTTCACGACGCTCTGGGATCTCAAGAACGAGACCGAGATGGGGCATATCCAGCTCAGCCGCGAGGCGGACCTAATCGTGGTGTGCCCGGCGACTGCCGATCTGCTCGCCAAGATGGCGGCAGGGATTTCCGACAGCCTGGCAACCACCGTGCTGCTGGCCACCGATACGCCAGTTCTGGCGGTGCCTGCGATGAACGTGCGGATGTGGCAGCACGCGGCAACCCAGCGCAACGTCACCCAGCTGCGCGGCGATGGCGTGATGGTGGTGGATCCCGATGACGGGGCGATGGCGTGCGGCGAATACGGGCCGGGGCGCTTGCCCGAGCCGGTCGCGATCATGGCAGAGATTGAGCGCTGCCTGTCTCTGCACAACCGCCTGCGGGATGGGGCGGCGTTGCCGCTTTCCGGCAAGCGCATCCTCATCACCGCCGGACCGACGCACGAGCCGATTGATCCGGTGCGCTACATAGCCAACCGGTCGAGCGGGAAGCAGGGCTTTGCGATTGCCGCAGCCGCAGCTGCTATGGGCGCCGATGTGCAACTGATCGCAGGCCCGGTGCACCTGCCCACCCCGCCGGGCGTGACGCGGATCGATGTCGAGACCGCGCGTGAAATGGCCGCCGCGGTCGATGCGGCGTTGCCCGCCGATATCGCGATCCTGGTCGCGGCGGTGGCGGATTGGCGAACGGCGGATGCGGCGGACCAGAAGATCAAGAAGACCGGCGGCGCGCTGCCGGTGCTGCAGCTGGCCGAGAACCCCGATATTCTGGCAGGCCTGGCGCGCGACGCCCGTCGGCCCGCGCTGCTCGTCGGCTTTGCCGCCGAAACCGAAAACGTCATCGATCACGCGCAGGCCAAGCTGGCGCGCAAGGGCTGCGACTGGATCGT
>NZ_JAHLYT010000019.1 GCF_025128095.1 Synechococcus sp. CS-1328 | reverse complement strand
AGTTGTTCAGGTTCAAAGCAGCACTGGCAGCTTGAGGGGACAGCACCTCTGGCTGCCGGTGCCTGCTGCAGCCGACGATTGGCCGGAAACACCGGCATTGAGATGCCGATAACCAAGACCATTGGTTCAGCACGTGCTTGTGCTCGCTGGCGCTGCTGGTTTTGGGCGACAAACTCCTAGTGAGCTGAGCCGCCGGCGCCAGGCCAGGCTCAGTACGCTTTCGCTTACTGCAGGCTGGCCCAGTCGGCGGCATTGAGCAGGGGGAACAGGCCATCTTCCCTTTCCACTGCAGCCAGCCAGGTGGCATTCAACTCGTCGTTGCCCTGATCGATCGCCTCCATCAACCGCCAGAAACGATCCAGATGGCGGTGGATGCGCTCGCGCGCCAGATCGGTGGTGGTGCCGGCCCGCAGGATGAAGCTCCAGTCGGAGCTCTGGGCCAGCAGCAGCTCCCGGCCGGCCTGGGTGAGCAGATCGCGCTGACGTTCGCTGCCCACGCCGCGGTTCACCCGCCGCACCATCGCCTGGGAGGCGCGATGCCACTGGGGAATCACCCAGGCGTTGGTGTCGTTCAGCCAGTAGTCGTGATAGCCCCCCTGACCCCAGCTGGAGGGGGAGGGCCGGCAGACCTGGAGCTGATCCCCACCGGTCAGCACCTCGCGCAGATGGCAGAAGCGCACGCCGCTGCCGGGCGACTGACGGAACAGCTCCGCCAGGAAGCCCGGCCCCTCGAACCACCAGTGGCCGAACAGCTCCGCATCAAACGGGGCCACCAGCAGCGGCGGCCTGTCCATGGCCGAGCCCAGGGCCTGCAGCTGCTCGGTGCGCCCGGCCAGATAGGCGGCGGCATGGTCCGCCAGGCGAGCCTGGGCCGCAGCCGGGTCGTAGGGACGCTTGCGCTCCAAGGGGCAGTCGCGGCCACTCACACAGTGCAGCTTCAGACCGAGCGGCCGGCGGCTGCTGATGCCGGCCTCCTCAAGCACCGCATCGCTCAGATCCCAGCCGAGATCGCGGTGGAATTCGCGGTACACCGGATCGCCGGGATAGCCCTCGCTCGCACTCCAGACCGGCAGGGTGGAGGCGCTGTCGCGTGCGAAGAAAGCCACGCCCGCCGGCGAGCAGATCGGCGCGTAGACGCCGTACCTGGGTCTGGGCAGGGCATGCAGCAGACCGTGGCCGTCGAGCAGGGAGTAGCGCAGGCCGGCGCTGACCATCACCTGATCGAGGCCTTCGTAATAGGCGCATTCCGGCAACCAGATGCCGAGGGGTCGCTCCCCCAGCAGGCGCTGGTGCTCGCGGATGGCGGTGAGCAGCTGGGCGCGGACCGCCTCGGGGGTGTGGCGCAGCAGCGGCAGATAGCCGTGGGTGGCGGCGCAGGTGATCAGATCCAGCACCCCCCGTTGCTGCAGGGCCCGGAAGCGAGGCAGCAGGGTGCCGCCACTGGCGCGGAACTGGTCGGCTGCGGCCTGGAGGCGCACCTCCAGATCCAGGGCCGCGGCCCGGTGACTGGAGGGCGCCAGAGCCAGGAGCTGCTGCCGTTGCTCCAGCCAGGCCGGGAAGCGGGCGTTCAGATCAGGGTCGCAGAGCAGCGACAGCAGGGTGGGGGAGAGCCCCAGGGTGAGGCGCGGCTGTTGCTGAGGATCAGCCGCTGCCGCCTCGAGCATGGCCACCAGGGGCAGGTAGCACTCCTGCAGCGCCTGGAAGTACCAGTCTTCCTCCAGGGAGCCCGGATCCCCCGAACGCACGTAGGGGAGATGGGCGTGGAGCACCAGGGCCAGATTCCCTGCGGCCATGGGCTTGCGGCGATCCAGGCAGTGTAGGCCTCGCCCCTAGGCTGAACGTTGTCGCCCTCCACCCCATGCAGCTGGTCCTGGCGGTTGACGGTCACGGCATGTTTTATGCCCAGCAGAAGCTGGGTTGGTTCTTCGATCCCCGCCGCCTGCTGGAGCTGGCCCGCGAGCAGGCGGGTGGGGAACCAGCCAGCGCCTTCTGGTACGCGGGCCTCAAGGATCACACCGATCAGCGCCCCTTCCGGGACGCTCTCACCAGCCTGGGCTTCACCGTGCGCACCAGGCCGCTGCGGGAGTTCGGCGGCGGCGACACGGAGACCCGCCACTACGGGCGGGCCAATCTCGAGGTGGAGATCGCCATCGATCTGATGGCGGTGGCCGGCCGCACCGACGAGGTCTGGCTGCTGAGCGGCAGCCGTGACCTGGAGCGCCTGGTGGAGGTGCTGCGGGCCCGGGGCCTGCGCATCGTGGTGATGAGCACCGAGGGGATGGTGGCGCGGGAACTGCGCAACGCCGCCGATCGCTTCGTCGATCTGGCCAGCCTGCGCGACCGCCTCGAAAAGGCCGAGGCCCTGCAGTCGCCCGTGTTCCAGCGCCAGGGGGCGGCCCAGGCGACCCCCTAGACTCCGCTTAACTCATACTCATTCCGACTTAACTGCCATGGCCCGCGATCCCGGCCGGGTGCTGATCTTCGACACCACCCTGCGCGACGGCGAGCAGTCGCCCGGTGCCAGCCTCAACCTCGAGGAGAAGCTGGCCATCGCCCAGCAGCTGGCCCGGCTTGGTGTGGACATCATTGAGGCCGGCTTTCCCTTCGCCAGCAGCGGCGACTTCAACGCCGTGCAGCGCATCGCCGCCAGCGTCGGCACCCCTGAGGGACCGGTGATCTGCGGCCTTGCCCGCGCCGCCCGCGGCGACATCAAGGCCTGCGCCGACGCCGTGGCTCCGGCGGTCCGCCGCCGCATTCACACCTTCATCGCCACCAGCGACATCCACTTGGAGCACAAGCTGCGCAAATCCCGCGCCGAGGTGCTGGCGATCACCGCTGAGATGGTCGCGTACGCCCGCTCGCTGGTCGACGACGTCGAGTTCTCCTGCGAGGACGCCGGCCGCTCCGATCCGGACTTCATGTACGAGGTGATCGAGGCGGCGATCCGGGCCGGGGCCACCACGATCAACATCCCCGACACGGTGGGGTATGCCACGCCATCGGAATTCGGTGCGCTGATCGCCGGCATCAATGCCCACGTGCCCAACATCGACCAGGCCGTGATCTCGGTGCACGGCCACAACGACCTCGGCCTGGCCGTTGCCAACTTCCTCGAGGCCGTCAAGCACGGCGCCCGCCAGCTCGAATGCACGATCAATGGCATCGGCGAGCGGGCCGGCAATGCCTCTCTTGAGGAGCTGGTGATGGCCCTGCACGTGCGGCGCAGCTACTTCAACCCCTTCCTGGGCCGACCGGCAGACAGCACCGAACCGCTCACGGGCGTCCGCACGGAGGAGATCACCAAGACCTCGCGCTTGGTGAGCAACCTCACCGGTATGGCGGTGCAACCCAACAAGGCGATTGTGGGGGCCAATGCCTTCGCCCACGAATCGGGCATCCATCAGGACGGCGTGCTCAAGAACCGCCTCACCTACGAGATCATCGACGCCCGCACCGTGGGGCTCAGCGACAACCGCATCTCGCTGGGCAAGCTCTCCGGCCGCAGTGCCTTTCGCGCCCGACTGGAGGAACTCGGCTACACCCTCGAGCGCGAGGATCTCGACGACGCCTTCGCCCGCTTCAAGGAGCTGGCCGACCGCAAGCGCGAGATCAGCGACCGCGACCTTGAGGCGATCGTCAGCGAGCAGGTGCAGCTGCAGGATGAGGCCCGTTTCACCCTCAAGCGGGTCCAGGTGAGTTGCGGCACGGGGCTGCAGCCCACGGCCACCGTCACCCTGCAGACGGCCGATGGCGCCGAACGCACCGAGGCGACCATCGGCACGGGCCCTGTGGATGCGGTCTGTCAGGCCCTGAACCGACTGGCCCAGGTGCCCAATGAGCTGGTGGAGTTCAGCGTCAAATCGGTCACCGAGGGCATCGATGCCATGGGCGAGGTGACGATTCGCCTGCGGGCCGCCGGGGTGCTCTACTCCGGCCATTCCGCCGACACCGATATCGTGGTGGCGGCGGCCCAGGCCTTCGTGAACGCGCTCAATCGCCTCGTGGCCGGAGCCCAGCGAGCCCCTCTGCATCCCCAGAAGGCGCCCCTGCCGGTGGCCGAGATGCCGAGGCTCTAGATCGATGGGCCGCGCCCTGCTGCTGCTGCAACGCGGTGCTGTTCCTGGTGGCGAGCTTCCAGATGGGCGTGGCTCGCTTCCTGGCCCATGACTCCGATCCGCTCGGGGCCAGCAGCGCCTTTCAGGCTGCCTTGGCCATGTTGACAGCAACGCTGTTTTCGGTGCTCGACGGCGCCTTCGACTTTCTGTTCACGTCGATGCAGGCGGGCGTGGCCAGCGCGGTTCTGCCGGTTCTCTATCTGCTGAGCTGGGCGGTGAATCTGCTCTGCGTCGTGCTGGCTCTGGGCTCGATGGAGACCTTCCTGCGCCTTCTGCAGCGCTCGGCCTCCCAGCCTTGAGGCGGTGCGGCCCCGGCTAGCCTTCAGCCGCTTCAGGGACCCCCGATCCGCCGCGCCATGTCCCGTTCCGCCCGCGGTCGGTCCCGTCCCTCCCTCGCCAGTGGCCTGCAGCTGGCGGTGCTGTTGCTGGTGGCCCTGCTGATGCTCCTGCCCCTGCTGTGGCTGGTGAGCACGTCGCTCAAGGGACCCGCCGAGGACATCTTCACCAGCCCGCCGGCCCTGCTGCCGGCCCAGCCGAGCCTGCAGGCCTACGGGCGGCTGTTCACAGAAAATCCGCTCGGTCTCTACCTGCGCAACAGCGCCATCGTCAGTGCCCTGGCGGTGCTGGCCAATCTGCTGTTCTGTTCCCTGGCGGCCTATCCCCTGGCGCGGCTGCGTTTCGCCGGTCGCGGTCTTGTGCTGGCCCTGGTGGTGGCCACGATCCTGATTCCCTTTCAGGTGGTGATGATTCCGCTGTATCTGCTGATGGTGCAGATCGGCCTGCGCAACACCCTCTGGGCCCTGATCCTGCCCCAGGCGGCCACCGCCTTCGGCATCTTCCTGTTGCGTCAGAGTTTCCTGGGGGTGCCCGTGGAGCTTGAAGAGGCCGCCCGGATCGATGGCTGCACCCCCCTGGGCGAGTGGTGGAACGTGATGATCCCGGCGGCTCGGGCTGATCTGATCACCCTGGCGATGTTCGTGTTCATCGGCACCTGGAGCGATTTTCTCTGGCCCCTGGTGATTCTCGACGACCCTCAGCTCTACACCTTGCCGCTGGGGCTGCAACAACTGGCCAGCAGCTTCTCGCTCGACTGGCGTCTGGTGGCAGCGGGTTCGGTGGTTTCGATCCTGCCCGTCCTGGTGCTGTTCATCGGCCTGCAGCGCTACATCCTGCCCAACGCCAGCGGCGACGCCGTCAAGGGCTGACCCCCTGTCAGGGGGTGACGGCCGGCTTGGTTGGTTTGCTCGTCGCCGGCGCCGGTGGGGCTGGGGCGGGACTCGACGAGGCCGGTGCCTCCACGGCGGGGGGGATCTCCAGTTCGGGAGGCAGCTGGCGGCGGCTGATCTGGCGGACTTCGACCCGCAGCCGTTCCTGCTGACCCTGCAGATTGGCGATCGATCCTTCCAGGCGCTCGAGCTTGCGCAGCCGCTCGGAGGTGCTGCGCAGCTGCTGTTCCAGAATCGTGGTGCGCTCCAGGGCGCGGGAGTTCTCCAGCCCTTCGACCCGATCGCGCAGCTGGCGCAGACTGCGGCTCTGCTCGCGGTACTTGCCGAGGATCACCACGAACAGCACCACGAGCATCGTGGAGATGCCCACCAGAAGCCAGGGAACCCACAGGGGTGCCTCGGGCAGGGAGGGGCTTCGACTGCTGGAGGCGGGTGCCATCGCGGCGAAACGGCGTGTCTGGTTCGATCCTGGCCGGTCGCCTCTCCCCTGGCCACCCATGGCTGAGCTCTGCAATGGCTCGGCCCAGCCAAGACTCAGCCCTGCAATCGCTCCGCCCCCCGCAGCAGGGCCTCCTGGGTGCCCTGATACACCGCTGCGGCTTCCTCGGCGCTGCGGCCGATGCAGGTCATGCCGAGCTTGCCGTATTGCGACAGGCAACCGAGCAGATGGAAGAGGCTGCCGCGCAGATGGGCCGGATCGAAGTGCAACCCTGCTTCGGCGACCAGATCGATCAGATCTTCCGGCAGCAGCCCCCGCAGGCGGGGATCGCAGAGGTTGTCGGTGGCCTCGTAATAGAGGGCCTGGCCCGAGGGGGAGAGGAAGGCGCCAGTGGCGGGATCGAGCCGGCCGCTGGTGGTGTGGCGCAGGGCCATGAAGGGATGGGTGGTTCCCCCCTGGCGCAGATTCACCTCGATGGCCTGCAGATCCCAACGGTCCGAGAACCGCCGGGCCACCACGTCGACGGCGTAGCGCTCCAGCGCCCCTTCGGCGGCGAGGGCCTCACCGATGCGCTGGCCCATCTCCATCAGCGGCAGGCGGTAGGCGGCATGGGCAGGAAAGGAACACCCCTCGAAGGTCTGGCCGGAGCTGCCGCCCAGCCGCTGCTCATGGGTGGAGAGCACCTCCACGAAGCCATCGGGATGGATCATCCCCTGCACGCTGGGGGAGCTCTGCTGCTCGCCCCCCTCCAGCCAGGCCTCCACCAGGGCCCCCTGCCGGGCCAGCAGCTCCTGCCAGTGCTGGCTCGGCATCGGCAATCGCTCCAGGGCCTGCCGCATCACGACCAGGCGCTCGCCGGAGCTGCGGCCGGGCAGATCGAGGGGCTCGAGATCGAGCCTGGCATTGCCCTCGCCGCTGAAGCCCTCGTTGAGCTTCACCACCAGCCGCTGCAGACCTGGGTTGTGATCCCAGAGATCCACGGCCGCTGCCGCCAGGTCCTCCAGGGTGAACATCACCGCGCTGCCTGGAGGATGGGGCACAGCGCAGCGGGCAAACAGCTCACGGCTGCCGGCCTTGGTGCCCCATCGGGCCAGAGCGGGATCGCAACCCAGCAGCGGAACCTGCAGGCGCTCGGAGAGAGTCCGCTCCAGATCGGTCACGGTGTAGCAGCTCAGAAAGCTGCGCCCTGGCCGCAGCTGCTCGCGGATGCGGGCCAACAGGGCCGGCCGCTCCAGGAGCTTGGCGGTGAGCGGCCGCGGTGAGGCGTCGTTGGTGTCGAACAGGTGCAACCGGCGGCGGGCATGGGACGCCGGCATGCCGGGCAACAGCTCCAGCACCGCATCCACCACCAAGTCAGGCAGCAGCGTGCTGGTCACGTACACCACCCGCACGCCTGGATGGCGCAGCCGGATCAGGTTGAAGAGCTGGCGTTCCTCGTAGTGGTGCACGCCGGTCACCAGCTGGATCTGGTGCTCCTCCATGGTGAGCGAGGGCACCACCAGCTGATCGAACTGGGCGTCAGCCCGATCGCCGTGATCGCCCCAGTGGCCACCCCAGCCCTGCCGTAGCTGGGCCTGGAGCTCCGCGAAGCTGAGCGCCATGGCCTGGCCGCCGGACTATCCCCATGCTGCTGAGCCCAGGCCGCCGCGCCAACCCTCCGATTTGTCCTGGGTAGCCTGCGAGGGTCGAGCCCGGATGGGATGGCCGCTTGAGCAGAGCCCACCATCGCCCGCCGCCCCGCTGGTGGGACTCCCTCTGGATCGGCCTCACCAGCGTGGTGATCGGCGCGGTGCTGGCCGCGATCATCCTGGCGATGGCTGAGCAGGCGCGCCGCAACGGCAATCTCGAGCAGGCCCGCGACAGCACCGTGATGCTGTTCTCCCCGGCCATCTTCCTGCTGGCTGGTGGCGGGCTGATCAGCCGCGGCCTGCTGGGTCTGGCCGGTGCATTGCTTCGCCGGTGGTCCCGCCGAGGCGGAGCCACACCGCATCAGTTTTCCCACGCCACTGGGGCCGATCCCAGTCCACGCCATCGTCCCCAGACACCCCCCACCCCTGCTCCGCTGCCAGCTGCGGCGAAAGCCGGCCCTGAAGCCGCGCCACCGAGCGATCTGCGGGGACACGATCGCTACCTCCGCGCCTGCGCCGAGCTCGGCGTCCCACCCGGCAGCGACTGGCCCGTGATCCGGGCCAGCTGGCGCCGCAAGCTGCAGCACTGGCATCCGGATCAGGGCGGTGATCCGGAGCTCTGGTATCGCCGCCTGGCGGCTTACACCCTGCTGGAAGCCTGGGAGCGGTTTGACCACGACAGCAAGGATGCCGACAGGCCTGATGCGGATCGGGAGCAGTGAGGGTCCCGGTCTGACTGATCAGGCGCTGTAGGCCTTGCGGGCCGGGATCGGATAGGGGATGCGCCGATGCCGCATCCGTTTCCAGACCCGCACAAAGGCGCGCACCAGCAGCTCCAGATCGGCCTGTCCCAGTCCGCTGCTGGCCAGTTGGCCATCGTGGCGCCGCGCTTCGATGATGCGCCGCACCATCGCGCCAGCCTCCTGCTCCGAGGTGCCTGGCGGCAAGGAGCGCAACGCCGCCTCGCAACCATCGGCCAGCATCAGAATGGCGGTTTCAGGGCTGCGCGGCGCCGGCCCCCGGTAGCGGAAGGCGGCCTCCGGAACGGAGGGATCGCGCTCACGGGCCTGATAAAAGAAATAACCCATTTTCAGGGTGCCCTGGTGCTCGGGAATGAAGTCCGCCAGGGGGCGGGGCAGGCGGTGGCGGCGCGCCAGGGTCAGGCCTTCATCGACGTGGGCCTGCAGGATTTCAGCGCTGCGGAAGGGGTCATCGAGGCTGTCGTGGGGATTATTACCATCCCCCTGATTCTCGATGAACCACTGCGGGGCATGCAGTTTGCCCACATCGTGATAGAGGGCCCCGGTGCGGATCAGGTCCACATCGGCCCGGATCGCCCGCGCCCCCTCCTCGGCCAGGCCGGCGATCATCAGGGTGTGCTCGAAGGTGCCAGGCGCCTCACAGGAGAGTCGCCGCAGCAGGGGTCGCTCCAGATCGGCCAGTTCCAGCAGGCGAGCCCGCGTCAGCAACCCGAAGGAGCTCTCCACCAGCGGCGCCAGCAGCACACCCGCCATCACCAGGCCACCCATCAGCAGCGCTTCGCTGAGCAGCTGGGAGGCTTCAGGCAGCCGACCACCGGTGACCCCCGTCAGCCCGGCCAGCTGCACCAGAAGCCATTGCAGCACCAGGGCGGCGGTGGGTAGCAGCACGGCCAGCTGCAGCAGCTGGACACGGTTGCGCTGGCGGCTGGCCACGATCGCCGCCACCGCCGCGATCGTGGCCGCCAGCAACACCCGCACGTTCACCAGCGCATCCAGTGGCAACGGCCACAGCAGGGAGGCCCCAGCCAGCCAGGCCAGACCGGCCACGGTCCCCAGCCCCTCGGCCAGCAGCAGGGTGGGCGGGACCAGCAGGGCCATCGGGCTGGCGGCCGGACCCAGCCAGAGCTTGAAGGCCTGCACCACCAACAGCATGCCCAGCACCAGCAGGGCCTGTCGCGGTTCGGCCCGGGCCCGCCAGCGGCGCAGCACCAGCAGGATCAAACCACAGGTGGCCAGGGCCTCCGTGACGTGCTGCAACCAGGCCAAGGGCCTCGGCTGGCGACTCACCAGCCCGAAATAATCGAGCACGTCATAGGCCTGGGAGCTGATCGCTTCCCCCTGGCGGGTGATCAGATCACCGCGCTTCACGGCGATGGTGGGAACGCCTTGCTGGGTCACCAGATCTTCAATGCGGCGCTGGGTGAGGGCCGCATCGGTGCGCAGGTTGCTGTGGCCGGCCACGGATTCCGCCACCAGCCGTGCGGCAAGCCGGCGGCCCGTACTCGGCAGACCCTCGAAGTGGAGGTGGGCGGCGCTGACCAGCTGGCTGTCGGCCACAGTCGCCACCAGTCCCTGGCCGAGCATGCGGGCCTGAACCTGACGCACCTGGGTGGTCCAGTCGGTCCATTGGGTCGGGCTGAGCGATTCGAGCCACGCCTGCTCATCCGGACTGAGGGTCTGGGTGCCGAGGCGCTGCTGGGGAGAGGTGATCGAGAGCTTGAGGCGACGCAGCTCCAGCTCCAGGCGGGCCTGCAGATCGCGGCTGGCCCGATCGTCCACCACCTGCACATGGCTGCGGGGCACCAGCTGGCTGCGACGCAGCTCGAGCTCCTCACTGTCCACCACCGTGGCATCGCGGGGAGCGCGGGCCGTGAACGGGGATGGAAAGCCAGGCTGCAGGCTGGGTTGGGTGAGCCAGGGCCAACTGGTGACCAACGCCACCAGCAGGCACATCAGCAGCACACCCGCCGTGGCCTGCATGCTCCAGGCCGCCAGCGGCTGGCGAGGGCATTCCAGGCGCACGAAACGTCGCCACAGAGTCCTGGCACGACGCACTGGAATCCCCATGACCACCAAGCTAGCGAGGGGCCCGCTGGGACGAAACAACCCAGGCATGCTGGATGCCGAGATGCCGCGATCTGCATGGCCACCCGTCTGGACGGACGCCTTTTGGCCCAGGAGATCGAGCAGCGCCTGGCCGTCGTGGTCGCCGAGCGGCGGGAGCGGGCTGGCAGGCCGCCGGGGCTGGCGGTGCTGCGGGTGGGCGACGATCCCGCCAGCGGCGTCTATGTGGCCAACAAGGAGAAGGCCTGCGCCCGTGTGGGCATCCGCAGCTTCCTGACCCACCTGGAGGCCGGAACCCCTGCCGAGGAGGTGCTGACCGCGATTCGACAGCTCAACGCCGATCCCTGCGTGGACGGGATCCTGCTGCAGTTGCCCCTGCCGGCCGGCCTCTGCGAGGGGCCCCTGCTGGCCGCGATCGATCCGGACAAGGACGCCGACGGCCTGCACACGCTCAATCTCGGCCGGCTGCTCAAGGGAGAGCCTGGTCCGCGCAGCTGCACCCCCGCCGGCGTGATGGCCCTGCTGGCCTGCTCCGGCGTGGAGCTGCGGGGCAAACGGGCGGTGGTGGTGGGCCGCAGCATCCTGGTGGGCCAGCCGATGGCGCTGATGCTCCAGGCGGCCGACGCCACCGTGAGCGTGGCCCACTCCCGCACCAGCGACCTGGCGGCGCTGACCCGCCAGGCGGATGTGCTGGTGGTGGCGGCCGGCCGGCCCCGGATGATTGGGGCCGAGCACGTCAAGCCCGGGGCGGTGGTGGTGGACGTGGGCATCCATCGCCTCGATCCCGACCCATCAGCCGGTCCGCAGGCCCGGGCCAAACTCTGCGGAGATGTGCGGTTCGAGGAGGTAGATCCGATCGCCAGCGCGATCACGCCGGTACCTGGCGGGGTGGGCCCGATGACCGTGACCCTGTTGCTGGTCAACACCGTGACCAGCTGGTGCCAGCGCAGCGGCCTCGATCAGCCCCTGGCCGACCTGCTGCCCTGAGGCAAGGACTGCGCGAGGACTGCGCACTGTTGCGATCAGCCGCGCTGCTGGCGCCCGGACGTGGCGACAGGTCTATGGCCTGAGAGAATCGCCGCCAGTGCGCAGCAACCCATGGCCGTGGCGGTGAGCACGGAGTTTGATTTCGCCGCCTACCTGGAGGCAGCCCGCCACAGGGTCGAGGCGGCCCTGGATGGGTCGCTCGGGCCGGAGCATCCCGAGAGCCTGCGGGACTCGATGCGGTATTCGCTGCTGGCCGGTGGCAAGCGGCTGCGGCCGATCCTCTGCCTGGCGGCCTGCGATCTGGCCGGCGGTGAGAGTGATCTGGCCCTGCCCACGGCGGTGGCGCTGGAGATGATCCACACCATGTCGCTGATCCATGACGATCTCCCCGCCATGGACAACGACGACCTGCGGCGGGGCCGTCCGACCAACCACAAGGTCTATGGCGAGGCCAATGCCATCCTCGCCGGAGATGCCCTGCTCACCCGGGCCTTCGAAATGGTGGCCCTGCGCAGCCCCGGAGTTCCTGCCGCCCAGTTGCTGGCGGTGGTGGGCGAGCTGAGCCTGGCGGCCGGAGCCCCGGGCCTGGTGGGAGGCCAGGTGGTGGACCTGGAATGCGAGGGCAAGCAGGTCGACCTCGACACGCTCGAGTACATCCATCTCCACAAGACCGGCGCCCTGCTGCGCGCCTGCGTGCTCTCCGGTGCCCTGATCGCCGCTGCCCCGGATCCATTGCTTGAGGCCCTGCGGACCTACGCCCGCGGCATCGGGCTGGCCTTCCAGATCATTGACGACATCCTCGATGTGACCGCCAGCAGCGAGGTGCTCGGCAAGACAGCCGGCAAGGATCTCACCGCCGACAAGACCACCTATCCCAAACTGCTGGGCCTGGAGGAATCCCGCAAGAGGGCCGATGCCCTGGTCAGCGAGGCCAAGGCCGCCCTCGAGCCATGGCGTGACAAGGCGGCGCCACTGCTGGCCCTGGCCGACTACATCACCAGCCGCGATCGATGAGTGCAGCCCACGATCCGAATGTGGCGGCGGCTTTCTTCTCCAACGGTGTTCTCGCCTGGGGTCTGGCGGCCTGTGGCACCGCCCAGCTCTCGAAGCTGGTGATTGAACTGGTGGTGCACCGCCGCTGGCGGCCCGCCGTGCTGGTCGAGACCGGTGGCATGCCCTCCAGCCATTCGGCGCTGATGACCGGCACCACCGCCGCCATCGGTTGGCAGCTCGGCTTTGCCGATCCCCTCTTTGCCCTGGCGTCTGCCCTCTGCTTCGTGGTGCTCTACGACGCCAGCGGTGTGCGCCGCGCCGCCGGGCAGATCTCCACCCGGGTCAACGCGCTGCCCGATCGCCTCTGGCTGGAGCGGGATGGAGCCGCCAATGATGACAGTGCTGCACGCAAGCCGCTCAAGGAAAACCTCGGCCATACCCGGCTCGAGGTGCTGGCCGGCAGCGTCATGGGTCCGGCCGTGGCCCTGCCCGGCCTCAGCCTGGTGGGATCTCCGCTCGATCTTGCCGCTTGGATCGCTGACGCCCTGAGCGGCGCCGCCAGCCTGGGTTGAGCAGCGCCTCCCGCAGCTCCTCCGCCGCAGCACCGGCCGACAACGGCGAGGGGCTCACCGCCGATCAGCACCAAGCCCTGGCCGCCTTCGCCACCTGGCTGGCGGCTCCGGCCGATGGCACCCCCTTTGTGCTGCAGGGCTTTGCCGGCACCGGCAAGACCTTCCTCTCGATGCGGTTTCTGGCACTGGCGGAGGCCGCCGCCCTCTGCTGGACCGTGGTGGCGCCGACCCACAAGGCCGTGGGGGTGCTGCGTCACCATCTGCAACGACAGGGCCTGCAGCCCACCTGGTATCCCTCCACGATCCACCGGCTGCTGCGCCTGAAGCTGCGGCGCGAGCGGGATCTGGAACGCTGCGAGGAAACGGAGCAGACCGCCGCCGCCCTCGAATCGCTGGGGCTGGTGCTGGTGGACGAGGCCTCGATGGTGGATGGCACCCTGCTGGAGATCACCCTGCGCTGTGCCCATCCGTTCCGCACCCGGTTGGTGTTCGTGGGCGATCCGGCCCAGCTGCCGCCGGTGGGGGAGCCGAGCAGTCCTGTGTTCGCGATCGGGCGGGCCCAGGGAGCGGCCCTGCAGCAGGTGGTGCGCCATCAGGGCCCGGTGCTGCGCCTGGCCGAGGGGGTGCGGCTCGGAGCCCTCCCCTGTCGCCAGCCGCCACCCCTGCCGGCCCTGTGCAGCCCCCAGGGGCAGGTGGCGTTGCTGGATCGGCGCGCCTGGCTCGCGGCCGCCCAGGAAGCGCTGCAACGCTCCGCCGCAACGGCCGACCCCGATCAAGTCCGGATTCTCTGCTACACGAACCGCCGGCTGGAGCAACTGGTGCCGATTGCCCGCCGGGCCCTGCACGGAACCATGGCCGACCAGCTGCCGGTGCTGCCCGGTGAGGTGCTGATCAGTCGCTCCGCCGTGATGGCACCGGCCTGCCGCGAGGGGGCGGAGGCCGCGGAGGAACCCGACATGGTGCTGGGCTCCAACCGCGAGCTAGTGGTGCAGGACGTGCAGCCCGAGCGCTGCGATCTGCGCGACTTCGGCGTCGACGAGGCGCCGCTGATCGACACCCTGACGGCTTCGGTGGAAGCGGGTGAAACCCAGCTGCAGCTGCGCCTGCTGCCGCCGATCGGCTCCTCAGGCCGTGGGGCCCTGGAGACGGTGCTGACCAAGCTGCGCCAGGAGGCGCGCGAGGCCGGACGCAAGAGCGGCAAGGCACTCTGGCGGCGCTTTTTCCTGGTGCGCGATGCCTTTGCCTCCCTGGGGCCGGCGGCTGTGCTCACCGTCCATCGCAGCCAGGGCAGCACCTTCGGCGAGGTGTTCGTGGATGGGGATGTCTTCTGGCCCCCGGATGAACGGCTGCGGCGCCAGCTCGTCTATGTCGCGGTGAGCCGGGCCTCGCAGGCGGTCTGCCTGGCTGCAGGCCCAGCCAACCCGGCCGAGCAGGAGCGATGGCGACACTGGCTGGAGGGGGGATGAGTCGCATTCGGCAGGGCCACCACCCAGAGGCGTTGCACCCTGCAGACGTGTGGCTCAGCGCATCGGCAACTGCAGGCCGTCAATGCCCTGCCAGCCCAGATAGCCAGCCAGCAGAAGGCTGACCCCCGCCACGATCAGTTCGCCCCGTTCGAACAGCCAGGTCTTGGCCCGCTGCAGCAGCGGCAGCACACGATCGCTGCCCAGCAGCAGCACGGCGGCAAAGGGCACGAGCAGCAGCAGGCTGCTGGCCAGGCTGAAGAGCAGGGTGATCAGGGCTTCCTGGCCGCGGCCCAGGTCGGAGGCCAGCAGGCTGCCCGCCGTCTTGGCATAGAGAAACAGGTCTTCGGGGCTGATCACCTGCAGCACGCCACTGAGGCCCAGCAGCAGTGGCAGGGGCATGGCGCAGAAACGCTCCAGCTGGGTGGTCCAGCTGGGGGGCTGATCACCGGCGGCGCTGCGGCCCAGCAGTTCGCGCAGACCCAGGGCCAGGAGGGCTCCGGCTCCGAGCAGATCGAGGCCGGTGCGATGGACCGAGCCCTTCTCCATGCCCAGCAGCAGGCCGTGCCCGATGGTCACCAGCAGGGTCACGGTGAGCACGGAGGTGAACAGCCAGCCCGCCACGAACCACCCGCCCCGCTGCAGGGGGCGTGGACCGAGCAGCAGCAGGAACAGCAGGCCGAGATGGACCGGCGAGAACCCCACCGCCAGCGCGAAGGCGCTCAGCTCGCCCAGCAGGGGGGCAGGCAGCGAACCGGCGGATCCGGCGGTAGCAAGGAGGGACATGGGTTCGGTCGGAGCCTTCAGGGCCACTGCACCGGGGCATTCCAGCGCAGGATCACCCGTTGGTCCCGTTCCTTGCCGAGCACACCGATGCAGGCGGTATCCAGGGCCAGCAGGGCACCGCCCGCCGCGCCCAGACCCAGCCAGGTGCCGGCGAGGCTGCGCAGCAGATGGCCATGGGCAAACAGGGCCACCCGTCTGGGTTCAGCGGCGGGCAAGGGGGGGATGGAGTCGGAGAGCGGCTTTGCGGCCAGCGCAGCGGCCTGGGCGATCACGCGCCGGCAACGCTGCTCGACGCCCTCCAGGGTTTCCCCCTCGGGGCAGGGATGGCTCCAAATCGTCCAGCCCGGCACGGAACGGCGGATCTCGGCGGTGGTGATGCCTTCATAGGCGCCGTAATCCCACTCCTGAAGGTCATCGCAGTGGATGGCCTGCCCGGCCAGACCGGCCAGCTCGCAGGTGCGCAGGGCCCTCTGCAGCGGGCTCACCAGCACCGCCGTGAAGCGATAGCGGGCCAGAAGCGGTGCCAGGGCGCGGGCTTCCGTCTCCCCTTCCGGCAGCAGGGGCAGATCGGTTCGGCCGGTATGGCGGCCACTGCGGGCCCAGGAGGTGGCGCCATGACGCAGCAGCCACAGTTCCAGAGGGGAAGCAGCAGGCACCGATCCTGTGGATGTCGCCTCGGAGGAGTCGATCAGGAGCGCACCTCAAACCAGTCTTCGCCGGTGAGCGGGATCTGGCTGGTCTCCACCCGGTTGACGCGGGCGTGGAGCGGACCCTTGTCACACCAGAGTCTGAAATCGTTGAGCTGGCTGAGCTGGCCTTCCGCTTCCATTTCCACCGTGCCATCGGTTCGGTTGCGCACCCAACCGGCCAGGCCCAGGCCCACGGCCGTGCGGCGACAGGCCTCGCGGTAGCCCACCCCCTGCACCACCCCCTGGGCAATCAGGCGCCAGCGCATCAGCGGCAAGGCGGCGGGAGGCTCCCTGCGGCTCACAAAACGGGACTCGGGGTCAGGGGCGCGGCGCGGACGGCTGCGGCGGCCAAGCGTCTCGGTATCTTCGGGCAACCAGCCCAGTGGAGATGCAGCCAGGAAGCGTGCATCGTGCCGCTCGTCCATCCTTCCACCCTCCGCGGATTTCCCCAGCCTTCAAGCTGCCACAGCCGGTCGCAGCTGGCTACGTCGCGCGACATTTCGGGATCATCTGTGAGCTGCCAGCGGTGGAATTCATGGCCCACCAGCCGCTCTCCGCGGCGCACAAGCAGGCCGTCCCGTTCGCCCACGGCCTCGCGGTAGCCGAGGCTGAGGCCACCGCGGCGGGCCGTGAAGGGCAGCAGCCCCGCCATCCCATGGCGGCGCCCCTGCTGGTCTTCCAGCGAGCGGCCCAGCAGCAGCAGGCCGCCGCACTCCGCCACCAGGGGCACGCCGGCGGCCGCAGCCTGGCGTAACGATCCGAGGCTGCGTTGAGCCGCCGCCAGCGCCGGGGCGTGCAGCTCCGGATAGCCACCGGGCAGCACCACCGCTCGGCAGCCGGCTGGCAGGGGCTCATCCGCCAGGGGGCTCCAGGGCCGAGCCTCCAGGCCGAGGGCCGCCAGGAGTTCGGTGGCTTCCGGGTAGCGGAAATGGAAGGCGGCATCGCTGGCGATTGCCAGCGGCAGGGGAGCGCCCTTGCGAGCGTCACCTGGGGATTCCATGGATCCTGACGCGAGGCACCAGCGGATCGGATCCTGCTGCTGGGGCAGGGTCGCCACCGGTGAGAGCAGCGGCCAGATCCGCTCCAGGTCGAGATGCTGCTCCGCCAGAGAGGCCCAGGCCGCTTCCCGCGCGTCCAGGTCGTTGAGCTCCTGCGGTGGCAGCAGCCCCAGATGGCGGGAGGGAAGTTCCAGGGCGGGCGACACCGGCAGAATCCCCAGCAGGGGCACGGCGATCGCGTCGAGGGCCTCCCGCAGCAGGGCACGATGCCGGTCGCTGGCGACGCGGTTCAGCACCACCCCGGCCAGCCGCACCGGCGGTGGCCCGTGATCCCGAAAGCCCCGCACCAGGGCCGCGATCGAACCGGCCTGGCGCGAGGCTTCCACCACCAGCACCACCTGCAGATCCAGCAGGGAAGCCACCTCGGCTGAACTGCCCGCACTGGTGGGGCCGCGGCCGTCGAACAGGCCCATCACCCCTTCCACCAGGCAGAGGTCGGCCCGGCTGCCATGCCAGTGGAAACTGCGGCGCACCCACTCCGGGCCACACAACAACGTGTCGAGGTTGCGGCAGGGTTGGCCGCTGACCCGACTCAGCAACTGCGGGTCGAGGTAGTCCGGACCCACCTTGAAGGGCTGAATCCGCAGGCCCCGCCGCCGGGCCAGGGCGGCCAGGGAGAGGCTGAGCAGGGTCTTGCCGCTGCCGCTGCAAGGCGCGGCGATCAGGCAGGCCATGGAGGTTTGGGATGTCCCGCCGCCGGGACCGGTGCTCAGTCGGGCAGCAGCTTGGCAGCCAGGGGGGCAGCAGCGGCCAGCAGGGGGTTGGTGCTGTCGTGACCGCCGGACAGCAGGCGCGCCACCTCCATCTCCTCGCTTTCGGAGGGCACCGGCACCACCTCCTCAGCCAGCTCCATGCTGGCCACACCGCCGGCCTCGAGCCGCATGCAGCCACCCGATTCCGAGCAGAGAATCACGCACAGCGGCGGCCGGCCAATCGGTTCGCAGATCAGGCGCAGCCCCACCAGGCTGCCCGGATGGGTCTTGGGCACGCCCACCGGTACGGGCATCTGGCGGAAGCGCACCGCCACCCCATCGGTGCGCAGGAAGTCGGCACCGATCCCATCACCGAGGTCATCGCCTCCCACCCGGTAGCTGCTCTCCAGGTGCCAGCCGAGTCGATCGGCGATCCAGGCGGCCAGGAGCAACCCCTTCACCGGGTGGGTGCCTTCCACGTCGATGTCGAGCTGCACCACGTGGTTGAGAGCATCCCGGCGGTTGGGGGGATCGAACACCATCGCCAGCGATTCGCGCCAGCTGCGCAGCCGCAGCCAGTTGAGATCATTGAGCGCCTGGCCGGCCTCGATCCGCTCCTCCAGCACATCGAGGCAGCGCCGCGGCCGCCCCATGGAGCTGTCCACGATCAGCCGCCGTGCCACCGGCGCCAGGGATTCGAGCATCTCGGGGGCTTCGTCGAGATAGCCGTTCCACCACACCCAGCAGGGCAGATCACTCCCCACCAGCGGGTTGACCAGATCCAGGCCCTGCTGCAGGGCGGCCATGCCACCGCGCAACACCACCACATCGCCGCAGGCCGGCCGGGTGCCGCCATCTTCAGGAAGGGGGCAATAGGCCGCCACCAGGGTCTCCAGAGCTTCGGCCGGCTCCAGGGTGGGGGCCAGGGTGATCAGGCGGCGGGGCATGTGGGCGCTGATCGCGCCATCCACATGGCGGCCGCGCAGATCGTTGGCCTTGCGATCGCCGGGCTGCTGGCCCAGGGACCAGGCCAGATCAGGCGCCAGGGGGGCTGTGCTGGGCGGCAGGCCGCAGTCGGGAACGGCGGCCACCGCCTCACGCACCAGGTCGTCACTGACCAGGCCGGTGATCGGGCCATCGAGGCGACCGGTGCGGATCAGGTGCTGCTCCAGCCAGGCCGGATCCCACACCAGCAAGGTGAAGGTGGCGGCGCCGCTGGACCCGTCGAGGTTGTGGGTCCAGAGGCGTTCCAGGTAGGGAGTCACCTCGGAGGGAGGCAGTTCCAGGGGCGCCTGAAGCGTGAGCTGGGTGGACATGGTGAACAGTCGGAGGGCGCGGGATCTGAAGCGTTGGGGGTTGGTCTGGAGACTTCAGGGACGGCGCCAGGCCAGCTCGTCCTCGGCCAGCAGGCTGTCGGCGGCGGCTGGCCCCCAGGTGCGGGCTTCGTAGGGATGCACCGGCAGCTGCCAGGGCGCTTCTTCGATCAGCTCCAGCAGGGGGGTGTAGAGGCGCCAGGCGGCCTCCACCTCGTCGCTGCGGGTGAACAGGGTGGCGTCGCCCAGCATGGCGTCGGCCAGCAGGCGCACGTAGCCCTCGTCGGAGGGCTCACCGAACGACTCGTCGTAGGAGAAGCCCATATCCACCGGACGGCTGCGCATGCCTGAGCCCGGTGCCTTCACCTCGAAGCGGAACTCGGCCCCCTCATCGGGCTGAATGCGCAGGATCAGCTGGTTGGGGGTGGGGGCACCACCAGCCGCATCGAACAGGTGCACCGGTGCCTGGCGGAAGGTGAGCACCACCTCCGAGAGGCGCTTGGGCAGCCGCTTGCCGGTGCGCAGATAGAAGGGCACTCCCTGCCAGCGCCAGTTGTTGATGAACAGCTTCATGGCCACGTAGGTCTCGGTGGTGCTGTTCGGATTCACCCCTGGTTCCTGGCGATAGCCGCTCAGGGGCCTGGTGGCGCTGCCACCGGCGGAATACTGGCCGCGGACGCAACACTTCCAGGGCTCGGCCTCGTTGGCCAGCTGGGCGGCCTGCAGCACCTTGGCCTTCTCGTTGCGCATCGCCTCGGGATCGAAGCGACCTGGAGGCTCCATGGTGGTGAGGGCCAGCATCTGGGTGAGGTGGTTCTGCACCATGTCCCGCAGGGCTCCGGAGGTTTCGTAGTAGCCGGCCCGCTCCTCCACGCCCACGGTTTCGGCGGCGGTGATCTGGACGTTGTCGATGTAGTTGCGGTTCCAGATCGGCTCGAAGATCGTGTTGGCGAAGCGCAGCACCAGGATGTTCTGGACCGTTTCCTTGCCGAGGTAGTGGTCGATCCGGAAGACCTGGCGCTCCTTGGCGCAGGCCTGCACGATGCGGTTGAGCTCCTGGGCGCTGCCGTAATCACGGCCGAAGGGCTTCTCGATCACCACCCGGCTGCGCTGCGGATCCTCAAGCAGACCTGCCGCCGCCAGGGCACGGCAGCCACTGCCGTAGTGGGCAGGGGACACCGAGAGGTAGAAGGTGCGGTTGCCACGGGTGGCCCGTTGCCGATCGATCTGATCGAGTCGATGGCCCAGGCGCACCACGTCGGCGGGCTGCTCCAGATCCACAGGCTCGTAGAACAGGCCGGAGGCGAACTGGGCCCAGGCCTGCTGGTGCTGCTCCACCTCCTGGGCCAGGGCCTCGCCCATGCGGCTGCGGAATTCCTCGTCGCTCCAGGGACGGCGGGCGCAACCCAGCACGGCGAATTCGCTGGGCAGGCGGCGCTGCCGGAACAGCTCGAACAGAGCCGGAATCAGCTTGCGGTGGGTGAGATCCCCACTCGCCCCGAAGATCACCAGACACTGCGGCGGGATCACCCGCTCCTGACGGAGCCCGACCCGGAGCGGATTGGTGAGGGTGACGGTCATCGCGTGGGATCCAGGCGCCAGTTCCCTCCTGTTTAACGAGGGCGGGGCCCCATCGCTGGAGCGCAACGGTTTTCGACGGTTTCTGTCCGGGATCCCTGATCAATGGCCGGCGGCTGCCGCTTCGCAATTCGCGCAGACTTCGGACGCTCAGGCATGAACCATGCCCACAACACGCAGGGGCCGCAAAAAAACCACAGTCAATGGCCACAAACAGTGATCAAAACCCTGGCCATCAGAAAAGCCCGCCATCGGCGGGCTTGTCAGTGCTGAAGAGCTGATTGATTCGGATCGGATCGTTCAGTAGGTCTCGACGTGCCAGCGCTCGGCCTTCTTGAGCTGGGGACGCAGCTGCGTCCAATCGATTCCCTTGGCTGAGGCTGCGGCAGTCATGGCTTCGTCGATGCCGGGTTCCATACCACGCAGACCACACATATAGACATGGGTCTTGGGATCTTCAATCATGGTAAAGATCTCATCGGCATGCTCCAGCACCCGATCCTGGATGTACATCCGGCCACCCTTGGCATTCTGCTGCTCGCGGCTGATCGCCTTGGTGTAGCGGAAGTTGTCGGGGAACTGGCTCAGATAGTGCTCGAAGTCTGCTTCATACAACAGGTTGGGAGTCTTGGGAACTCCCATGAACAGCCAGGCCTTGCCCCGGAAATTCCAGCCGTTCTTCTCCCGCTCGCTCGGTTCGAACATGCGACGCAGATAGGCGCGCATCGGCGCGATGCCGGTCCCGGTGGCCAACATGATCACGTTGGCCTCTTCGTCCTCGGGAAGGAGCATCTCCTTGCCCACCGGACCGGTGATCTTCACCTTGGCGCCGGGCTCGATATCGCAGAGGAAGGTGGAACAGACGCCGTTGATGGTCTCGCCGTCCTTCTCGTACTGCAGCTGACGCACACACAGCGACACGGTGTGGTCGGCCATGTTGTCGCCATGGCGGGTGCTGGCGATCGAATAGAGGCGCAGCTTGTGGGGCTTGCCGTTGGCGTCGCTGCCGTCGGGAATGATGCCGATGCTCTGACCCTCCACGTAGTGGAGCTGGGGATCACCGCCGGCCAGATCGAAGGTGATGTGGTTGACCCGGCCGATCGCACCCTCAGCCAGGAGGCTGTAGTTCTCGCTGACAGTGCCGACGAAAGGAGATTTCGGCTTGTAGAGGTTGACCGGTACGGCGGCGTGGCTCGGAGCTGCTTTCACGGATTTGGGTTCAGGGGATGGGGCCTCGGGAGCAGGAGCGGCAGCCGGAGCCGGCTCAGCCTGAGGGGGGTCCTGGTCGGCGGGAACAACGGCCGTGATGCGTCCACCCTGCTGGGCGATGGTCTGCACCAGAGCCTGCATCCGGCCGTAGGGAACGGTGAAACGACGCTCCCCCTGGCGCTGCCGGCCCACCCCAAAGCCTTGGACCACAACGGTGAACATCCGCCCATCGGACTGAGTGGCAGCGCTGGTGGAGACACGCATTCGAGCTCAGTCCTCTCAAAAATCGGTTCGATCATAGGGAATCTGCGCCTCCCACTCCCAATCGCGGTTAGGGTTGCAGCTTCCAGGCCGCTCCCACTCCAGAGTGCCCGGCTGGCGCCAATCCTCCCCACGAACCGTTCTGGTGCAGCCCTTGGCCGCCGTTTCCGTTCCCGTTTCCCTCTCCCGCGCCCTGCAACTCCCCTCCAGCGAACCCAGTTGCCGACTCGACACCATCCAGCAGGAGATGGAGCGGCTGCCCCAGGGAGCCAGGCGGCTCGCCGTCCAGTTGCGTCTTGATCTGGACCCTGGCTGGCTCTGGACCGTTCTCACCGATTACGAAGGGCTCTGTCACTTCATTCCCAACCTGGCTGTCTCGCGGCTGCTCTGGCGCCGTGGCAGCACCGTGGGTCTCGAGCAGATCGGCACCCAGCAGTTCTGTGGTCTGCGTTTCAGCGCGGCGGTGGAACTGGAGTTGCAGGAGCGTCAGCCGGAGGGGCGCCTGGATTTTCGAATGGTGCGCGGCGATTTCCGCCGCTTCGAGGGGGCCTGGATCGTGCACCGGGATCCCAGCGGCACCTCCCTGCTCTACGAACTGCTGGTGCAAGGCAAACCCGGCATGCCGATCGGCCTGATCGAGCAGCGCCTGCGCGACGATCTCGCCGCCAATCTGCGCGGAGTCCAGCAGGAGGCCCTCAGGCGTTCAGCTCTGCTGGCCTGAGCCAGAAGTCTCACAGTCGGCAGCCGCGAATCCAGCCCCGGCTGCTGGTTCAGAGCAACCTCGCCCATCTCTCTCTGAGCCTTGAACAACCCTGGCTGGATCAGGTGGCTCGATCCTGGCTCAAGGGAACAAGCCAGACAACATCGCACAAAAAAAGCGGCTTCGATGCCGCTGATCTTGCATACCCCCAAGGGGATTCGAACCCCTGTCGCCTCCGTGAAAGGGAGGTGTCCTAGGCCTCTAGACGATGGGGGCCTGGACTCGGTGGGAACGGCCGATTGCCGCTTCGCCGATGGAGAGAACCTACGGGTCGGACGGACCCTTCGTCAAGCTGAAACGCCGGGCCCCAACCCCGTTGCCGGGGGGTCTAGCGGGACGGATCAGGCGAATGCACCTGGCCATTCCAGACGGGCACGGTGACATGGAAACAGGCTCCTCGCTCGGGCTCCGAGACCACCCAGATGCGGCCGCCCTGCACTTCGGCGATGCGGCGGCACACCCCCAACCCAACGCCATAGCCCGATGTGCTGCCGGAGGTCTGGGGCAAGCGCACCCGGTCCTGAAAGATCCGTTCCTGCTCGTCGTCGGGGATGCCCGGGCCGCTGTCGCAGACGATCACCTCCACCCACTGGCTGGTGCGGTGCCACAGGCGAAAACTGACACGGCCGCCGCCGGGGGTGTACTTGAAGGCGTTCTCGAGCAGGTTGAGGAACACTTGGCGCATGCGGCGCGGATCGGCGAACACATCCGGCAGGTCACCGGGGATGTCGGTGACCAGTTCCACTTCCCGACCCACCCAGAGCTTCTCGAGTTCAAGGATCGCCTCCGCCGCCACCTGACCGAGGACAAGGCGCTGGGGATTGAACAGGGCCTCCCAGCGGGTGGTGCCCACCTCGAGCAGTTCCTTGGAGAGAGACTCCATATCGTCGAACCGTCGACGCAGCACGTCCAGAAAGCGGATCTCGTCGATCTGGCCGAGGCAGTGGCTCTGCAGCGCCAACTTGGCCACCGTGAGCGGCGTGCGCAGCTCGTGGGCCACCATCCGCAGCAGCTTCTCCTGGCCCTCCAGCCGTTCAATCAGGGTCTCGTTCTCCTGGCGCAGCACCAGGAGCTGGTCTTCCAGCAGCTGCTCGCGCGGGGTGCGACTGTTGTCGACCAGGGGGTTCTCCAACCCGCCGGCCAGGGTGGCGGCCACCTCAGCCTGTTGCCAGCGCGGCATCCAGTTGCGCAGCTGCCGGGTGAGGGTGTTGCCGGCGAACACCTGCTTGGGAGCTGGCTCCAGTTTCACCAGGGCTGGCGTGGCTACCAGTCGGTGCAGCTCCAGAAGCTCGGGATGCTGCACCGGGTCCACCACCTCCAGGCGTAGATCTGAGGAGGTGCAGTCGTCGCTTTTGAGATAGCGCATCAGGCTGCGCAGATCCGATCCGGCCAGGTGCTGGCGCGTGGCCACCAACAGAAGCCTCAGCCCTCGGACGGGCGCATCAGAGCCCTGGGCCTCCGCTGTGGGGGGTGGCCACTGGTGGGGTGGAGAGCCGTCACCACCATCTGGTTCGCGCAAGCGTTCGCTGCTCACGGGGGCATTCAGGACAGGTTCCGCCGCCACGGCCGCGCCTCCCAGGCAGCAGAGCCCACCCTATGCCGCGTGGCAGTTCTGGTAGAACCCGTTTAGACAGTGGAGAAGGGGAGGGAAGGCCCGATCCAGACCCCCAACTGGGCTCCATTCATGCATCCCCTGATCGGCAGAAGGATTCCCGTCTCGGAGGGGGGCATGCCCGCACCGGTCCACCGCAGCCGCATCCAGCTCGACAGCAGCCTGCGGCGCTGGTTCCACCGCAACCTGGGCCAGTGGCGATCGCGGCGCACGCTCTACTTTCCCGACAACGAGATCCTGCAGTTCGACCTGCGGCTGCAGGTGGAGGAGATCACCGCAACGACCGAAGGCGAGGCCGGCTATCGCTTCACCTGGTGGTCGGAACACGACGAGGGCGTCAGCGAGCGCAAGCCTGGCTACCAGCGTGCGGGCTCGATCACCGCCCACCTCTGGGGGCACCAGCTGGAAGGGTCATGCGGCTATTCGTTCTGTTCGCCCAGCGAATCCCAGATCCGCCAGGTGGACGAGCACGAACTCATCTTCGAATCGCTGAACCAGGGCTGGCAGATCCTCGATCACATCCGCCTGGTGGATCAGGGCCGTTTCCGGGCCCGCTCGATCTACGCCTGGTTTGACGGCAGCCTCGACCTGGTGGAGACCCATCACGATTGCCGCCTCCCGAGCGACACGCCCGCTGCTGTCCCGTCCGACTGACGGCCCCGGATCGATGCAGCAGCATGGGGGCTCACCATGGCCCGAGCCTTGACCTCCCTGCTTCGCCGCCGTTTCTCCCTGCTGGCCGCCCCTCTGCTGGCCACCCCCCTGCTGGCGCTGCCGCTGGTGCTGGCTCCTGCGGCCGCCCTGGCAGCCCCTGCCACCGAGGCTGAGATGTCGCTTTACACCCGCATCGCGGCCGTGAATGTGTGCATCGCCCGCTCAGCCGGAGTGGAGTTCGACAAGGCCGTGAGCATCGCCGGTGAGACGATCGCGCAGCTGATCCAGGGCCAGCACGACGGCACCATCCAGCAGGTGGGCAGCAAGCCCCTCTCGATCGAGGAGCTGCGGCGCGGTTCGATCAATTCCGCCGTGCTGGGGGCAACCGAGGTGTGTCCCAAGGATGTGCCGCCCGATGTGATGAAAAAGGTGCAGGAGGCCCTCAAGCAGAGCGAGGCAGCACCAGCGCCCAAGGGCACAGCCGCCCCGGCACCGAAGGGCGCGGCCGCCCCTGCGCCGAAGGCCAAGTAGGCCCGGTCCGATCCTCCGTCGCCGGGCTCTCCGTCCGGCCCGGCTTCTTCCAGTCCGCTGGCCCTGCAGGCCACTTCCCCCGCTCCGCCCCCTTCATGGCCGTTGTGCGCCTCGCGGACTACCGTCCCGCATCCTTCCTGCTGGATCGCACCGACCTGACGGTGCGGCTCTTTCCGGACCACACGGAGGTGGAAGCGGCGCTGGCCTTCCTGCCCAATCCGGCAGCGCTACCCCTGGAAGACGGCCGGCCCGAGCCCCTGCTGCTGCAGGGACTCGATCTTGAGCTGCTCTATCTCAGCCTCGACGGCGAGCCCGTCGCCGCGGCGGCGATCCAGCACACCCATGGGGAGTTGCGGATCCTGGAGCCGCCAGCGCGTCCGTTCCTGTTGCGCAGCCGCGTTCGCCTCCACCCCGAGAGCAACACAACCCTGGAAGGCCTGTATGTGAGTGGCGGGCTCTACACCACCCAGTGCGAAGCCGAGGGGTTCCGGCGCATCACCTTCCACCCCGACCGCCCGGATCTGCTCAGCCGCTTCCGGGTGCGGATCGAAGCCGATCGCTCCGCCTGCCCGGTGCTGCTCTCCAACGGCAACTGCGTCGAGACCGGCAGCCTCGAGGCCGAAGCGGCCAGCGGAGCCGAGCGCCACTACGCCATCTGGGACGATCCCTTCCCCAAACCCTCCTATCTGTTCGCCCTGGTGGCCGGACGCCTCGAGGAGGTGCGCGATCACTTCACCACGGCCTCGGGTCGTTCCGTGCTGCTGCGGATTCACGTGGAGCCTGGCGACAGCCACTACACCGGCCATGCCATGGCTTCGCTCAAACGGGCGATGACCTGGGATGAACAGGTGTACGGCCTGGAGTACGACCTCGATGAGTTCAACATCGTGGCGGTGCGCCACTTCAACATGGGCGCGATGGAGAACAAGAGCCTGAATATCTTCAATTCCAAGCTCGTGCTGGCCGATGCCGAAACCGCCACCGATGCGGAACTGGAGCGGATCGAGAGTGTGATCGCACACGAATACTTCCACAACTGGACCGGCAATCGCATCACCTGCCGCGACTGGTTCCAGCTCTCACTCAAGGAGGGGCTCACCGTCTTTCGCGATCAGTGCTTCAGCGCTGACCTGCATGGTGCGGCCCTGCGCCGCATCGAGAATGTCTCACTGCTGCGCAACACCCAGTTCCGCGAAGATGCCGGCCCCACGGCCCATCCGGTGCAGCCAGATCACTACCAGGCGATCGATAACTTCTATACCACCACGATCTACGAAAAGGGATCGGAACTGATTCGCTGCCTGCATACGCTGCTCGGTGCCGAGACGTTCCAGCGCGGCATGGCCCTCTATGTGGAGCGCCATGACGGCACCGCGGCCACCTGCCAGGACTTCGTGCAGGCGATGCAAGACGCCGCGGCCAATTCTGCAAGCTTCGATTTCGCCCAGTTCCGGCGTTGGTACCACCAGGCCGGCACGCCGGTGCTGCAGGTGCAGCGCCACTGGGACGGTGCGGCGGGGGTGCTGGAGCTCACCCTGCGGCAGCACACCCCGCCCACACCGGGCCAGCCCGACAAGCAGCCGCTGGTGCTGCCGCTGGTGCTGGGCCTGGTGGATCGTGCCGGCCAGCCCCTGCTCCTGCGCTTGGCTGGGGAGTCGCCCTCCGAGGCGGCCGCCGCCAGGCTTGAGGGCGCCTGGGGCAAGGAGAGCCGCCTGCTGGTGATCGATCAGGCGGAGCAGCAGCTGCGCTTCGAGGGATTGCCGGCGGAGGACCATCCGCCGGCCCTGTCGGTGCTGCGGGGCTTCTCAGCTCCGGTGCGGCTGGAGATGGGCCGTTCCACCGCCGAGCTGGTGCATCTGCTGGCCAGCGACAGCGACCCCTTCTCCCGCTGGGATGCGGGCCAGGTGCTGCTGCGCAAGGCCCTCGTCGCCCGGGCGACCGGACAGCCCCATGAGCAGCTGGAGGAGGAACTGATCGATGCCTTCGGCCGCATCCTCAGCGATCCCTCCCTCTCGGAAGCGAGCCGCAGCATCCTGCTGAGCCCTCCGGGGATGGCGGAACTGGAGGAGGCCATGACGGAGCCTGATCCTCCGGCTCTGGTCACCGCCCGGCTGGCCCTGCAGCGCCGCTTCGGCGAGGCCCATGCCGAGCTGCTGGCCCAGGCCCTGGAACGCTGCCGGGCCCAGTGGGAGCTGGACTGGCCGGAGGGCAGCGGCGCCCGGATGCTCACCGGCCGGATCTGGGGCTGGCGGATCGCCGCCGGCGACAAGGCGATTGCGGCGCTGGCCCGCGATGCGGTGCATGGGCCTTCGATGACCCTGGCCCGCTGCGGATTGCAGGCGCTGCAGGCCCATGCCATCCCGGAGCGAGAGGCGGCCATGCAGGCCTTCTTTGAACGCTGGCAAGACCGCCCCGTGATCCTCGATGCCTGGTTTGCGCTGGAGGCAGGGGCTCCCTTCGCAGATGGTCTGGACCGGGTGGCGCGTCTGCTGGAGCACCCACGCTTCGATCCGATGGCCCCCAACTCGGTGCGGGCGGTGCTGGGCGGCCTGGCGGGCAATGCGATGGTGTTTCATGCCGCCGATGGCCGTGGCTACCGCTTCCTGGCGCAGCAGATCGCCGCCCTCGACGGCCGCAACCCGATCACGGCCTCACGCCTGGCCAAGGTGTTCAGCCGCTGGCGGAGTTACGGCCCCGAGCGGCGCGAGCGGATGGCGGAGGCCCTGAATCTGCTGGCGGCGGCGGCACTGTCCTCCAACACCCGCGAGGTGGTGGAGCAGTGCCTGGGGTGATGAGGCCCAGCGAGCACAGCGCGATGGCCGAGGCGAGCCGCGGCTCAGCGAAACAACCCTCAGCGAAAGATCTGCCCATGCAGTCGGCGGAAAGCCGCCTGCCGCTGGGCGCCCCCCTCCGGTCCGGCGTGCTGGCCCCAGAGCCCTTCCCAGTAGAAGTAGATGATGCCGTGGCCCCGCTGGGCCGCCAGGCGCGCCTTCTCCTCCAGCTGGCTCATCGGCGGTGTGCGACCCCCGAAGCCGGCCAGGATGCCGATCTCCACCGGCATGCCCCACTGCCGCGCCTTCACCAGGGCCGGCTGATCGAGATCCTTGGCGAAACCGGCCACGGAATAGGCGTAGTTCTGCACCACCAGGTCGTCGATCAGTTCCCCCAGCGCCCACAGCTCCCAGTCCTGCAGCCAGTGGTTGTAGGCGAAGCGAAACGGGCCGGGCGAGAGGCTCACCAGCGTGCGCCGATCCCGATCCAGCTTGCCGAGGGAGCTGCGCAGCTCCCGCAGCAGCCCGGTGAGTTGCTGGCGTCGCCAGCGCATCCAGTCGCGGTCGGTGGCGCTGTCGGGCGGCTCGCGGCCGGTCTCGGCCCGGTAGAGCGCCAGGGTGTAAGGGTCGTAGCCCAGATCCACGGGCCAGGCGAAGTGGTCGTCGAGCTGGATGCCGTCCACCCCGCAGCGCTGCACGATCTCGCTGACCAGACCGATGAAGCGGCTGCGCACCCCCGGATGGGCCGGATTGAGCCACACCCGCAGGTCCTTCAGCGGCGATGTGCGCAGATCGGCGCCATGCATGGCATAGAGGCTGCTGCCATCGCGCCGCTGCAGCACCCACTCAGGGTGGCGACTCACCACCTCCGCATCGGCCGGCTCCATCAGGCCGTATTCGAACCAGGGAATCACCTGCAGGCCGCGGCGCTGGGCGGCGCGCGTCAGCCGGCAGATCGGATCAAGCTCGGCACCGGCCCGCTGCAGGGCCGGCTCCATGGGCGCCCAGCGGCTGCGGTGGAAGGTGGTGCCCCGGCTCCAGACGTTGGGGTAGAGGGTGTTAAAGCCGGCATCGGCGAGCTCCTGAACCGCCCGCTCGATCCGGCCGGCGTCGTAATACAGGGGGCTCGGACTGTTGGTGAGCCACACCCCGACGCGCCGGCCGCCGCTGGCCCGCAGCAGATCCTGCAGGCGCGGGCGCATCTGGCGTTCCGGCGCGGGGGGCGGGGGGACCGGCGTTCGCCGATCGCGCTCCACCGCACCGGTGGGGAGGGCCGCCAGACCGCAGACCATGCCCGCAGCCAGGGCCAGGGCGCCGCCCAGGCTCAGCAGCCTGTTACGGGGGTGCTGCGACTCAGCGGAACATCGAGCTGACGGAGCTCTCTTCATGAATGCGCCAGATCGCTTCTCCGAGCATGTTGGCCACCGAGAGCACCTGGAGCTGCGGGAAGGAGCGCTCCGCAACCATCGGGATACTGTTGGTGACCACCACCTCCTCGAACAGGCCAGGGGTGGAGAGGCGCTCCACCGCCGGCGGCGAGAACACCGCGTGGGTGGCGCAGGCGAGCACCCGGGCGGCGCCCCGTTCCCGCAGCAGCTTGGCGCCCTGGTAAATGGTGCCGCCGGTGTCGATCATGTCGTCGATCAACACGGCGGTCTTGTCGGCCACATCACCGATCACGGTGAGGCTCTCGGCCACGTTGTGGCCGCTGCGCCGTTTGTCGATGATCGCCAGGGGGGCATCATTCATCTGCTTGGCGAAGGCGCGGGCGCGGGCCACCCCGCCCACATCCGGCGACACCACGACCACCTCCCCGAGGTTGCGGGTGCGGAGGTAGTCGACCAGCACCGGTGAGCCATAGATGTGATCGCAGGGAATATCGAAATACCCCTGGATCTGGGAGGAATGCAGATCCATCGCCAGCACCCGATCCACACCGGACTTGACCAGCAGATTGGCGACCAGCTTGGCGGTGATCGATTCGCGGCCGGCGGTCTTGCGGTCGGCGCGGGCGTAGCCGTAGTAAGGAATCACCGCGGTGATCTGCCGGGCAGAGGCACGGCGGCAGGCATCCACCATGATCAGCAGCTCCATCAGGTGATCATTCACCGGAGCGCAGGTGGGCTGGATCAGGAAGACATCGCAGCCGCGGATCGACTCCTGAATCTGGATGTAGAGCTCGCCGTCGGCGAAGCGCTTGATCACGCAGGGTCCATCCGGAACCCCCAGGTAGGCAGCGATCTCGCGGGCCAGATGGGGGTTGGAGGAGCCGCTGAACAGCCGCAGCCGCCGCGTGTCCTGGGCTGACTGGGTGGGACTGGACTGCTGCTCCACCCGATCAGCGGTCAAGAAACTGGTCACAGCGGACGCAAGCGCGACGGCGGAGTTTCGATGGTAGAAGCGACCCGTCCCAGCCAGTGCGAACAACCGTGAAGTTTTCTGGCCTGGCCAGGCCCCCGAGGATGGTGCTGACCTCAAGCGGCCGAACCGACCAGGTGGCGGCCCTCCTGAGCGATCAGGCTCCACGGCTGGCGGCGGCCCTGGCCCTGCCACTGCACACCCTGGCGCCGGCCGCTTGCCCCCAGCAGGCCCTGCGGCAGCTGGAGGCCATCGCCGGCCCCTGGCTGGCCGCGCTCCCCTGCGATCCGGGCCTGCTGCTAGTTGATCCGGCCAGCGCCGCTGCCAACCACTGGGCAGAGGCGCTGGGGGCCTGGCGCCAACCCACCCTGCTGCTGTTGCCGGCCGACAGCCTCGCGACGGGCGCTCCCGCGGCCACCACGGCCCTGCTGCGGCAGTGGCAGGTGCCCCTGCTCGGCCTGATCCAGGGCGGTGGCCCCTGGGAGGCAGCCCGGCGCCGGGGTGACGGACTGCCCTGGCTCGGCTGGCTGCCGGAGGCTGCGCTGCATGAAGCTGAGCTGCATGAAGCGGTCCTGCCGGAGGCCGCCGAGCAGGAGTGGACCGAGCAGTCGTGGACGGAGCAGAGCATGGCCGCACTGCGGCTCAGCCTGGAGGCTCGCTGGCTGCAGCTACAGGCTGAGCTGGCCTGAGCCTGGACCGAGATCAGGTCTTCGTCTTCCAGGGCGGCAGGGTGGCCTTGGTCTCCAGCTGCCGCAGGCCGTCGAATTTCGGTTTGGCCGGCCCCAGCGGCAGAGACAGGAAGCGCACCTCCCCGGGGCGGGCCAGACCAGCGGCCAGCAGGCTGAGGGTCTCGCTGGGCTCCAGGTTCGTGTCCACCTCGCTGCGCAGCTTTTGGACCAGGTCCGGCAGATTGGCCAGGCGGGCCGGCTGAGACAGGCTCTCCATCAGGGCCAGCACCACCAGCTCCTGTTGCTGGCGGCGACTGAGCTCGCCGAGGCTGGGATCGCGGTAGCGCAGCAACTGCTCCACCTGGGCCCCGTCGAGTTGCTGCAGACCGCTCTGCAGATCGATGCGATACCGCTGCGCCTTGTCCTCGTACAGCATCTTGCGGGGTGGATTCACCTCCAGCCGGCCCAGGGCATTCACCAGGCTGCGCAGTCCGGCGCGGGAGAGCACCAGATAGCGGTCCGGCTCGCCGGGCTCCAGCTTCAGCAGTTCGCGCACCGCATCGCCGGTCAGGGCGACCCCGCCCGTGCGGTAGAGGCTGCCCAGAGCCTGGGGACGTTTCTGGCCCGGCAGATTCACAGCCAGTTCAGTGGGCAGGCCGAGCACCTGCAACGGACCTTCCGGATCGACCCGCACCAGCAGCAGCGCGTCGCTGTTGGGGCGCGGGGCAGGCTTGGCGGCGGCGGCGTTGCCCTTGGCAGCGGTGTCCTGGGGGGGCGACGCGCCGGTGGCCGGTGGGGTCTGGAGCGGACCCGGCAGGCGATCGGAATCCAGCCCCACCACCAGCACCGTGACCGGCCGGCGCGGCGGCTCGGCCAGATCGGAGGCTGTGCTGGGGCGGTCGTCGAGGCTGCGGGAATCCTGGCTGGGCCAGATCCAGCCGAGCAGGGTGATGCCCAGACCGGCGCCGGCCAGGGCGAGGGCGACGCGGCCCAGGGCACGCGAGCGACGGCCTTTGCCGGCGGGGCGGATCCGCGGCACGGCGGGGTGCTCCGGCGAGGAGCTGGAGGTGGAAGGGTCGGTGTCCCGCATGGGGGGCATGGTGCCCGCAGGGCTGATGGTCCCACTCTGGCTCAGTCCGGGGATCCGCCCCGCTGGGACGGGTGGCCGATAGGTTGAGGGCCGTGGAGTCAGCCCACCCCTTTCCTTGACCGCAGCCTCCAGCACGCCGTCCGGCGCCACCGCGGGCTCCGCCACGCCTCCGCACGAGCGGGCTCGCCCCCTGGCCAAGGGCAGCGTCTATCCCGCCAAGGACCTCTGCAGTCAGTGCGGCCTCTGCGACAGCCGCTGGGTGGCCTACGTGCGCCGCGCCTGCGCCTTCCTGAGCCAGAACTTCGAGGCCATGGAGGCGACCGCCCACGGCCGCAGCCGTCGGCTTGATGACGAGGACGAGCTCTACTTCGGCGTTCAGCAGCGCATGCTCTCGGCCCGGCTGCAGCAGCCGATCGCCGGAGCCCAGTGGACCGGCATCGTCAGCCGGATCGGCGTGCGGGCCCTTGAGACCGGTCTTGTCGATGCCGTGCTCTGCGTGGGCCAGAGCCCTGACGATCGCTTCACCCCCGTGCCGGTGCTGGCCCGCACCCCCGAGCAGGTGCTGGCGGCCCGGGTCAACAAACCCACCCTCTCGCCCAACCTCGAAGTCCTGGAGCAGCTGCCCGGCAGCGGCATTCAGAGGTTGCTGGCCATCGGTGTGGGCTGCCAGATCCAGGCCCTGCGGGCCGTGCAGTCGACCTTGCCTCTGGAACAGCTCTATGTGCTGGGGCTGCCCTGCGTCGACAACGTCAGCCGCGAAGGCCTGCAGACCTTCCTGGAGAGCGCCAGCCGCTCCCCCGAAACGGTGGTGCACTACGAGTTCATGCAGGACTTCCGCATCCACTTCCGCCACAGCGACGGCAGCGAGGAGACCGTGCCGTTCTTCGGGCTGGATACGCCCAAGCTCAAGGACGTCTTCGCTCCCAGTTGCCTGAGTTGCTTCGATTACACCAACGCCGGTGCTGATCTGGTGGTGGGGTACATGGGGGCCAGCTTCGGCCGCCAGTGGATCACGGTGCGCAACCCCAGGGGACAGGTGCTGCTGGATCTGGTGGAGCCCGAGCTGGACACCGCCCCCGTCACCAGCCGCGGTGATCGGCGCGCCGCCGTGCAGCAGGGCATCGACGCCTACGACAAGGCGCTGAAACTGCCCCGCTGGCTGGCCGAGCTGGTCGGTTTCCTGGTGCAGCGGGTGGGCCCGCAGGGTCTGGAGTACGGCCGCTTTTCGATTGATTCCCACTTCACCCGCAATGCCCTGTGGCTGCGGCGCCATCACCCGGAGATGGCGGAGCGTCATATCCCCGCCTTCGCCCGTCGGATCGTTGAGCGCTACCGCCTCCCCTCTCCATGAGTGACCGCCTCTGCGGGGTGCTGCTGCATCCCACCGCCCTGCCGGGCACGCCGGTGTGCGGCACCTTCGGTTCGCAGGCCCATGCCCTGATTGACCTCCTGGCCGATCAGGGCATCGCCGCCTGGCAACTGCTGCCCCTGGCCCCCACCGACGGCACCGGCTCCCCGTACAGCTCCCCCAGCGGTTCGGCCCTCAACCCCTGGCTGCTGGATGCGGCCGATCTCGTGGCCCAGGGCTTTCTGGAGCCTGCCGATCTGGAGGACCTGCCTTGCGAGGGCTCCGATCTCACGACTGAGGCCTCGGCTGGTGAGAGCGGAGCTGCCCCACTCGATCTGAGCCTGGCCCCTGCCCGGGCCGCGGCGCTGGGCCGTCTGCTGGTCCAGCGCTGGGCCAGCCAGCCCCAGGAGCAGAAACAGAGCTTTAGCCGCTGGCGCCGGCAGCAGCGCTCCTGGCTGCAGGACCACTGTCGTTTCATGGTGCTGCGCCGCCTGCAGGAGGGCCAGCCCTGGTGGAACTGGCCAGGCCCTCTGGCCCGCCGCCACAGCCGTGCCCTGCGGACCCTCGATCAGCAACACGGTCCAGCCCTGCTGGAAGAGGGCCTGCTGCAGTGGCATCTGCAGCGTCAGTGGGATGGGTTGCAGCGCCATGCCCACCGCCGCGGCGTGCAGCTGATCGGTGATCTGCCCTTCTATGTGGCCCACGACAGCGCCGATGTCTGGCGTCACCGCTCCCTGTTCTCCCTCCAGTTCGACGGCAGCCTCGCCCAGCAGAGCGGTGTGCCGCCCGACTACTTCTCCGCCACCGGCCAGCTCTGGGGCACCCCGGTGTACCGCTGGAGCGCCCACTGGCTGGGGGGGTTCCGCTGGTGGCTGCGGCGCCTGGGCCGCCAGCTGCAGCTGTTCGACCGGCTGCGACTGGATCACTTCCGGGCCCTGCAGGCCTACTGGAGCATCCCCGGCAGCGACAGCACCGCAGAGAACGGCACCTGGCAGCCCTCCCCAGGCCGGCCCCTGCTGACGCTGCTCTGGCTGGACTGCTGGCGGCGCGGCGGGCTGCTCCCCGATGGCCGGCTGCCCCTGATCGCCGAAGACCTGGGGGTGATCACGCCACCGGTGGAGGCACTGCGCGACAGCTTCGCCCTGCCCGGCATGAAGATCCTCCAGTTCGCCTTCGATGGCAACACGGACAATCCCTACCTGCCGGCCAACTACCGCGGCAGTCGCTGGGTGGTGTACACCGGCACCCACGACAACGCCACCAGTCGCAGCTGGTGGGATGAGCTCGATCAGGGCAGCCGCGACCGGGTCCGTGCGGTTGTCGGCGCTGAGGTGACGGCGCCGGGCTGGCAGCTGCTGGAGGCAGCCCTGGCCACCGAGGCCGAACTGGTGGTGGTGCCCCTGCAGGACCTGCTGGAACTGGATGACCGGGCCCGCTTCAACACCCCCGGAACCACGGGTGGGAACTGGTGCTGGCGCCTGGACCGATCGATCAGGGACCTGCAAGGACCGCTGCTCGGTTTCGGTCGGTTGGCGGATCGCTACGGACGCTCCTCGCCGGTGGGTCCTGGGGGAGCGGGCTGAGCGACGGGAGCAGCCGGTCGTTTCGGAGCCGGGGGGGCGGCGATCACGGCCGGGTAGCGGAAGCGGCCGCCGGGATTGCCGGTCAGGGGCGTCAGCGGTGCGCCGTTCCAACGCACCGCCCGTGCCGCCGCGGCCGGTTCGATCCGCAGCTCGAACGGCGGCAGGAGCGGCAGGCTGAGCGTGCCGTTCACGCCCTCCAGCCGGGTGCTCCCTCCCTGGGACGGGCTGATCTCCACCCGGCTGGGGGCGGCCAGCTCCAGGCTCAGCACCCCGAGCGCCTCCGGGCTTCCCTTGGCCAGCTCCCGCCGCAACTGGGGGAGACCCTGGCCCCTGGCCGTGAGCGTCAGGGGCCGCAGCTCCGGATGAATCGCCAGCAACTGCATGGCCGGATCCTGGGGCCTCACCTGCTCGGAACGGGGCAAGGGGGGGATCGGCCGTGAGCTCAGCAACCCCTCGGCGGCGAGGCGCTGCTGCTGCAGGTTCACCGCGTAGACCAGACCCAGGGTGAGCAGGCCATAGAGCACCGTTCCCTGCCAGGTGGTGAAGACATCGATCGAGCCGGGGGTGAAGCGCTGCAGCAGCATGCGGCGGCTGGATGGCCGGACCTCGTGCGCCGGGGCAGGCAGGGCCGCATCGAGACTGCCGGGGGGCAGCGCCAGGTGCCGCTCAATCAGCGGCAGCATGGTGCGCAGGTAGGTCACTTCCGGCAGGCGGTCGCGCCAGCCGCGCTCGAGCGCCTCCAGCACCGGGGTGCTGATGCGGGTTTCCTGGGCCAGTTCCCGCAGGTTGAGGCCGCGGGCCTCCCGCTGCTCCCGCAGCCGCCGTCCGGCCAGCAGCAGCGGATCCTGCTCGACCCCGCTGGCCCCGCCGGCCGCGGATTCGGGACGGGAGCGCCGGATCCAGCCCAACAGGCGCCGCGGCACGGAGCGCGTGGTGGGCTTACCGGGGCGGAGGTTCACGCAGACGCGACCAGAGCCTCCCATTCTTGTCGGTCGAGCTCGCGCCACTGTCCTTCCGGCAGATCGCCGAGGGGCAGATCCCCGATCGCCGTACGTTGCAGATCCAGCACGGGATGGCCGAGGCGCTCGCCGGTCCGGCGGATCTGGCGGTTGCGCCCCTCACGCATCTCGAGCTCCAGAAGGCAGCTCTCGCGGCCCTGGCGCAGCAGCCGCAGCCCCACCGGCGCGCTCGGCCGTCCGTCGAGCTGAACCCCGGCCTGCCAGTGGCGCAGGGTCGCCGCATCCGGGCATCCGGCCACCCGCACCCGGTAGGTCTTGCGGTGGCCGTAGCGGGGGTGGGTGAGCCGCAGGGTGAAGCTGCCGTCGTTGCTGAGCAGCAGGGCGCCGTGGCTGTCGGCATCGAGGCGCCCCACCGGATGCAGACCATCGCCCTGACGCCAGGCCAGGGGCAGCAGGTCCATCACGGTGGTGCGCCCGTGGGGATCGTGACAACTGCAGAGCACCCCCACGGGTTTGTTGAGCAGCAGCACCCGCGCCGGCGGCCGCTCAACGAGGAGACGACCATCCAGTTCGACCCGGTCCAGCTGCGGGTCAGCCCGCTCGCCCAGCTCCGCCACGACGCCATTGACCCGCACCCTCCCTTGTCGCAGCCAGTCTTCGGCCCGGCGGCGCGACCCCAGACCAGCGGCGGCGATCAGTTTCTGCAACCGCTCGGCGGCCATGGCAATTGGGTGTGCGGCCCTGTGCCCATTGTCCTGCGCGCAAAGCGGAACGATTCCGGAATTTGATGGTAGGTTTGCGAAACAGGCAAGTTTCCTAACTCCGCCACCCCATGCCCTCCCTCTCCCTGGTTGCCACTGCCGGCTCCGCCACGGGGCCCCACGGCGATCTGGTGCGCTCCTACCTGCGCGACATCGGCCGGGTACCGCTGCTCACCCACGAGCAGGAGATCACCCTCGGCCGTCAGGTCCAGGAACTGATGGCCCTCGAAGAGCTCCGCGAAGAGCTCACCCTCCGCTGCGGCGGCCAGCCGCCCAGTGAGGAACAGCTGGCCGCCGAGGCCAGCCTCACGGTGGCCCTGCTCAAGCGCCGGCTCGCCAACGGCCGCCGCGCCAAGGAGCGGATGGTGGCCGCCAACCTGCGCCTGGTGGTGAGTGTGGCGAAGAAGTACACCAAGCGGAACATGGAACTTCTGGATCTGATCCAGGAGGGCACGATCGGCCTGGTGCGGGGTGTGGAGAAGTTCGACCCCACCCGTGGTTACAAGTTCTCCACCTACGCCTACTGGTGGATCCGCCAGGGGATCACCCGGGCGATTGCCGAGAAGAGCCGCACGATCCGCCTGCCGATCCATATCACCGAAACCCTCAACAAGCTCAAGAAGGGGCAACGGGAGCTCAGCCAGGAGCTGGGCCGCACCCCCAGCGTCACCGAGCTGGCGGTGTTTGTCGAACTGCCGGAAGACGAGGTCAAGGACCTGCTCTGCCGGGCCCGCCAGCCCGTGAGCCTGGAAACCAAAGTGGGCGACGGCGAGGACACCGAACTGCTCGACCTGCTGGCCGGCGATGGTGTGCTGCCCCAGGAGCTGGTCGATGGCGAGTGCCTGCGCGGCGATCTGAGCTCCCTGCTGGAGCAGCTGCCGGAACTGCAGGGACGGGTGCTGAAGATGCGGTTCGGCATCGACGGCAACGAGCCGATGAGCCTCACCCTGATCGCCAAGACCCTCGGCATGAGCCGCGACAAAACCCGCAACATCGAGAGGCGAGCCCTGGATGGGATCCGTTCCCGCTCCGAGCTGCTGCAGGGATACCTGGTGGCCTGATTGATTCTTCTGAACAGCTGGATTTCGAAGCACTGAATTTTGAAGTTCAATGCTTCGAAGTTCAATACTTCGAAGTTCAGCGCTTCGAAGTTCAGTTCTTTGAAGTTCAGTGCTTCGAAGAACTGAACTTCAAAGAACTGGATTCAGAACAATCCGGACTCAGAAAAACTGGTCGAAGTTATCGAAGTCGACGGCTTTGAAGGTGCCGTTCTCCACCTGTTCCATCAGGCGCTCCAACTGCACCCACAGCGCTCCAGCCGTCAGCATCGACAGCACGAACGACACCAACAGGGCGGTACCGGCGGCGAATCCGAACACCTGCAGGCTGCCGCCGATGAACAGGGTCACGCCGATCACCAGGCCGGTGTACGGCAGGGTGATTTCCCATTGGCCAAGCGGCAGGAGCTTGAGGCGATCCTGCTTCCAGCCATCGAGGCGATTCTGCACCAGCCGGGCGAAGGTGAGGCCGCACAGCACCGCGATCGCCAGTCCGGCACCGGCCAGCAGGTAGGGAGGCTGCACCAGGGTGGCGTACTCGAGAAAAATATCATCGGCATCGAGATCGCCGAACAGGCCACTGGCGGCATCGAGAGCGGCTTCCGACAGATCCACCGGGGCCGGATCAGGGGCGCCACTCGGCGAACCGAAGCTGCCGCCCAGCACCGCAATGGCAGAGAAGAGGGAAGATGGGCCGCTGGCGAGGAAGCTCACGGAATCGGTCGGACGCTGCCGCGACCCTAGAACTGGGTCCGATCAGGCTGCGGCGGCCAGGGGATTGAGCCGGGCCAGCACGCCGCTGGCCAGCTTGCGGGCCGAGAAGGTGCGGCGCATCAGGCCCAGCAGGGCCCGCAGGTCTTCGGTGTGGAGCCGGTCGTTACGCACCAGGGTGAGCAGCAGACGCTGGCGCAGGCTGCTGCCGCCAGGACCAAGCAGAAGGCGCAGGCCATCGGTGGCCACCGGCAGCAGATCCGGACTGGTCTGGTCCCCTTCCACCACCTGCAGCAGATTTTCGAGCCGCTCGATGCGCAGGCGACCATCGCGATCGAAGATCACCTCCAGCAGCTTCTCGCGCATCTCGGCGGTGTCCCCCGCCAGCAGGCGCCGGGCAACGTAGGGATAGGCGACCCGGATGATTTTGAAGCTGGGATCCAGCCGCAGCGCCAGACCTTCCTGGCTCACCACGGCCCGGATGATCAGTGCAAAACGGGCCGGCACGCGGAAGGGGTAGTCAAACATCAGCTCCGAGAAGCGATCCGTGATCGCCTTGAAGTTGAAGCTGCCCACATTTTCGCCCAGTGCCCCGCCCAGAACCTCCTCCAGTGCCGGCAGGATCGGGGTCAGGTCGGCATTGGGATTGAGGAAGCCGAGATCGATGAAGTCCTGAGCCAGGGCCGCAAAATCACGGTTGATCAGGTGCACCACAGCCCCGGTGAGGGTGAGGCGATCGGCATCACTGATCGAGTCCATCATGCCGAAATCCACATAGGCCATATGGCCCATGGCGCCGGTCTTGCCAGGCAGGGCAAACAGGTTGCCAGGATGGGGATCGGCGTGGAAATAGCCGAACTCGAGCAGTTGCTGCAGGCCGGAAATCACGCCGGTGCGGATCAGGGCGGCGGGATCGAGATGGCGCGCCTCCAGCTCCTGCCGGTTCTGGAGTTTCACCCCATTGATCCACTGGGTGGTAAGCACATGACGGCTGGAGAGCTGCCGGTACACCCGCGGAACGATCACCTCAGGGTGGTCAGCGAACAGATCAGCGAATCGCTCGGCATTGGCAGCCTCGCAGTGGTAATCAATCTCTTCAAACAGGGTGCGGCCGAATTCATCGATGATCTCGGCCAACCCAAAACCGAGGTTGAGCGGCAGGATCGGGGCGACCGCCACGCCAAGCAGGCGGATGATCGCCAGATCGCGGCGCAGGATGTAAGGCAGGTTGGGCCGCTGCACCTTCACAGCCACCCAGTGCCCATCAGCCAGACGGGCTCTGTACACCTGGCCGAGGCTGGCGGCGGCCACGGGGTAATGGGGAAACTCCTCGAACAGCTGGTCCACCGGAGCGCCCAGCTCCGCCTCGATCAGCGCCAGGGCGGTGTCGTGAGCGAAGGGGGGAAGGTTGTCCTGCAGCTGGGTGAGCTGCTCCAGCCAGTCGCGCCGCACCAGGTCCGGACGGGTGGAGAGCGCCTGGCCCACCTTGATGAAGCAGGGGCCCAGGTTGGTGAGGGTGGTGAGAATGCGCCGGGCCAGCCGCTGCTGCACAGCCCGATCACGGCTGTTGCCCTGCACGACCAGCACCAGGGCCAGGCCACCCAGCTGGCTCAACACCACCAGCAGCCGAGCGATCAGCAGCCAGGGGCGACGCAGCAGCCAGCGTCGATCAGCGTTGGCGTCGTAAGAGGGCAGCAGCTCCTCGACAGGAGCCTGGGTCTGGGCAAGGGACGCAGTGATGGCGGCGGCTCCTGGGTCATGGCCCCTGAGAAGAGGAAACTCTAGGAATGTCTGCCCAGGGACCTGCGATCCAGTGACCCTGCTTCCCGACCTGCCCTGGTTCAGAACGCGGTCCAGTCCGGCGGCACCGCTTCTGGCGGCCCTGCGTGCTGGCCGCGGCGAGCTGGCCTTGCATCTGCCGGCCCACGGCCGCGGTCGCGGCCTGGCCCCGGAGCTGCGCCAGTTGCTGCGCCAGCCGCTGGGCCGCTGGGATCTGCCGGAATTGCCCCGCTTCGGCGGACCCCTGGAGGCCACGGGGGCGGTGGCTGAGGCGCAGGCCCTCGCCGCTGAGCTGTTTGGGGCGCAGCACTGCTGGTTCGGGGTCAACGGGGCCAGCGGCCTGCTGCAGGCGGCCCTGCTGGCCCTCGGCCAGCCCGGCGATCGGGTGCTGCTGCCCCGCAACCTGCACCGCAGCCTGCTGCACGGCTGCGTGCTGGGCGGACTCGAACCGCTGCTCTACGAGGTGCCCTTCGATCCGGCCACCGGCCTGTGGCATCCACCAACAGCGGAGCTGCTGGAGCGGGTGCTGCAGGCCGCCTCTGCTCCGGGCTTGCCGGGGACCCAGGCCCAGCTGCCGGGCAGCCGGATCGCGGCACTGGTGCTGGTCAGCCCCACCTATCACGGGTTTCGGGCCGATCTGCCGCCGCTGCTGGCCCAGGCCCAGGCCGCGGGGCTGCCGGTGCTGGTGGATGGCGCCCATGGCTGGGGTGAGGCCCTGGCTGCCGGGGCCGATCTGGAGGTGCTCTCCCTGCAGAAGAGCGGTGGGGGCCTGGCCCAGAGCGCGGCGCTGCTGAGCCGGGGCGAACGGGTCGCGGTGGCGGCCATCGAGCGGGCCCTGCTCTGGCTGCAGACCTCCAGCCCCAGTGCCCTGCTGCTCACCTCCGCGGCCGCAGCGCTGGGCCACCGCAGCAGCCCGGCGGGCCAGCGCCAGCATCAACGGGCCCTGGTGCTGGCCGCACGGCTGCAGCAGGCCCTGCGGCAACGGCACCTGCCGCTGGTGGAAACGGAGGATCCCCTGCGACTCGTGCTCAACACCGCCGCCCTGGGGATCAACGGTCTCGAGGCCGACGACTGGCTGATGCAGCGCGGCGTGGTGGCCGAACTGCCGGAACCCGGCACGCTCACCTTCTGCCTCGGCACCTGCCCGCCGGCTGGCCTGCGCCGGCTGCCGCAGCACCTGGCCGCCCTGCGCACGGCGCTCGGCGCCGATCCCGCCCCACCCTTTGAGCCGCCACCGCTGCCGCTGCTGGCCTGCCTGGAGCTACCCCTGGCCGCGGCCTGGAGATCCCCCCGCGAGTTCGTGCCGCTGGAGCGGGCCTGCGGGCGCATCGCCGCCGAGCCGCTCTGCCCCTATCCACCGGGCATTCCGCTGCTGATCCCCGGCGAACGGATCGACGCCAGCCGCGCCAGCTGGTTGCAGAGGCAGCGGCGGCTGTGGCCCGGCCAGATCGCTGATACGGTGGCGGTTGTGGCCGGATGAGACGGCAGATGGCGGAACCCGGCCAGGAATCTCCGGGCTCGCACGCTGACCAGGACGGCAGCCGCTACCTCTGGGATTTCGTGACCCCGGGGCTGCCGGACAACGCCTTTGAGGATGCGCCCGGCTTCAGCCCCACTCCTCTGGAACTGCGGGTGATGCTGCTGGCCCACCTGCGGCCGCGCGCCGACTCGCTGGTCTGGGACATCGGCGGTGGCACCGGTGCCCTGGCCCTGGAGATCGCCCGGCTGATGCCCGCAGGCGAAGTGCACACCCTGGAGCGGGATCCGGAGGCGATCGCCCTGCTGGAGCGCAACCGCCAACGCTTCGGGATCCCCAACCTCCACATCCACCCCGGCCAGGCCCCCGCCGATCTCCATACCCTGCCGCCCCATCCCGATCGGGTGGTGCTGGAAGTGGGGCGTCCCCTCGGTGAGGTGCTGCAGGCGGTGTGGCCATCGCTCACCCCCAGCGGCCGGCTGGTGATCAGCACCACCAGCCTCGAGGGCCTGGTGGATGCCACCGACACCCTCACCCAGCTGCAGGCCCGCGACGTGCATGTGGTGCAGGCCACCGTGCACCGCATGCAGCGGCGCGGCAGCCAGGCGAAGCTGGCCGCGGCCGAGCCGCTGTTTCTGATCGCGGCCGAGCGCTGAAGGTCGGCCGCGACGATCGGTCGCCGCCCTCCTGCCTGTCCCTGCCATTCCCCCGTCTTGCTGCCGTCCCCCCGCACTGCCACCTCCCTGCCTCGGCTGCTGAGCGGTTGGGCGGCGGGGGGGTTCGGGCTGGTGGTGGTGCTGCTGGGCGGCTGGTGGTTCACCGTGGCCCTGGGCGTGATCGTGCATCTGGGGCTGCTGGAGTTCTTCCGCATGGCCCAGTTCAAGGGGATCCGGCCCGCCACCAAAACCACCCTGGTGGCCTGTCAGATCCTGTTGTTCACCACCATGGCCGCCAGTGGCGGCGGCGAGTGGCTGGCGGTCGACCTGTCAGCAGCGGTGCTGCCGGTATCGGGGGCGGTGATCTGCGGCTGGTTGCTGTTGCAGCCGGTCACCGGCACGATCGCCGACATCGCCGCCTCGATCTTCGGGCTCTTTTATCTGGGCTTTCTGCCGAGCTACTGGATCAAGCTGCGGGAGCTCGTCGATCCGGTGCTGGCCCCGAATCTGGCCTCAGCCCCGCCGCTGTTCACCCCCGGCATGGTGCTGATGCTGCTGGCCTGCCTGCTGATCGTGGCCACGGACATCGGCTCCTACATGATCGGTCGCCGCCTGGGCCGCCGCCCCCTCTCGCCGATTTCCCCCGGCAAGACCGTGGAAGGAGCCCTGGGCGGCGTGGCCTGTGCCGTGCTGGTTGGGGTGCTCGGAGGGGTGCTGCTGGGCTGGCGCTGGGGCTGGCTGGTGGGGGGCGTACTCGGTGGGGTCGTCGCCCTGTTCGCCCTGGTGGGCGACCTCACAGAATCGATGATGAAGCGGGATGCCGGTCTGAAGGATTCCGGTGATGCCATCCCCGGTCATGGCGGCATCCTGGATCGGATCGACAGCTACCTGTTCACCCCGGCGGTGGTCTATTCCCTGGTGACCCTGGTGCTGCCCCTGCTCGACCGCTGAACCTCACCCTGCTGATGACCACACCACCCGACACCGCCGAGGCCTGCCGCCGGGCCCTGCTCGAGGCCCAGGCCCATCCACCGCCGCAGCGCCGTGATCTGCGGCCCGTGGTGGAGCAGCTGGAGCGGCTGCAGCCGGCGGATCTGGATCGGGACAGGGCCCTGCTGCGCGGGGTCTGGGAGTTGTTCTGGAGCAGCAGCTCCCAGCCCTGGCTGCGGGAGGTCGCCTGGCTGGAGAATCTGCAGGTGCTCGATCCGGAGGCCGGCCGGGCGATGAATCTGCTGCGGCTGCGGGGACCCCTGGGGGGACTTGCGGCGATCAGCGTGGTGGCGGCCATCGCCGTGCAGGGCCGCCAGAGGGTGAGCGTGCGCTTCGAGCGGGGCGGCTGGATCGGCCCCAGCCTGGGGGACTGGCGCCCCGAGCTGCTGGCCCGGGTGCAGCAGGCCACCCCGGCATGGCTCGACATCACCGTGCTCGACCAGGAGCTGCGCCTCTGTCGCGGCAACGCCGGCACCCTCTTCGCCCTGCGGCGCCGGCCGGATCTGCGGCCGGAAGACCTGCTGCCGGCCGCCTGAAAGCCGGCTGCCTGAGAGCCTGCCGCCGGCTGGGGTCAGGCCAGGCGGGGCCGACGGCCCTGCCTGCCGCTCCCCACGGACGGAGTGGAGGCCGAGACCGTTGCCGCAGGCCGGTCCCGCGAGATCCAGCGCAGGGCGATCAGTTCGAGGCTGAGACCCAGCCCCAGACAGGTGAGGCCCACTAGGGCGGCGATGGCCTGGGGATGGGCGAAGTCCTGGGTGAAGTCCATGGCGGGCAGGGGCGGGATACTTCCGCTCTAGCCAGTCTGGGGAACCTCGCCATGGTCCAGGAGCCAGAGATTCTCGATGTCGATCTGCTCCGGTTCGAACGCGGCGATGGAGCTGCCCGGCGGGCGGTGGTGGATGGGGTGCGCCGCAGCCTGGCCACGGGCTTCGTGTACTCCAGCAGTGATCTCTCTGAGGATCTGCTCGATACCGCCTACGGAATGCTGGCGCAGTTCTTCGCCCTGGAGCCAGAGATCAAGCAGCGCTTCCGGGCACCCGGCAGCCATGGCCAGACCGGCTACACGGGCCTCCTGGTGGAAACGGCCGCCGGCAGCGACCAGGCGGACTGGAAGGAAATGCTCAACTGGGCCGCTCCGCTGCCGGCGGGTCATCCCCTGCAGCGGCGCTATCCGCACCTCTATCCCGAACCGGTGCTGCCCGAGCAGGTGGTGCCCGGCATCACGGCCGTACTGAGCCACTTTCATTCTGCCGTGGCTGATCTGCAACGGCGCTTTCTGCGGGTGATCGCCCTGGGGCTCGGCTGCGCCGAGACGCTGTTTGAGGAGATGGTGCAGGACGCCCCCACCCTCACCCGCGCGATCCGCTATCCACCGATGGCGCAGGCCCCCAGCAGCTCCCACCTGTGGGCAGCGGCCCACGGCGACATCAACCTGATCACGGCCCTGCCGCGAGCCACGGGGCCGGGCCTGCAGGTGGAGGTGCAGGGGCAGTGGCGGGATGCCTTGCCGCCGCCTGGGCGGGTGATCCTCAACAGCGGCCTGATGCTGGAGCGGCTCAGCAATGGCCAGATCCCGGCCGGCTGGCACCGGGTGGTGGCACCAGCGGGCAGCAGCGAGCAGCGGCTCAGCGTGGTGCAGTTCTGCCACGCCCGCCCCTGGACGATCCTGGCGCCCCTACCCAGTTGCTGCACGCCGGACAACCCACCGCGCCATGCCGGCATCAGCGCAGCCGATGCGCTCGAGGATGTGCTGTTTCAGATTCAGCTGCTGGAGACGCCAATCCCAGCGGAAGCGTCGTTGCCGACGGATCAGAGACAGCCGTTGTGACTCGTTCGTTCACCAGCTGCAGTCTGTCGGCGCGCTGTCACCACGGCTGAACCCAGCCTGGGGTGAACGTGTCAGGCTGCGGCCCGGTTCGCGGCCGAGACCCATGATCCAGGCTCCGGTCGCCGATGGGCACGCGCTGCGTGAGATCGCCGCCCAGTTCCATCCCGGCGAGGGCATCGTCGCCATTGAGCCCCTGGGGCAGGGCAATGTCAACGACACCTTTCTGGTGTCGCTGGCTGGAAAGAACCAGCCACCCCTGGTGTTGCAACGCCTCAACAGCGAGGTCTTCCGCCAGCCGAAGCTGGTGATGCGCAACATCCAGATCGTGGCCCGCCACGTCAGCGCCCGGCTGCAGGAGCTTCCGGATGATCCCGCCCACGACGGCACCTGCCGGCGCTCCTGGGAGATGCCGCACATTCTCACCCCAACTGATTCTGCCGATCCCTGGGTGGAGCGCGATGGTCAGATCTGGCGGGCCATGACCTATGTGCCAGCCGCCCGCAGCCTGGAGATGGCCCGGGATCCGGCGCAGGCGCGTGAAGTGGGCTATGGCCTCGGCATGTTTCATCACCTGATCAGTGATCTGCCGGTCGATCAGCTGGCGGACACGCTGGAGGGATTTCACATCACCCCCACCTACCTGGCCCAGTACCACCAGCTCCTGGGTCGTTGTTCACCGCCGGCCTCGCCGCAGGAGCACTGGTGCCAGCAGTTCATCGAAAGCCGCCAGGCGCTGGCGCCGGTGCTGGAGGAGGCCAAGGCCCGCGGCGAGCTGCAGCTGCGCCCGATCCACGGCGATCCGAAGATCAATAACGTCATGCTGGATGCCGCCAGCGGCGAGGCCATCGCCCTGATTGATCTCGATACCGTCAAGCCGGGATTGGTTCATTACGACATCGGCGATTGCCTGCGTTCCTGCTGCAACACCCTCGGCGAGGAAAGCCGCGATCCCGCGGCGGTGCAGTTCGATCTAGCGCTGTGTGAGGCGGTGCTGGAGGGCTACCTGTCCGTGGCCCAGCAATTCCTCACTGCTGCCGATCACCAGTATCTCTATGCAGCAATCCGGCTGATCGCCTTTGAGCTGGGTCTGCGCTTCTTCAGTGATCATCTGGCCGGTAACGTGTATTTCAAGACAAGCAGTCCACTCCAGAATCTCCACCGCGCCCAGGTGCAGTTCCGGCTGGTTGAAAGCATCGAAGCGCAGGAAGGGCCGATTCGAGCCCTGCTCCAGCGCCTGGCCGGAGCCTGAGATGGGGACGGGACACCAGCCGCCGCCCGAGGCCCAGCGCTTCACCCTGGTGCCGTTCCAGAGCGACACTGCCACGCCCGACCTATTCGTGGCTGGGCTCTCCCTGACGGGCTGGATCCAGCGTCTGGGCCCCGAGCTGCGGATCCACTACTGCCTGCAGGCCCCTCTGGCCGAGCTGCTGCTGCCTCCACCGGCACAACAGCCCCAGCGCTGCGATGACCTCTGGATGCACACCTGCCTGGAGGCCTTCCTGGCGGTGGAAGGGGACGATCCCTACTGGGAGATCAACCTCTCCCCATCCGGCGATTGGAACGTCTATCGCCTGGAGGGCTATCGCCTCGGCCTCACCCCCGAAGCCAGCGTCACGGCGCTGCCCTTTCTCTGCCAGCAACGCCCCCAGCAGCTGGAACTCGCGCTCCCCTGTCCCCTGCCACCACCCCTGGCGGCGGCCGCTGCCTTGCAGGTCGGCATCAGCGCCGTGATCGAGCACCGCGGCGGAGCCCTCAGCACCTGGGCCCTGGCCCACCCTGGCCCCGAAGCCGATTTCCACCGCCGCGATGGTTTTCTGCTGCGAATCTGATTGGCCGGATCGGATGGCCGGCACGGATCACCGGATCTCCTACCGGATCTGTCGCCGGTTCAGAGCCCCAGCTGCCGCCGTCCCACGACCATGCCGAGCCAGTAGCCCCCTGCCAGCACCAGCAAGCCCGGGGCGGTGAGCGCCTTGAGCAGCAACAGCGCCCCCACCAGCCACGGCACCATCAGCAACAGGCCCATGCCGAGTTGGTTCTGGCGGCGGGCCAGCCGGCCACCGCCCTGCACCAGGGCAGGCACGCCACGACCGAGGCCAAAGCCGAGCAGACCGCCCAGAAAACCTCCGAACAGAATGGAGACGATCGCAAACACGAGGAACGGACATCGGATTGGAGCAGTCTGATCCTGGCCCGATACGCCAGACATTCTGCAGAGGCTGCGCAACCCGGCCAGCGCTGCCGGCTGGTTCGATGACGCGATAGCCCTCGAATTCGGAGCGTTCACAATGACGCCATCCATTCCTGCCGCGCCGGCCATGCAGACCCCCTCACAACTCCTGCCCGAAGCCGACCGCGATCTGCTGCGGATCCTCTGTTGCGTGGCCTGGTCGGATGGGGATTTCGCTGCCGAGGAGAAGCAACTGCTGCAGCGGCTGGTGGCGACCTACTTCCTGCCTGAGGTGGATCCGCTCCACGCCGCCGATGCCGCGGCTGCCTTGGCCGATGAGGCCATGCAGATGGAGGGGATGGAGGAGCTGGTGCAACGCCTGCAGACCGCAGAGGATCGCCAGCTGGCCCTCAAACTGGCGTTCATGATGATCCGGGTCAGCACCAGCCCTGGCGATGCCTCCAGCATCAATCCGATGGAGAAGGTGGCGTACCGGCGGTTGGTGGAGGCGCTGGGCCTGGCCGAAACTGACGTGCAGGAATGCGAATGGGCGGCGGAGCAGGAGCTGCGCCAGCACTCCGGCCTGCGCGGCATCCTGGCGAGCCGCTTCCATTGGCTGGGAGCCTGGCCGTCTCAGGAGCTGCTGGAAACTCCCGGCATGCAGTGGCTCTGAGGTCTGGCCCTGAGTGGCGTCAGGGATCACGAAGGGGTTCCGTCGCCAGTTCCAGTGAGATCAGCTCCAGCTCCCGTCCATGCCGCAGCTGCCGGCTGATGGCGCCGCAACTGGGGCAGGTGGGGTCGCCACCGTTGCCGCTGAACTCCTGATCGCAGATCTGACAGAACCAGCTGGCGGCCACGGCCTCGATCTGCAGCGTGGAGCCCTCCGCCAGGCTGCCCGCCATCACCACGGCATGGGCGAAGTGGAGGGCCTCGGCCTCCACGCCGGCAAGGCTGCCGATCCGCAGCGTGATTGCCACGATGCGACCGCCGCCGTGGGCCAGGGCCTGCTCCACCGCCAGATCCCGCAGCTGCTCCAGCAGGCTCAGTTCGTGCATGCGTCCTCCGGCCCGGCCAACCAGCGCCGCAGCAAGGCACGGGCCTCGGGCAACTGGCGTTGCAGACGCGGCGACCAGTGGGTGCCATGGCCGAAGTGCTCGCCCGGCACCAGCAGCACCCAGGCCGCCGGTCTGTGGCCGTAGGCCCAGGCACAGAGCTGAAGCAGCTGCTCGGGGCCGCAGCGATGCGCACCCAGACCGCCCTCCACGCTGTCATCCGCGTCGCCCTCAGGGCCGGGCTCCCCTTGGCGCGAAGCGGAGTCCAACCGCTCCAGCCGAGGCTGATCAGATCCTGGATCGCCGGCGCCAGCGAGCCAGGCATCCACGAACAGCACCCGCTCGCTGCGGGCCAGATCCTCTGCCAGTTCCGGCAGCAACTGGTGGCAAGGACGCAGCTGCAGCTCGGGCATACGTCGGCTCCAGTCCTGCTGCGCCAGTGACTCCCGCGCAGGTGACTCCTGCGCCCGCTTCTCCTGTGCCCGCTTCTCCTGCGCCAGGTCCTCCACAAGCCACCGGCCCACCCCATCGTCCTGGCGGAGGAGGTTGCCGATGCCGATCACCAGAACCGTGGACTCCGCTGCCATCAGCGCCGCCGGCGAGCCGCCATCACTGCCGTTGCCGCGCCGCCAGCAGCGCTCCATCGGCGGAGCGCAGCTCGATCCGCAGGGGCATCTGTCCTGCCGCGTGGGTGGAGCAGGAGAGACAGGGATCAAAACAACGAATGCCGGCTTCGACCCGGTTGAGCAGGGGCTCGGGGATCTCGGCCTCGGCGGCCACCGGCTCGGAGATGAACTCCCGGGCGATCTGGACCACAGTGCGGTTCATGGCCAGGTTGTTCTGGCCGGTGGCGATGATCAGGTTCACCCGGGTGATCAGGCCGTCATCGTCCACCTTGTAGTGGTGAAACAGGGTGCCGCGCGGTGCCTCGCTCACCCCCACCGCCTCGTGGGCGTTGAGGGAGGCACGGGCGCGGATGCGGCCCTCCATGAGGCTGTCGTCGGCCACCAGCTGCTCGATCCCCTCCAGGCAGGCGACGATCTCCACCAGCCGGGCGTGGTGGTAGGCAAAGGAGGAGGTGACGACGCGACCGCCGCTTGCCGCCGTGCCACTGCGCTGGCGGAACTCGGCCAGCTCGGCATCGGCCCAGGGGGTGCCGATCGCTTCACACACGTTCAGCCGTGCCAGGGGGCCCACCCGATAGAGGCCATCGGGATAGCCCCGCGGCTTGTAATAAGGAAATTTCAGGTAGCTCCAGCTCTCCACCGCCTCGCCCAGAAACGAGGCGTAGTCGTCTTCCGAGAGATCGTCGGCCACGATCAGGCCGTCGCTGTCGATGAAGCGGATCAGGCCGTCGATGCACTCCCAACGGCCGCCCGGCCCCACCAGGCCCATGAACAGGGAGGGGAAGTCGCCGAAGCAGCGCTGCTCGTGCTGCAACGGCCCATCCAGCAGCTTTTTATAGAGCTCCAGGGCCAGGGCCACGGTGGCCCTGGCCTCCGGCAGTCGCTCCAGGATCCACTGCCGCGCCTCGGCGCTCAGGGGCGTGCGCACACCGCCGGGCACAGCCCAGGCAGAGTGGATCTTGCGGCCGCCCAGCAGCTCCAGCACCTGCTGGCCGAACTGGCGCAGGCGGATGCCGGCACGGGCCAGCTCGGGATCGGCCGCCATCAGGCCGAACACGTTGCGTTGGGCCGGATCGCTCTCCCAGCCGAGCAGGAAATCAGGACTGCTGAGGTGGAAAAAGGAGAGCGCGTGGCTCTGACAGATCTGGGCGAGGTTGAGCATCCGCCGCAGCTTGCGCGCCGCCGGAGGAGGCTGAACCGCCAGCAGCTTGTCGCCGGTCTTGGCAGCAGCCAGCAGGTGGCTCACCGGGCAGATGCCGCAGATCCGCGCCGTGATGCCGGCCATCTCGGTGAAGGGCCGGCCCTCGCAGAAGGTCTCGAAGCCGCGGTATTCCACCACGTGGAAACGGGCATCGGCGATGCGTCCGTCGTCGTCGAGGTGAAGGGTGATCTTGGCGTGACCCTCGATGCGGGTGACGGGGTCAATCGTGATCGTGCGGGTCATGCGATCTCCTCAGCCGAACCGCAGCAGGTCGGGCCCCGTCAGCTCTGGGCGTTCCCCCCGCAGCAGCGGCTCGAGACAGGCGCGGATCCGCTCGGCAGACGGCGGGCAGCCGGGCAGGAAAAGATCCACCGGGATCACCTCGTGCAGCGGTAGCACCCGCTCCAGCAGCTCCGGCACGATGCCGGGCGCGTGGGGATGCTGGGCTCCCCGGTCGGCCAGCTCCAGGTAACCGCGATCCAGCACGCTCTGGCGGCTACCACCATCCACCTCGGCCCAGAGGTTGCGCAGCGCCGGCACGTTGCCGGTCACCGCGCAGTCGCCGAAGGAGATCACCAGCCGGGTGCGCTGGCGCAGCTGCAGGGCCAGGTCCAGATTGTCGGCATTTGCCACGGCACCCTCCACCAGACAGACATCCACCTGCTCGGGATAGGTCTTGATGTCGCTGGCCACCGGCGAGAACACGATATCCACGTGCTTGGCGAGCTCGAACAGCCACTCGTCAAGATCGAGGAACGACATGTGACAGCCGCTGCAGCCGGCCAGCCACACGGTGGCGAATCGCAACTTGGGGGCGGTCATTGGTTCTGCCACTGGTGCTTCTCCCTGGCATCGCGCAGCAGCTGGGGCCGCTCGCGGTGCGTCTGCTTTTCGGCGGTGGTGTCGTCCTTCCGGAAGATGGCGCCGGTGGGACAGGCATCCACGCACTTGCCGCAGGAGGTGCAGGCCTGCACCTCACCCCAGGGCTCATCCAGGCCGGTGATGATCGTGCACTCGCGGCCACGGTTGGCCACGTCCCACACGTGGGCGCCCTCGATCTCATCGCACACCCGCACGCAGCGGGTGCAGAGGATGCAGCGGTGGTGGTCGATCGCGAAGTGGGGGTGGGAGGCGTCCACCCGGCGCTGGGGATACTGATACGGGAAGCGGGAGTGATCCATCCCCACGGCCACCGCCACGTCCTGCAGTTCGCAGTTGCCGTTGGCCACGCAGAAGGCACACACGTGGGTGCCTTCTGCAAAGAACAGCTCCACCGCCATGCGCCGGTAGGCCTGCAGCTGGGGTGTCTGGGTGAGCACCGCCATGCCTTCGCCGGCGGCAGTGGCACAGGCCGGCTGCAGCTTGCCGCTGCCCTCCAGCTCCACAAGGCAGAGCCGGCAGGCGCCCACCGGGGTGAGGCCATCGAGATGGCAGAGGGTGGGCAGCTCGGCGCCGGCGGCGCGCACCGCATCGAGCAGCGTGGCCCCAGCGGGAACGGCCACTTCCTCGCCATCCACAGTGAGGGTGTGCACGCTCATCGGGTCCCCTCCTTGAGCAGGCAGGCGTCGAGGGGTTCGCACTGGACCGGATCCCGGCAGGCAGCCTGATACTCCTGGCGGAAGTAGCGCAGGGTGCTGAGCACCGGGTTGGGCGCCGCCTGGCCGAGACCGCAGAGGCTGGTGGCGCCCACCATCCTGCAGAGCTCCTCGAGGCGCTCCAGGTCGACCAGGGACGCCCGCCGCTCCACGAAGCGATCCAGCATCTGAGCCAGCTGCACGGTGCCGGCACGGCAGGGCACGCACTTGCCGCAGCTCTCGTTGACGCTGAAGCGCATGAAGTGGCGGGCCACCTCCGGCATCGAGGTGCTGTCGCCCATCACCACCAGGCCGCCCGAGCCCATCATCGAGCCCAGGGCCCGCAGGCTCTCGTAATCCACCGGCGTGTCGAGCAGATGGGCCGGAATGCAGCCGCCGGAAGGACCGCCGGTCTGCACCGCCTTGACGCCGCCGTCTGGGCCCTCCCCACCGGGCACACCGCCGCCGATGGTCTGCACCACCGTGCGCAGCGTGGTGCCCATCGGCACCTCCACCAGGCCCGTGCGCTGCACGGCACCGGAGAGGGCGAACACCTTCGTGCCCTTGCTCCCCTCGGTGCCGATGGCCGCGTACCAGTCGCCGCCCTGCCGCAGGATCACAGGAATCGAGGCCAGGGTCTCCACGTTGTTGATCAGGGTCGGGGCACCCCACAGGCCCGCCTGGGCGGGGAAGGGGGGGCGCGGCCTGGGGGTGCCGCGCTGACCCTGGATCGAGGCCAGCAGTGCCGTTTCCTCACCGCACACGTAGGCGCCGGCGCCGACCCGCACCTCCAGCCGCAGATGGAAGCCGCTGCCGGCGATGCCCGCCCCCAGCAACCCCTTGGAGCGGGCCTGTCTGAGCGCCAGGCGCAGGCGCTCGACCGCCAGCGGATATTCAGCTCGCACGTACACAAAGCCCTGATCGGCGCCCACGGCGTAGGCGGCGATCGCCAGCCCCTCGATCAGCCGATGGGGATCGCTCTCCAGCACGCTGCGATCCATGAAGGCACCGGGGTCACCCTCATCGGCGTTGCACACCACATAGCGGGGGCCAGGCGGCTGCAGGGCCACGGTGTCCCACTTCAGGCCGGTGGGATAGCCGGCGCCGCCGCGGCCGCGCAGACCGCTGCGCTTCACCTGCTCGCGCACCTGCTCGGGGCTGACGTCCAGCAGCACCCGCCGCAGCTGGGCGTAGGTGCCGTGGCTGAGGGCATCGTCGATCGATTCGGGATCGACCACGCCGCAGCCCTCCAGCACCACCGACTTCTGCAGAGCGAAGAAGGGATGGTCGGAGTCGAGGCGCTGGGCGGCCAGCGCATCACCCCTGCCGGTGGCTCGTGCCAGCAGGTCGGCGGCCTGCTCGGGCCTGAGCTCGGCATAGAGCTCGGTGCGGCAGGCCGGTTCCGCGCCGCTGGGCTCGGGACGGTCCAGGGCCACCAGCGGACCGCGGCCGCAGAGCCGCAGGCAGCCCACCGACTTGATCGACACCGCCTCGGCGGCGCCGCCGAGCTGGTCGCGGGCGGAGAGCAGGGCCGTCCGCAGGGCCTCGGCACCGGCGGAACGGCAGCCGCTGGCGCCGCAACAGCGCAGTTGCATCCGGGGAGAGGAGGCCATCAGCGTGCTCCGGTTCCACTGCCATCTGCCCTGGCGTCGGTGCCGGCGTCGGAAGCGTCGTTTGCAGAAAGCCCCAGGGCGCCCAGGAGTGCATCCAGGGCCGCCGGATCGTCCACCGGCAGGCGGGGCTCCAGGTGGCCGTCCACCACCAGCACCGGCGCCTGGCCACAGGCCCCCAGGCAGCTGACATGTTCCAGGGCCCAGGTGCCGTTGCCGGCAGCGTCATCGAGCCGCAGCCCCAGCCGCCGCTCCAGCCGTGCCGCCAGCTCGCCACCTCCCTTGACGAAGCAGGCGGTGCCCAGGCACACGGCGCAGCGGTGCGCGGTGGGGGCCCCGAGTCGGAACAGGTGGTAAAAACTCGCCACCCCAAACACCTGTGCCAGGGGCAGCTTCAGCTCCCGCGCCACCTGGGCCAGGGCCCCGGGCGGCAGATAGCCGTAGAGCTCCTGCACCTGGTGCAGCACCTCGATCAGGGCATCGGAGCGGCTGCCGTGCTGACGAATCAGCCGCGAGGTGCGCTCCACCGCCTCGGCAGGCAGATCAGCCTCGGGGGGCAGATCCGCCCGGGAGGGCGCTGATGGTGGCGCGGAGAGCGGCGCGATCATGGGCTGACGCGACAGGCGCGGTCTTCACACCTGCCTAGCCAGCACCGGCGTGGCTGTCAGCGAATCTGGTGAGAGTGTGGCCTGGAGGCCGTCAGCGATGGGCGCCACGGGACTGGTGATCGATCCGGCCTTCCGGCTGCACGAGACGGGCAGCAGCCACCCCGAGAGCCCGCGGCGGCTGGAGGCGATCGAAACCGAACTGCAGCGCCGCGGCCTGCGGCAGCGCTGCCAGCTGATCCACGCCCGGCCCGCCACCGACCTGGAGCTTCAGCGTTGCCACACGGCCCGCTATCTGGAGACGGTGCGCCGCGATGTGGCCTACGACGCCAGGGAACTCTCCACCGGCGACACCGCCATCTGTGACGTGTCGGAAGATGTGGCCCGGCTGGCGGCCGGCGGCACCCTGGCAGCGGTGGAGGCGGTGCTCAGCGGCCAGGTGAACCACGCCTTCGCCTTGGTGCGCCCGCCCGGTCACCACGCCGAGGCCGACCGGGGCATGGGGTTCTGCATCTTCAACAACGTGGCCCTCGGCGCCCGCCATGCCCAGGTGGTGCACGGCCTGGAGCGGGTGCTGATCATCGACTGGGACCTGCACCACGGCAACGGCACCCAGGCGATCTTCTGGCGCGATCCCAGCGTGCTCTTCGCCAGCGTGCATGAGTGGGGCAACTACCCCGGCAGTGGCGCCGCCACGGAACGGGGGGAGGGTCAGGGCCTGGGCTTCACCCTCAACTGCCCCCTGCCCGGCGGCAGTGACGGCCCGGCGGTGCTCGCAGCCCTGAGCGCCGCGCTGCGGCCCGCCGCCGAGCGCTTCCAGCCCCAGTTGGTGCTGGTGTCGGCCGGCTTCGACAGCCACCGCGACGATCCTCTGGGCAGTTTCCGGCTCGAGGACAGCGACTACGGCGCCCTCACCCAGCTCTGCCTGGACATCGCCAGCGAACACGCCGGTGGCCGGCTGGTGTCCGTGCTGGAGGGGGGCTACTCGCTGCAGGGACTGGCGGGGGGTGGCGCCGCTCACGTCGAGACCCTGCTGGCGAGCGGATCAGAGCCGACCTGACCAGCGCCAACCTGATCAGCTTGCACCGCATCACCGGGAAGTGCTGCACTGGCCAGATCAATCCAGGCCTCCATCACCTCGGGGGTGGAGCGCAGGCTGAACCCGAGCTTGCGGCACACCCGTTGCATGGCGCCGTTCTCGTGCAGGATCTCGGCCGTCACCCGGTCGACGCCCTCATCGCGGCCGCTGCGCAGCAGCTGAGCTAGCAGCTCGGTTCCCAGACCCTGCCGCTGATACGGGTCGCTGATCAGCATCGAGAACTCGGCATCATTGGAGCCATGCATCCGGCTGAGCCGCCCCACCGCCAGAATCCGGTGCTCACCGGAGTCGGGGTCGCGCCGGTCGACCACCAGGGCCAGCTCCCGCTCGTAGTCGGTGAAGCAGATGCGCACCAGCCGCTCGTGGGTGATGCGGTGGCTCAGCGACATCATGTGGAAGTAGCGGTAGTAGACGCTCTCCTCCGAGAGGGTGCGGTGGAAGGCCACCAGCAAGGGTTCGTCCTCGGGCCGGATCGGGCGGATGGTCACCCGGCTGCCGTCCTGCAGTCGCCAGTGGTGCACGTACTGGCTGGGGTACGGGCGAATGGCCGGTCGGGGCAACGGACAGGTGGCGCCCGCCACCGGCTGGATCAGGATGCGCGCATCGACCGCCACCAGGGGCCGCACCGGGTCGCCGGGCCGCACCAGCAGCGGATTGATGTCGATCTCGCGGATGGCGGGCTGCTCCAGCACCAGCTGGCTGAGCCGCACCAACAGCCGCTCCAGCTCCTCCAGATCGGCCGGCGGGCCGCCGCGCACCCCCTGCAGGGCGCGGTAAACGCGGGTCTGCTCCATCAACCGCCGCGCCAGGGTGGTGTTCAGGGGCGGCAGTCCCACGGCGCTGTCGCGGTACACCTCCACCAGGGTGCCGCCGCTGCCGAACAGGATCACCGGCCCGAACTGGGGATCGAGGCTGCTGCCCACGATCAGCTCCAGGGACCCCTGCCGCTGCAGCATCGGCTGCACCGACACCCCATCGAAAGCCTCCGGCCCGCACTGCTCCGGGATCCGGCTGGCCATGGCGGTGAAGGCCGCCTCCACCGCCTCGGCGCTGGCCAGATCAAGCCACACGCCGCCCACATCGCTCTTGTGGGTGATGGTGCGGCTGTTCAGTTTCAGCACCACGGGGTAGCCGATGGCCTCGGCGGCGGCGCGGGCCTCGCTGGCACTGCGGGCCAGGCGGGTGTCCAGCACCGGAATGCCGTAGCTCGCCAGCACCTGCTTGGCCTCCGACTCGCTCAGCAGTTCACGGCCCTCATCCAGGGCCCGCTCCAGCACCCGGCGACCGGCGGCATGGTCGTCCGGCGCACTCGCGCCGGCACCCTCATCGGCCTCAGGCAGCAGGGCCGGGGTCTCGTACAGACCGCGCAGGTTGTAGCTGAAGGTCCAGAGGGCGATGAACAGGCGGGCAGCGGCGTCGGGATAGGAGTTGGTGGCGATCCCGGCGGCATTGAGGATCGCCACCCCACTGGCCACTTCGTCGCCCCCCATCCAGCTGGCCAGCAGGGGCTTGCCGCTGGCCTCGGCCAGCTGCCGCAGGCGCTGGGCCGTGGTGGTGGGATCGGTCATCGCCTGGGGCGTGAGGATCACCAGCAGGCCATCGCTGCCGGGATCGGCCAGGGCGATCTCGATGGCGCGGGCGTAGCGCTCCGGATCGGCATCGCCGAGGATGTCGATCGGGTTGGCATGGCTCCACTGGGCCGGCAACACGGCATCGAGGGCGGTGAGGCTCTCGCTCGAGAGCTGGGCCAGCTGGCCGCCGCTGAGCACCAGGGCATCGGTGGCGAGCACCCCCGGGCCGCCGGCATTGGTGACGATCGCCAGGCGCGGGCCGCTGGGGCGCCGGGGCTGCTTGGCCAGTACATCGGCCAGGTCGAACAGGTCCGAGAGGCGATCCACCCGCAGCACGCCGCAGCGCCGTAGCGCCGCCTGCAGCACCACGTCGCTGCCCGCCAGGGCACCGGTGTGGGAGGCCGCCGCGCGGGCCGCTTCAGCGCTGCGCCCCCCCTTGATCAGCACGATCGGTTTGGTCAGCGCCACCTCGCGCGCTGCCGAGAGGAAGGCGCGGGCATCGCCGATCGCCTCCATATAGATGACGATGCTGCGGGTGGCGGGATCGTCGCCCAGATAGGTGATCAGATCGCCCCAGCCCACATCCAGCATCGAGCCCATCGACACGAAGGCGCTGAAGCCCACCCCCTGCTGATGGCTCCAGTCGAGCACCGCGGTGCAGATTGCCCCGGACTGGCTCAGGAAGCCCACATGGCCCGGCGCCGCCATGCCGGAGGCGAAGGTGGCATTGAGCCCGAGGCGGGGGTTCATCAGGCCCAGACAGTTGGGGCCGAGCAGCCGCAACCCGGAGCCGCGCAGCGTCTCGCGCAGCTGGTTCTCCAGCGCCAGTCCTGCGGGCCCCACCTCCCGGAAGCCCGCGGAGATCACAATCACCGCCTTCACCCCAGCGGCGGCGCACTCGGCCAGCCGCTGGGGCACGGTGGCGGCCGGCGTGGCGATCAGGGCCAGATCCACCGGCTCGGGGATCTCCGCCACGCTGGCGCTGCAGCGCACTCCCAGCACGCTGTGGCGCCGCGGATTGACCGGATAGACCGTGCCGCCGAAGGGCGAGCGGATCAGGTTCCAGAGCAGGGTGCGCCCCACGCTGCCGGGCCGCTCGCTGGCACCGATCACCGCCACGCAGCCGGGCCTGAACAGGGCCCCGAGCGGCTGCCTCTCGCTGCGCAGGATGTCGTAGGTGGGGTCGGTGCTTCTGCCCTGGCCATGGCCAGGGGTGCGGCCCGCTGCGTCGGTCATGGCTCCTGCAGCTGGGAGCACGGTGGATCCAGATCGATGCGATGCGGCTCCAAGGGGGCCTGGCGGCCCGCGAGCAGATCGGCGGCCTGCTCGCTGCCAAGCCCGCCGTAGAGCTCCGTTCCGCAGGGCCCATCGCGCGCCACCATCGGCCCGCGGCCACAGAGTTTCAGGCAGCCCACCGATCGGATCAGCACGGCGGCCTCACCGGCTTCGCCGTTGACGCGGGCCGCCAGCAGGGCCCGGCGCAGCCGTTCACCACCGGCGCTGCGGCAGCTGCTGGCACTGCAGCAGCGCAATACGACGGGCTCACTGCTCATGGCGAACCCTCCAATGGACGTCGCCGCTGAAAGCATTTCCGCTGGGGTAATTGCCGCTGGAACGTTCGAGCACAACGGGCAGGCGGCTGATCCCGTGCCTGCTTTAGCAAGATCAGCCGCACCTGTCAGCGAGCCGCTCTCAGGTTTCGTTGCCGCCGAACATGTCGTCGTACCCCTGGTAGGGATCGAACTCGTTCCATCCCGGGCTGGCTTCGTCGAACAGGCCGAAGCGAGCGGCTTCGTCGTTCATCAGGGTGTTGCCCGTGGGCCGGGTGTCGCAGGTGATGCCGCCATCGGCATCCTGCACACAGTTCTGGAACACCACGCCGGCCTGGCCCGCACCCGCGCCGATAAGGGCGAGGGCGGCGGCCGGGGCGAGCCCCCGGATCAGAAGCCGCAGAGACAGAGCTCGCAGAGGCTGATCACGCAAAGAGAGAACGCGCAGGGACAGCCTGTCCATCGGAGAGTCGAGCGGCACGGATGTCACCAGTGTGGAGCGGCGCAGACCGGCTGGGATGATGGCCAGGCGTTGATCCCACCGGACATGTACACCGACTGGACAGCCGTGGCCCTGTTGCTGCTCACCGCAGCCCCTCTGGCGATCGTGGTGGGCACGGCCGGCTTCTTCATCTGGAAGCAGAAGCGTTCGTCACAACGGTGATGTCGTCCGAAAGGCCCCGGGACAACGGGCCGCTCCAGGACCCTTCGATCAGCCTCGTCAGCGTGTTGCCCTGATCTGTGGTCTTGAGATGGCCCTGGCCGAGGCAGTCGAGACAAGTGCGGAACTGCTGATCGCCGTGGCGCAGGATGCCGCTGCCGCCGCATTGGCGGCACTGGCTTGACACGGTGGTGTAGCCCTTGCCACTGGCCATCACAGCAAGGCTGGCTTCGGTGTCGGTTCCACTGGCGGCGTGCGGTCTTGGGCTTGGCATCTCCGGTCCTCGTCGATTCGGTGGCGGCGGAGCAGAGCTGAAGAGCCAGCCGCCGAGATGCTTCAACTGTGGGCGATTTCGGTTGTTTTGATCCCGAAACCTTCCTTAAGGTCTGAGGCCAGGCCATCGGCCTGCGGCGGCTACCTGCGGCGGCTGCCTGCGCAGCTCACTCAGCAGCTCGGCGCTGCTGATCCGGCTGCCATCCGGAACCAGCGCCAGGCTCGCGGCCAGGAGTCCGATCACCGCCGGCCCATCCAGACCCTGCTGACGCAGGCCCGCTACACCCTCGGCCCCCTCCCGTTTGCTCAGCCGCCGGCCTTCCCCGTCGCGCCAGAGCGGCAGGTGGCAGTAGCGGGGTGGCGTGGCCCCCAGTTCAGCCATCACCGCCACCTGGGCACCACTGGCCCAGCGAAGGTCGTCGCCCCGCACCACATCGGTGATGCCGAACAGCAGCTCATCCACGGCCGTGGCCAGGTGATAGGCCACGAAGCCATCGGAGCGCCGCAGCACCACATCTCCCACCTCGGCGGTGCCATCCAGGCGGCCGGGAGCCCCGAGGCGCTCAGGCCACAGCAGCGGACCCTCCGCCAGCCGCAGCCGCCAGCTGGGCAGCCGCTCCTGGAAGAAGCCCCAGTGGGGCGCCCGCTGCCGGCAGTGCCCCGGATACACGGGCGGCTGGCCATGGGGGGCGGAGATGTCCGCCAGCAGCCGGCGGCTGCAGCGGCAGGGGTAGAGACGCCCGGCCCGGCGCAGGGCTGAGAGCACGCTGGCGTAGAGCCCGCGGCGTTCGCTCTGGCGAATCACCGGCCCGTCCCAGTCCAGCTCCAGCCAGCGAAGATCGGCCAGGATCCCGTCTTCAGCTCCGGCTCGGTTGCGCGGCGTGTCGAGATCGTCGAGGCGCAGCAACCATTCCCCGCCGGCCAGGCGGGCATCGAGCCAGCTCAGCAGAGCCGTGCGCAGATTGCCCCGGTGCAGCGGGCCGGTGGGGGAAGGGGCGTAGCGACCCCGATAACGGCTGCGTGAACGCAGCTCCATCCCCTGCTCGAGCTGCGCCTGCAGATGGCGGGGCAACGCAAGGGAGGGCACGGAGACACGGGGGCTTGAGCGAGAAAAAAGCGGCCCCGCAGGACCGCACCAGATCCAGGGGAATGGATCGAGGACTCAGCCCTGAACGCGGTCCTTGAACATCTTGCCGGCTGTGAAGGCAGGAACCTTCTTGGCCGGGATCTTGATCTTTTCGCCGGTCTTGGGGTTGAGTCCCTGCCGTTCCGAGCGCTTACGGGCTTCGAAGGAGCCGAATCCAAGGATCGACACTTTCTTGTCTTCCACCACCGAATCGATGATGGTGTCGATCAGGGCGTCGACCACCTGGGCCACATCGGTCTTGGTCTGCTCCGTGCGGGCTGCCACGAGGTTGACGAGGTCTGCTTTGTTCATCGGACGGGGAAAAATCTCAGGTCGGCGGTGGAGGGCAGGCTGATCGGCGCGGGTTCCGACCGCCGTTTTTTGGTGGGGAGCGCCAATGGTATGGGCACTGATCCCGGTCGGCAACTCGACAGACGGCTTGCCGCAAGGGATCTCGGCCAGTCTGGAGAGTAGGAATACCCCCGTCAAGCCGCTGTAGCGACCTGTTCGGCAAGTTCGCTGATCAGGGAACTGCCGCCGGCCACCAGCTTGTCGCCCCGCAGGGCACCAAGCCCGCCGCCGCAGGCGATCCACTGTGGTGAGGCCGGCGGCAGCCACTGGCGAAGCCGCACCAGGCTGCGCTGCTGCCGCGGCCAGTGGAAGGTGCGGGCAGTGCGCAGCGGTGCCAGCCGACCCGGTGCCGTGGGCCCCAGCAGCCTGCCGCAGAACAGGATGTCGAGCCCCACCGCCGCTGGCTCCTGCACGTGAACCACGCAGGAGCCGGGCGTGGGGCCGGGAGCCCAGAGCAACCGCAGCCCCGCGGCCGGCTCGCTCTCCTCCCCCCACGCGATCCGCTCCGCCAGGTTGGGCAGGAGATAGGCCTCCTGCTCCTGTACCAGCACGGGCCAGCCCAGCCGTTCCTGCAGCCGCCGCACCCGGCCATGGCCCTCGCGGCTGGTGAGCACGATCCGGCCCCGGGCCGGCCGTGCCTCCAGCCGTGCTTCCAGAAAAGAGAGATTGGCCTCGCTGAGGGCGGGGCAGTCCACCAGCAGATCGCCATCGGCCAGGGCCAGCAGCCAGGCGGTGCCTCCCTGGCAGTCGCGGTTGGGTGCAAAGCACCAGAGGCCGGGAATCACGGCCAGGGGAGGACGGCCCGGATCGATCGGAGCTGCGGTCAGGATGGTTAGGGCAACGGGCTCTCCATTGAATCCGGTCTTGCTGCTTGTGCTGCTGCCGCGGCAGCCGTGGCGTGTGGCGGGGTCTGCCCTAGCCTGGTTCTGCCCAAGGCTGGGTCGTTGTCTTCAATCCGGATCGGTCATCCCTGGCCCCTGGGAGCCGCCACCACCAGCCATGGCGTCAATTTTTCTGTGGCTGCCCCTGCTGCCACGCGGCTTGAGCTGCTCCTGTTCCCCCATGGCGAGGCCAGCGAGCCGGATCGGGTGATTGAGCTCGACCACCGGCATCGCTCCGGCGACCACTGGCATGTGGAGGTCGAGGGCGTCGGGATCGGCTGCTGCTACGCCTACCGGGTCTTTGGACCGATCCAGCCGGGCGGCCACGGCTTCAACCCCTCCAAGGTGCTGCTCGACCCTTGTGCGCGGGCGATCGCCGGCTGGCAGGGCTATCAGCGCGGTACGGCCGTGGGCAGTGTGCCCAACACCGCCTGCTGTCTCAAGGGCGTGGTGACCGAGCGGGATCGCTTTGATTTCGCCGCTGCTCCGCGTCCTCGCCATAGCTGGCAGTCCACGGTGATCTATGAGCTGCATGTGGGCGGCTTCACCCAGGGGGGCGGCGTTCCGGTGGCGGCCGAACGGCAGGGCACCCTGCTGGGGCTGATCGACACGATCCCCTATCTGCGGGAGCTGGGGGTGACCACGATCGAACTGCTGCCTGTGATGGCCTTCGATCCCCAGGATGCGCCGGCCGGTCGCCTGAACCACTGGGGCTACAGCCCCCTGAGCTGGATGGCGCCCCATCCCGCCTACCTGCAGGGGGACGACCCGCTGCAGGCCCGTGAGCAGATGCGGCAGTTGGTGATGGCCTGTCATCAGGCGGGTCTGGAGGTGCTCCTGGATGTGGTTTACAACCACACCACCGAGGGGAACCAGGCCGGCCCCACCCTCAGCTGGCGGGGCTTTGGCGATCGCCTCTACTACCAGCAGAACGAGCGCGGCGACTATCTCGACGTCAGTGGCTGCGGCAACACGATCGCTGCCAACCGGCCCTTGGTGCGGCGCCTGATCCTGGAATCCCTGCGTTGCTGGGCGGTGGAGCTGGGTATCGACGGCTTCCGCTTCGATCTGGGCATCGCCCTGAGCCGCGGCGAGCAGCTGGCCCCCCTCAATGATCCGCCCCTGTTCGAGGCCATGGAGGCCGATCCGGCGCTCAGCGATCTGAAGATGATCAGCGAACCCTGGGATTGCGGCGGCCTCTATCGTCTGGCTGATTTCCCCGCCCGGCGAGTGGCCACCTGGAACGGCCGCTTCCGCGATGACCTGCGCCGCTTCTGGAAGGGAGACGATCGCACCTGCTGGCCGGTGGGACAGCGGCTCAGCGGCAGCCCCGATCTGTTCACCGCTGCGCCGGTGCGTCCGGGCCAGTGCATCACCTTCCTCACCGCCCACGACGGCTTCACCCTCGCCGATCTGGTCAGCTTCAACGGCAAGCACAACCTCGCCAATGGCGAGGACAACCGCGACGGCGACAACCACAACAACAGCTGGAATCACGGGGTGGAGGGACCCAGCACCGACAACGCCATCACCGTCCTGCGGGAGCGCCAGATCCGCAACCTGCTGACCTCGTTGCTGTTGGCGCCAGGGGTGCCGATGCTGCTGATGGGCGACGAGGTGCGCCGCAGCCAGGGGGGCAATAACAACACCTGGTGCCAGGACAATCCGCTCGGATGGATGCACTGGCAGCCTGATGCCGAGGAACTGGCCCTGCGCACCTATGTGATCCGACTGCTGGCCCTGCGTCGCCATCTGGCCGCCCTGCTCAACCCGGAAGCGCCTTTCCTCGATGGCCTGGTGGAAGAGGCGCCCGGTTCGGAACCCTCCCATCTGTGGCGCGAGTGGCATGGGGTTGAGCTGCGCAAGCCCGACTGGGCCAGCTGGTCCCACACCCTGGCCTGGAGCCTGCACGATCCCCACCACGGACCGCTGCTGTGGTGCGGCATGAACGCCTATGGCAAGGCGATGCATTTCGACCTGCCCCCCTGCCCCGCCGGCTGGATGCGGGTGATCGATACGGCCCTGCCTGCAGGCCTGGATCTGCCTGCCCGTCCGGAGCGGTGGAGCCCGTCCGGGGCCCCGCTGGAAAGCCGCAGTCTGATGTTGATGCTGGCGACACCGCTGGTGAAGGGATTGCGGTTGAAGGCCTGATTGTTGAAGGGCTGATGGCGGATTTCAGATCCCGCCGCCTTGGGAAAAAGACGATGGCTGTCAAGCTGGAACAACGGCTGCAGATCTGAACCAACTGCTGTACCGCATCGACACCGCATCGACACTGCATCGACAGCAGATCGAGCGCACAGGCCTACACGCAGACCTGCACAGCTTCGAAGCAGGATCTGAGCCGCTAGATTGGCTGAAGAATTCACTGGTGAGCCTGCCACATGTGGCTGCGCACAAGCTGTAGCTTAACCTTCAACATCACAGCACCAACTCCCTTCATCCTGATGCTGAGATTGCGCAGTGGCGCTCAGCAATGGATCGCCCGCGAAGAGTACAGACTGAAGCCATACACCCCCGTTTTCGAGTACACCGATGGCTATGGCAATCTCTGTCAACGGCTGGTGGCCCTCCCGGGCCCTTTTGCCATCCACACCACATCCGAAGTGCTGACAGCTGATCACGTTGACCAGGCGCCGGGGGCGCCATTTGTCGAGATCGAGAATCTTCCCGAAACCGTGCTCAGCTACTTGCTGCCAAGTCGCTATTGCGAATCTGACCGATTCGGCCCAATGGCCGCTGAGATTGTGGCCGGACAGCGACTCGGCTACGACCAGGTCAAGGCGATTGAAAGCTGGCTGCGCACCAAAATTCGCTACGAGCCCGGCATCAATTACATCCCCTTATCAGCAACGGAAGTCCAGGCAAAAGGATCGGGAGTCTGCCGTGATCTGGCACACCTCGGCATTGCCTTGTGCCGCAGCCTGAGCATCCCAGCACGCTTGGTGGCTGGATATCTCTATGGGCTCAAGCCCATGGACCTGCATGCCTGGTTTGAAGCCTACATTGCTGGACGCTGGTACACCTTCGATGCCACGCAGACTGAACTCAGTGGTGGCTACGTGGTGATCGGCTACGGGCGCGATGCCGCCGATGTGGCGATTTACAATCAGTTCGGCCCTGCTGTCTACCCAGAGGTCCAGAGCGTTCATGTCGATCACCTTGAAGGGGACGGCGTCTGATTGCACAGGCAGCAAGCCATCGGGATCATCCTCACGATGGCCAGTGCTGGATCGATGGAGCCCCCGCCTGCCTTCAGTCCCTGAGGCATCGATTGGAGAAGAAAAACTGCGGTGCTTCCGGTTCCCGCCTGCTGGGCTCGGCGGCCCCAGGGGCCTTGCTCGGCGGCGCTGCGTCCGTCTTCTCCCCATAGACCGCAACGCCAGCACGGAAATGCTGCAGCAACTCCTGACGCATCCGATCGGGCGCCTCGATGCGGAGCTCGCCTCCGAAGCCGAACAGCCAGTTGCGCAGGTCCACATCGCGGGCCACCGTCCAGCTGGGCAGGTCCAGCTCCACCGGATAGGGATGGCTGTCGTCTTTGGCATTCGGCCTCAGCACATGGGGCGCCCTGGGGTGGCGCCACCAGCGATCACCCGCCAGGGGAAGCGAGAAGCGGGTGTGCTCGATCGGATAGCGCGCCACCCCCTCGCGCATGAAGGCGAAAGCCGAAGCGGTGCAGGAGAAGCGCAGGGTCTCCAGGACCGTGTCGCGTAGCCGCTCTGAGCTGCTGGCGATGGCGAGCTGCGGCGCCAGCTCCTCGCCGAAGTCAATGCCGCCGCAATGGTGCAGCAGGCGCTCGACCCGCTGCAGGGAGCGGCGATGCTCCTCCGGACTGCGGCGCAACCCGCCCTCACTGCGGACCAGGGCCAGTCGATCGAGCCGCTCGCTGCGGATCAATCCCTCCGCCTGCCCCACCTGGTCGTCCTCGTAGAGGAGATACCAGCCGATGTTGTGGAAGATCAACTGGAGCGGCCACACCGTCAGGGTCCCTTTGGGGCTTTCTGGAAAACTGCCGGAGGAGGCGAACTGCTCCAGGCCCACCCGCCGGTGTTCCACGATCGCCGTCTCGATCCGCTCGGCTTGCCGGGGCGCGGCGAGCGACTCCCTGCGCACAAGGGCGGCTTCGATGATGGAGTGGCGGGCATAGCTGCGCACCGGCAGGGCAGCGGTGGTGTCAAGTCCCGCCCAGCCCAGCCGTTCATCCAGTGCGATCAGCAGGTCCTGGGCCGAGGGATCGGCGAGTCGCCCGGCGGCCTGGCGCACCACGTCGTGCACCTCCCGCAGCCGCGCCGCCGAGAGGATGGCGGTGCCGAGGCAGTAGCCATGGCGCACGTTGTCGTTGCGGGAGCGAAAGCCGTAGGGGGTGAGGATCTTTTCGATGTCCTTGCGCAGGGTGGCGCTTTCGCCGCGGAGATAGGCGCCGGGAATCGCTTCGATCTGGGCGATCAGATGCTGGTGCAGGTTGCTGCCCTTCTCCCCCGCCCGATCGAAGGGTGCCTGCAGCATGTGGCGCAGCAGGGTCATCACCCGCAGGAACACCGGGCCATCAGCCATTGGCGGCGAGCCACCGTTCACACCGCCGCTGGCCGACACAGCCGGACGCCGTAGCGGCTGATCTGCCGGTCCCGGCTCCAACAACTGGATCGGTGCATCGACCGCCACGCCGCTGGAGAAGCCGTTGTCCTCGAGCCAGAGCAGGTCACGGCGGAGGGCTGTGGCATCGGCGTAGCAATCGCCATGCAGCCGGCGCAGATAGGCCGCGGCCCGATCGGCCAGGTCCCCTTGCGGCAGCGGCGACACCCAGGCCTCCAGTTCCTCCCGGGTGGCTGGATCGGAGGCCTCCAGATCGGGGAAGGAGACCAGCAGGCGAATCAGGTGAAGCAGCCGCTCCAGATCGAGCAGGCGCGAGTAGCCGTGCCGCTGCAACCGATTCTCGCGATTGCGGGAGGATCGAATCCGCTTGTCGAGGCCAGCCAGTTCGCTCTGCAGCACCGGCACCAGGTCGTCGTGGTGGCTGGGCACCAGGGCGCAGATCGCCGCGAAGCCCTCGCTGCGTTGCGGCCCGGCATGGGGATCGGCCAGGGCGGCGGCCATCTCCTGGATCACGGGCACCGGCACGGGGCGCTGGCGCCGCTGGTTCCACTCCAGGCAGGTGGGCAGGGGCGTATGGAGCCACCAGCCGATCCACTCCACGGCCACCGGCAGGGACAAGGCCTGGGTGATCGCCAGCCGCCAGGCCCGCCTGGCATGGGTGGCGTCCACGATCACCGGGCTGCCGTTGGCCACGGCCTCCTGCAGGCGCTGGTGCAGGCGTTGCTGGATCTCGACCCAGGGGCCCTGAACGGCCGCATCGCCGAACACCTCGGCGCGAATCGCATCCGTGGAGAGCACCACCGCCGGCGGCTGCCCAGGGCCGCTGAGCAGGGGAGCCAGGGCTCGCGCCAGCGTGGTCTTGCCACTGGCGGGCGGGCCGATCAGCAGGTGGCAACGCAGAGGCGCCATAGGGCAGACGACCGGATTCAACCCAGTTTTTCGCACGCAACCGTCAGCCGCCAGGCCTCCACGGGCAAACGCTGGCATCCCAGACCAGCACCGGGGCCCACGGGCCTGGCAGCTGGAGCGGGCATCACGCGACATTCTGCCGGTTTCCACCCCCGGCAGGCCCTTCTGCAAATCGCGGCAATGCCGTTGAATTTTTCCAGACGCTCGCGGGGCACCCACGACTTCTCCTCCCTCTCCTGCACCCGCCGTCGCAGCCGCACCGTCAGCGTCCGATGCTTCGGCGCCGACAGCCCCTCCGCTGGTGCTGGTGCATGGGCTGCTGGACAGCCCGCAGGTCTTCGATCGGCTGAAGCGGGAGCTGGCGGATCGCCGCCATCCGCTGCTGATCCCCGATCTGCCGTTGCGGCTGGGCCGCACACCGATCGAGGAGGCGGCCGTTCTGCTCGGCAGCCACATTGAGGCGGCCTTCGGGCTGGATCAACCGATCGATCTGCTGGGCTTCTCGATCGGTGGTGTGATCGCCCGCACCTGGATCCAGCTGCTGGGGGGCCATCGGCGCACCCGGCGGTTCATCAGCGTCGGCAGTCCGCAGCAGGGCACACTCACGGCCGAACTGTGGCCCCGCCAGCTGGTGGCCGGCATCGCCGATCTGAAGATGGGCAGCCCCCTGTTACACCAGCTCAACAGCGATCAGGACGCCCTGCGCGGGATCGACTGCCACAGCTTCTACTCAGCCATCGATCTGGCCGTGCTGCCGGGTTGGCGTGCCGTGCTGCCGGTGGGAGAGCGCACCATCCTGCCGGTCTGGACCCATCCCCAGATCCTGCGCGACCCCGCCTCGATCCGGCCCCTGGCCCAGGAGCTGCTGCGGCCCTGATCGGGGATCCCTACGGCGCCGATCGGAGGAGCGGCATAGCGTTGGGTTGATCCGGTAGGCAGGCCTTTGATCGACTTGCTCGGTATCTCGTTGTTGGTGCGCTGGCTGCTGGGCTGGTTCCTCTCCCTGCGCATGCCCCTGCTGCAGGAGGCCTCGCTCAGCAAGACGCCGCGGGTTTCGGTGCTGATCCCGGCCCGCAATGAGGAGACCACCCTTCCCAACCTGCTGGCCGCCCTGAACCGGCAGAGCGTGCGGCCGCTTGAGGTGATCGTGATCGACGACCACTCCACCGATCGCACCGCCTCGATCGCCATGGAGTGTGCGCAGGAGCTGCCGATCACCGTGATGCAACCGCCGCCGCTGCCGGCGGGCTGGTGCGGCAAGACCTGGGCCTTGCACAACGGCGTTCGAGCCAGCCAGGGCGAGGTGCTTGTGTTCCTCGATGCCGACACCGAGCCCTTGCCGACCTTCCTCGAACGGCTGCTGGCGAAGCACCAGACCCTGGGTGGGCTGGTGTCCGTGCAGCCCTATCACCGCACGGAGCAACCCTATGAACAGCTTTCGGTGCTGTTCAACCTGGTGGGGCTGATGGCCGTGCCCCTGGGCAAGGGCAGTGGCGTCGCCTTCGGTCCGGCGCTGGTGACCAGCCGCATTGATTACGACCGCAGCGGCGGTCATGCCGCCGTGGCGGGAAAGGTGGTGGAAGACTGGTTTCTCGGCCATTGCTACGAACAGGCAGGCCTGCCGGTGAGCGCCTTCCTCGGCCTCGGCGCGATCGACTACCGCATGTATCCCGGCGGACTGCGCGACATGGTGACGGGCTTCGGCAAGAACTTCGCCACCGCCGCTGGCGAGGTGCGCTGGCCCTGGATGCTGGCGGTGCTGCTGTGGCTGTCGGGGCTGTTCTGGGCCGCCTGGTGCCTGCCGGCCTCCCTGCTGGGCTGGCCGATGGTGGGCGATCCGGCCCTCCTGCCCAATGCCGTGGTGTACGGGGCCTATGCGCTGCAGCTGCTGCTGATCACCCGCCGGATTGGCCGCTTCGGCTGGATCAACCTGGTGTTTCCGATCCCGGTGCTGTTCTTCCTCGCGGTTTTCGTGCTGGCGATTCTCAACCTCGAGCGCGGTCGCGTCAGCTGGAAGGGCCGCACCTTCAGCACCCGCGATCGGATCAAGCCAGCCTGAGGCTGCTGGCGTCAGCGGCCCAAAAAGCGCCCTTCCACAGGCAGCTCCAGGGCAAGCCCAGCGTCTTCGGCATGGCGCGCCACCACCAGCCGGTGCAACCCCGATTCGAGCACGAAGCCATCGCTGGATTCCTCGAAATAGGCGAGCCGCCGCAGCGGGATCCGCATCACGAGGCGCCTCTGCTCTCCCATCGCCAGGCTGGCCCGCTGGAAGCCCACCAACACCCGAGCCGGGCGTTCCACCACGTGGCCGGGCGGCTCCAGGTAGACCTGAACCACCTCATCGGCCTCCATCGCGCCAACATTGCGCGCTGTGACCTCCACCAGCAGCTCGCCCTCCTCCCCGGCCTGCGGCTCGATCGCGGCCGTGAAGTCTGCCAGCTCGAAACGGCTGTAAGACAGGCCATAGCCGAAGGGATAGGCCGCCCGATGGCCCTCGCGCCGCAGGCGGCGGTAGCCATGCCACAGGTCGTAGGTGACCTGGTGGGCGCGGGGCTCGAAGGGCGGCAGATGCGCCACATCGGTGGGGATCGTGAAGGGGAGCCGCCCGGATGGGGAGACCCGGCCCAGCAGCACGTCGGCCAGAGCCTCGCCGCCCTGCTGCCCCGGGTACCAGAGCAGCAGCAGGCCGGGCACCCGGTCCTGCCACCCCTCGGTGAGGATGGCGCCACCGCCCATCAGCACCACCACGGTGCGGGGATTGGCGGCGGCGACCGCCTCGATCAGCGCCACCTGCTCGGGCGGCAGATCCAGCGCGGTGCGATCGCCTGAGGCGAAGTCGCCGCCCTGCCTGGCCGAGCCGTAGCTGGTGATCCAGGCGATCAGACGGGCCACGGGTCGCCAGAGCGGCAACACCCGGCTCCGCCCCAGGCGCAGCAAGCCATCCGGCGGGGGGATCTGCTGCAGGATCGGGGCGATGTCGCCGGGGTGGATGTGCTCTCCCTCCAGGCGCCAGTCCAGCCCCAGCACCAGCAGGGCCGCGTCGCAATCGGCGGCCAGGGCCGCGGCCGCCTGGGGGTCGGCGCCATCGGCCACCTGCAGCCGCAGCTCCGGGGCGGCAGCCTGCAGGCCCGCCAGGGGTGAGACCACCGATCCCGGCTCGGGCCGGGTGTCCGAGGAACCCCGATCGCCCAGGTTCGCCACCGCCGGATAGGGACCGATCACCGCCAGCGAGTGCAGACCCCGCAGGGGCAGCACCGGTTCATCAGTCTTCTGTAGAGCAGCCTTCTGCTGATCAGCCTTCTGTAGAGCAGCCTTCTGTAGAGCAGTCTTCTGCTGATCAGTCTTCAGCGGATCGTTCTTCAGCAGCACGATCGACTTGGTGGCCGCCTCGCGCGCCAGCTGCCGATGGGCGGCGCAGTGGCGCAGTGCAATCGGATAAGGGCCAGGGGGAACCGTGAGCTGGGCCTGCAGCAGCCGCAGCACCGCCTCGTCAATGCGGCGGATCGGCAGACGTCCATCGGCCACCGCCTCGCTGAGGCTGCCCGCAAAGATCATCCGGAACGGCATCTCCAGGTCCTGGCCCGCCAGCAGAGCCCGCACTCCATCCCGCACACCGAAGATGAAATCGGTGACGACGAACCCCCTGAACCCCCAGCGGGTCTTGAGGATGTCCTGCAACAGCTGGGGATGCTGTCCGCACCATTCGCCGTTGACCCGGTTGTAGGCACTCATCACCGAGCCGGCGCCGGCCTTGACGCAGTCGCGGAAGTGGGGGAGATAGAGCTCATGCAGCACCCGCTCCGAGGCACGAACATCCACCAGGAAGCGGGAGCTGTCGATCGAGTTGAGCGCAAAGTGCTTGACGCAGGCGATGGCGTGGCGCTGCAGCCCGCGGGTCATCGCTGCTCCCATGGCACCCAGATGCACCGGGTCTTCGCCATAGGTCTCCTGGGCCCGGCCCCAGCCGGGATGGCGCAGCAGGTTGATGCATACGGCAGCCACCCAGTCGGCACCGAAGCTGCGGGCCTCGCGGGCGATCGCCTCGCCGATCTTCTCCTCCAGATCGGGATCCCAGGTGGCGCCGCGGGCGATCGGTGCCGGGAAGGTGGTGGCACCGCCTTCGAGCACCACACCGCGGGGACCATCGACAAACTGCAGCCCCTTCAGGCCCAGCCTCGGCAGGCAACCGGTGGGCCAGGGATGGCGATGGGAGGCATCCCGGGTGGCGATGTCGACCATGCCGGACCAGAACGGGGTGTCGCCGTCGAGCAGATGCAGCTTCTCCGCCAGGCTCATCTCCGCCAGCAGCGACAGGGCCCGGGCCTGAGACGCAGGGTCGAGAGCGGGATCAGTCACCTTTTCAACCTAGGAACATCCTCCAGTTCCGCCACGTTGTGCAATGCCTGCTGCGGCTGCGGATCAGCGGGGAGCGACTTCATGACAACGCCCATCCATCAATCGGGCTCCAAGAACATCTGGCTTGACCAACTCGTGTTCCTCGAAACTGAGGGTACGGCGGTCGATCGTGGTGCGGTGCTGCAGGTCGTGGCGATGATCAATATGGATCACCATGGGGGCCACCCCAGCGGGGATTCCAAGGGCCCGAGCATCTGGACTAGGAACCCCAACAGCAACATCATCATTATCGTTGTCGGAGAGATGGAAACTGTTGGTTTCCTTCTCCTGAAACGTGATCTGATCGCGGGCGACCTGCACCGGCACGGTCAGGCCGTCAGCAAAACGTACCTGATCATCCCCTTGGCCCACATCGACCCTGAAGTCGATCGTTCCCTCAGGATCATCCCGATGGCGACAGACCATCGACTGAGGGGCCACAGCGACGCAACGGCTCACGGCAAGGGCCAGCAAGACAATGCCACTGACGAACATCAGAGCCGTGGACTTGTTGAACTGGATCCTATAGGCAGATGTACTCTCCATAGCCACAGGACCCGCCGGAGCAACACTCTGCATTCAGGCTAGATCGGCATGATCCTCCACACGATCACTTGGAGCCATCCGCTATTGAATGGTACGCCGGTTGGCAGCATGCCAGTCAGTCTCATGGAGCCGCTTGCGGCAGGCCATCACACTCCGCAATACCGTCGAGACAGAGCCGTTCTTCGATCCTATTCTGGCGTAATGGATCGATGTGGTTCCGTATTGCCTTCGCCTTGATCTGATTCCAGGGATGAATCAATCACCGCACTCGCCTCCGGCAGAATCACGGCAACCATGCTGCAGAGATCTGCGCCGCCACGACGATCTTGGCGGCCGCGACGATCGTTGAGCCTCAAGCCGAAGGACCGATCTTCTGGATGCTTCGCCTTCACGAAGCCATGGTGACTGCCTTGACTGCCATGGCAGGCCATGCAACTGACTTCAACCTTGATGAGCCGGCAATCCTTAGCGTCCCGGGATTGAGATCGCGATCCTTGAGCCATCGGCGGATCATGACGACCAACCGGGCTGGACCCTGGTCGGGGGGGATCATGGCTCTCGAGCAGACCCGCCTGCTGCCGTGGCTCTACTGGAACCGGATGCTGCCCGGAAAGCCCCACGAAAGCCGCGACCTCAAACCCTTCGCACCGCTGGTGCACCTGTTGCGGCTTGACGATCACGAACCGGACAGAAGCGAGGCCGAATCGGGAGCCGGCGCGGCCGGAACCTGCTGAGCCGAAAGCTCAGGCAGCCCTGAGTTGCTGCAGCTGCTGCTCCAGCCGCTGCTTCAGCCGAGTCTGGACCAGGGTGCAGAGGTCTTGCACCAAGGGATCATCCGCGAGGTAGATCATCCGCACCCCATCGCGCTCACAGCTCACCAGCCCGGCACGTTGCAACTGGCCCAGCTGACGGCTGATGTGCGACTGGGAGAAACCGGTGGCCTCGATCAAGGAGGCCACATCCATCGGCCCCCTCTGCAGGTGACAGAGCAGCTGCAACCGGGCCGGCTCGCTCAGGAGCCTGAAGAACTGGCTGTACTCCTCAAGGAGCTGAGGACTGGGCATGGACCCGGCAACACCCACGGCAGAAGGGTTATGTCTCTGTACGCATTATGCACGCTGCCGGTAGGGGCTGACTGCCCATGGGGAGCGGATCACCGGGCAGGAAGCGCTGGATGAAGCTGGCCAGGAGCATCGGGCCGCAGCGGCGCTGCCAGCTGGTCGCCCCCGGCAGCCGCCGCCAGCACTCCACCTGCAGGCGGGGATCGTGGCGGCCCACCAGCGTCAGCAGATAGCGGTAGTCGGCGTCGGCAACCTGCTCCGGCTCGGCCAGAGGTTCCCCCCCCGGACTGGGAGCTCAGAAACGAGGAGAGGAAGGTCGAGGCGTCGCCGCCCTCGCGCAGGGCCGTGGCGAACCGCCAGGCGGCACCGGTGGGGTAACCGTCGTGGTGAAGGTAGAGATGGCGCACCGGAGCGTCCGGGAAGCCGGTGAAGGAATAAATGGCGCGGGTGGCCAAGGGGGAAGCGAGCGGCTGCACCGAATCAGTGCCACCGCTGTCTCAGAGCAGCAGGTAGGCCTGCGTGGGAGTGATCTGGATGTTGTGCTCGCGCCATCCGAACGCCGATCTCGCCGGTAGTTCTGGAGCACGTTCCAAACGTCCATGCGCCCTTTCGCTCCCATCTTGATCGCCGTGCTTGGGGTGCTCGCGATTCCGGCCCTGCTCGCCGCCAGCCCCACAACGCGGCCAAGCAGCCCAGCGGCTGCCGAGCCCGCCAGTGCCATCGCCGCCCACCTCGCGCCGGGCAGCCGAACCGCCGTTCTGGCCGGTGGCTGCTTCTGGGGGATGGAGGCCGTCTTCGAGCAGGTGAAAGGGGTATCGGAGGTGGTCTCGGGGTACGCGGGTGGATCCAGGGCCAGTGCCGACTATCCGCAGGTGAGTGCCGGAAGAACAGGCCACGCTGAAGCGGTGAAGATCACCTACGACCCGAAGCTGGTGAGCTACGACCAACTGCTGGCGATCTATTTCTCCGTTGCCCATGATCCCACCCAACTCAACCGCCAGGGCCCGGATATCGGCACGCAATACCGCTCCGCCATCTTCTTCACCGATCCTTCCCAGGAGTTGTCGGCCAAAGCCTCAATCACAGAGCTGACCGACAAGACGGTGTCCCGCCGGCCGATCGTCACCCAGGTGGTGCCCCTACAAGCCTTCTATCCTGCAGAGGCTTATCACCAGGACTATATCCTCCACAACCCTGGAAATCCCTACGTTATGGTGCATGATCTTCCCAAACTCGCCCAGCTCAGGCAGCAGTATTCCCAGTTGCTCAAGTAAGTCCTCCATTCACTGGGCTTGGTGCCGCGTAAGCCAGGTCTCAGCAGAAGACGGCGTTTCAACTCCCATCAGCCAATCCAACGAGTCGAGTAGCGCGGCGCTATTCGCTCACCCGGTTGTTGCCCTGTGCCTCGGCCATCACTCACTCATCGCTTTGGTACGCATCGCTGCCTCCAGGCTCTTGATGTCCTCAGGCGACAACTTTGGCCGATCGAGCTGGATGGTCAGCTTGTCGAGCGTGCCGGTGAACAGGAACGGCGGCTGGTAGTCGGCGTCGTTGACGCCGGTGAGGGTGTCGGAGCCGATATCGAAGCTCTCGTCCCACTGCAGGATCATCGGCAGGGTTTTGGCCATGGTTTTGGTGGCCACCACCTTGCCGTCCACCTTGAGGGTGCCGGTGCCGGGGCGGCCGACGCCGCTGAAGTCGTTGAAGGCCAGGGTGCCCGCCCCCTTGCCGTCATAGACGAAATCGAATTCCACCTTGTGCTTGCCAGGGGACAGCGGCTCGGTGCCCTCCCACTTCAGGCGCTCCAGATCCACCATGTTCCACAGCCACACCGGCTTGCCGTTCTTCAGGTAGAAGCCGTAGCCCCCGAAGCGTCCGCCCGAGGTGAGCAGCATTCCCTCGGCGCCTCCGGCTGGCACGTCGATGTCGGCGCTGACGATGTAGGAGGTGTTGAGCAGCACCGGTGAATCCCCCTGGGGCAGCCCCACCATCGGACGGGTGTAGACGAACTCCTTGCGGCCGGCGGCGATGTTCGGCCGAGGCGCCACGATGCGCGCCGCCACCGAGGCATCGAGGGGGAAGACCTGATACTTCTTGGCTTCGGCGATGAAGGCGGCCTTCATCTCCTTCACCTTCTGGGGGTTCTGGGTGGCCAGATCGGTGGTCTGGCTGAAATCATCGTTGAGGTTGTAGAGCTCCAGCACCTGATTGTTCAGCGGATCGGGATTGGCGGGGCCGAAGGCCTCCCAGGGGGCCCGGTTCACCTTGGTGCTCAGCAACCAGCCCTCGTCGTAGAGCGCCCACTGGCCCATCATTTCGAAGTACTGGGTCTTGTGGCGCGAGGGCACCTTGGCATTCTTGCCATCGAAGGTGTAAACGAAGCTCGTACCCTCGATCGGTTTCTGGGGGATGCCGTCCACCACCTCAGGCGCCTTCAAACCGGCCGCCTCGAGGATCGTGGGCACCACGTCGATCACGTGCACGAACTGCTCGCGCAGGCCGCCCTTGTCCTTGATGCGTGCCGGCCAGGAGACCACCATGTTCTGGTTCACGCCTCCCAGCCGGGAGGCGTTCTGCTTGAACCAGCTGAACGGGGTATCGAAGGCCCAGGACCAGCCCGCCGACATGTGGTTGTAGGTGAGCTCGGTGCCCCACACGTCGTAGAACTTCATCTGCACCTCGACGGGCAGTTTGCTGAGGCCGTTGAACCAGGCCACCTCGTTGGGGGTGCCCAACGGCCCGCCTTCAGCGCTGGTGCCGTTGTCGCCGTTGATGTAGACGATCAGCGTGTTGTCGAGCTTGCCAAGATCGTCGAACTGCTGGATCACCCGGCCAATTTCATCATCGCTGTAGGCGGCGTAGGCGGCGAACACCTCCACCTGGCGGATGAACAGTTTCTGGGCATCAGGGGTAAGTTTGTCCCAGGGGGTGATCAGGTCCGCGGGCCAGGGTTCGAGCTTGGCGTCTTTGGGAATCACGCCGAGTTTTTTCTGGTTCGCAAAGATTCGCTCCCGCAGTTTCTCGTAGCCATCATCAAACAGATGCATGGCGTGAATCCTGTCCACCCACTCCTTGGTGGGGTGGTGGGGGGCATGGGTGGCGCCGGGGGCGTACTTGATGAACAGCGGCTTGGCGGGGTTGATCTGGTGCATCCGCGTCATGTAGTCAATGGCGTCATCGGCCATCGCCGTGACCAGGTTCCAGCTGCCTGGCGCCTTGCCCTCAAACGGATAGATCTGGGTGGTGTTGCGGAACAGGTTGGGCTGCCACTGGTTGGCGTCACCGCCCACGAAGCCGTAGAAGTACTCGAAGCCCATGCCGCTGGGCCACTGATCGAAGGGCCCGCTCTGGCTGGCCTGGAAGGCGGGCACGTTGTGGTCCTTGCCGAACCAGGCGGTGGAGTAGCCGTTGTCCTTGAGCAGGCGGCCGATGGTGGCCTTGTCGCGCTCGATGATGCTGTTGTAGCCGGGGAAGCCCGTCGACTGCTCCGAAACCACCCCAAAACCGGCGGAGTGGTGGTTGCGGCCGGTGATCAGGGCGGCGCGGGTGGGGGAGCACAGCGCCGTGGAGAACATGCGGTTGTAACGCAGCCCCGCCTTGGCGACGCGGTCCATGGCCGGGGTGGGGATCACGCCGCCGAAGGTGCTGGGCACGCCGAAACCGGCGTCGTCGGTGATGATCAGCAGCACGTTGGGCGCGCTCTGCGGCGGCACGATCCGCGGCGCCCACCAGGGTTTCGACTGCAGGGCGCCATCCTTGATCACACCGCCGAAGGGGGGCGCCGGGGCCGGCAGCTGGTTGCCGGGCAGCGTGGTGGTGGCATTGGGGGCCCCCGGCGTGCCGCTGATCTTCTGGGCCAGGGCCGGCACGCCGCCCAGCTGCCAGCCCACCAACAGCATCACCAGCCCCAACAGGGCGAGGCGGGTGATCGTGGCGTGAAAGGGACGCTTAGCCATGGGTGGAGAGGAGCGGGGAAGCGAGGCGGAAACCGATGTGGGAGGTGCCGGTGTCGGGGCTCTGGGCCTCCCGGGCGGCGGGTCGGTAGCGGCTGCAGTAGGTGGGGGAGCACAGGAAGGAGCCGCCCTTGATCACGTGCTTGGCCACGCCAGGGTCGCGTGGATCGATGCTCTCGGCTTCCCGGTCGATGGCGGGATCAGGGCGCGCGGGCAGGCCGTCGTGGCCAGGGCGGTACCAGTCCGCCGTCCACTCCCAGACGTTGCCGGTCATGTCGAACAGGCCGTAGCCGTTGGGGGGATAGGAGCCCACCGGGGCAGTGCCGGCAAAGCCGTCGTCGCCGGAATCGCGGTGGGGGAACTCCCCCTGCCAGGTATTGGCCTGGCCTGGCTTCCAGGTGTTGCCCCAGCTGAACACCTGATCCCTGAGGCCTCCCCGGGCAGCGAATTCCCACTGGGCCTCGCTGGGCAGGGCTGCGCCGGCCCAGGCGGCATAGGCTTCGGCATCGACGAAGGCGATCTGTACCACGGGGTGGTCGCCCTGGCCTTTGATCGAGCTGCCCGGTCCGCTCGGGTGGCGCCAGTCGGCACCTGGAACCCAGTGCCACCAGCTGAGCTCCTCCATCGGGCCTTCACCTGGCACCGGCTCGAACACCAGCGACCCCGGCTTGCGCTCGGCTGGGGCGAGATCGGGGAACTGGGCCGATGACAGGGGCTGCTCCGCCAGCGTGCGATACCCCGTGGCCGTCACGAAGGCCGCGAACTCTTGGTTCGTGATCTCATGGGCACCGAGGCAGAAGGGAGTGAGGCGAACACTGGAAGCGGAGCGTTCGTCGCCCAACTGGCCGGCGGCGCCAATGCGAAAGCTGCCTCCGGGAATCGCCACCATTCCCGCCGGACAAACAGAACCGGCTGCGTGAGACGGTTCAGCTTGAACAAGTAGCAATGTGAGCACAACCAAGGACAGCCAGATCAGATCAAGACGAGGCATTCCTGGGCGACGGAGGGTCGTTGCGGCGATCGTAATGCTGATTCATCGCGCTTCGACATCATCGGAAGATCGGTTCGTAGGATTCCGTTGCATCCCTGTGTGCTGCATCACACATCGTTCAGAATCAATGCGATGAAAACGCATGATCAGGGCAGCAGCGCAGACCATCCCAGCCTTCCCCTGATCTTTCTGAACGATCGGGCCCAGCAGCACTGGGACGACACGGCGCTTGCGGAGCGGATCCATGCCGCCACCCCCCTGAGGGGGCTGGTGCGGATCGGCGAGCGCCGTGGTTTCTTCCACCGCAATGCCGTTCTTCCGCTTGGATCCCTGATCCTGTCCAGCAGCGTCCACTCCCCCTGGTGCTGGAGGCCGAAGAGATCGAGCACGCCATGGTCGTGCTGACCTATGCCGGATCGGTCCAGGTGACCATGCAGCAGCACCGCTTCGAACTCAAGGAGCCAGGAGGTCTGCTCTACCTCCCCGGGGCTGCCTTCGAAGCACGCACAGGGTTTCTCCAGGAAGTGCTGATCCACCTCGCTCCGGCGCAGCTGGCCCTCACGGCCGCCGCTATCGCCGGAGATGGCCATGGCCCGCGGCCGTTCCGGAGCCGGCTGCGGCAGCCCAGGTTCTTGAGTGCCCGCAGCAACCTGGAGCACGATCTGCTCATCACCCTCCGGCGTGTCCTGACGACGCTGGATGCATCCACTCTGGAAGCTGCCGGTGGCTTTGCTGCCCTCGGAGTCGAAGATCTGCTGCTTCGACTGCTGGCGTTGCTGCTGTTTCCCGAGCTGCTGGGCGAGCAGTCCGGTGAGCCGAGGCGGCCGGCGCCCGAGCCGCGGGAGCAGGCCTTCAACGACCTGCTCGAGTGGATCCAGGCCCACCTGCACACCCCGATCACCCTCACCCAGATGGAGTTGCGCAGCGCCTACTCCCGCCGGAGTCTTCAGATCCTGTTCCAGGAGAGGTTCGGCTGCAGCCCGATGCAATGGCTCAAGGCTCAGCGCCTCGAAGCGGCCCGTCAGGCCCTGCTCCATCCCGACGCTGACGACACGGTGGCGACCATCGCCCGCCGCCACGGCTTCGCTGATCTCTCCGGCTTCGCCATGGGGTTTCGGCGTCGCTACGGCGTGCTGCCCTCGGGTGTGTTGCGTCTGGGGCGTTCACCGGACTGAGCGCAATCTCCAACGGGAGCGAGGGAGGAATTGAGGTGGTATGGAATAGTTTCCCTACCTTGTTCGATGCCGCCGGCTGGAGCGCCCGGATGGGTGGGTTCATTTCTTGTCTCGATCACGTGGCCTGGTTCCTTCATCCCGCTCCAGCACGCCGTCCATGGGCTCGGATCCTGCCGATCAGCGCGAGTGTGCTGACTGGCCTGCTGGGTTCGGCCATTGCCCTGGAACCCTGTGCCGCCAGGGCCGCCGAACCGTCTTCAGCGGAGCCCTCCCTGATGGGGCCGATCCTGAGGGAGACCGCTCAGGCTGAACCAGTCCAGAACGAATCAACCCAGGTTGAGCCAGGCGCCAGCGAACCCCAGCCAGCGCCGTCGCCCTGGGCCGCCACCTTGGAGCTCTACGGCTTCGCGCCGCTGCGCACTTCCGGGACCACCACCGTCCGAGGCTTCACAACCGACCTGGATCTGGACCTCGGCCAGGTGCTCAGACCACTGACATCCGCGGCCTACTTCCGGGGCAGCGTCGAGTACGGCCGGCTCGGACTCATGACCGATATCGGCTATGTCTCCGTCAAGGGGGAAGAGGGAAAGCTTCAGGACATCAAGACGCGCTCCATCGAAGGCCCTCTTGGCAAGCGCAGCCTCACCCTCACCCCCGACGGCCAGCGCAGCATCGACGCCACGATCGGGAACATCCAGGGGATCTATGACCTGGCCCTGCGTTACCGCTTCGGCGACCGCGAATTGGCCGTGGCACGCGCCGGCAGTTTCACGATCATTCCCTATGCCGGGGTGCGATTCGTCAATATGCAATATGACCTGGAGGTGGAGAGCCAGGGATCCGAGCGGACCCTGACGTTCAAAGGACCGCGCCTGGAGAAGTCGCGGACGCTGCAGGGCTTGAATCTGCAGCGGCAGCAGTCGTTCGGGGGCACCGTGGCCCAGCCCCTGGTGGGGACCCAGGCCATGGTGTTTCTCTCTCCCCGCCTGAGGCTCTTCGCCCGCGCCGACCTCGGCGGCTTCGGCGTGAACAACTCCGATGACTACTCATGGAACGCCCAGGCCGGCCTCGGCTATGCCATCGGCAACTCCACCCAGCTCAACCTGTCGTGGCGCTATCTGCACCTGGGGGGAAGCAATGATCAGACCCCCGAAAATGCCTACAACATTGATCAGAATGGGATTGAAGCCGGTGTGAAGTTCTTCTTTTAGGCGGCCCTCACCCCTCGATCACAGACGGATCAACCGTGGCCTGAATCGAACGTCGCCAAACCAGATAGGGAAGGCTGTAGGCCGATAGCCCCATCTCCGGACCGGAGCCCCCCACCAACAGGTCTCCCACCGCAATCCCCACCGTGCCGTTCTGGAAGCCGCTTTCGATGGCAACAGCGCTCACCTGGCTGGCGGGAGTCAGGGACATCCCCAGCGACAACATGATGAAGGCAAGCGCCAGGGGAAGGGCAACCGTGACCATGCCGGCAACAGAAGTACGGGCATTCTGAGGTGAGGCGACCAACTCAGTTGTCGATGAACACCGAATGGGCCGTCCGCACGACCCGTGGATCGGGCTCACCGACGACGTCATGGGCTTGATCGATGGGCGAGATCTTCCACTGCTTGAGCAGATCTTCGCGCCGGTCGTTGAAACGATGCTTCTGCCGGACCTGCGACACAGTGAACCACATCTTGAAGAGCAGGATCCCACTGCTAACGAGGGACTGTTCAAAGGGAGGAATCTGGCGGAGGAACAGGGCGTGCTCCAGCGGTGTGCAAAAGCCCATCACCTTCTCGACACCGGCCCGGTTGTACCACGACCTGTCGAACATCGTGATGTCGCCGGCTGACGGCAGGTGCGGAACATAGCGCTGGAAGTACCACTGGGTCAGTTCGGCATCGTTGGGCTTCGGCAGCGCGACATGTTCACTGCCGCGAGGATTCAGGTGTTCGCGGAAGCGCTTGATCGATCCACCCTTGCCCGCCGCATCGCGACCTTCGAACAGGATCACCAGGCGCTGTCCGACAGCCTTGATGTGACACTGTGCCTTGAGCAGTTCGATCTGGAGCGCTTCGAGGTCTCGTTTGTAATCTTTCTTGCCGATCGGTTCGTCGTAGGGACGATCGTTCTGCATCTCCTCGATCGTTTCAACGGGCGATGGGCGGTGCTTCTTGCTCATGAGCATGGTGATCACGTTGTGAGGCCCTCCCACCCAGGCCGCGCACAGCAACTCCGCCTGGGCGAGCACGGTTTTTACCGCCTCTTCCTGCAGATCGGGGGGGTAGCCGTATTTGTTGAGGATGCGTTTCACCATCACGCGGATTTTGGCGCGGGCGCCTTCGCGCAGGGTCCAGTCGATCGTCACGCTCTTCTTCACCTGGGTGATCAGTTCGGCGGCGATCAGCTTGAGTTTGGCGTCGCCCATGGCCGCCACGGCGCTGTCGTTGGCGGCAAGGGCGTCGTAGAAGGCGACTTCGTCGTCGGTGAGGCCGAGGGATTCGCCGCGCTTGGTGGCGGCATCGAGCTCTTTAGCGAGGGCGACCAACTCTTCGATCACCTCGGCCGTGGTGATGGCACGGTTGTGGTAGGCGTTGAGGGCTTTCTTGAGCTTCTCGGAGAACACCTGGCTCTGCACGAGGTTGCGCTTGGAGCGCACTTTGAGTTCGTCTTTGAGCAGCTTCTCCAGCAGCTCGGCGGCCACGTTCTTGTGCTTGAGGCCGCGCACCTCGGCGAGGAACTGATCGCTGAGGATTGAGATGTCGGGCTTGGGCAGGCCGGCGGCGGTGAACACATCGATCACCTGGCCTTCGGTGGTGATCGCCTTGCTCACCAGCTGCCGGATGGCGGCATCGATCTGCTCGGGTGTCTTGCTGGTGCTGCTGGTTTGCTTGGCGAGGGCGGCCTGCAGGGCCTGAAAGAAACTCACGTCATCGCGAATGTCGGTGGCCTCGTCGCTGGCGGAGCAGAGGGCGAAGGCGCGGGAGAGTTCGGCCACCACCTGCAGCCAGCGCTGCTTGCCGTTCTCCTGCTGGAGGATGTGCTGCTGGCCGTCGGGTAGGAGCTGCAGGCGCTCGGTGGGGGTGCCGCTGGTCCAGGCCGACCAGTCGAAACCGTGCAGGAGATCAGACGCGATGCCGTGTTTTTCCAGCATCACGGCAATGGCCTGGGCCACAAGGGGAGCGGGGTCACCCCGGCCGCCGCTTTCGGTGTAGGTGGCCAGGGCGCGCTTGAGCTGATCGGCGAGACCGAGATAATCCACCACCAGGCCGCCGGGCTTGTCGCGGAACACGGGGTTGACGCGGGAGATGGCCTGCATCAGGCCGTGGCCCTGCATCGGCTTGTCGACGTACATGGTGTGCAGGCAGGGCGCATCGAAGCCGGTGAGCCACATGTCACGCACGATCACGATCTTGAACGGGTCGTTGGAGTCCTTGAAGCGGTTGGCCAGCTGGCGGCGGGCCTCCTTGCTGCGGATGTGGAGCTGCCAGTCGGGGCCGTCATCGGCGCTGCCGGTCATCACCACCTTGAGGGTGTCGGTAGCCCATTCGGGCCGCAGCTGGATCAGGGCGTTGTAGAGATCGACGCAGATGCGGCGGCTCATGCACACCACCATCGCCTTGCCATCCATCGCCTCCAGGCGCTTCTCGAGGTGCGCCACCAGGTCGGCGGCCACGAGCGCGAGGCGCTTGGGATCGCCCACCAGCGCTTCGAGGGCGGCCCATTTGGTTTTCAGCTTTTTCTTTTGGGTGAACTCCTCGCCTTCGGTGATCTCCTCGAATTCGGCGTCGAGCTGGGGCAGCTCAGCCGCGTTCAGGGAGAGTTTGGAGATGCGGCTCTCGTAGTAGATCGGCACGGTGGCCTTGTCGGCCACGGCGCGCTGGATGTCGTAGATGGAGATGTATTCGCCGAACACGGCGCGTGTGTTGGCGTCGGTCTGCTCGATCGGCGTGCCGGTGAAGCCGATGAAGGAGGCGTTGGGCAGGGCATCGCGCAGGTTGCTGGCGAAGCCGTAGGAGATCTCACCGGTCTTTTCGTTCAGCTTGCCGCCGAAGCCGTACTGGCTGCGGTGCGCTTCATCGGCGATCACCACGATGTTCTGCCGGGCACTCAGCTCGGGCATCGCCTCTCCCCTTTCGGGCATGAACTTCTGGATGGTGGTGAACACCACGCCGCCGCTGGCCCGGTTGAGCAGCTCGCGCAACTGCTCACGATTGGCGGCCTGCACGGGCGTCTGACCGAGGAGGTCGACACAGCGCTGGAACTGGCCGAAAAGCTGGTCGTCGAGATCGTTGCGATCGGTGAGCACCACCAGGGTGGGGTTCTGCATCGCCGGATGGCGCACGATGCGAGCGGCATAGAAGAGCATCGAGAAGCTCTTGCCACTGCCCTGGGTGTGCCACACCACGCCGGCACGGCGGTCGCCCGGCCGTCCGCCCTGACTGCGGGCTGCCTGGCCGAGGCCGCTGGCGCGCACGGTTTCCTCCACAGCCGCATTCACGGCATGGAACTGGTGATAGCCGGCGATGATCTTGTGCAGGTCACCCGAATCCGGGTCTTCCTCGAAGACGATGAAGTGCTGCAGCAGATCAAGAAAGCGCTGCGGCTCGAACACGCCACGGATGAGCGTTTCCAGCTCCAGAGCCGAGGCCGGTGCGAGGGCTTCGCCCTCGATGCTGCGCCACACTTTGAACCACTCCTGGTTGGCCGTGATCGAACCGATGCGGGCCTGCAGGCCATCGCTCACCACCAGGGCGGCGTTGAATTGAAGCAGCGTGGGGATCTCGGCCTTGTACGTCTGCAGCTGGGCGTAGGCGCTCCAGATGGTGGCGCCTTCCGCGGCGGCGTTCTTGAGCTCGATCAGGCCCAGGGGCAGCCCGTTGAGGAACACCACCAGGTCGGGCCGGCGGTTGTGTTGGCCGTCGCTCACGGAGAACTGGTTCACAACCAGCCAGTCGTTGGGGGCAACGTTGTTGAAATCAACCAGCCACACATGGTCGCCGGCAATGCTGCCATCGGGCCGGGGGTATTCCACCGGCACGCCCTCCCGCAGCAGGCGGTGGAAGGCGCGGTTGGTCTGCAGCAACGACGGTGTGGCCAGACGGACCAGCTTGCGCAGGGCCTCTTCCCGGGCGTCGTCAGGAATACCGGGGTTAAGGCGCCGGATGGCCTCGCGCAGCCGGCCCACCAGCACCACATCGCCGAACGACGCCCGCTCTGCCGCCGGTTCGCCGGGGGCCAGCTGGGGGCCGGGAAGCACGGCATAGCCCAGCTCCTGGAACCAGCCGAGGGCCGCCTCTTCGACGATGGCTTCGGTGAGGGTCATGGCCGATCCAACCTGGGCAACAGTTGCACTGGTTGCCTTTGGGTGCTGCTCGCCCTCCATGAGGTGAGCTGTGTCGTTCCACCTGGTTGGTGAGCTGCCATGGTGAGAGGCCGTCAGCTCAATCTCGCTCTACCTTTGTTCGTTCCGGCAAAGTGCCGCTGACGTACTTGTGCAGCACGCTACTGATCAGCGTTTGGTAAGGAATGCCTTCCTGCAGGGCGCGGGTGCGGAGGGCCTGGAGGTCACTGCTGGAAAGACGGATGTTGATCCGCTGGTCTTTCAGGCCTGCTGCCTTCGCTGCTTCCCGGAGCTGGCTGAGAAGAGCCGGTGTGGCCACACTGCGCAGTTCGCTGGCCTCGAAATCAGTGAGAAGTTGCTGCTCTGCAGGCTCCAGTTCAGGGGAAGAGGGGATGGTCATGATTCAGGCCCGGCGTGCGCGGAGGGTGTGTACAAGCGGTTGGCCTTACGGCTGGGGATGATCGTTTTCAGAAACAGGTGCTCTGCGGTTTCGATCATCGGCACCAGGTGGATGTAGCCATGGAGGCGTACCACGAGGATGCGCTGGCCTGGATAGCGCTGCTGGTTGGGGTGCTCCAACACGTCGAGCAGATCGCCCGCCTCAATCGCCACCACCACCGCCTCGAAGCACAGCTGCCGCTCGGCCAGGAGTTGAGCATTTTTCTCAGGGCTCCACGCGAAGGGCTTCATCAGGCAAGCCTAGGGAGGCTGTGTGCCTGATGTCATCACCCTTATCGGGCCAAGGGTCTTGGTGGCCGTACAATTGCCGGACACCGAGGCAGGTCCGTGGACCCCGCCACCACCCGTTCGCGCAATCGACGCATCGAAGTACGGGCGACAGCTGAGGACCGCCTGCTGATTGATCGGGCTGTCATCGCTTCGGGCACTGATCTCACCGGGTTCGTGATCACCCATCTGCGCCTGGCCGCCCAGCAGGTGCTGGCCGACCGCGAAGAGTTCCGCCTTGACCCCGAGGCGCTCGACGCCTGGGAGCGCATCAATGAACGGCCGGCACGCCCGCTGAAGGGGCTGCGTGCGCTGATGGATCGACCCTCACCGTTTCAGGAGTGAGCGCCGGCTACCTGCCGCCCCGGCTGCTGAGCTCCGCCGATCGCCTCGACGGTTTCGAATGCCGGTCTGAGGAGCAGACGCTCTGGTTGAACAAGCACGCCCGCCAGGCCCATGCCCGTGGCGGCACCAGCAGGGTGTTCGTGGTCACCGAAGCAGGTGGCAGCGATGTGGTGGCGTACTACGCCTGGTGCATGGCCAGCCTCACACCTTCGGAGGCTCCAACGCGGCTGCGGAAGGGCGCCGGCCGCTATCCCCAGCCCATTGCCCTGCTGGCCCGGCTTGGGGTTGACCTTCACCATGAAGGACGGGGCCTCGGAGCCGCCTTGCTGGTGGATGTGATCAGCCGCACGGCACAGATCGGTTCTGAAGTGGGTTGCCGGGGATTACTCGTCCATGCCGAGAGCGCATCGGCCCGGGCGTTCTACCTGCACCTGATTCCGGAGTTCGAGCCCTCCCCCACCGACCCGTTGCACCTGGTGCTGCTGATGAAGGACATCCTGCGGACGTTGCGGTGAGTTCCAAAGGACAGATGGGCTAGGCGCGTGGGTGAACGGAGCAGGCGTGCCCGTGCGGGCCGCCCACACCTAGCCTTACCAGGTAACACTGTGCCCCTGGAGTGAGTGTCGATGGACCCTGCCGATGCCGTCACCAGCTCGATCACCAGCAAGGGGCAGGTGACCATCCCCAAGGCGTTGCGGCAGCAGTTCGGGCTGGCCAGGGGCAGCCGCGTGACGTTCGCGTTGGTAGGGGATCACATCGAGCTGCGCCCCTGGAAGCCGGAGCAGCCGGTGCCGCAGAGCGGATTCGGATTGCTCAGGTCCAGCCGGCCAGCTGTGGCGGCGGACTTCGACCCCGCCAGCCTGCTGCGCCCGTGATTGGCGTGGACACCAATGTGCTGGCCCGCTACTTCGTGGCGGAGGACGAAGCCGATGCGGGCACGGAACGCCAGCGCCGGGCCGCCCGCGATCTGATCGAATCCGGCCAGCCGCTCTTCCTGGCCAAGACGGTGGCCTTGGAGCTGGAGTGGGTGCTGCGTGGGTACTACGGCTTCCCGGTGGAGCAGGTGCTGCAGGTGTTCGACCACCTGCTGGCCCATCCCGGCCTCACGGCAGAAGACCGGCCAGCCCTGGAGCAGGCCGTGGCCGGTGTGCGCAACGGGCTCGACTTTGCCGATGCGCTGCACCATGCCAGCTGCCGCAGTTGCGCTTCGATGGCGTCGTTTGATGATCGCGGCTTTGTCCGGCGCATCCGCCAGCTCAATCTCGCGCCACGGGTGTTTGTGCCGGGAGGTTCCTGAGTTGCGCTCTGGCTGCGATCAAGGCTTGCAAGGTGGGCTCGGCGCACTGGCAGCGGGTACCTCCGCCGCCGGGGACCGTGAAGCCACCCAGTATCTCAAGGCCATTGCCGGAGGTGACGGGCAGCTTGAGATGAAAAGAAGCCTTCAGTTCGAGGCAATCAGGGACGGCGCCGTTGTGAATCTGCTAAGCGAGGCTCTCATGCGTGCCAGAGCACGGTCTGCAAGGGCCGACTTCGAGAAACGCCTCAAATGGCAAGACCCTCGCGAATAAAGTCAACCGCGATGATTGCAGCACCCTTTGCGGCGATCTCGTGGAATCGGTCATCCTTCACTGAGTCACCAAAATCGCTGATACCACGCACCACAAGGAACAAAGCTCCGCTGCGGTGGCAAGCAGCCGCCACGCCCGAAGCCTCCATCTCAGCAACTTCAATCTTGCCTTGAAGATTGCGAATTGCCTGGAACTTCTCAGGGTCGCGCAGAAGCTTCTCGCCACTGGCAATTGTTGCGCTTCGCACTGTGAGCGACTTCGCAACGAGGTCCGCGTCGATACCGGGGAAACCCTCAGCGGGGATAATGGTGCGCTGCTGAAGGCGTTCATGCAGACCGGCATCAGCGAGATAGCTCGTAATGTCTTGCTGGATGGTGTGCGCAACGCGGTACGAGTCTGGACGCGGTATCTCGCAAGAGACACCCTCGGCCACTGTGGCGGCGGCCGGCTCGTACGCAACTACGCGATCAGAGAAAACAACCTCGCCCAATCGACATTTGCCACGCATTCCTGCGGCGATGCCAACCATTATGACCAGTCTCGGCTTCATCAAAGTCGAGAGTTCAGTCACCGCTGCAGCAGCGTCGGGGTTGCCCGCACCGCCAATACTGGAGATACACACACGGAGCGATCGCGAGCTCTTCCGGCTCAGGACCTCAGCCGACCAGTACGTTGTTCCTGACGACGTCTTGCTTGCACCGACAGCGGGGTGGGAACCTACCGCGGCGTGCAGCGCCGAGAGCTCAATCGGAAGTGCTGTTAAGACAATCACGTCGATAGGGGCGTTCGCACGCGTAGCGGCGATTTCCGCAGCGAGAAGAGCGAGAATCCGTGTGGCAACCGCTTCAACGTCGGCCCCTTGAACATCAAGTGACAGTGACGGGCCATGGCGCCGCACTGCATCGGCGGTCAAAGGAAAGAAGCGCTGTGGCTCAGCCAAGAGCGTCTTGTGCAATCCCATAGCGCCGTCACCATCGCAGCTCAAAGCGCCAACGGAGAGATCTAACGGAAGGACGGGACAGCCTTTGCGCATCATTTTGTGCGCTCGGTCGATCACACCCTTGCCGCCGCCAATAGCAACCATCGCAGAAGCCCTCCCGATCTGTTCATCCCCGATGTTGCCGCCAGTGTGAACGGCATCGTCAACGTAAGAGAACTCCGCGGCACCAACATTGCTTAGCTTGGTCAACAGCTGGCGCTGGGCTTCAGACATCTTGGTCGACCAAGCCTTAGGGGATGTGACCACTACCACGCAGCGCCGTACGAGTGCGCGGCTCAGGGTCAAGTACTTATCGAGTTCGCGTAGTACTGTCCAATCAAAGATTAGCGGTATGCCACTCTGATTAGTCGGTTCTCCGCTTGCGAACACAACCAAACCACCGCCCTCCTCAAGAACTCGGTGGGTCAGGGCCCGCACGAAAGCATACGCAACTTCCAGCTTTGCGGTGGGACACGCGTTGCTAGCGCTACCCGCAATGAGCAGGAGCTCATCTTGAATTGCGGTCGTGGTCATTCGCTATTCCCCAAAGACATTGACAAGGTCGCTGAGTGAAGCACGAGAGTCAGCAGTAGCGAGTCGATTCGCCAGGCGATCTAGCGTCTTAGAAACGCGCGTGCGATCGGCACCAGAAGTGGGTCCAAGGTAATCGTCAACATGCAGCGACTGCCCGGTTGTGTCGTTGATAGGTGAGAGGACTCGCCGTGAAGCTACCCGAACAAAGTGGAGCAACATGTCTTTGTAAGTTTGCCGCCCGACATAGTTCTTGAACGCTTCAATGGCCAGTGACTCGACATGGTAGCCCTTGATCTGGCTAGTTGTAGGCAATGCGGACTGAAGACCCTTGAAAAGCTTAACCACCGGGACGACTTTGCGACCGCAGACTTGGTTCACTTCTGTCAGCCTCTTCGCGAACTCCTGCGGGCGAACCACGTTGCTCCACCCCGAACCGTCCGCTGAGGCGATGCGAACATCTGCTTGGGTGCGCAGAGCTGGAAGGAGCTGAAGCTCTGTTCCGTCCGTGTACTTAACTGTGATAGCAAGGGTACCAGTTTTGATCTCGGTATCTGGCAACTGTGCCTTGATGCGCTCTGCGAAGTAGCTAAGAACGGCCTTCGCAGAGCAATCTGCCAACGACGATCCGTTGACGACCATAAGAATGTCAACGTCGCTCAATCCATCGACGTAGGTGTGCTTCTTGACGGAGCCGCCAAAGAGGATTGAGGTATCTCCATCGATATCCTGCTTGATCGCCGCTTCCAAGGCCATTAAGTGCTTCTGGATGGCCTCCACATCGCGGCTATTGTACGAGGCCAGCAGATCTTGCATATAAGCGTTGGCCTCGGCCTCGTACTCCGAGGATGTGGTGGCATCAGATACCGCCTTCTCGACCCCAGAAGTTGACGGCATCGACGAATACCACCCACCGCCACCACTACCGCCCATGACTACACACTCCTGCCACAGGGAAGCCGGCTGCCAGCCGCAACAGCAACACGAGCTGCTGCTTCAGCCACCGGAAACGCACGGATGAGTGCTCCGAGATCACCGCTCGAGCAATACAAGCGCATGGCGTCCTGAAGCTGTCGCAGGAACCGAAGGTTCTGACGAGACTGCCGCAGGAATCGAAGACCATCCGCCTGTTCCCACTCACCATCATCCAGTGCAGCCTCGGATATCGGCCGTAGCCCAGGGCCATCGTAGACAAAGCGAAGCCAGTTCAGGCCGTCAAAGATGTCGGCGCCAGAGAAGAAGTAGGAGAGAAGCGCTCCGGGCGTGATCGTGCCGAAAACGTGAATTGGAGTGTTTGCTCCAGCATCGGTAAATGCCGTCCGTAGTGCGATCAGTGCCCGACACCGTTCGAGAAGAGAGCTTCCAAGCTCACGCTCTGTGACGCCAAGAACGTTGAAGCGCGAGAGCGCCCCTGCAGACGCTGCGATAGCGCACGACTCAAGCAGCAGCTCGCTGGAGAACGGCTTGACGAGAAAATCCGATGCTGCACTGGGCGCGTAGCTGAAGTCTTCACTCGCGAGCTCAATCTGCTGCTCAATCGGGCCGTAGTGGTCGAAGCTAATAGCCAGGACATTTGCACTCGGCTCTACCGCCGGAAGGTACGTGCGGTAGTCGCTCCTATCCCACGCGCCATGTGTCGGTGAGGGGTGATACCCGTCGGCTGCGACGGCGAAAGGCTTCGTCTCGTAGACGCCGCTGTCAAGGAGGATGAGATCGGCAATGTCGGCTAGGTCGCTGTCGATAAGCTGCGTGGATACGTCGAACGCGCTGACGAGACAGACCCCGTAAAGATCGTTTCGGAGTTCGCGATATAGGCTTGCCACTTCGGGAAAGCCGCGACTCGAAAAGGACGGAACTAGCAGTGGTGTCTCGACACCAATCTTCGCGATTGAGCGCCTGCCCGAGTTGAAGTGATTAGTCAACATCTAGATCCGCACGGTCCTGGCAAGACCGGCACTTCCCGCATGCGGGCGCGTTGCGCCGCTCACAGCAGTATGTCAGGTGAAGCGGGACCCGATGGCGGCGGGCGAACTGCACGACGGACTGCTTGGTCGACTCCAGAAACGGCGCCGCAAAGGTGATGGTGCCTCCGGAGTACCCGTCGAGGACGCGCTGTATGTCAGCAACGAACGACGGTGTGGTGTCGTAATAAGGCGAAGAGGCGTGCAGACCCATTGCGACGACGACGGGCCCTGGCGGCCGAGTAGCCGCCGCGGCCAACGTCAACAAAGCATTGCGTGCAAAAAACTCGCCGTCCCTGACCGAGAGGCGAAATCCCAGTTTGACACGTACTATCTCAATTTGAGAGTGATGGCCGATAGCCTGGGCCGCCAACCATTCAGATCGTCGAGCCGGCTGCCCATAGTCAACGAAGATGGCATCGAGCGCCGCGTGCTGCTTGCGATACGCTGCAACGGTGGCAGCTGAGTCGATCCCGCCACTGAGAAGTACGGTTACGCGCGAAGGATTCTTCATATGACCCCATTCATCTCGACGAGCACAGCGCTTGGCGCTCGGACTTCGCCAGAGATGAATTTTGGCAGCAGCGTGTCGCGCAGATTGGCGAGGGTGCGGGATTGCTTCGCATTGGAGAGAATTCGACTCACCAGCGGCGCAGCTTGTTCCGTGAACGCTTCGACAATGGTTGGCGGCGGAACGAGCACGGCAAGCGAGCGGACGGCGGTTGAGTTCAGTCCGGGGATGGCAACGCCAGTTCCTTTGATTCGCATCTCGGCGAATGCGAACTCTGAGGTCATCCAAAAGTAGAGATACTCTTGACTGAGGTGATCGTTGGTACGCAGTCGATAGACGTGCTCGTTGATGCTGCATTTCACGAAAGGGAATCCATCGCCGAACATGCTCACGTGGGGCTCGTATTCGCCGGGGCATCCGCCGTCCTTGTAGAGCAACACGTCGTAGCTCTCGATGTGACCCCTTTTCATTTCTTCGTAGAACTCGACCGGCACGAACTTCGTCTTGCCGAAGTCGAACACGCCCACGCTCACGATGCTCTCTGCCCCGATGCTGGGGACACCACTCGTGATTCCACCAACTCCACCCTTTGGTCGACCGCCTGTTTCCAACACAGCCAGCACGCTATCGAGCTTAGTGACTTGCCAACCGATGGGTTTCTTGCCGAGCCGCGAGTCTTCAAAGTGCTCAGGGAAGAGGGCAGCAGTGTCTGGATCGAGGCCGAAAGGCTCTAGTCCATCAAGCTTGGCCCGCACAGGATCGAAATCCACAAACCAGCTCTGGAACAGCGCCCGCGCCATCGCTTCCAGCGTCGCGTTCATCCGCCGGTTCAACTCGATCTTGTCGTCCAGCGCCCCAAGCACCGCCGCGATGGCTTTTTGCTCGGGGAGGAGTGGGAGTAAGAATTTGAAGTCCTTTATTTGCTTCCCACTGATGTGAGGAACAGCAGTGCCAGTAGTTATGGCGTGGATGTGCTGGGTGAACTCTCGGCTGCCGATGAGGTAGCGCAGAAATCGAGTGTCAAGATTCGGGCCGCCTCGAAGTCTCGCGGTTCGCTGAACGAGCAGACACGGGAGGTCATGCTTGGAAATGGTTGCATACTTGAGACCGGCCTCAATCCAAGGACGATCCATCGCCAGAACAACATCATCTTCCCTAAGTTCATACGTGGAGTATTGGCCACGCTCAGCGAAAGGCCATCTCTTGACGCCATCCCATCGCATTGAGCCTTGAACAATGTTGTCACCACGAACAAGAGGAATGCTGTTGGACGAGTCGGTGTAGCGTTCGCTTTTGAACGGGAAGCACGTTAGGGAACCTCTGGACAACGAGTCCTAAAAGAGAGTCTGGAGCCGCGGTTTGTTCGGGATGAACTATTTGAGGATGGATCGGGTGTTGATCAGCCTGAATTCACCTTTGTGGACGCTGAATCTTGCCCATTTGGGGTGGT